>DAOUCB010000028.1:0-23344 GCA_034432495.1 Anaerolineae bacterium | reverse complement strand
TGCGCATCCGGCTTGATCAGCACATAAGCCGACTCGCGCTTCTCGATAATTTCTTCGACTTCCAGATGGGTCACGATTTTTTCCAGCACCGAAAGACGCGCGTTGACATCGCGCTGCAAATCAAAGCGGCTCTTTGGCTTTGCGTGCAGCGCATCAATCACCTCGCTCACCTGCTGCGGCGTCGGGAAAGCGGTGTCGATGAAGTAACGCTGAATATCCTCGTCACCGGGGCCGTGCATCAGAATGATGTAGGCTTTGTCGATACCGCGCCCCGCTCGCCCGATTTGCTGGTAATAGCTGATGATATTGCCGGGGAGTTGAAAGTGGATCACGAAATGCAGGTCGCTTTTGTCGAAACCCATCCCCAGCGCGACGCTCGACACCAGCGCCTTGACCTGATTGTTCATCAACTGCTGCTCTAAGGCGGCGCGGTCTTCATTTTGCGCGGCCTCGACATCGGCATAATAAGGCTTCGCGTTCAACCCTTCGCTTTGCAGCCAGTCTGCCACCAGCCGACAGTCGCGCGTCGTCGTGCAGTAGATGATGCCGCTGCCGGGAATTGTCCGCAGCAGATGTGAGAGCAGCGTCAGGCGCGTCGCCGTGTCGAGCGGATCGGGATAGACATACAGCGACAGACTTTCGCGCGTCAGCGATCCGCGCTGGATGTTGATGCCCGCGCCGAGAATTTCCGCCACATCCGCGACGACGCGATCATTCGCCGTCGCCGTCGTGCCGATTACCGGGGTCTGCGCCGGAATTTCTTCCAGCAGCCCCATAATCCGGCGGTAGTTCGGGCGGAAATCGTGTCCCCAGTCCGAGATGCAGTGCGCTTCGTCCACGACCAGCAGACCGACGCGCTGGCGCAGCTTCGTCCATACCTGCGCCTGAAAGCGATCATTGGCGAGGCGTTCCGGTGAAATCAGCAGCAGATCGATCCTGCCGTTGAGCAAATCCTGTTCAATCGCCGCGTGATCGTCGCTGTTATCGCTGTTGAGTGTTGCCGCCTTGAGGCCATACTGCGCCGCCGAGTCGATCTGGTTGCGCATCAGCGAGAGCAGCGGACTTATCAGAATGGTTACTCCTGCGCCCTGCGCGCGCAGCAGCCGGGTCGCCAGAAAATAGACCAGGCTCTTGCCCCAGCCCGTCCGCTGTACCACCAGCACGCGCTGGCGTTTTGTCACCAGCGCTTCAATCGCTTCCCACTGCCCATCCCGAAACTGCGCCTGATCGCCGAGGCTCTGACGCAGCCATTTTTCCGCCTGTTGGCGCAGCGTGTCACTCAATCGGTTTTTCTCCCTCTCCCTGATTAACCGCTTTGAATTGACAGATTATCCAGAGCAGATTACCATGCCTGACATTATTTTCAATGAGTCGTGCGGAAGTGAACCCCGTGACCAATGCCATTGTACTCACCCCTGAAAGTGCCGTCCTGCGTCTGATCGAAGCAGCCGAAAAACAGATCGCGCTGCGCGAGCCGGGGCTTCTGCCGCTGTTCCGGCAGTGTTATCTGAACACGCTCGAAACCACCGTGAATTTGCTCGATGACGGCACAACCTTCGTGATCACGGGGGATATTCCCGCCATGTGGCTGCGCGACTCCACCGCGCAGATTCGCCCCTATCTGCGCCTCGCCGCCGAAGATCAGACGATCCAACGCATGGCTGCCGGGCTGATTCGCCGTCAGGCGCAGTATTTACTGATTGATCCTTATGCCAACGCCTTCAATCAGGAAGCCAACGGACACGGACATCAGAACGATAAAACGCAAATGAACGACTGGATTTGGGAGCGCAAATACGAACTGGACTCGCTCTGCTATCCGGTTCAACTGCTCAATGATTACGTGGAAGTCACGCACGATCAAAGTATCTTCGACGAAACGATCCACCAGATGCTTCACGCAGTCGTCGCCACCATGCAAACCGAGCAGCACCATGACGAACGCTCAACCTACAGCTTCCAGCGCGTCAACTGTCCACCCTCAGACACGCTGCATCTCGGCGGGCATGGCACACGCACCAATTTCACGGGCATGGTCTGGTCAGGCTTCCGCCCCAGCGATGATGCCTGTAAATTCGGCTATTTGGTTCCTGCCAATATGTTCGCCGTCGTCATTCTTGAGCATCTTGCCCGCTTCGCCCGCGACATTTATCACGATCAGCCGCTGGCTGAGGCCGCCGAGCAGGTGCGCGCTGACATTCAGTTCGGCATCGAAACCTATGCGATTGTCCAGCATCCCCGCTTCGGGCGAATCTACGCCTACGAAACGGATGGCTATGGCAACACGAATCTCATGGATGATGCCAACGTGCCGAGCCTGCTTTCGCTGCCGTATCTCGGCTACTGCGCTGCGAATGATCCGCTCTATCAGGCGACACGCGCCTTCATTTTAAGCAGCGAAAATCCCTATTATTCCAGTGGTCAATATGCACGTGGGGTCGGCAGTCCACATATCCCAGCCAGTTATATCTGGCCGATTGCGCTGGTCATGCAGGGGCTGACCTCCACCGACGCCGACGAGCAGCATGAGTTGATTCGGATGCTGATCTCCACAACCGCTGGCACGAACTTCATGCACGAAAGTTTTCAGCCCGATCAGCCCGAAAACTTCACACGCTCGTGGTTCGCCTGGGCGAACAGCCTGTTTGGCGAGTTCATTTTACGCTGGCTGGCGATGCCACAGGGTTAGGACAGAACCAGACTCAGAGCGTAAAAACTGTAGCAATGAGGGAAGAAAAAGACGCTCACAGCAAATACAATTTGCCATGAGCGTCCCTGCTCAGACTTGAGGCGGTGAAGCGAAATTACAGCCCTTTACTGCGGAATCGTCCCGATCACGCCCTTGACCAGATAATCGGTCGTTTCCAGCGTAGGCGTATCCGGCTTGTCGCCTTCGGCAATCGCAATCGAGCCGTCCTGCTTATAAATCGGCCCTTCGAACGGATAGAGCGCGCCGCTCGTGATGTCCGCGACCGCTTTGTCAGTGGCGGCTTTGACATCGTCCGGCACATCCGGGCCAAAGGCCGAGAGCGCGACCGCGCCGTCCGCCACGCCGACGCGCAGCAGTTCGGGCTTATAGGTGCCGTCCATCGCTTCGATGACCAGCTTGGTCATGAGCGGCCCCCAGACCCAACGCCCGCCGGTGATCCAGTGTTCGCCCGCGACGCTGCTGGCATCGGCATGGTAGCCAATCGACCAGATGCCGCGCCGATCCGCGACTTCGAGAATCGGCTTGGGGCAGTCCTGATGCTGCGTCAGCACGTCGATTCCCTGATCGATCAGGCTGTTGGCGGCTTCCGCCAGGGTTGCCGGGTCGCACCAGTTACCAGAGAAAACGACGGTGGTGGTCGCATCCGGGTTGACCGAAAGTGCGCCTAGTTCGAAGGCGTTCATGTTCAGCAGCACCTGCGGAATCGGGAAGGCGGCGACGAAACCGAGCTTGTTGCTCTTGGTCATCATGCCCGCCGCGACGCCCGACGCATATTCCATCTGCCAGATTTCGCCGAAGAATGAGCCGACGTGTTCGGTTGGGGTCAGGCCGCCCATGTGCAGGAAGGTGACATCCGGGAATTTCTGCGAAACATTGACCGCCGGGTCATAGTGACCGTAGCTGGTCGGGAAAACAATCGTCGCCCCGGCGCGGATCATCTGCTGCATGGCGCGTTCGGCTTCGGCGTTTTCCGGCACATTTTCCGCGTAAATCGTCTTGACGTTGGGCAGCAGCGCCTCAAGGCACAGCCGTCCCTGATTGGCAGCGTAGTTGTAGCCGTAGTCATCGACCGGGCCGACGAAGATGTAACCCACCGTCCCCGTATAGGCGCTCAGGTCGCCTTTGGCGGAGCGCGGCGTGAGCATGGCAGCGGCAGCCGCCGTCCCGCCCGGCCCGCAGGGATCATTCGGATCGGGTTCGGCGGTGGCGTCCTGCGCCAGCGTCACCTGGGTAAACAGCGCCATCAGCATGACGACGATCAGCAACCGGGTAAGCCAGAAACGTGGTGATTTCATCGGTAAAGCCCTTTCTTTCTTTCGATGCGATTTTCCAGCGAAACATTGAATGCACTTAACCAGTGAATGGAACGGGCTTGACCTCCTTGATGTTTGTCAGGTTTGGCGGGTAAAGATGCGCCCAAGTTCGCCGGGCATCGCGCGAGTGCTGGCACGCGCCCACACCATCAGGATGACGAGCGTAATCACATAGGGCAGCATTTGCAGGAAGAACGGCGAAATGCCGATACCGAGCGTCTGGAGTTGCAGTTGCAGCGAGACCGCGCCGCCGTACAGCAGCGCTCCAACTGCTGTTCGGACGGGATTCCACATGCCGAAAATCACGAACGCGACCGCGATCAACCCTGCGCCCTGGGTCATGCCTTCGACCCAGAAGTGTGTGTAGGCTACCGAGAGCTGCGCGCCACCCAACCCTGCCATCAGCCCGCCGAAGAAGACCGCGCCGTAAGCGATTAGCGCCGGGTTGCGTCCCGTCGAAAAGGCTGCCGCGCGATTTTCGCCAACCGCCCGCAGTGACAGCCCCCAGCGCGTCTTGTAGAGGAAAAACCAGATCGCGGGGATCAGCAGGTAGCCGAGATAGGTCAGGATGTCGTGCTGGAAGAAGATTTTGCCGATGAAGGGAATGTCCGAGAGCACCGGGATCGGCAGCACGTCGAAGCCCTGAATCTGCGCGCTGACGTAAGGCCGCCCGATCAGTCCGGTCAGGCCAAGCCCAAAGAACATGACCGTCAGCCCGCTGGCGAGTTGGTTGGCGCGGCAGTTGATCACGAGATAGGCGTGCAGCAGGCTCAATAGGCCGCCAGCCAATGCCCCCGCCGCCGCGCCGAGGATGCCGCTCCCGGTCTGCGAGGTGACGATGAAGCCGATGCACGCCCCCATCAGCATCGAACCTTCCGCGCCGAGATTGACGATCCCCGCCTTCTCGCTGACCGTTTCACCAAGCGCCGTATACAGCACCGGCGTCGCCGAGCGAATGGCTCCCGTCAGCACGAACTGGATAAACATCAACGGATCCATTTATGCCGCCGCCTTCTGCGCGCCCTGGTTGCGCAAGATGAAGAACAAAATCAGCGCCATCAGAATATTGACCGTCGAGGACGGCAGGTTAACGCCGATTTGCAGCATGTCGCCGCCGACCGCGATCACGCCGAGCAGCGCCGCCACAATCACGATCCCGAACGGCTTTTGCAGCGCAATCCACGCCACCAGAAAGCCAATGTAGCCGTAGCCGTTGGTGATCCCGCCGCGCAAGCGTCCCTGAATCGCCGTGACTTCGATCATGCCGGACAGCCCTGCCATCGCGCCGCCGATAATCATCGTCATGATGATGTAGCGGTTGATGCGAATCCCGCTGCGCCGTGCCGCCTCCGCGTTCCCGCCGATCACGCGCATCTTGTAGCCCCAGCGCGTCCGGTTGAGCACCCACCAGTAAATCGCCACCGCCACCAGCGCGAAGATGATCCCGGCGGTGATGCGTGTATCGCCCCAGGTTGGCAGTGTCGCGCTTTCGCTGAACAAGGCCGACTGCGCCCAGTTCGCGCCGTGCGGGTCTTTCAATGGCCCGTGAATTGAGAATTCCAGAACCAGATTGGCGATGTAGCTCAACAGGAGCGAACAGATTGTCTCGTTCAGTCCAATCGCCGCCCGCAAAATGCCGACAATCGCCGCCCACAGGCCGCCGCCGACCATCCCGGCAATCACCAGCAAAGGCAGCAGCACCGGAGCGGGCAGCACCGCGCCGAGCGGCAGCGCCACCAGAGTCGTGAAGATCGCCCCCATGACGATCTGCCCCTCGCCGCCGACATTAATCAACCCGACTTGCGCCGGGATAGCGACTGCCAGCGCACAGAGGATGAACGGGATCATCTTGACGACGACTTCGCTGCGCCCGTAATCGTCGGACAGCGAGCCTTGATATATCTGCTGCCACGCCGCCAATGGGTCTTTACCGAGCAGCAGCAGCACCACCGAAAACAAAACCACCGCCAGCGCAAACGCGCCGACGAAGGCCAGCAAACGGCGGACGGGCGGCGGAATTTTCGCCGTCTGCGTCTGCCACGTCGCAATCATGGGAAGCGAACGCGTTTCAGACGACATGCGCCACCTCGCTTTCTGAGCTTTCCGGGTTTTCTGTGTATTTGCCGTCGGTCATGAGATAGCCAATCTTTTGCCGTTCGTTCGGGTCAGGCGCGAGTTCGCCCACGTTATGCCCGTGAAACATCACCATGATGCGATCACTGATCGCGAACAGTTCGTCCAAATCTTCCGAAATCAGCAGCACCGCCGCCCCCTGATCGCGATAATCGAGCAGCGCGAGGCGAACGATTTCCGCCGCGTGAATGTCAAGGCCGCGCGTCGGATAGTAGGCCAGCAGCAGTTTCGCCGGGGACGAGAGTTCGCGGGCGAAGACGATGCGCTGGATATTGCCGCCCGACAGCGCCTCGATGGCGACGTTCAGGCGCGGCATTTTGAGGCCGAACTTTTCCGTGAACCAGCTTGCCCGCTCCCGCGCCGCTGACCAGTTCATGGCTTTCCAGTCGCGCTCCGCCGAATTGCTGACATCGCTCAGCGCCAGATTACCTTCGACCGACATCGGCGGCACCGCCCCGTGCTTGAGCGGATCTTCGGGCACGCAGGTGACGCCCGTCTGCCGGATTTTCTCGATGCTGGCGTGGAGAATTTCGATCCCGTCGAGAATAATCGAACCGGAGAGCGCGGGTCGCACCCCCTGAATCACTTCGCCCAGTTCGCGCTGACCATTGCCAGAGACACCCGCCACGCCGAGAATTTCCCCCGGCTTGATCTCCAGCGAAATATCGTTCAGCGCCAGCCGATCCCGGTCGTCTTTGGCCTTCAAATCCCGAATTTTGAGCACCGGAGTCGTTTGCGCCGTAATCGGTTTGCGTTCGTAGCTGCGCGCATCTGCCGTCTTTTCGCCGATGATCAGCGACACCAGCACTTCTTCGGTCGCATCGGCGCGGTTCACGCTGCCGACGACTTTCCCCTGCCGCAGCACGGTGACCGCGTCGGTCGCCGCCAGCACTTCATTCAGCTTGTGCGAGATGAAGATGATCGTGTAGCCGTCGTTGCGCAGGTTGTTGAAAATATCGAACAGTCCCTGAACTTCGTGCGGGGCAAGCACGCTGGTCGGCTCGTCGAAGATCAGCAGTTTCGCGCCGCCCATCACCAGCTTGATGATCTCGACCTTCTGCTGCGCGCCGAGCGGAAGCTGCCAGACCTTCGCCTTGGGATCGATGTCGAAGCGATACTTGTCCGAAATCCGCGTGATTTCCTGCTCGATTTTCTTCTCATCGACCACGATGCCGACATCGCGCAGGCTGAGCGCGATGTTTTCGGTCACGGTGAACGCCGGAATCAGCATGAAGCTCTGGAACACCATGCCAATCCCCGCCGCCCGTGAGGCCTGTGGCGAGTGGATATTCAGTTCTTTGCCGTCCAGCGTAATCGTCCCCGAATCAGGCTTGTAGACGCCGTAGAGGATTTTCATCAGCGTGCTTTTACCTGCCCCGTTTTCGCCCAGCAGCGCGTGAACGTGCTGCTTTTGTACCGTGAGCGAGATATGGTCATTGGCGGTCAGGCTGCCAAAGCGCTTGGTGATGCCGTCTAACACCAGATAATCGGACATCGTGCCTCCCCCAAAAGATAGTGCTGAGTGCTGAGTGCTGAGTCAAGGACTAAAAATATTGTTTTGTAGGGGCAGACCCGTGTGTCTGCCCGATTGGTTGTCCTATGTAGGGGCGACCTGGCAGGTCGCCCCTACGAGAGAGTCATCGAGTTCATCGTGTCGTGATCGCCAGCGCCTCCAGCAGATGCGGCGACGGCGCGACCGTGCCGAACACCCCGCCCTGCATCTTGACCATCTTCAGCGCCGCCAGATAGTTATTGAAATCGGTCGCTCCGGTGCAGTCCTCCAGCAGCAGACATTCATAACCGCGATCATTGGCGTCGCGCATGGTGGTGTGGACGCAAACGTCGGTCGTGATCCCGGTCAGAATCAGGTGGGTGATGCCCTTGCGATGCAGAATCAGATCGAGGTCGGTCGCGTAAAAGCTGCCTTTGCCCGGCTTGTCGATGATGACTTCACCATCAATCGGGTACAGGTCGGGGATGATGTCCCAGCCTGCTTCGCCGCGCACCAGAATTCGCCCCATCGGGCCGGGATCGCCAATCCCCGCGCCGATCTGCTGACTGCGCCAGAGTTTGTTGGGCGGGCAGTCCGACAGATCCGGTCGGTGGCCTTCGCGCGTATGAATGACCGTCATGCCGACTTCGCGCGCCGTCGCCAGCACCCGCTTGATGGGGTCAATCGCGCAGGCCGTCAGCGAAATGTCGTAGCCCATCCGGTCAACATAGCCGCCCTTGCCACAGAAATCGGTCTGCATGTCGATGATAATCAGCGCCGTTGTCGCCACGTCGAAGGCGTAATCATAGGGGTCGGCGTCAACGCGCAGACTCCCCGGCATGGTTGCCGTCGGTTTCATAGCGTTTCCTCCTGTTCAGTTGAGGGTTGTGCAACCGCTCTCATAAACGTCTGCGAATCCGTCACCCAGCCGAAAATGCCACCCTGCGCGGCGATCATCTTCAGCCCCATCACTTGAAATTCCGGGAAATACGATCCCACACAGTCCGAGAGGACGAGGCAGTTGTAACCGCGATCATTCGCCTCGCGCACGGTCGTATGCACGCAGACTTCGGTCGTCACGCCTGTGACGATCAGCGAGCGAATGCCACGCGCCTGAAGCTGCGCCTCGAAATCGGTCGCGTAAAAGCTGCCCTTGCCCGGTTTATCGATCACGGGTTCGCCGGGAAGCGGATACAGTTCCTCGATAATGTCGTGACCGCGTTCGCCGCGCACAAGGATGCGTCCCATCGGGCCAGCATCACCAATTCCGCACGATAGATTGCCACGCTGCTTTTTGCTCTCGTGCAGATCGCTCAAATCCGGTTGGTGACCTTCACGGGTGTGATAAATCGCCCAGCCCTGTTCTCGAAAGAGCGCCAGTACCCGCTTAATCGGCTCAATCGCGCCGCGAAGCTGCGACACATCATTGCCGAGCAGTTCGCCGAAGCCGCCCGGCTCGACAAAATCGCGCTGCATGTCGATGATCACCAGCGCTGTCTGGTCGAGGTCACATTCAAACGGGTACGGTTCCGCCGGAATCGCAGTCATCGTTCAGCCTTTCGACCCCCAGTATTCGCGCCAGCCGCCGAATTCAGTAATATCGAGGTGCTTGCCTTCTGCCAGTTCACGCGGGTAGAGGATGCCGAACACCTGCCGCCCGTCTTCCAGTTCGACCAGCCCGCGATACAGGTTCGGCGGTTCGCCCGCTTCGATTCCCTGCCAGACTTCTTCGGGAACGAGATAAAGCTCCCCACCAATACTCGCACCGCCCGTTTCATCTTCTTCGAGGCGATACATACCAGGATGCACGTCGTTGATGCTGTGGACGCGGTAATAGGGCGCGGTGCGGAACTCTCCCAGAAATTCAGAAGCGCCCATGTTCGGATGGAGCTTCAAGCCTCGCATCAGCGTCCCGTTGACGAAGAGTTCAAACGCCATCGGCAGTGCCTTATTCAAATATTACGTTGGCGGATATGGGCGGTCATTTTGGACGACCTAGTCTATTTCTCCCATAACACTTATGCACTAAAAGTAAGCGTCTGATTTGTTTTGTAGCGACAAAGTGCAGAGTATTCTGAAGCTATAAACTCGTTTTACAGATCGAATCGTACATTTCAATCGAATGGGATGGGGGGAAATGATCAATCACGAATCCGCGAACGCGCAGGCCCTCGAAATTTTCCAGACTGCCGACCCAGTCGTGCGCGATATTCAGCGTGCGCTCGATGTCATCCCCGGACTGACCGAAAATATGCTCCTGCACGCGGGTGCGCCAATTGCGCCGCAGCGGATGTGCGGCCCGATGCGCGGCGCGCTGGCGGGGGCACTGCTCTACGAAGGCCGCGCGACCGATCTCGCGTCGGCCTATCGCCTGCTCGACAGCGGTGAAGTCCATGTCGATTCGTGCCACAATCATGCCGCCGTCGCGCCGATGGCAGGCGTCATCTCACCGTCGATGCCCGTCTGGGTCATCGAAAATCGCAGCAACGGCGCGCTCGCTTACAGCAATATCAACGAAGGCCCCGGTCATACCCTGCGCTATGGCGCGAACAGTCCCGATGTCATTGAGCGGCTGCGCTGGATGGAGACCACCTTCGCCCCGCGCCTGCGTGAAGCGGTGCTGCGCCTCGAAGGGCTGGCGATTTTTCCGCTGGTCGCCGAAGCGCTGGAAATGGGCGATGAGTGTCACAGCCGTAACCACGCCGCGCTGACGCTGCTCATCCAGAAATTCATTCCCGCCCTGTTCGAAACCAACCTCACTTCCTCGGAAATCTGCGACGTGCTCGACTTCATGATCGGGCGCGATTATTTCTTCCTCAACCTGACAATGGCAGCCTGCAAATCGGCCTGGCTCGAAGCCGAGAAAGTCCCGGATACCAGCCTCGTCACGGCTTTTTCGCGCAATGGCGTCGAGTTCGCCATTCGCGTTCGCGGGCGCTGGTTCACCGCCGAATCACCGGTCGTCGATGGGCATTTTTTCGCGGGCTACACTCAGGCCGATGCTAATCGTGACATTGGTGACAGCGCCATCACCGAAGCCAGCGGCTTAGGCGGTTTCGCCGCTGGAGCAGCCCCGGCAGTGATCGACTTTATTGGCGGCAGCGCCGCCTCCCTGATGGAATTGCAGCGCGAAATGTACGCCATCACCCTGAGCGAAAGCCCCCATTTCCGCCTGCCTGCGCTCGAATATCGCGGCACGCCGACCGGCGTTGATGTCCTCAAGGTGCTGCAAACCGGGATTCGCCCGTTCATTACGACGGGTGTCGCCCACCGCGAAGCGGGTGTCGGGCAAATCGGCGCGGGACGGGTGCGCGCACCGCTCGGCTGTTTTCAACGAGCGGCGGAGCAGTTCGCGTTACATCCCTGAACCAGCGATCTCCGTTAGAATGGAGGCACTTAGCTTTCATTCTTAGGGAAACGCATGAACAACGCTTCAACGCCATCCACGCCGATTCGCGCCCGCGATTTGGGAATTCCGCTCGACGGCACGCCGGGGCCGCTCAATGCCATCACCGACATTGAGGGTCTGCTGGTCGGTCACACCACCCTGAGCGAAGGAGAGGGCGCGCTTAACGTCGGGCATGGCCCCGTTCGCACGGGCGTGACGGTCGTCCTGCCGCGTGGTCGCCAGTATGATCCGGTGTTCGCGGGTGGTTACGTCCTTAACGGCAACGGTGAAATGACCGGAACCATCTGGGTCGAGGAATCCGGTTTTCTCGAAGGGCCGATTGCCATCACCAACACCCACAGCGTCGGCGTCGTCCGCGATTCGATCATCGCCTGGGAAGTTCAGCACCGAATGTATGATCCGGTTGCATCGGATATTTTCTGGGCGCTGCCCGTCGTCGCTGAAACCTACGACGGCGTGCTCAACGACATCAACGGCTTTCACGTCAAACAGGAACACGTTTTCGCCGCCCTCGACTCGGCGGCGGGCGGCGCAGTGACTGAAGGCGCGGTCGGCGGTGGCACAGGCATGATCTGTCACGGCTTCAAAGGCGGCATCGGTACGGCGTCGCGGGTGCTGAGCGCGAACGACGGTGCTTATACGGTCGGCGTGCTGGTGCAGGCCAATTACGGCAAACGCCCCCAACTGACGGTCGCAGGCGTCCCGGTGGGCAAGGAACTGACCGAGCTTCCGGTGGAGGTTCACACCAATGCTGCCCCGCCTCCCGGCACAGGCTCGATCATCATTCTGCTGGCGACCGATGCCCCGCTGCTGCCGCATCAGCTTAAGCGGCTGGCGCGGCGAATTCCGCTGGGACTCACCCGTGTCGGTGGGATGGGCGAGAATACCTCCGGCGATATTTTCATGGCCTTCTCGACGGCGAATCCCGGCGCAGCCCGGCGGAACAGCACCGTCCATTTACAGATGATGTCGAATGAACTGCTCAATCCGCTGTTTGAGGCGACGGTTCAGGCGACCGAGGAAGCGATTCTCAACGCGCTGGTCGCCGCGAAAACGACTGTCGGCATCAATGGCAACACCGCTCACGCGCTCCCTCATGCCCGCTTGCAGGATATTCTGCGTAGGTACGGGCGGCTACGCGAAACAACGTAATTCGTAGGGGCGACCTGGCAGGTCGCCCCTACACTGCCTCCGTGATCTTCTTCGCCATTTCCTGCGCCTTGAGAATCAATTCGCAGGTGAGAAAGACATGCGCCTGACTGATGGCGGTTTCAGTGCGATTCTGCACATCAGCGATCAACTGCTCGGCGAAGGGCAAATGCAGACCGCTGCAATCGATATAGCGCGTCTCATGCTGATCGACCATAAACAGGTGATTCGTTCCGGCGCGCCCTGCAATGTCGATATTTTTGCGCAGCTCGATATAGCCTTCTGTCCCCTGCACGAACAGGCGCACATCGCCCCACACGCCCAGGCCTTCAGGTGTGAGCCAATCGACGCGCACGTAGCCCGTCGCGCGGTCGCTGCGAATGTTGAAGTCGCCGAAATCCTCGAAGTTGGCGAACTGGTGAAAGCGAAAATTCCCGACCTGCGCCTGCACAATCTCGGCGGATGTGCTTTGCGTGAAATAGAGAAACTGGTCGATCTGGTGGCTGGCGAGGTCGTTGAGGATGCCGCCGTAATACTGAATATCGAATGACCAATCCGGGCGATAGCCGTGATTGAGCAGCTTGTGAGGCCCAAAACCCACCGTCTGAATCACCTGCCCAATCGCGCCGGATCGTGCCAGTTCCGCCGCTTTAACCGTCGAGGGATTATCAAGCCGTTCGGCGAAAAAGACGTCGAAAATCCGCCCGGTTTCGGCCTGAACGCGGCGTGCTTCGGCAAGCTGTTCCAGCGACGTGAAGGCTGGTTTCGCCGTCAGAAAATCCTTGCCGTGCTGCATCACGCGCACGCCAAGCGCGGCACGTTCGCGTGGAATCGGCGCGCTGACGACCAAATCAATCGTCGGGTCATCAAGAATTTCGTCGATGCTGCGCGCCTGCTTCGCCTGTGGAAAGCGCTCTCCGAATTCGACGACACGCTCCGGTTCTTCGCCCCAGAACCAGACCAGCTCCGCGCCCGCCTTGAGCAGCACATTGACCTGCCCGAAAACATGATTGTGACTTAACCCAATGGCTGCAAACCGTATGCTCATGCTATCTCCCTGCCTTTCATCTTTTTCGTCGCTGCCAATAAATCGCCATGCGCACAAGCCAAAGCGAACTCAACCAGCGGAGCGCAACCACAAATCAGGGGCCGCGTCGCATGTTCAGACGTTTTTCGGGTCGTTCGTTGGCGTATACCTTCGTGGTGGTTCAAAAACGGCGCAATTTACACACGAGTATAGCGCGTTGGGGTTCGGATGCGACTGCTCCGTAGTAGCAGATACAGGTATAATGAGATCAGAAGGGCGAAGCTGATTATAGGAGCACTGGGTGAATAACAATACATACACCGCCATTCTCAAGCGGGACGGCGACTGGTGGATTGGCTGGATTGAAGAAATCCCAGGGACAAATTGTCAGGAAAGCACTCGCGAAGAACTCATCGAGAATTTGAAGGTTGTCCTCGAAGAGGCGCTGGAGTTTAACCGACAGGAAGCGATTGAAGCCGCAGGTGAGGGCTACGAAATCGAACCTGTCGTTCTATGAAGCGCGTCGATCTGATTAGGCATCTTCGCGCTCACAACTGTGAACTCCTCCGTGAAGGCGGTAATCATTCTTGGTGGCACAACCCAACGTTGAACAAAAGAACGGCGGTTCCTCGACATCAGGAAATCAGCGACATCCTTGCCAAGAAAATCTGTAAAGACCTCGGTATTCCACCCGCAAAATAGACCTCATGCATCTTCCCCTAGAAACGCTGACAGCAGAATCGTATTCCCGTCGGGATCGTTGATCATGGCGAAGTAGAGCGTCGGCGACACTTCGAACGGCGCAGTGTGACTCGCGTAGCCGTAGCCGATCATCTCCGCATATTTGGCATCGACCAGCGCTCGATCCTTGAGATAGAACTCCAGAATCATGCGGTAGCCCGTCCCCGTAATCTCCGCCCGCGCCGGGTCCCAGCGCGCATTGTGGCGTTTGGTACTCAGGAAAAAGGTCAGCCCGCTCATCCTGACTTCGACGTGCGGCTTATCGTCGCTGTCAGCAGGAACGTCCACACCCAACCGCCGATAAAATTCCAGCGCGCGCGCCATGTCCTTCACAATCACGCCGATCATGTAGAGTTCAAGTCCCATCATGCCCTCCCCTATGAATCACGCTGGAAGTTTAACACTGATTAAGGAACGGACGATCCACCTTTCTTGATGGAGTTGGTTGGTTGTAAATGGCCTGATGGGGTTATAATTTCCCTCAGTAACCATCACTTTTCACGCGAATAATCGAGCAAGCCGCTCCCCGTGGTGGAGTCTCGTGTCTTTCGCAATCATCACCCGTTCACGAGGAGAATATTCACAATGAGCAAATATCAAGCATTCTACGACCGCCAGATCGAGTTTCTCGCCAATAAAGACGCGGAGGGACTGATCCTCAACCAGTACACCGAAGACGCTGAACTGCTCAGCTTTCAAAACCACATCGTCGGTCGCGATAACCTGATTACCTACTTCACAGGCTATATCGCTGGCCTCGGCTATCTCAAGCTGCTTTCCACTGACAAATATGCCGAAGGCGACAATTCGCTGATGTTCGAGGCGACCGTTGAAACCGCCGGGGGAATCGCGAAGGTCTACGATTCGTGGGTTATACGTGACGGCAAAATCGCGAAGCATTTCACGGGCTTGCTCGGCTTCACCCCGAACGCCCCGACCAGTTAGACGCTCGTCTGCCTCTCGCAACGCCTGAACAACTGAGGCGCGTGCATTCCGTCACAGCAACACCGTCACGGGGGCACGCGCTTTTGATTTTATTCACAAAGATTCGATGACAGACGCTGCTTCGTTAGCTCTGACGCCGCGCGCCGGAGGATTCACGCACGATCAGTTCCAGCGGCAGCATCAGCGAAGCGGGGGGCGAAACCGGATGATCACGCTGCGACATCAGGAAGTGAAGCGCGTAATCGACCATCTCCTGACGGGGAACACTGACGGTCGTCAGGGCGGGGCGCACCATGCGGGCGAACTCGGTATCGTCTACGGAAGCGATTGCGATGTCCTGCGGCACGTTCAGACCGCGATCATGAATAGCCGCCATCGCCGCCATCGCGCTTTCATCGTTCGAGGCGAACAGCGCCGTCATGTCCGGGTGATTGTTCAGCAGATCGACGGCGCAGTCGTAGGCCGACGAGAGCACGAGACCGCCATCGACCACGCGGACGAGGCTTTCGTCAAACGGAATGTTGTGCATCCCCAGCGTTCGTTTGTAGCCGTCGAGGCGCTCATCCGAGAGCGAGAGAAAGCCGATCTGCTGATGCCCCAACCCAATCAGATGATCGACTGCGAGCTGCGCCGCAGCCGCCACGTCGATAATCAGCGCGGGCAGGTTATAAATCGACCGCTCCAGGCAGATAATGTTGTCGATCCGCTCGATGATCTGCGGCATCAGGGTTGCGTGCTGCGGATGTTCGAGGATCGAGGCAGGCAGCATAAAAATCAGCGACGAAATTTCCTCGCGGTGAACATTTCGATTGAAAAAGACCGGGTCTTCCAGCGCTTCAAAAAATGTGAAAAAACGAATGTTCTGGTTCAGATGATGGGCGCGATCAAACAGGCTGGCGAGGATTACGCTGTAATAAGGGCGTTCGAGCAGGTTGTAACCCTTGCCCCCGGCGATAATGCCAATCGAATTCCGGGCAGCGTTCGCGCCCATTTTGAGCCGCTGTGCGTATTTGTTCGGGCGGTAGCCCAGCTCGCGGATCGCCGTCAGCACACGGGTGCGCGTCTCGTCGGAGACTTTGCGCGGCCCATTATTCAGGACATAGGACACAATCGCGCGGGACACACCCGCTTCGCGCGCAACATCTTCCTGCGTGACCATTTCACGCTCATTTTCGCTGCTCACGTCGCTTCCTCTTGACGCAAAAATTACTGGGGAAGTCGTTATTTTACCCTATTGCACGGGAACGGCATTTGTTGACTCCTCCGCAATGATGAGTATATAATGAGTCTACACGTGTAGTCAACACGTGTAGACGACCTGCCATCAGGGCTTCTGCCCCGAATTATCGACAAGGGGCGTATTATAGAAGGAGCGTTCAGAGAAAGGAGTGGAGCGGCATTCAAAAGGGATCCGTCGTTTTGAAAATGGTTTGATTTTATAGATTCGGAGACAACCTGATGAAGCGTTTTAAGTTCGTTCTGCTGCTGGCACTGTGTTTGACGCTGGTCGGTGTCAGCACGGTCGTCCAGGCACAGCAGACAGAAGTCACACTGACCGCCTGGACTCACGATCAGCTTTACCTCGACTATTTCAACTCCCGCCTCCCCGAATGGGAAGCCGCTCACCCGGATATTAAATTCACCTACGATTTCCAGGTCGTCCCTGATGCCCCGAACGCGGTATTGACGGCGCTGGCTGCGGGCGAGCCGATCCCCGACCTGCTCGGAATCGAGCGCGGCGCTTTCGGCGGCTTCATGAAGAATGGCACGATTGACACCTACTTCGTTGACCTGACGCCCCTGATTGGTGACCGCGTGAGCGATTACTCAGCGGGTCGTTGGTCGATCTATTCATACAAGGGCGAAATTTACGGCATCGAGAGTTCGCTGACCCCGGCTGTCCTCTACTATCAGCCCGATCTGTACAAGGCGGCTGGAGTCGAACCGCCGAAGACCTGGGAAGAAGTCCTGAATGACGTCGGGCCGAAACTTGCGGCCAACGGCGGAGCCTTCACCTTTGCCACCAATGACGGCACCTGGTTCCAGATGTATTACAACCAGCGCGGCGGCGAACTGTTCGACAAGGACGGCAATTTCGTCATGGGCGACGACACCAACAAGCCGCTGGCTATTGAAGTCGCCGATTACGTCCAGAAAGCAGTCAAGGCGGGCATTTTCCTGCCTGTCCTCGGTGGTGACGTCTGGTCAGGCGCGACCATTCCGACGGCGTATCAGGATGGCAAGCTGGCCTCAACAGTCATGCCCGACTGGTGGTCGAGCTGCTGCCTGAAGCCGAATGTCCCCGATATGGCGGGCAAGTGGGCGATGACAACTGAACCGGCATGGGAAGGCGGCGGTCACGCAACAGGAACCTGGGGCGGGACGGGCTGGTCGGTTGCCAAGGGCGCGAACCAGGACATCGCCTGGCAGTTCCTCGAATTCATGTATCTGGGCAAGGAAAGCCAGATTCAGCGCTTCCAGAAAGTCAATATGTTCCCGACGATGTTCGAAGCCATGGACGACCCAACCGTGACGGGCGTGACCGATCCCTTCTATGGAAACCAGAAAATCGGTCAGGTCTATGCGGACGCTGGTAAGGATATGGTGGTCTGGTATAACAGCGAGTTCTTCGGAGCCTACAACACGGCAGCGGGCGCAGACCTGCCCGCCCTGTTCGACGGCTCGATGACGCCGGAAGATTTCGTCAACGACGTGATCACCCAGACGCAGAACGCCATCGACTTCGGTTCATAATCCTCAGATAAGCGCTACACTGGAAGCCAGGCGTGACACGCGTGTCACGCCTGGCTGTTCGCATAACCCTACAGGTTCTGGAGGCGGATATGACAACCTCGGATGCGGCACCCGCCGTTTCCATGCCCGCTCAAAAGCGGCGTGGACGGCGGCAGCAGGAATATACACCGTATTTTTTTATTTCACCCTTCTATATTTTGTTTGCGATTTTCTTTTTGTTTCCCACCGTGTTTGCGCTGATTCTCGGTTTTTACAAATGGAGCGCCCTGGGCACGCCCGTTTACTTCGAGCTGCGCAACTATGACCATATGTTCAAAGACCCACTTTTCATCAAAGCGGTTGGGAACACGATTTTCTACGGGCTGGCGAGCCTGTTCGTCGTCGCACCGCTGGCGCTGCTGGAAGCGGTGGCGCTCAACGCCAAAGCGCTGCGCTTCAAATACCTGTGGCGCACGCTCTACTTCGCCCCGATTGTCACCTCATCGGTTGCGATTTCGCTGGTTTTCCGCCTGCTCTATAACACCGATTACGGCCTGATCAACACGATTTTTGTCGCCCTCGGTGGAATGCCAATCAAGTGGATGGAAGGCCAGGAATGGACGAAAATCGCCGTGATGGGCATCGTCATCTGGCGTTGGACAGGGCTGCTGGCGATCTACTTTCTGGCGGGGCTGCAATCAATCCCGGAGGAACTGCATGAGGCTGCCGCCATTGACGGCGCGACCGGCGTGCAGCGCTTCTTCACGATTACGCTGCCGCTGCTGCGTCCGGTGATTTTGTTTGTCGGCATCATTGTCCTGATCGGCTCGTTCCAGATTTTCGACGACCCGCAAATTCTCTACGGTGCGGGAACCCCCGGCGGCCCCGGTAACAGCGCGATCAGCCTGGTGCAGTATCTCTATAATCAGGGCATTGGTCAGCAGTTGTTCGGCTATGCTTCGGCGGTTGGCGTCTTCCTGTTCGCCATTATCTTTATCCTCTCGCTGGTTCAACTGCGCGTCTTTCGCGGCTTCGGGAGCGATTAATCATGGCTGGAGCGAACAATCGTCGTCTGTTTGGAAGCATTTTGCTGAACGTGGCGGTCGCCTTTGGCGGGCTGATCATCGCCCTGCCGCTCATCTGGATGATTTCGTCCTCGTTCAAGCCCGTCAATGAAATTTACGCCTATCCACCCACGCTGATACCGCAGGATTTCACCACCCGCAATTACGACCGCCTGTTTACCGCTTGGCCGTTCTGGAACTGGTATGGCAACAGCCTGATCATCGCGCTGATCTCGACGGTGCTGGTCTTGTTCTTCACCTCGCTGGCGGGTTTCGCCTTTGCCAAATACCGCTTTAGGGGCAGTCGGGTGCTGTTCGTGCTGCTGCTGGCGTCAACGATGATCCCCTTCCAGTTGATTCTGATTCCGCTCTTCATCGTGATGAGCCGCCTGACCTGGACGAATTCGTATCTGGCGCTGATCGTTCCGTTCATGGCTCCGGCGCTGGGCATTTTTCTGATGCGCCAGTTCATGATGTCGATCCCGTCCGAGTTGATCGAGGCGGCGCGCATCGACGGCGCAAGCGAGTTTGGCATTTACTGGCGCGTGATGCTGCCGCTGGCGCGTCCGGCGTTGGCAGCACAGGCGCTGCTGACCTTCCTGGGGTCATGGAACAGCTTTTTGTGGCCTCTGTCGGTCTTACGCACCAAAGACTTTATGACGCTGCCCGTCGGCATGGCAAGCATGATCGGCAGTGTAACGGCTGGCAGCGAATCACCTGTAGGCGCGACGATGGCAGCGGCAACGCTGGTCTCGATCCCGGTGATTCTGGTCTTCGTCGCCTTGCAGCGGCAGTATATCGCCGGCCTGACGGCAGCCAGCGTCAAAGAGTAGCGCGTTTCGGTTTCGCGCTGCTTTCCAACTTAACCTGAATGAATTCCGGGCGCTCGTTTGCGAGCGTCCCCGGTTTTGCTTACCCATTTCCCGGAGACAATCGGATGACATCCTCCCCGAAAGTGCTGACCGTCGCAAGCGCAGCGACCCTTTTCCCTGCCAGCCTGCTCAAGCTCAGCGGGACAAACCCGCAGGGGCGCAGCATCGGCTTCACGAATTACTTCATGACCCAGAACGGCAAGCCGCTCATTCCGGTGATGGGCGAGTTCCACTTCACGCGCTGTGCCGCTGCCCTCTGGGAAGACGAACTGCTCAAAATCAAGGCGCTCGGCGTTGGCATCGTCGCAACCTACGTCTTCTGGAATCACGTCGAACAGGAGGAAAGCGTCTTCGACTGGTCGGGCGATCACGACCTGCGCCGCTTCGTTGCGCTGTGTGGGAAGCATGATCTCGACGCGCTGGTGCGCATTGGCCCGTTCGCGCACGGCGAATGTCGCAACGGTGGCATCCCCGATTGGCTCTATGGGCGTCCGTTCGCGCTGCGCTCCAACGATCCGCGTTATCTGGCTTATGCGCGACGGCTCTACAGCGAAATCGCCCGTCAGTTGGAGGGACTGCTGTTCAAGGACGGCGGCCCGGTCATCGGCATTCAGCTTGAAAACGAATATATGCACGCGGGTGCGCCCTGGGAAGTCACCTTCCGGCAGGGAACGGAGTACGTGCCGCGCGGCGAAGACGGCGCGGCGCATATTGCCGAACTGAAAACGCTGGCGCTCGATGTTGGCCTCGACGTGCCGATTTACAGCGTGACCGGTTGGCTCAATTCGCCCATTCTCGAAGACGAGGTTTTGCCGATGCAGGGCGGCTATGTTTTTACGCCCTGGAGTCCCGACCCGACCTACGTCCAGCCGCCCACCCGCGAATTCCTGTTTCGGAATCGCCATCAGCACCCCGTCCTTAACGGCGAACCAACCTACAACGCCCTGAAATATCCTTATGCCTGCTGCGAACTGGGCGGCGGCATTCAGGATACCTACTTCCACCGCAACATCGTTCCGCCTGCCGCCGTCGAAGGGCTGGCGCTGATGAGCCTTGCAGGCGGCGCGAACCTGATCGGCTACTACATGGTTCACGGTGGTACAAACCCGATTGGCAGGCACAGCTACCTGAATGAGTTCACTGTTCCGCGCCGTTCCTATGATTTTCAAGCGCCCATCCGCGAGTACGGGCAGTTTGCCGACTCGTTTCGCGCGCTGCGCCTGCTGCACAGCTTCCTGCGCGATTTTGGCGATCTGCTCGCGCTGATGACCGTCACCCTGCCCGACAACGCCAGCGCGATCACGCCCGAAAACACGACCGATCTGCGCTGGGCAGTGCGCTCAAACGACGGCGCGGGCTTCATCTTCCTGAACAACTATCAGGATCATGTCGAAATGCAGGACATCGACGGCGTGCGCTTCGAACTGCATACGCCCTACGAAACGCTGCAAATCCCGGCGAAGACTACGCTGACACTTCAGAAAAATGTGAGCGCGATCCTGCCCTTTGGCCTGTCGCTGAGCGGGATTCGCCTCAAATACGCAACGACGCAGTTGTTCGCGAAAATCGACCATGATTACTTTTTCTTCACACCTCCGGGCATGATCAGCGAATACAGTTTTGATGGTCAACCCGTGCATACGGTGACGCCCGGCACAGACGATACGCTGGCGCTTCAAAATCCCGACGGGCAAACTGTTCGCATCTTCACGCTGACGCGCGACCAGGCCGAACACGCCCTGAAGGTGACGCTGCTGGGCAAGGAACGCATGGTCATCTCAGACGGAACACTCGTCCCATCAGGCGATGGACTGTCGCTCTACAGTACCCGCGAAGCCGTCAGCCTGTCGATCTTTCCGCCGCTCGAAGGTGCGCTGACAACCGCTTCTGGCACGTTCGCACAAACATCGGATGGACAGTTCACGCGTTATGACCTGACGATTCCGGCGAAAAGCGTCGCGCTGGCGCTCGAACCGATCAGCCCCGCCAAAATGGTCATCACGCTGCCCGCCGACGTTCTCGATGGTGTCGATAACGTCTACCTGCGCGTCGATTATCTCGGCGACATCGGCAACTGCTTCCTTGATGGGGTGTTGGTCGCGGACAATTTCTACAACGGCTCCGTCTGGGAAATCGGCCTCAAGCAAATATTGCGCGGCAGAGAAGGCAGCGCCGTCGAGCTACTGATCCTGATCACGCCGATTCGCGCCAACACAGGTGCGGCAACATTCGTCCCGACGGGCATGGCCTTCAATATCGATCAGGGGGCGGCAGGTGTAGCCGAAATCCGCTCGATCAGCGCCGCGCCGCAATACAAAATCCCGCTGTACGGGGCATAAAGCACCTATATATAATGGATACTTCGATAGAAAACTCACGTAAATACAGGCATAGGCATGAAAACCAAGCAAACACAGCCCGTCGATTTGACGGTGGTTTATCAGGAAGTGGCGAATTTTATCGCCTCCGTCCCAACTTCGGAGCAAATCGCGGGCTTCTGGCTGTCGGCGAAATCTGAGAAGCTGGTCAGCGATTTGATAAAGGCCAAACGCACGCGCGGCCTCACGCCCGCTGAACAAACCGCCTATGAGGAATATGTGCGCATCGAAGCGCTGATGCTCGAACTCAAGACGAAGGCGTTCTCAAAACTGGGGCAGTCCTCATAACCGCTTTCGGCATCATTTTTCCGAGTTGGCTAACTGCGTGATCGATTTGCTCGGCAGCGCGAAGAACACCGCCAGCGCCAGCGAAAACAGGATGCTCAGCAGCGGGCTGACCGGCGCGAGCAGCAGCGCCACCAGATACAGCGGGATGCCATAGGAATACTGGCGCGAAATCGAGGCTGCCAGCGCGCGATCCGTCTTTTCCGTGAACAGGCGGTTATTGTGAGCGGCGTAACGCCAGAGCATATTGAAGAAGATCGCGATCATCAGAAACCAGCCCGTGTAAACCATGACCGCAATCGCCTCGTCGGGGTGCTGAAGATATTCGGCGACCAGCGCCGTCGGGAATGGCACGAGGATCACCCCGAAGAGCAGCAGCCCATTGAGCAGCAGCAGATTGTTGTCGCTGCGCCGAATGACGGTAAACAGGCGGTGATGGTTGATCCACATCACCAGAATGAAGAAGAAACTGGCGACGAAAGCCAGAAAGTTAGGCCACAGATGCAGCAGTTGAGCCAGCAGCCCGGTCGCGTCGGCCTGTTCGGTCGTCGGCACGCGAATATCCAGCACCAGCAGCGTGATCGCAATTGCAAACACGCCGTCGCTGAAAGCTTCAACGCGCGCCGTCTCTTTTTCGCTTTCTGAGGTAGTGCGCCGCACTGGGTTTTCCATCGCTTGCCTCTCCCTTTCGCTCCCGAAATTGTAACCGAATTGCGACGCGGCACGTCCCTGCCAAAACGGACTGTTTTTCGGACCGCCTGGCTCAGGGAGCGCCTAATTCTGTAGGTGTTTTTTGTAGGGGCGAACCTACTAGACGACCATTCGAAATCTGGTGGTTTTTGTAGGGGCAGACCTGCGTAGGCTTGTCCGATTAGTCGCCGCAACGCGATGAAGGATGCGTATTGTTTTGATAATTGGGCTTGACCCACTTATCTCCCTATTGAAACGGCCTGTTTTTCTCCCTTTCTTGTATCTTAGAGGCATAGAATAGAAGGAATGAGGCGGTGAGAGCTTGGAACTTTCTTTGTATCTTAGAGGCATAGAATAGAAGGAATGAGGCGGTGAGAGCTTGGAACTTTCTGAGGGAGAGACC
>DAOUCB010000027.1:0-19913 GCA_034432495.1 Anaerolineae bacterium | reverse complement strand
GCTGCGTGGTGTTAAATGAAAACGGACAGGTGCAGGGCTACGGAGTCAGCGGCGCGTCGAAGCCCGATGCCGTTGAACCCGTCTTAGGGCGCGCAAATCTCCAGGAATCGATCCGACTTGCCTGCGCCGCGTGCGGTGGTGTCAGCGCAATTGACTCGGTCTTTATTGGTATGGGCGGCGTGATTTCTCAGGCCGATGTCGATGTCGTGCTTGGCATGGTCAGTGACCTCGACTGGCAACCGAATATACCGATAGGCGTCGCGGTTGACATCGCGATTGCACTGGCAGGCGGCACGGGCGGTCAACCGGGCATCGCGCTGATTGTTGGCACAGGGTCGTCCTGTTATGGACGAAACGCAGCCGGAGAAACGTGGCGCAGCGGCGGCTGGGGCTACATCATGGACGATTACGGCAGCGGCTTTTACCTCGGTCAGAAAGCGCTGGAAGCCGTCATCCGCGCCGCCGACGGTCGCAGCGAGCCAACGGCTCTGACTGCGCCTGTCATGGCAGGTCTTGGCATCCATGACCTCAACGAAATCATGCACCGCATTTATTATCCACGCCTCGACCATACTGGGATTGCTGCCCTTGCGCCGATTGTGGTTCAGGTCGCGGAGCAGCAGGATGCCGCTGCTCAGGCCATCATCGAGCGTGGCTGCGATGAACTGGCGCTCATGGTCGCCACCGTCACCGAGCGTTTGCAGCTTGGCGCGGACGTGCTTGTGGTTCCGGTGGGCAGCCTGGGGACGGTCAATGCGTATTATCGGCAGACGCTGGAAACGGCGATCACGCGCCTTCTGCCGCAGGCACGCATCCAGCAAGCCGTCGCTCCGGCGGTGATTGGCGCGGCCTTTCTGGCGCTGGAGCAAATCGGCATTACCCTGCCGGAAGCAACCCTCGCCCAACTCGACAAGGTGATTTGATGCAGCGCGAACCTCATGCTCATACCCCATCGGGAATTTATGACCTCTTTCCAACCTTTTCGATCCGCGACGGTCAGATTGCCACTGGATTCGATGTGCTCGCCGGACTGATTGCCGCTGCCGCTGCCGAAGGTGCGCGTCAAATCGCGATTGACGGCTACGCGGGTACGCTCTGGGCAGATTTGCGCGCTGGACTGGAATCTGCGTTACGTGGACATGATCTGGAAGTCACCTGGCGTGATACGGCAGCATGTTTCCTGCCCGAACAACAGCTAACAGCGCTGCTTGCGGACAATCTGGGTGGCAATGACCCACTGTTTGGTCGTCTATGTGAGCGCGATCTCGCCGAATTCTTTGACCGCGACCAGCTTCAGCGCCTTGCCAACCCTACGTCAGTGACTGTGATTTATGGGGTGGGCGCGGCACTTGTCGCCGCCGCCGATGTGCTTTATTACGTCGATGTGCCAAAAGACGAAATCCAAAAGCGGCTGAGCGCCAAAGTCGCGACCAACCTTGGCGCAGGAACGTCGACCTACAAACGCGCCTACTTTGTCGATTGGCCTGTGCTCAACCGCCATAAAGCGCGGCTGCTCCCCAGTATCGACACCTTCATCGACGGGCAAAATCCCGCTCGCCCCACCCTGATCTCCGGCAGCCACCTGCGCGACGCACTCAGGCTGATTAGCGCCAGCCCGTTTCGCGTGCGCCCCTGGTTCGCGCCTGGCCCCTGGGGCGGGCAGTGGATGAAGGAACATTTCGCAGAACTGCCGCAGGATGTGCCGAATTACGCCTGGTCGTTTGAACTCATCGTCCCTGAAAACGGACTTGTCCTCGAAAGCGGCGGTGAGCGGCTTGAATGCTCGTTTGACCTGCTCATGTTCCAGAACACGATCGAAGTGCTGGGGCGCGCCTCGGAGCGCTTTGGTTATAATTTCCCGATTCGCTTCGACTACCTCGACACCATCGAGGGTGGCAACCTGTCGGTGCAGGTACATCCGCGACCGGAATACATCCGTCGCCACTTCGGTGAGCCGTTCACGCAGGACGAGAGCTACTACATCACCACCTGCCAACCGGGCGCGCAGGTCTATCTCGGCTTCCGCGATGGCACAGATTCCGATACCTTCCGGCAGGAAGTTGAACGCTCACGGCGCGAGGGTGTGACCATCGAGATCGAGCATTTCGTCAATCACGTCGAAGCCCACCCACACGATTTGTTTCTGATCCCCAGCGGCACGATTCACGGCAGTGGTACGAATAATCTGGTGCTGGAAATCAGCGCGACGCCCTATATCTACACCTTCAAGATTTATGACTGGATGCGCCGCGATTTGAACGGGAACTTCCGTCCGCTCAATATCGAGCGCGCTTGGGAAAACCTGGCTTTCGAGCGGCAGCAAGACTATGTGCAGACGCGCCTCTGCCCACAGCCTTCGACCATCCGCGAAGGCGACGGCTGGCGCGAAGTGTTTGTCGGTTCGCACGATGCCCTGTTCTACGCGGTACATCGCTACGAATTCGAGCAGATGCTGAACGCCTCAACCGATGGTCGCTGTCACATTCTCAACGTCGTCGAAGGTGACGGCGTGATCGTCGAGACTGCCAACGGTCAGCAGGCGCGCTACAACTTCGCCGAAACTTTTGTCGTCCCGGCGGCAGCCGAAACCTACCGACTGACTCCGCTCGGCGATCAACCGTGTAAGGTGGTCTGCGCCTTTGTAAAGTAACAGCAGCCTCCAGCGGTTAGCGGTTAGCTGTTGGCTGATAGCTGACCGCTAGATGACACGATCATTGCCGCCGTCAACCGGAACCTGCGCGCCCGTCGTCTTGGCAAAAGTCGGGCCGCACAGTTCGGCGACCAGTTCGGCAACGTCGTGGCTGGTGACTTCGACCTTGAGGACGTTGTTGGTCTTATACTGTTCAACCGTCATGCCGTAGTGTTTGGCGCGGTTCGCCAACACGTCCTCCGTCCACAACCCAGTATCGAAGACAGCGTTCGGGTGAACCATATTGACGCGAATGCCGTCTGCGCCCCATTCGAGCGCCGCGACGCGCCCCAACTGGTTGAGTGCCGCTTTCGAGGCGGAGTACGCCGCTGCACCGGGACCCGGCGCGGGAACATTCTTCGAGGCAACAATCCCCACCCTGCCGCCACGCGGCGCAGCTTTCAGCAGCGGATGGACTTCGCGCATGATACTGAGGTTGGCATCGAGATTGACGCGCATCACACGATCCCAGTCCGCCAGCTTGAGGGCGGCAATCGGCGTTCCGGGTGGGAAAACACCTGCATTCAAGACGAGTATGTCCAGCCCACCAAAAGCGCGCACGCTCATTTCGATTGCGCTATCAAGTTCAGATTCGTTCGTCACATCGCAGCGTATACCCAGAAAATCCGGTCGATTGAACACGTCGGCAATCGCCGGGTTAATGTCGAGGCCGATGACCGCCGCGCCGCGTGCCAGCAGCGCCTCTACGCAGGCTTTGCCGATCCCGGAAGCCGCCCCGGTCACCAAACCGATTTCGCCTGTAAATACAGGTCGTTGGCTTTGCTGACGGGCTTTCGCCTGTTCGAGTTCCCAGTATTCCACATCGAAAATGTCGCCAGCGGGCAGCGCCTCATAACCACCAAGCTTGTCGGCGCGCAGCACCACGTCGATGGTGTGGCGGTAAATATCCTCAACGATCTTGGCCTGTTTCGCCGTGCGCCCGACCGTCACCATCCCTAATTCAGGATCGAGAATGACACGCGGCGCGGGATCGAGCATCGTGAGCGGCTGCTCCGACCACCCCATGTTGGTTTCAAAATACTGCTGATAGGCTTCGGCATACGACTGCACGTCACGCCCCATCAGGGGAATACGCTTGGTGAATAGAACATGATCGGGTGTCAGCGGCCCGCTGGTCAGTTCGGGCATGTTCTCGTGATGCAGAAAATCCACAACCTGCGCATCGGTATGCGCGCTCAGAATCATGGGAAAGCCAGCCAAGGCCGATATCTCTTGCCGCAGCGCCGCCAGTTCGCGTGCGATGGGACGCGGCGGCATCGGCGGATAGCTGATATTGATCTGCCACGCATTCTTCTGCTTGAGGTAGTCCTCGGCGCGGCTGACCAGATCGATCATGCGCTCGTAGGATTCCTGCGCCGTCGCGCCGAACGAAAAGACGCCGTGATTGAGCAAAATCATGCCAATCGTGTTCGCGCTCGCCTGCGTTGGAAACAGTTCCGCGACCAAGCGTGCTAGCTTGAAACCGGGCATCACATACGGGACGATGACCACACTGTCCCCGTAGATTTCTTCGATGCGAACGCGCCCATTCGGGCTGTTGGTGATGGCAATTATGGCATCGGCATGGGTATGATCGACGTATTTGTGCGGCAAAATGGCGTGCAGTATCGCCTCGACTGATGGACTCGGCGCGGAAGCATCGGTCATGGCAACGCGCAGTTCGTTCGCCATCTGGGTGTCGCTCAGGGTGGGCAGCGTCGCCAGTTCGAGCAGCGGCGCAAGCTTCACGGGAGCGAAACCTGCCGCCTCAATCGTCGCCAAATCCCAGCCGCTTCCCTTGACATAGAGAAGGTCTTCCCCACGCCCGAAAAGGTTCGGTTGGCGGATTTTGACCGAGGTATTGCCGCCACCGTGCATCACCAGCGATTTGTCACGACCGAGCAGGCGCGAGGTGTAAACGCGCTGGGCTAAATCACCGTTGTACTGCTGGGCTTCCGAATTATTCCAAAGGCTTTGCATGGTTCTTCCTCAATTCCCAACAAAGGGGAAATAGGCAGAAAAGTTAGCGGTTTCAAACACGTTTTGCGCGCATTTCCAACGTATTTCAAGCGCAATTGTCGCCCGATTTTAACGCTTTGTGCGCGACCTGCACGCTCGATTCCGACTCGCAAGCAACACCGGTGAAGTCATAAGCCGCGATCCTGGAAACCGTACCTATTTCTGGTGTTGATGGAACTCACCGCACCCACACAGTCAACGCAGCGATAACAGGCGCTAATTTTGAATCTGTTTGTTGACAAACTTTTCGATTCAGTCTATTCTCGGCAGTAAGTAAGTTAATCTAACTAACTAATTGCCCTGCACCAGATAAGCTCAGTTTATGAGGAGGAAAGACCAGCATGAAAGCCCGTTTCTTACTGGTGGTCGTGGTCGCGATGCTGCTCATCACAGCCGTCGTGATGCCTGCCGCCGCACAGACTTCCAAAACGCTCGAAATTTATATCGCGGGCGCGACGGATGACACGCTCAAGTGGTTCAACGAAACCGCCTTCCCTGCTTTCCAGAAGGATCACCCGGATGTGGCGCTCGACATCATCACCGGCGGCTGGGGTGACTTCGACGCTTCGGTCGCGGGCTGGATCACCACTGGCAGCGGCCCGGACATTGTCTATCTTGGCTCCGAATATGCGGCGACCTTCGGCGACCTGCTGACGGACATGGATCCTTATCTGAAAGACTGGGATCAACTCTCGACCTTCCTGCCCGCCGCGATTGACACGGTGACGTTTGACGGTCACATGCGCGGTCTGCCGCTGCTGATCAGCCCCCGCCCGATGTTCTATCGCAGCGACCTGGCGGCTGACCCGGCTGCGGTTCCCCCGCTGACCTTCGCTGACTCGCTGGCGTTCGTCAAGGCCAACAGCGCAGTCGCTGACGGCGCGATTACCAAGCAGGGCTTCATGGACATTGGCGGCGGTCTGTTCGACGCTCAGGAATTCATCGCCTACATCTGGAGCGCGGGCGGCGAACTGTACAATGCAGACGGCACCAGCGCCTTCGACAGCGACGCGACCGCCGAAGCCCTCAAGTTCATGTATGACCGCCGTAAGGCCGTCCTGCCGACCGAATCAACAGCGGGTCTGCCCCCCTTCCAGGGTACACCGATTGCTTCCGGCTCCGTCGTTAGCGGTATTTTCCCAATGTGGAACATGCCCGCCGTCGATGACGCGCTGTGGGACAACATCGTGATTGCACCTTACCCGGCTGGCCCCAATGGCAAGCCGCTCATTCAGGAATTCATCGACTGGCTGTCGGTTCCGTCGTATGCCAAAGACCCACAGCTTGCCGCCGACTTCCTCAAGTTCATCGGCAGCAAAGACAACGCCATCGCCCTGAGCACGGTTGCCGGGTTCACACCCGTTCGCACCGACGCCTGGGATGACCTGAAGGCCAACAGCCCGGTGTGGGCGAAGATGCTCGACGCCGCCGTTGAATACGGTCGTCCGTTCGCGGACATCCGTGCCAGCGCCGAACTCCGCCCGATGATCGTCGAGCAGGCGACCAAGTACCTGACCGATCAGCAGAGCCTCGAAGACACCCAGGCTGCCATGAAGGAAGAATACGATGGCATCCTGCAAGACAACGGTTACCTGACGAACTAAGCAGCACTGCGTAAATTCCGTCAGCGAAGGGTTCACTGTAGGGGCGCAGCGCGCTGCGCCCCTACGAAATCTGTCCGCATCCCCAATCAGCAGCACCGAGAGGCATCACATGGACATCAGCGTCCAGGCACGGCTCGACAACCTGCTGTGGTCAGCAGCAACCGTGCTGTTCATCATCGTCGGCAGCGTTGGCATCGGCTATCTTGCCCGCATGATCGCCCGCGCGCGCGGCCTGAGCGCCAGCGAACAGCGAAAAATTTACTGGGGATTCATGTTCGCATCCCCCTGGATTATTGGCTTCGTGATTTTTGTGGTTGGCCCGGCACTGGCCTCGCTCTACTACAGCGTGACCGATTATCGGCTGGGCAAAGACCTGCATTACATTGGACTCGACAATTATCGCACACTGCTGCTCGGCACTGGAGCGCAGGGGCGTCGCTTTGCCAGCGCCATGTTCAACTCGTTCTATTACATGGCGGTGGGCGTGCCGCTGCAAATCATCACCTCACTGGTGATGGCGATTCTGCTGAACCAGAATTTGCGCGGGATGCGCTTCTTCCGCCTGATTTTCTACATGCCCGTGATTCTGGCGGGCGGCCCGGCAATTCTGCTGGCGTGGCGTTACATGCTAGCGTCTAATGGCGGCTTCATCAACCTGACATTGCAAGGCGCAGCGCATAACTTTTTCCTGTTCGACTGGATTTATCGTGGCTTCATCTTCGCCGTCGAGGCCTTCAACAGCTTCTATTCCGGCGTCGCCACCGGCGATTCGATTGGTCCGTTCAAATACGCAATCCCGGCTGCGCTTGGCTTCCTGATTCTGGTGGGCTTCGTGCGCGGTCAGTGGGATGAGGGGCGCAAGGGTCGCGCGCAGACGGCGGCTGAGATTATTGGCGGTGCGCTGCTGGTGATTCTGGCGGCACGAGCGTTGATTGCCGACCCGCTCGACGCGAGCCTGATTTACGGAATCAGCGTTGTGGCCTCAATTGGCGCGATCATCGCCCTCATGCAGCAGAATACGCGGCTGGAACGCCTGTGGGAAATTGCTCCGCTGGTGGTCGGCGGAATTACCCTGATTGGTTTAGCAGCCAACAACAATCCTGATCTCGGCATGTATTTCCCAGCAGTGCTGATTGGCGCTGTTCCGCTGGTTTTGGGACTGGTGCTGCGCTCCGACCGCATGAAGCGGATCGCGCTGCTGGTCGGCGCGCTGGTGCTGGCGCTGGTGATCGTCGTGCGGCTGGTTCCCGGTCAACTGGATGGCGGACGGTTGAGCCTCGTGCCGCAGTATCTGACGGTGCAGAGCGCGATTGCGCAGCCGGATAATGTCGATTATCTGAATAAAGACTTCGCCACGACGACCCCGGCGGCACTCTGGCTTTACGGGGCAGTCGTGCTGGTGCTCGGCGGGCTGGTACTGGCGAACAATCGCTATCCGCGCGCGCAAAAGTACGTGATCTACGGCGGAACGCTGATTTTTGGGCTGATAGCGCTGAGCGCGCTGGTCGATGGCGTGCGCTATTTCCATGCCTTCGACGTGATTGCCGCCACCAATGGATCCCCCAACTACCATTTCGCCTTGTTCAACGGCGCGACCGCCGCCTTCCCGGATCAAACCCGCGTGCCGCTGTGGATGACGAGCCAATTGTGGACGAAACCAGCGCTGGTGCTGATCACGATGTGGAGTTCGGGCGCGGGAATGCTGATTTTCCTGGCGGCACTCAAGGGCGTGCCAAAGCAGCTTTATGAATCGGCAGATGTCGATGGCGCGAACCCCTGGCAGAAATTCTGGAAAATCACGCTGCCGATGATCTCGCCTGCCCTGTTCTACAACATCGTGATCGGCGTGATTGCGGCGCTGCAAACCTTCGAGACAGTCTACATTCTGCAAACCGACTCGACGGTGGACAGCATCGCATCGGCGGCGTTCTTCCTGTTCACACGCACCTTCCGCCAGTTGGAAATCGGTCAAGGCGCGGCGGTATCGTGGATTCTGGCCGTCATCATCGTGCTCGCGACGATCATGCAGTTTCGATACAGCCGTTGGGTTCATTACGAGGCTTAGGGACAAAACATGGCAATTTACTCAACCGAAGCCGATAACGTGGCCCTCAATGCCCCCATCAAGCGGCGTAACATCATCGCGCGCATCATTCAGGCGATGGATTTACGCGCGCTGATTTTGTACATCATTCTGCTGGCGGCATCGCTGTTTTTCCTGTTCCCGATGGCCTGGATGACGGGGACATCCCTCAAGACGATTGACGAGGTAGGACAGCCACAGCTCAATCTGCTGCCCGCGATTCCGCAGTGGCAGAACTACACCAAGCTGTTCGCGGACGAGAATTTTTTCAGATCATATGCCAACAGCCTGTTCATCGTGACGATGGTGCTGCTCGGCACGGTCGCGTCGATCACGCTGGTGGCCTACGCTTTCAGCCGACTGGAATGGAAAGGCCGCAACGTCGTTTTTGCGCTGATGCTCGGCACGCTGATGCTGCCCGCACAGGCGACGCTCGTGCCGCAGTACGTTCTGTTCTACAATCTGGGCTGGATACGAACGTTTAATCCAATTGTCATCCCCGGTTTCTTCGCAGGCGGCGCGGCGCTGATCTTTCTGCTGCGCCAGTTTATGCTGGGACTGCCGAAGGAACTCGACGAAGCGGCCATGATCGACGGGGCGAACCCGCTGCAAATCTGGTGGTATGTGATTCTGCCGCTGTGCCGACCGGCGATTGCAACGATTACGGTGTTCCTGTTCGTCGGTCAGTGGAACAATCTGGTGCAGCCGCTGATCTATTTGCAGCGCGCCGAACTGTACACCATGCCGATTTACGTCGCGCAGAAGAACAATCTCCAGGAATCGCCGCTGCCCTGGCAGGATGTCATGGCGGCAAGCGTTTTGTTCGTCATTCCGGTGCTGGTGGTGTTTTTCTTCACGCAGCGTTACTTTGTCGAAGGCATCCAGATGACCGGATCGAAGGGGTAAAAACACGACCTCTCGCCCCGGCTGAAGCGGGCCGAATCACAACGGGCGAGGCGTGCCTCGCCCCTACATTCGCCTGATGTGAAAATTAGGTTCATCCCCTTCGATATTGCGCAGAAAGGGGAAGCAAAAGACGACACCCGTATAACGCGGTTAGGATAAACATCTTGGCACAATTGATGCATAGTTTTCGAGGCTATACCGCCCCACCCGCCATCCTCGAAGGACTGCGGCGCGGCGAGATTGCCTCGTTTTGCCTGTTCACCTACAACTTCGAGTCACTGGAGCAGTTTCGCCGCCTGAATGAGAGTTTCTACGCCGCCGCTGCCGAAGGTGGCCTGCCGCCGCCGCTGACTGGAATCGATCAGGAAGGCGGGCAACTGATTCCGATCCGCGACGGCGCGACGCTGCTGCCAGGAAATATGGCGCTGGGTGCGACCAATTCGCCGGAACTGGCACGGCAGGCCGGAAACGTCCTCGCGCGCGAACTGCTGGCGGTCGGCTGCAACCTGAACTTCGCGCCTGTGCTTGACCTGAACAACAACCCTGACAATCTCGCCGTTGGGATACGCGCCTTTGGCGACCGTCCGGCGGATGTGTCACGAATGGGGCGCGCGCTAATTGCCGGAATGCGGGAGGCGGGAGTCATTCCAACCGCGAAACACTTCCCCGGTCACGGCGATACCAGCATCGACTCACATTTCGGCGTTCCGGTCGTCAACAAATCGCTGCCAGAATTACTGGCGACCGATCTGCTGCCGTTTCAGGAAGCCATCCATGATGGCATCGAAGCAATTCTGACGGGACACATACTGTTCCCAGCGCTCGATGCCGAGAACGTCGCTACCGTATCGCGCAAAATTCTGGTTGGGCTGCTGCGCGAGCAAATGCGCTTCGACGGATTGCTGATTACCGACGCAATGGATATGTATGCGGTCAATCGGCTGGGGATGCGCGAAAGCGTGCGCGAATCGCTGCGCGCGGGCATCGATCTGGTGCTGCTGGCACATCTGCCGGAACAGCTTGCCATGACTCAGGAAATGATGGTGGAGGAAAACGCGGCATCGCGGGCGCGAATTGCGCAGGCACGGCAGCGCACACCGCGCCAACTGCCGCCGCTCGACGTGATCGGCTGCGCCGAACACCGCGCCGTCGCGCAGGCGATTGCCGACGCTTCGATCACGAAGGTACGTGATGCAGGGCTGCTTCCGCTGCGCCCCGACGAAGATACGCAAATCGCCGTGATTACAATTCGCCCGACCAACATCACGCCTGCTGATACGTCGCTGGGCGAGAAGATACTGCTCGCGGAAGCGGTGCGAGCGCGACATCGCCATACCATCGGGCTGGAAATCGATTACCAGGCTCCAGCCAGTCAAATCAGCGAGACGCTCAATGCCGTTGGCGAAACCGACCTCGTAATTGTCGGCACGAATTTCGCCGATCAGGATGCGTCGCAGGCGGCTCTGGTCAACGAACTGTATCGACGGGGCAAGCAGCCGATAGTCGTTTCGCTGCGCACGCCCTACGACCTGCGCGCCTTCCCGCAAATCGAGACCTACCTGTGCGCCTACAGCGACCGTCCGGTGACAACTGAAGCGATTGCGCGCGTGCTGTTTGGCGAAATCGAGGCGCGTGGAGTCCTACCCTGCACGATCCCCGGCAGTTCGACAGAAGCAATTCAGGCATGAAACGCGCCCTCTGGCTGCTAGCGCTGCTATGTGTGATTCCCGTCACCATAGGGGCGCGGGATAACGCTGTGCGCTGTTTTTCTCCCTTTCTCCCCGCTTGCGTGGGAGAAAGGGTCGGGGATAGAGGGGTTCTCACAACGAACCTGTCGCCCCTACAGGATGCGGCGACGCCTGAAGCGGCATCAACCGCGCCGACGTGGTGCATCTCGGTCTGGTATCCGTCGTCGGATGTACCGGGCGGCAGCGATTCGATTCAGCACAACACGGATTTGATTCGTGTCGTCAACGCCTTTTGGTACGTGCCGCTGCCTGACGGAAGCCTTCAGACGACCAATGCCGCTGCCGAAGATGCCGATCAACTGGCACAGTGGCGCGCCGACGGTCTGACCGTCATCGCGACGATTTACGGCAATACCTGGCAGATGCTGAGCGATCCGGCGGTGCGGGCGTCCCACATCGAGCAGATCGTCGCGTTGGCTGACAGCATGAACTACGATGGGATCGACATTGATTACGAGAGCTTCCCTGTCGCCACCCGTGATGACTTCTCAGATTTCATCGAAAAGCTGAGCGCCAAACTGCACGCCGACGGCAAACTGCTGACGATTGCGGTGCATCCCAAAACCGACGACACGGGAAGCTGGTACGGCGCAGCGGCACAGGACTGGAAGCGTTTAGCCCCTGCCGTCGATGTGTTCACAATCATGACCTACGACTACACCAGCCGCAACGACCCGCCGGGGCCGATCAGCCCGCCGAACTGGGTTCACGATGTTCTAACCTATGCCGCGACGATCACCGATTTGCATAAAGTGCGGATGGGGCTGCCCTTCTACGGCTATAGCTGGCTGCGCGATAATCCGCCTGCAACGACGACCACTTGGGACGCGGCGCAGCGGCTGATCAACGCGTTTCACCCAGACATTCAGCGAAACCCCGATAACATGGAAGCCCGCATCGAGGTCAAGGCGCGGGGTTTGCCCAAACAGACGATCATCTTCGCAGATTCGGTCGGGATCGAGTATAAACTAAACCAGATTATGCGTAATTTTCCTGATCTGGGCGGAGTCGCCATCTGGGGTATCGGCGGCGAAGACCCGGCAGACTGGACTGTTCTACGCGCGCTGGCAGCAGACCAACCGAAGTGTAACCTGACGCAATGAAACCGCTCAAAGCGACCCGCGAACAAATTCGACAGCACAATCGTCAACTGCTCCTGCGCGCGGTCGCTACCGGGCTGGCAGACAACCGCGCAGCGCTGGCGGCGGAAACTGGACTCGCCAAGCCGACGGTTTCCGACCTGATTGGCGAACTGATCACCGAGGGGCTGTTGGTCGAAAGCGGACGAGGCGAATCGACCGACAGCGGCGGCAAACGCCCGACGCTGATCAAGTTCGTGCCGAATGCGCGTCAGGTGATCGGCGTGTCGCTCGACAACGGACGCGCTTTCGGCGTGCTCTCGAATCTCTCCGGGCAGGTGATCGCCCAGCATTACGACGAACTCGAAAACGCGCAGGGGGACGAAGCCGCCGACATTCTGAGCGACGTGATCAACGGGCTGGTCGCACAGTTGGACGCGCCGCTGCTGTGCATCGGCGTCGGTGTTCCCGGCGTGGTCGATGTGCAGAATGGGCTGGTCGCGGATTCACCGCCGCTGGGCTGGACGAATTACGGGCTGGTCGAACGGCTGTCGCGGCAGTATGCCGTCCCGGTCTACACAGGCAACAGCGCCGAGCTGACCGCGCTGGCGCAGTACGCCTTTGGCCTGAACAGCGACGATGACAGCAGCAAATTGGTCACGGTACTGGTCACCAACAGCGTCGAAGTGGGCATCACGCTCGATGGAACGGCCTATCATCAGGGCGGCGACATCAGTGGGCTGCGCGACGCAGGCAGAGAACGCCTCGATGCCCTGCTCGGTTGGCAGGCGGTTCAGCAGCGCACGGCTGAACTGCGCGCTCAACAGCAGGACTCCCTGCTGCCCCAAAACGGTCTGACTTACATGCACATCCACTACGCGGCGATGAACGGAGACGCGGCAGCACAGCATTTATGCGACGAACTTTCGACACATCTGGCGCAGATCGCGGCCTGGATTGTCAGCCTGCTGCGCCCGGATCATGTGTCACTGGCGGGACCGATTGTCAATCTCGGCGAGCCGTTTCTCAGCCAGGTGATCGCTAAAACGGAGGCGATGCTCTGGCCTAAAGTGATTCATCCGGTGAAATTTTCGCTGGCCTATTCGGGCAACCTGAGCGCGATTGGCGCGGCGGCGCTGGCGCTGCACCAGGAACTGGATATTTTATGAGCCAGCCTGTGATCCATATTTTCACCAATTTCCCAACGGCGGTGTTTCAGCGCGACGTGATCGCAGGGGCGCGTGAAATCTGCGACCAGCGCGGCTATCCGGTCACGGTGCTGGAAATGCCTGAAGCGCCGAAAAATATCAATCTGATGCTGAGAGCAGACCGGTCGGTGGCGGGTGGACTGGTGATTACAGGCGTACTGCCGGACGCGGTGCTTAATCACCTGCACACCCAGGGCATTCCCCTCTCGCTGGTCGGGCATCAGATTCCGGGTGGGCGCATCCCCGGCGTGATGACGAACAATCGTCAGGGCATCGCTATGCTGATGGAACACCTGGTAGTGATGCATGGACGGATGCGCCCGGTTTTCATTCAGGGGGATATGGCGCAGCAGGACGGCATTCAGCGCTACACAGCCTTTCAGCAGGAGGTGATGCGCTACAACCTGCAACTCCCGCAGGAGTTCATCTTGCGCGGCGACTTCATCGCGGAAACTGCGGCTGCGTCAATGCAGCAGTTTCTCGCGGCGACTCCTGATTTTGACGCGCTGATTGCGTCGGATTATCTGATGGCGGAAGCGGCGATGCAGGTGATCAAGGCCAGCGGGCGGCGTATCCCGGAAGATGTGGCGGTCGCAGGCTTCGGCGACGGGCCGGAAGCGGCGCAGGCCGGATTGACAACGGTTGCCGCCGACGTGACCGAACTCGGACGACGGGCAGCGCGCCAGTTGATCGGGCAGATTGAGGGGCTGCGGATTCGCGGGCTGACGCTGCTGAGCACCGAGTTGATCGAGCGGGCAACAACAAGATCGGAATCCACCTGAAATATCACAAGCGTGTTCGAGTGATCGCCCTAGCCAGCAGCTTAAACGCAGGCGCGGCTATTTCGATGCCCATCAAAGTATCTTGACAAATAGAACTTTTGTGCTATAATGTAATCGCTCTAACTTAAACACAGTTCAATCAACCACCTTTGACTCACTTCTCGACCGTTTTTTCTGAAGAACACCGGAAGAGGCGAACGACCCGAGTTTTTGCGTCCCCACCCGATCAGCATTTTCCCTTCCCGTCCGTTGTTCCCGTCCGCCGCGTTCCGGTCTCTCAAACTCGCTCGTTTTTCCCGTCCGATTTCCGCCCTTCACAGGAGAAACCAGCCGCCGAGGCCGCACTCCGCCGCCGTCTCACCCATATCCCGCGCGCCACACCGGACGAGAGCCGCTTCCCTCGCCTCGCCTTCCGCTTCATCCGGTCGCGACACAAGGGAAGAAATTTCAAAATCGCCTTTTTCCGGTCGGGAAGCCACGCAACCACATAGCGGAGTGGCTGTAGGGGCGTTTGTGCCAACGAGGTTCGCCTGAACACCCCTACAGCCAAATTTCCAACCAGCAGCTAAATCCGAATCACAGAGCCGCAGTAGGGGCATTCGACCTGACGCTGGCCTGCGACCAACATCGGCAGCGTCCCCCCGCAGGATAGGCAGGCGGTTGGCGCGTTTTTGATCGCTTCCAGCGTTTCAGCGTCCGGCTGAATGGCGCGTTCGTCGGTCGTCTTCCCGTCGATCATGCGCTGGATTTGGGCTGCCCAGAATTTCGAGGCGACGCCGCCTTTGACTTCGACTGTAATGGCAGAGTAACGCGCCCCTGATCCCAGCGTAAAGTTGAGCATATCCTTGCCGCCGAGGAAGCCCTTGTTCTCCGGCTTCACGCCTGTGATTTGATGCAGCGGAATTTCCCACTCAAGTTCCTGGGTTTTCTTGCCGCCAAACATGCCAAGCTTCTTGCCCGTCGTCTCTTTTTGTTCGAACACCAGCCGCTGGTCGGTCAGGTATAGAATACCGTCGGGATCATCCTTTCCCTTGCCGGTGGCGACCCACTCGGCTTTCGCTGCCAGAAATAACGCTTCGCCTGCCAGAAAGGGAAAGCTGGCCTCGTCTTTCTGATCAATATACCAGTTGATGGTCTGCAACTGGCTGAGCGTCTGGGCGGTGTCGGTTTGCAGGGTGGCAAAAATCGCTTTGATACGTGATTCGGCGGTAGTGCGCATCGTTTCGATCATTTGCACACTGCGTTCCAGATCAGGAAGCTGAGCCTGCAAGGCAGTGAGATTGCCGCGCAGCCCTTCCCCGGTATCAATTCGATAGCGCAAACGATGGGTTTCGCTGGTCAGCCGCTGGCTCTCGTCGCTGATGGCGCGCTGGGCGTCGGCGCGCAGCGTGTTCCAGTTCTGCTCAAGCACTTCAGCTTTGTGTTCGAGATAAGAGGCGAAGGCATAGCCCCGACTGCGGACTTTGGCAATCTCACCCGGCAGGCGCGCAACATCTCTAGACAGAGTATCCATCGCACTCGACAGGTCGGGCAATGACGCCTGCGTATAAAGGGTATCAAAACGCGAGCGTAGGGCATCGAAGCTGGCAGCGACCTGGCTCAAATCTTCACTCATTGAGAAAACTCCTTGTTTTAAAACCTGTGTATGCCTCATTGTAACCGAAGATAGTTTTTGAAGTGTGGAACGTTTGCGACCCTTACGTCGTTTGGTAGAATGTCCGGCAAAACTTGTCGGAAGAGGACAGAAATCTGATGGCACTCGAACCCCAGCGTACAATTGACGAACTCAAAGACCTGCGCAGACTCACTGGCAACGCTGATGGCGCGCAACGCGTTGCCTTTACCGATACCTGGGAAACTGCCCGCGACTGGCTGGCGGAAAAGCTGGCACAGCTTCCGGTTGAAGTGGAAACCGACGAAGCCGGAAACACATGGGCGACCCTGCGCGGCGAATCGGAGCGCGAACTGCTGATCGGCGGACACATGGACTCCGTCCCGAACGGCGGCTGGCTTGACGGCTGCCTGAACGTGCTGGCGGGGGTCGAGGTGCTGCGGCGCATCGCCAGTGAAGGCAAACCACCGGTGACCGTGCGGCTGGTCGATTGGGCAGACGAGGAAGGCGCACGCTTCGGGCGCAGTCTGTTCGGGTCAAGCGCAACGTCGGGCACGATGAACCCTGACGAACTGCGCAACCTGACCGACAAAGCGGGAATCAAACTCACGGATGCCATTGCGCGCTTTGGTATCGACCTTGACCACATGAAAGATTCACACAAGCAGTTGAAGAATGCCGCTGCCTATCTGGAACTGCATATCGAGCAAGGGCCGGTGCTGGAAAGCATGGATTTACCGCTGGGTGTGGTGCTGGGAACCTTCGGCGTCGAGCGTCATGCGATTCGCTTCACTGGACAGTCGGCTCACGCGGGTTCGACGCCGATGAACCAGCGGCGGGATGCTCTCGGCGCGGCGGCGAAACTGGCGCTGGAAATCCGCGAGATTGGCAAGCGTAACGGCGGCGTCTGCACGGTGGGCAGCGTGATCACCAAGCCGGGGATTGTGACAGCCGTCGTCGGGCAGTGTGACATGACACTCGATCAGCGTCACCTCAACGCCGAGGGGTTGGCGACCATGCTGCGAGAGGCTAAAGATGCCAGCGTGCGCTTCGCCGAAGAAGAAAAAGTCGGGATGGAGTGGAGCAAATTGTGGGAAATTCACCCGATTCCATTTGACCCGGAATTAATCGAACTGGCAGATCAGGCGGTCGTTGAGACCTGCGGCAAATCGCACAAGCTGCCGAGCGGTCCGCTGCACGACGCCGCCGAAGTCGCACGGGCGGGCGTACCGACAATCATGCTGTTTGTGCAAAGCCTGCGCGGACTCTCGCACGCGAAAGAAGAAGACACCAAAGAAGAACATATCGCCATGTCCGTCGAGGCGCTGGATCGGCTGGCGACGAAGACAATGAAGTGGATTGTTGCGCAGAGCAAATAGAATGAGTGATACGTGCTGAGTGCTGAGTAAGAACTAGGGCGAGGTTTTTTCGCTCAGGACTCAGAGGATTACCGTTTAAAGTTTTGTTACACCCCTCTCCCCTGACCCCTCTCCCACGCAAGCGGGGAGAGGGGAGAAAACGGCGCTTTTCTCTGCGCTGTTCGCGGATTTAGGAGAGCAATTAAGCGTAATGCTGTTTTAAACAGTAATGCTCTCTGCACTCAGTACCGACTCTAATCGTCGTCGAACAGGCGCTCACCGCGACCGAGACGATAGGCCACCTGATACTCCTGCCCCTGCGAACGGGTTGTCGGGGCATGTGCGGCGAGATAACGTGCTGCCGCGATCAGGACGTGTGCCGCTTCGGGAGTTCCCTGTGCTCCGCCGAGCAATTCGTACTGACGGAAGGCGGCTTCGACCGACTGAATGGTGTGGAAGTCGCGATTCTCGCGCAGAAGCAGGCGACCGAGAGTCGCCAGCAGAGTATCCGGCGGTGCATTATTGTAAAGATAGCGAGCCACTGTCTGCCCAGCCTGATTGACCTGCTGCTGCCGATTGAGCAAGTCCCCCAATTCATTCAGTGCGCCGTTTGTGGGTTTCCCATCACGCGCAGGCAGACGCGCCGCCGGGATATTGAGAAAGCGATCCAGATAAACGCTCATGGCAGCATCGAATACCCCGCGCAGCAAATCAAGCGAGGTGACGCGGCGCAGCCCCTGATGGACAGCGTTGGCAAAGGTGAAGGTGTGCAGTGCGGTATCCCAGTCACCGAAATCGTTGCTGGTGTGGAATTGAGCGATACGCAGCGCCGCCGTATAAGCAACAGCCTGCGCTAATTCCTGCGGTGTGCAGCCTGAGCGCAGTGCATCGAGCAGCGCATCCACAATTGAAGCAGGATCATCGCTGAGCATGAGACTGACCAACGCCTCGCGTCCATCCCACGATTTCGACCTGCCCTGCTCGACCGCCTGCGGCAGCACGTCGAAGGCCGCTTCAACCAGCGCGACCACATCGACCGGGTAACGCCAGGAGTTCGACTCTTCCATACGATTGGCACGGGTATAATTGCCAACCAAACTGCTCAGCACCTGTTCAGCGGAGTCCCAGCCGATAATATCGAGCGTTTCGAAAGCTTTGTTGGTGAAGTCAAGCGGATGACCGATCTGGATATACCGATGATCGGTGGCGGCGGCAAAGAGCATATCGGCCATTTGTTTGTCATCCGCGCCCGCCCGTACCGCCGAGATGACACAGCGTTCTGCACCATCAGCGTCGCGCACTTCGACGAACTGGCGAAACCATCGTTTGAGCGTCGGGATGTCGGTTGAGCTATCGGGCAGCGGACGTACCATAAAGCGCGGAGCCATACTATCCGAATCACTGGCGACCGCTGAGAGGCCGTGATAGAGCGCACGCGGTCGATCTTCAGCCTCCAAGTGCGGCAGCAGATTCATCATGCAGGCAAGGATAGTCAAGCCCTGTCCCCAACCCTGCTGACGATAGCGTGTCCCGAAATCGACGCCGATCTTGAACGGCTCGACAGCCGAAACCCGGTTGTCAAGCAGGCTGAGTACCGCTTTTGCGATGACCAGCGAAATGTTGCGCTCCAGCCCATCATGGATACGATCCCGCTGATGCTCAATCATGTCATGCTGAACCGAGACATCGACCCAGACCTGATCATCATGGACTTCGACGGGGAAAATGCGCACATCGTCCGCGAACAAATCAAACGTGCCACCGCTGGCAAGATCGAAGCGGGCGTGATGCCAGTGGCAGGTCAGGATGCCATCGCGCACCGTTCCGCGATCCAGTGGAAAGCCCATGTGCGGACAGCGATTATCAACCGCGTAAACCTGATCGCCGTAGAGAAACAGGACGACAGGATGCCCATCAACCTGCACTGAAAGCGATCCTTTGTCGCGCAAATCGGACATCTGTGCTGTCTGAACAAAGGCTGTTTTCGTGGTCATAATCAACCCTCCTCGCAACAATATTTTGGGCAAAGTTAGCGCCATGCGCAGGATTCGGCAATGCCCAAACTGACAGGCATAGACTGTACGAAAGGACAATCAGTCGAAGCGCGTCAGATATTGCTGTAACGTATTCTCTCCTGCAAACATCATTGCGAGTGATTGACTCACTTCCAAAAGGAACAGAGATGCTCGACTTACTTGATTACCGCCGTCAGGTGGCAGAGAATTACCACCGCGTGCGCGAGCAAGGCACGACCAACGCCTACGAAGATTTTCGGCGCGCACGCGATACACTGTTTCGCAGCCATCCGCAATCGGCACTCGACGATGCGCAGAAAGCAGCCTTTCAAGGGCTGCGTTATGCATCCTACGATCCGGCGTATCGAGTGATGGCGAAAGTCGATAGCGACGTCGAGCCAATGGTCTACGAATTCGACCTCGAAGGCGACGGTCACACCGTGATTCGCCAGTTTGGGCAGGTGTCGTTCGATTTGCCGACAGGTTCGGGGACGCTGGGGCTGTTCTGGGTCATGGGCTACGGCGGTGGAGTCTTTCTCCCCTTCCGCGACGCGAGCAACAATCATACGACCTATGGCGGCGGTCGCTACTTGTACGACACAATCAAGGGAGCGGATTTAGGCGCAGGAATGGACGAAATTCTACTCGATTTCAACTATGCCTATCATCCATCGTGCTATTACAATCCGCGCTGGGTCTGCCCGCTTGCACCGTATCAGAATCGACTGAGTTTCCCAATAGAAGTGGGCGAACTGCTGATGGCCTAACCTGCTGCGGTGTGAGCGCTCAAAAGCATTGAGCCGCGCTACA
>DAOUCB010000026.1:0-92073 GCA_034432495.1 Anaerolineae bacterium | reverse complement strand
GGTCATTCGCCATATCGCCTTGAACTTGCTGAAGCGTCATCCCGCTAAACTTAGTCTCAAGCGCAAGCGCTTTCGCGCTGCTCTGGATGATTCGTTCTTGTTCGACCTACTCACTCAAGTTTGATGCGATAGCCCTGAAGTATTGGGGGAGTAGCATTGCCGTGACTGGTCAAATCGTCTAAGATGGCGAGCAATTGGTCCGCTGGTTGTCCCTTCGCACATTTCGTTGCCCACACCAGCCCGGCGACCTCCAGATTCGTGGCGTTGGAATCGAGCAGCCGCACCACGCCAACCTGCTGCCAGAACAGATTCAGACCTTGATGCGGAAAATAAGAGACGGAGAAAATCGTTTATAATGCCTCGTCCACGTCAATTACTCCAGAATTCTCGCTATATCCCCCGCATCGTGCTGCTTGTCTGGTCAGCCACGAAGCAATGGTTGATCGCTTGGATCATCCTGCTCCTGCTTCAAAGTATCCTGCCTATTTTGATCGTCGTGTTGACTCGTAACTCCGTGAACAGCGTGGTCTCGCTCGTCAAGGATGGATGGGATGTTCAGAAGATCGAGAGCGCGCTGATACCGATAGTTTTGCTGGTGCTTTGCATGACGGCGACAAATATCAGCGGCAGTATCGCCAGTTGGGTCCGAGTGGGTCAATCGGAGTTAATACGCGACCATGTTAGCTCGCTGATTCAGGCACAGGCGGTGCGGCTTGATCTGAGCTTTTATGATCAGAAAGATTTCTACGATCTCTTGCATCGTGTTCAGCAGCAGGCACGAGATCAACCTTTGACATTTCTGGAGAGTGTAGGTTTAGTCATCAAAAATGTTCTGACACTGCTGGGTATGTCGGCGCTGTTGTTCTCATACAGCCCTTGGCTGATGCCGCTTCTCATCGTCGGGGCTTTGCCTGCCTTGTGGGCTGTAATCCGCTTCTCTGGATTGTTGAATCAGTGGCGTGTAGAAAGCACATCGCGTGAACGACGTGCGTACTATTATGATTATCTGCTCAGCGAACGAATGGCAGCAGCAGAAGTACGTCTCTTCTCACTGGGAAATTATTATCAGTCCTTATATACGACTTTGCGTTCAGCGCTGCGGTCGGAGCGTCTGCGGTTGTGGCGTAAGAAGGCCGCAATCGATCTGTTTGTGACGATCAGTGGAATTGGCACAGTCGGCCTTGTGATGCTCTGGATGGGTTGGCAAGTTCTCATAGGGCTGGCGACTATTGGCGATCTGGCGGCTTTGTACCAAATCTTTAGCCAAGTACAAGATATCTTGGGCGCGACCGTGGGGCAAATCGGCTCTCTCTACCAAAGCGTATTATTTATTGCCGACTTATTCGATTTCTTGGATATTGAACCGAAGCTGGTCGATACTGCTGATGGCGAGGTGAAGCCAATCGCACAGGAGATTCGTTTCGAACACGTGACCTTCCGTTACCCTGGCAGCGAGCGTGACGCACTCAAGGATTTCTCGATGACGATCCCGGCGGGGAAAATCACGGCGCTGGTGGGAGCGAACGGCGAAGGTAAAACAACGTTGATGAAGCTATTGTGTCGCTTTTATGACGTGAGCGATGGACGTATCACGTGGGATGGAGTGGAATTATCGACACTCCCGGCTGAAAAATTGCGCCGACAAATCTCGATGCTATTTCAGACCCCGTTCCCCTATCCGGAGACAGCATTCTTCAATATCGCTCTCGGCGATTTGGACAGCGAGTTATCCAGCGATGACATCATAAAGGCGGCACAGTTCGCAGGTGCGCATGATTTTATCGAGCGTCTTCCACAGAAGTATGAAACTACCTTGGGGAAATGGTTTGGCGGGGAAGAATTGAGCGTAGGGCAGTGGCAGCGGGTGGCACTTGCGCGAGCCTTCGCGCGACGAGGCAGTCTCATCATTCTGGATGAACCTACCAGTGCAATGGACGCCTGGGCTGAAATGGACTGGCTTCATCGGCTGCGCGAGGCCAATAGCGATCAGACAATGATTATGATCACCCATCGCTTCACGACCGCGATGCAGGCGGACTGCATTTACGTGCTTCGAGATCAGCGGATTATTGAGCATGGAACTCATGCTGAACTGTTAGCGCTTAACGGATATTATGCTTCTTCTTGGCACGAACAGATGCGGCGCAGCGAAAGTGATTCTTACGAATCGATGGAGTAATTGGCTATTTTCTTGAGGTCGCGCAAATCATTCAAAATAGCCTCGTATAGGCTGGGCAGCCGATTCAAACTATCTTCGGGGATGACCTTGCGAATCGCCACGGTGTTGACAAGTTTCGCCAATAAATTCATATCGGCAGCGCGCAGGCGGTTATCAATCAGATAATCAAGATAGGTGTTCTTCATTAAGTTCATTAAAGCTTGCGCGGGACTCAAAGGATTGATTGACATTTCTGCGCCACGATCTTGGATGATGTAAACCACATCGACCGGGATCATTTGCTCAACGAACTGAAATTCGTCTTTTTGCAGATCAAGATAGCGCTTATGCCCGTAAGGTGCTAACTTGGGTAAGGTGATTTCGTCACCGAGCAATGCAGCAACACTTTCCGGCCAAAGCCGCATCACAGGATAGCCAGGACGCGCATAAATCTCATGATTTATTTCTTCTAACACGCTGACGTCGTCGGCGAGAATTGGATTCCCACGCAGAGCAAAAAAAGATGTTACGGTCGATTTGCCTGATCCTGATGGGCCAGCGATCAATACCGCTCGATCATCGACCACGAATGCGCTCGCGTGCAAACATACGACTTCACGCAAGCGCAAACAGAATCCGAGGATCGGATTCAGCAGATACTGCCAGACCTGTTCGTGGCTCATTATTGCTGGCCAAGTTACCCACACACGTGTGCCGATCTGATTTAATGTGAAGTTAATTCCATCTATATACATTAATCGAGTGTAGCGGCCATCGCTTGACTCTAAGATGCGTAAGATTGGTTTTTCACCCTGATCGCAATCACGTCGGCTTCGGAATCGACTATGAGGATTCCAACCAAGTATGTCTAGGCTGGAAATCTCGTCAGAAGTATTCAAGAATACCGATATGTCTACAGAACTGGGGGTTTGGGCTAATGTTCTTAAGCCCGGGATCGCTTGATCCGTCTGGATGGTTAGACCATAGGCGACATAATTAAAAATCATCTGTTTGATGTGCAGTCCAACATGTGATGGAACGAGATAGGGAATGTTCAAGCTGATTTTGTTGCGGCAGGCAGACGTCTGTAGAGGGCAAACCTCGGCTGAGCATTTTCACGCTCTCGATCGGTTGGCATCCAAATAATTCAGCAGCGAGCTTACTAGAGACAACTAATGTTACGTGAGCAAGATTATAACTCAATTCCTGCATGGCGCGCAAACACCTAGTAAAGCAATGAAGGATGTGCGATTACTAGCAAAAGCAACATCCACCATTTTTATCTACACGCAACAAAAACAATTTACATTGGTGAATCCGCGTCGATCTATCGCAGATATTCAGAAGCGACATTTCGATATCACTTCATAACCATGTAAATTGTACGCTTCGCCTGGCGAAGTAATTTCAGTAAGCTTTACAGCCATAAGAGGTTGCAAAGCCCACCACTGTACACAGTCCTAGGTATTGAACGCTATGACGTGAACGACTGATATTTGACACCGCCTGGCGTAGTGAACGTACTATCGACAGGGGAATTTGCACCCGTTGCCTGAATAAAATCGGCGACCCGCCCCAATTCCGAGATAACAGGGGTGCTATACAACTTTTTAGTTGTATTACCGCGTTCAAGTTCTTGGTTGGAATTCATTTCAACTCCTCATGATAAGGGGAGAAAAGATAACGGACTCTCGGATCAATTCAATCATTATATGGCAAATATTCAACAACACAAGAGGTTACTTTGGGTGACAAAACAATTTTACACATTTTACGAAAGATTACACTTGAGGAGCTATTCTACGTTCCCCACGAAACCCATAAGCATGTCTGCCGAAGTTTAGGGACGCTGAACGGTCAGTCGAACGTTTTGCATTGCCCTTCCTGTGCCATTATACTTCCAAATAGGCTTTAATCGAGTCCTATGGATAACCATTGTAGGGCAGTGCCGCTGTAGAGGAAAAATGATTTATCATGCGTGTGGTATCGATTTTGATTCTTCCCTGGAGCTTCCAGAATTATTGCCTGCTGATCAGCAGATCCCAATCTGCGACCCCGTCTTAATACGCTACGGGGATGTCCCCAATATGCTTTCCGACGTATCTGCGGAAGGGCCGCTCTATCAAATCAATGAACGTCAGTTTTGCTTCAATGTTCCTCGAATTGCGCGTTTCCTCGTTGAGGATGGTCAAACGATTATCATCCAGCCGTACGATCAAATCGATGAAGACAGTGTGCGCTTGTTCTTGCTCAGTCCAGTTCTCAGCGTATTGATGCACCAGCGCAAGATATTGCCGATTCGGGGAAGCTGTGTTGAAACGCAGAATGGAGCCATAATTTTAGGAGGCATATCCGGGGCCGGAAAGTCGACGGTAGCGGCTGCATTTCAGAAAATGGGTTGCAGATTACTTGCAGATGATATTTGCGCCATTCAACTTGGTGAAAACGGGTTGCCTCTCGTAATACCGAGTTATCCCCGCGTTCGATTATGGCGAGATGCCCTGCGTGCATTGCAATATCCAGATGTGGAAACATTTCAGCGGGTTCGCCCCAAAATCCAAAAATACTCCTTGCCGCTTGGCGCAGATTTTTGCGGGGAACCGACTCCATTGAGCGCAATTTATATTCTGACCGCACGACTGCGCCAAGGTTTCGAGTTCATACCCATCGAAGGGGTTGTTAGGCTTCCTTGCCTCAACCAATTGATTTATCAACTCCGCTTTGCCATTCAAATGGGCCGGATGCCTGTGTATTGGAATCTCTTGGCGACCATTGCGCGTGATGTGCGTTTCGCTGAAATACGCCACACAATCTCTGATTTCCCGCTTGCAACCCTGACCGACGCCATTTTGAAAGACTTGCAATGGGGCTAGCCTAAGTACATTTTCCGAGGCGTTTATGAACGGGTTTTACTTGTTGGCATCGTACCCCAAATCTGGAAATACGTGGGTGCGTGCTTTCCTTCGCAACTATTGGCTGAATACCGACGAGCCGAGTGATATTAATGAAGTTGGAATACCAATCATTAACATGCGATATGCTTTTGATGAAACGTTTCATATCGATTCTGGTGACTTGATGTCAGAAGAAATCGATATGCTACGTCCAACGCTGTATCGAGAAATAGCAAAGACTGCTTCAGAGTCGAAAACGACGTTTAAAGTCCATGACGCCTTACAACACTTCGAAAATGGAGAGCCTTTCTTCCCGATTGATGTAATTCTGGGCGTTATTTACGTGATCCGCAATCCTCTCGATGTTGCTGTTTCATACGCCCACCATAATCATTGGTCTATCGACGAAATGATCGAAGCAATGGCGGATGAAAATTATGGACTGTCCCACATCCCAATGGGGCAGTCTCTGCAGCTCCCTCAACGTTTATTTTCTTGGAGCAGTCATGTCCGTAGTTGGGTTGATGCGACGGATTTTCCGATTTTTATTGTTCGCTACGAAGACATGATTTTCAATCCGCTGGAAACATTTTCCAGCGTGATTCAGTTTTTAGGGGAAGCTTTGAATGTTGAACGGGTTAAGAAGGCCATCCGATTTTCATCATTTGGGGAGCTAAAAAAGCAGGAAGAGAAACATGGCTTCAAGGAAACACCGCCCGACGCTCAAATGTTTTTCCGTAAAGGTATTGCTGGCGAAGGACGAAATGTACTTACCCCTGAACAAATCCAGCGGCTTGTCAACAATCATTACGAGATGATGCATCGGTTTAGGTATCTTGCTGATGATGACGAAGCGCTGCTGCACGCACAGTTCCAGAACAATTCTCGCAACTGAATGAAAAATTTATTACTTCAATTGGAGTTCTAAGGTTGGTCCAATTCAGAGGAATATAATAATTATACTCTCAATCCAATGTATCTTACTCATGTGCAAAGTCGAAGGTTGGTGCAAAGGCGTATTGAGGTAACTGAGGTAACAAAAAAGCCACTGAGTTTATTGCTACTTTACCGCTGCCAGTGGCCAAATCCGAAACTTGTTATGGAGGTTGACTTGGAAAAGTTCCGCGCCATCCAGCTTGCTACTGTATTAACCCCAGTAGTGAGATTGACGCCAATTTCAGGTCAAATGTACGACCCTACTCGTCTACCTACGCTGATAATGCCGGTGTCCCTACTTACTGAACAGAAGAACTACATTGAAGATTGCAATCAGGACAAAAGCCATAAACAGCGGGATGATCGCAACATTTAAAGCTTTTGTTAAAGCGCGCGCCCATGGACGAACAGATGTGCTGAAGATTTCTTTCTTAGCGAAGAGAAGAATCAGTGTAACAGCGACAATCAACCCAAAGGATGCAAAAAAAACACCAGATGCGACTGTGGAGACGGTTGATACTGTCACAGTAGAAGACATTGATTACCTTTATCACTAAATGCAAAACCCTGAATAAAACATAGCACATCTACAAAGGCATGTCAATCTCAATTAATGGAGAGTGGAGAATTCCGAGAATATGTCATCAGCCCCTCTCCCACGCAAGCGAGGCGAGGGGAGACAAGATGCTTTAAAGATGCAGGGCTACGATGAGACAATTCGCCAGCAAGCGATCAAGTTCTACGTTCGTCGGCAAGAAAAAACCGCGTCTATCTGATGACGTTGGTTGTTTTTCAGGCTCCATTCATGCCCTGCGCGCCGTAAGGCGTGAATGCAGCGAGAGAAACACCGTGAGCGCCGCGCCAAGCGGGCGAGGTAGTGCCGAAACTCGGCGTTGTCATCTTCGACCCGGTAGGTTTCGCTCTTGTCTGGCATCGGCGTGTAGCGTCCCGGCGAATACACCTGCTTTCGGTAGGTGGCAAACAAGTCGCTGAAGTAAAACTTCGCTTGCGGCACGTCATCGACCATTGCCTGTAACAACGCTTCACTCTGTTCCCAATCGACCAGCCACGCCAAAATACAACTGGTATGTCGATCCATCAGTGTCATCAGATAACCCCGCTTTTTTCTTCTCAATGAAACTGAACAACTCATCCAGTCCTACCATGCCCACTTCGCCAGTGCTTGGTTTGGGCGGCAGCGGCGGGAGCTGGTCAGCGTGGGCTTTGACCCACAGCATCACTGTGACGTGACCCACGCTCAGAAGTCGCCCAATCCGACAGAAATTCAGTCCGTCACTGGCTGCCTGCTTCGGTGCGTCCAGCTTTCATTTGGTGTGTTTCCGCCTGACAGTAGGGATATTTCATCACGTCCTGAAATTTACTACTATCCAGTTATTTCACCACTCCCCTCATTCAGTTCGTTTCCTCATCCTTTCAGACACCCCCGATCCTATCTCTTTTTGGAACGGATGCTCGTTTGCCGGGTATACTAGGGGCGATTTCTCGCAAATGAAGGGCGCTCCTGATGATTCAGCGATTCCTGATCGTGCTGCTGCTGCTGACGGGCTGTCAACTGGCGCAATCGCCTGATCGCACGTCATCGGCGTCGCCCAGCGCGACAGGCGTCGCCCTCGTGGACGCAGCGGCCTCAGACTCCGCGACCGCCATCACGCCGACTCTGCGCGCCACCGCGACGCCCGCCCCCAGCCTCACCCCAACGCCGATCCCCGTGACGGGCGTCCTGGCCTGGCTGGCAAGCGGCGCATCGCCCGCCCATACGACCGGGGGGCAAATTGCGCTCATCGACCCGGCAGGCGCGCTCACGCCCCTCATCGACGCACCCGCGACGGCGACGCGCGTCACCGCTTGCGGCGATCAGGCAACCTCGCCCAATGGACGCTACTTCGCGTTCTACGTCGGGGGTGATTCGGGCAAGCTCTACCTGATGGACGCCGCCAAAGCGCCCGTGCTGATCGATGATGTGAGTTTCCTCACCTGCCTGAGTGCCTTTCACTACGCGCCCAACAGCCAGCGCTTCGCTTACATTGATTATCCGACCGGCGCGAGCAGCAGCGACTACGCCGCCGGGACGCTGCGCCTCTATGACACCGACACGCTTCAGGCGGCGGCCTCCTTCGAGCACGTCGTCGCTTATTCGCTCGTTAACACCGGGGCGATGCTGGTCAGTTTCTTCGCCAACACGAAAGGTGAGGCTGCCGAAGCCGACATTTCGCTGTGGGATGGCAGCAGTGAGCGCGAGATTGTCACGCTCTTGCCCACCGAGCCGGAATGCCGCTTCACCAGCGCGCAGATTGCCCTGACAGGCCGTCAACTGCTGGCGCTGTTCGGGCAGCGCTGCACCACCGGCGACGGACGCACCAACTGGCAGATGTATACGATTGATGCCGGATCGGGTGTTGCGACGCTGATCGCGACCGATGCCCAGCCCGGTGCATTCGCGCCCTTCGCCCGCACCAACAATCTCTATTTCGCGCCGGATGGCTCGGCGGCCTATTTCACCGTCCCCGACGCCGTGACCGCTTACACGGTTGCTGTCGCGTCGCTCAGCCTGAGCGATTATTCGATCAATGTGCCGGTCGATCGGCAGGCGGTTTTTCCGAATTTCAGCGGCGCGCCGAATGCCTTTCCGCGTCTCTCGCCCGACGGTCGCTGGCTGGCGCTGGTCATCACCTCGCCCAATAACGAGAATCAGGTCTTGGTGCTCGATCTGAACGCGCCGGACGATCCTCCGCTGACCGGGGGCGCACACAGCCGGGGCGATCTGATCCCCGATTTAGCCTTCGCGCCGGACAGCCGCCACCTCTATTACATCGCGGGCGGCAGCGATAACTCGGTCTATGCGCTCGATCTGGCGGACGGTTCCGAGAAGCGACTCGTGCGCGGCAATTTCGTCGAAGGCATGGCGCTCGCGCCCGACGGCAAAACCTTCGCGCTGCTGAACACCGTGCAGGTCGATGACACCCGTCAGCCCGCCTACCTCAATCTCGTGCTGGCGGATGTCAGCAGCGGGATGCTGACGCCGATCTATCAGGGCGCGGATGTCGCGGACGGCACGGTCACGAAACTCCGCTTCGCCTATCCCCTGACGTGGCGCTGAACTTCATCCCCCGCCGACAACCGATCCCGGCGTGGGATTGATCGGCTGCGGCTGATCCTCCGATGGAACGGGCGTCGGCGTGGGCGGAACCTGGGTGATGAACCCGGCAGGCGGATTGGTCGGGAACAAGCGCGGCGTCGGGATCAGCGGCGCGTTCGGGTCGAGCGTCGGCGTCGGCTGGCTGATGGCGACGCCGAAGGGCGTATTCAGCACGGCGCGGTCGTTGAGCGCTTTTTTGGTATCGTCAAACTGGTCAAACACCACCGGGTCATAATAGGCATTGGGCAGCGACTGCGCCAGTTGGACGCCAATCTGCGAGGCGGTGTCCCGCCGCGCCACCACCGTGATGATGATGGCTTTGTCGGTGGGAATCAGAAAAACGAAGTTGAGATCGCCGATGATCGTCGGGCGATAGCGATCCCAGTAGACCCGTGCGGCGTCGAACAACCACTCGCCGCCGAGGTTGGGCGAAATCAGCAAAAAGTGAAAATCCGGGTATTGGTCGGGGCGTGCCTGCTCCACAAGCGACCTCCTTCTGACGGGTCAGCCGCCCATTATACGCTATCTCCGCACCCGATCCGTTTAAGTCCACCTTTTCGCCTCTGATCTGTTACACTCCGCTGAAGATTTTACGGATGGGGTTTCAAACCCGTCCCCGGCTTCTTCGCGACTCTACACTAGGAAATGATCATGCCTGATCAAGCAGTAGCGCTGTTGATCCTCGGCGTGGTGGCGGGCGTCCTGTCGGGGATGTTCGGCATCGGCGGCGGCGTCGTCATCGTCCCGATTCTGGTGGCGCTCTTCAGCTTTGAACTGCGCCATGCCATTGCCACCTCGCTCGGCGCGCTGATGATGCCCGTCGCCATTCTCGCCGTCATCGCCTACTATCGCGCCGGGCTGCTCAGCGTCCGCATCTCCGCGCTGGTCGCCGCCGGTCTGATCGTCGGCGGGATCGTCGGCGCGCAGATTCAAAGCCTGCTCAGCATCGGCAATCTGCAGCTGCTCTACGGCTTTTTCCTGCTCTATGCCGCCTGGCGCTTCATCGAACCGCGCCGCCTGCTCAGGCTGGTCGGCCCCGCCGTCGTACAGGACCCGGTCAAGGATGCGCCCTGGTATCTGCTCCTGCTGGTCGGCTTTGGCGCGGGCATCATTTCGGCGATGTTCGGCGTCGGCGGTGGCATTGTGATTGTTCCGGTGCTGGTCGGCCTGCTCCATTTCGACCAGAAGCTCGCCGTTGGCACGTCGCTGGGCGCGCTCCTGCCGCCCACGACCATCGGTTCGGTCATCAACTACTATCAGCAGGGGCTGCTCAGCATTCCCACCTCGGCGCTGGTGGCGGTGGGGCTGCTCTTTGGCGCGCTGGCGGGCGCGCGGCTGGCGATCAGCCTGCCGTCCGCGACGGTCAAACGCCTCTACGGGGTCTTTCTGCTGGTGATTGCGCTGCGCTTTATCCTGACGCATTAGTGAATTTTTCAGGAAAAATTGGGCTGCTGCTCAGAGAAGCCTGCTACACTGCTGCCCTCAGGAGACAGATCATGGTACCCATTGACTCGCACGACTTCTCGCTCTACGACCTGATTGACTGGCACAACGTCAGCAGCATCTTCACCGAACGCCGCAGCCTGCTGGCGCACTGGAGCGCCACGATTGAGAAAACCGTTATCGAGCGCCGACTGGCGGCGGATGTGGTGGCGGGTTTCCAGTCGCTTGACCGGATCACGCCGATTTTGCCGCGTTATCAGCAGCTTGCGACGGTTGCCCATTCGCTGACGGTCTTCGGCACGCCCTCCAATAGCAATCTTTCGGGGCTGAAAATCTGCGCCTTGCACCCCGGCGACAGGCTCGTCCAGGAGTGGTTTCTGATTGTGCGCCATCCCGATTATAATCGTGCCTTGATTGCGCGCGAACTCGACCATGAGCCTCGCTGTTTTCACGGCATTCTGACCAGCGACCCGGCCCAGGTTGAACGTTTCCAGGCCGTGCTGACGCAGCTTCAGCGCGCATAAACAACCATCCAGCAACAGCAGCAGACGACGAGGCGGGCCATGTTAAGACGATTTCTGCTCTACCTTTCGGCGGCAGGCTGGTCCCGCGGGATCGTCACCCAAATGGGGCTGGCGCGTCGTGTGGCCCGGCGCTTCATCGCGGGCGAGACGATTGACGAAGCCATTGCGGCGGTCAAGGCGCTCAACGCGCAGGGGTTGCTCGTCACGCTCGATTATCTGGGCGAAAGCGTGCATCAGGCCGAAGATACGCTGAATGTGGTACGCACCTATCACGCCATCCTCGACCGGATTCAGGCGGGCGGCTTACAGGCAGGCATCTCGCTCAAGCTGACGCATCTCGGCCTCGACATCACCGAGGAGCTTTGCATCCACAATCTGCGCGCCATCGCTGAAGACGCCCAGGCGCGCGGCATCCCCGTCGCCATCGACATGGAGAACAGCCCCTATGTGGATCGGACGCTGCATATCTATCGCATGATGCGCGACAAATACACCCTGACCAACGTCGGCACGGTCGTTCAGGCCTGTCTCTACCGCAGCAAAGACGATATGCGTCATCTGGCGAGCGAAGGCGCATCGATCCGTCTGGTCAAGGGCGCTTATCTCGAACCGGAGACGGTCGCGTTCCCCGAAAAAGCCAAAGTCGATGCCCAGTACGCCGAGATCGTGCGCGACTATCTGCAAGCGCCGCCCCCGGCCTATCTGCAAATCGCCACCCACGACGAAACCCTGCTCAAAGCGGCGGAACAGGTCGTTCAGGAATATCACCTGACGCCGGATCGCTACGAATACCAGATGCTCTACGGCATTCGCACCGCCCGCCAGCTTGAACTGGCGCAGGCGGGTTATCAGGTGCGCATCTATGTGCCCTTCGGCGAAGCGTGGTATCCCTATTTCATGCGCCGCCTTGCCGAGCGCCCCGCCAACCTCTGGTTTTTCGTGCGCAGCATCTTCCGGGCATGACATTCATCACCCCCAAGGCGTGATCTTCATCACCTTTTGTCCAAGTCCGCGAAAGCCCGCGTCACGCCAGCGTCTCTGTTGATCAAGATCTGTAATCAATAGAGGAGTGAAATGATGATTGGCTTTCTGGCAAGTTCCACCGGACGCGTGATCCGCATTGTGGCGGGGGTTGTGCTGGTTGTGCTTGGGCTTTTGGTCATCCAGGATGTCGCGGGCATTGTGCTGGCTGTCATCGGCCTCGTCCCGCTGCTGGCGGGCGCGTTTGATTTCTGCGTGTTCGCGCCGCTTTTTGGGCAGCCGTTATCCGGCAAAGCCATCCGCCACGAGTAACGGAGCCTGTGTGAACGTGGGGCATCTTGCCGACGCCCCACGCTGTTTCTACCACGCCACCTGCGCCCAGTAGCCGACGGTCGCGCCGGGAAGCTGCGTCACGGCGTAGACCGTGCTGCCGGGGCCAGCGATATAGGTTGTGTACGAGGTGCGCCCTGCCGCCTGCCGCGCCGCATCATAGCCGACTTCCTTGGCCTGTGCCCAGCCGAGCGGGCTGTCCGCGCCGCCGAGCGCTTCCCAGAGCGCGCCGAAACCGCGCACGGGCGTCAATAAGCCGTTCGGCGCTTTTTCGCCGGGGTCAGGCTGACCGTCCACGTACTGATCGACGTAGGCCACCACCTGCCCGTCCGCGCTCATGACGTAAATCTGCTTGCTGTCGGAAAACCAGATCATCACACCGTGCTGGAACGGCTGCCAGACGGCGTAAACCGTCCGCGCCGGGTCTTGCGGGCACAGGGGACTCGCGCCGATGCCGCCCAGCCAATCCTGCGCGCACGCGACCTCAAGGCTCACATCCTGCGTGACCGGGCCGCCTGCGCCCTCGACATCCAGACGGTAGCGGTAGCTTCCGGCAGCCTGGAAGCCCGTCAGCGTGACCGAGCCGCTCAGCGGAACGGGCTGCGCGTTTGCCGGACGCACGCAGGTCGCCACCGGGCAGGCGTAGACATAGGCGCTGCTGCCCGCCGCTGACCAGCGCAGCGTCACCGGATCGCTGTTGTTGAGCGTCGCGGCGCTCGCGGCGAAGCTCTCAATCGCGGCGGACTGGCTTTCGGCAGTCGCTTCCGCAGTCGCTTCAGCAGTGACGGTGGCAGTCGCTTCGGCGGTCGCTTCCGGCGTGGCGCTCAGCGCTTCGGTCACGGGCAGACGCGGCAGCCAGATCACCGCGCCGACGGGCAGCGCATCGGGATCATCGACGCAGTTGAGCGCGGCAAGCTGCGCGACCGTCACCGCCGTTTGTCCGGCGCTCAGGCTGGCGAGCGTGTCGCCGGGGCGCACGACATAGGGCGCAAACTCGGGGATCGTCGCAGCGGAACAGGCTGCCGCCCGCGCATCATTCGCGTCCGGCGTGACCGTCACCAGCGCGACCGGGTTCGCAAACGGGACTTCCGGCGTGGCGCTCTCCTGTGCCAGCGCGGTCAGCACGCCAGTCGTCAGCGCGAGGAGCAAAGCGAACAGTAATCGCTTCATGGTTTCTCCGTAAATTTACAAATCACATTACACAGTTTAGTTTAGCGCGAAACGGACGGATCTTCAATTCACGGATGCGAGGCGTAGGCGTCTCGCCGGGGAATTAGCGCTGGGCTTCAGCCAGCAGCGCTTTGAAGTCGTTCAGGATGGTGGGCAGGGTTGAGGGTTCGATGTCGAAGTTGACCGCCACTTTGTTGGCGACCAGCCGTACCTGATAGCCGAGGTAAGCGGTTTTCAAGATTTCGGCTTCGATTGCCATATGCCCCAGCACGTCCGTTGAGAAAATTCGGAAGCGCAGCGGCGCGGACTCAAAGCCATCGCTCATGCAGCGCAAGCGCGCTTCACCCTGCCGGGATTGTTCCAGCGCTTCCAGTTGGCGCAGAAATTCTTCAAAGTCCGACAGCCGGAACCAGACGCCGTACACGCGTCCGCCGAAATCCCGGCTGTTAACTTCTACATCCAGGGACAGCGACGGATAGCGGACGAGTTCCGCTTTGTAAAACTGAAACGTAATCAGGCTGTCGGTGGTTTTGATTTGCAAGGTCTGTACCCTGAAGCGTCAGAGGGAGTGCGTCTCGGTCGGGAAAATCAGTCGGAACACCGTGCCTTTATCCACCACACTTTCGGCTTCGATGCGCCCCCGGTGCATCTCGACAATTTTGCGCGCAATCGGCAGCCCCAGCCCGAAACCGTGCGTTGATCGCGCCCGTTCGACCCGGTAAAAGCGCTCGAAAATGTGCGGCAGTTCTTCAGCGCTGATGCCGACGCCGTTATCGCGCACCTCAATCACGGCTTCCTGCTGATTCAGACGGGAACTGCGCACCGCGATTCGTCCACCGCGCGGCGTGTAGCTGAAGGCATTGTCGAGAATGCTGCTTAACGCGGTGATCAGTTCGTTGTCATTGCCCTGAATGATCAGCGCTTCCGGCGCAAGCTCAAGGTCGAGCGTGATGCCCGCGCGTTTGGCAGTGGCCTGTGCGCTGACGTTCGCCAAAACCAGCACCCGGTTCAGGTCGATGCGTTCCAGCGTGATCCGGGTCATGCTGTCCAGCCGGGACATCATAATCAGCGATTCGACCAGTTTGAGGATGCGGTCAGCCTGTTCCTTGATGCCTTCAATATATTCGACGTGGCGCTTCGGGTCGCTGATTTTTTCCATCAGGTACAGCCGGGTGTTGATGACCGACAGCGGCGTCCTGAATTCGTGCGAGGCATCGCGCACAAAACTGGCGAGAATCCGCACCCGTTCGCGTTCGATAGCCAGTTGCATCAACTGTTCTGACGCTTCGCGACGGCTGGTGATGTCGCTCATGATGCCATCGACCCGGATTGGCTCCGCGGCGTTTTGAACCATCCAGAAGCGGTTATGCACCCAGCGCACCGCGCCATCCTTGCGCACAAGCCGGTATTCCAGGTCGATACTCTGTTCATTCCATATCTGCTGGCGTGACTTCGTGAAATACTCACGATCCTCCGGGTGAACCACGTCCCCCAGCAGGTTGGGGTTGGCGCGAAACTCGGCGGCGCTGTAGCCCGTCATCGTTTCCAGCGCCGGGTTGCAGTAGAGCAGTTCGCGCGTTTCGACCCGAACCGACCAGACGGCATCCTCCATCGAATTGAAGATGCTGTTCAAGCGCTGCTCGCTGATTTCAAGCGCCCGCTGGGCTGCGCGCTGTTCGCTCACATCCAGCACGACCGTCACGCGGAAGCGTTCTCCGTTTTCGTGAATCAGCAGGTTGTTATACGAGGCAACTTCGCGTTCCTGCCCGTCTTTGCGCGCGACGCGCCGGTAGCGCACCTCACGCCTGTCTTCGTTGTTCAGCACATCCTGATGTGCCGCTATCGCCTCATCATGCGAGTCGGGCGGCAGAGTCAGCGTGAAATGTTTGCCGATCAATTCGACGGCTGGATAGCCGAAGATGCTGCTGTAGGTGCTGTTGACCTGCACATAGTGACCGGCTTCATCCACCACCGCGATCCCTGCCAGCGCCGTATCGTTGATCGAGCTGAGCAGGCGTTGATTTTGGCGCAGCGCTTCTTCCATTTGTTTCCGGTCGGTGATGTCGCGGTTGGTAATCACAACCGCCACCACCTGCCCGTCCTTATCGTGCAGCGGGCTGAAGATGCTCTCGAAATCGCGGAAGCCCTGCGCGGTCGGGAACGGGATCTCAATCGTCACCGCCGCGCCCGTCGCGAAAACCTGCTTCACCAGTTGATCCGACCGCGCGCCCACTTCCTCTGGGAAGCCGAGTTCGTTCCAGGTTTTGCCAATCACCTGCTGCGCCGAAAGGCTGGCATTGCTCAGCGCCGCCGGACTGGAATAGACGAAGCGACCGTTCCGGTCGATCATCAGGAAACTGTCGGGCGTGGTCGAAAGCACCTCGTCAAAAATGCGCGCCTGCTGTTCCAGTTCCGCCGCCAGCTTTTCCTGCTCCGCGGTGGCGAGCTTGCGCTCGGTGATGTCGTGGATCGTGTTCAGCATGAAAATGACGCTGCCATCCGGGTCGTGAATCGCCGTCAGCGTCGTCAGAAAATCGCGCAGTCCCTGCACCGTCGGGAACCGCTCTTCGTAGGTGATCGATTCTCCGGTGGCGAACACCTGCTCCAGCCGGGCATCGAACGTCAAGCCCGCTTCTTCGGGGAAGCCGAGTTCGCGCCAGGTCTTGCCGACCACCTGATCGCTTGTCAGGCCGGAATTCTCCAGCCCCTTGCGGTTGACGTACAGATAATGCCCGCCTCGGTCGAACAGAATAAACGCGTCTGGCGTTGCCGAAAGCATCTCGTCCAGCAGGCGTGCCTGCTGCTCGACCTCACCCACCAGTCGATTGATGACTTCCTCGGATTCCTTCCGTTCGGCGATGTCGCGCAGAAAGACCGCGACGTAATCATTTTCCAGCGGCACAAGCTGCACGTGATACCAGCCGTCGAGCACGACGCGGTTCGCGACGTACAGCTCGCGGCTGTACGTCTCCCCGCTTTCGACCGCCCGCGCGAAGCCCGCGACCAGTTCATCATAGCTGGCTTCCGGATACAGTTCCGTCAGGCTCAGCCCGATGATCTTGTCGCGTGGGATGCGCGTCTGCCGAATCGCCCGCTCGCTGGCTTCGACGATCACGACGCCAGTCACGTTGCCTTCGGTATTTCGAACCAGCCGCACCAGAAAGAAGCTGTCAATGCTTCGGGCAATGGCATCGCGGTAGATTTTGGTCGGGTCCGTCTGGAGCGCCGTGATTAGTTGGGCAGGCGCACCGCCGTATTCAATCTCGGCGGACGTGAGTTCGACGGTCAGCGGCGTGCCGCCGCGCCGCAGAAGCTGTGTGAGGGCCAACCCGTTCGTCTGGGCAAAGAGCTGGGTCGAGGCCGTTCCCGCAAGTTCCTGCGGAGCATACCCCGCTAAATCGCTGGCAGTGCGATTGGCGAAAACGATGCAATCGTGCTGAACAATAAAGATCGCTGCTGGGATCGCATTCAGCCACTCAGGGTGAGTCGCCTCAGTCATCCGGGTCTCCTTGCGCGACGAATTCATGTTGAGCAGTGCGCCTGTTGGCTGCTGGAGGCTGTTCGGCGTGATTCGTGTAATGTGTCGCCATAATATTGTAGAGGCTGTTGTCGGCTTTGCCCATTAATTTAATCGGCAGCCTGTCTTACAGCATTGCGCTGGAACTTTCGCTTCCGGGCTGTAAATCTGCCGGAAAGATCAGGCGGAACAGGCTGCCTTTGTCCTCCGGAGTTTCGATCTCAATCCGTCCGTGATGCAGTTCGATGATTTTGCGTGCAATCGGCAGCCCCAGCCCGAAGCCCTGCGTCGAATGCGCCTGATCCGCGCGGTAAAAGCGCTCGAAGATGCGCGGCAGGTGTGCCGGGGCAATCCCGATCCCCGTATCCCGGATTTCAACCACAATTTCGTGGTCGTTCCGGCGATAACTACGCAGATCGATGTGCCCACCGGGGAGCGTAAAGGCGACGGCATTCTCGAAAATCGCATTGAAAGCCTGGGTCAGTTCGATCACCTCACCTTGAATCATCAGGGGTTCAGCCGCAAGCTCGAAGCTGAACGTCAGTTCGTTATGCAGAGTGCTCATCTGCATTCGGTGGATCATTTCGTTCAAAATCAGACTGACATCGACGCGTTCCAGCGGCAGGCGAGGGGTATTGTCGAGCCGTGACATCAGGATCAGCGCTTCGACCAGCTTGAGAATGCGATCCGTCTGGCCTTTGATGCGCTGAATATACTTGAGATACTGTTCCGGGTCAGTCGTTCTTTCCATCAGTTCCAGCCGCATGTTGATCACCGACAGCGGCGTCCTGAATTCGTGCGAGGCATCGCGCACGAAATTGGTCAGAATGCTGACGCGCTCATTTTCCAGCTTCAACTGAATCGCCTGCTCACTGGCGAGCTTACGGTCGGTCATGTCGGTCATCAGGCCGTTGATGGTATCGCCTTGCGAGTTCTCACCAGCCCAGAAACGCTTGTGAATCCAGCGCACCGCGCCGTCGCGGCGAATGATGCGATGTTCCAGTTCGACCCACTTGGTCGTGACAACCTGTTGCAACTGGGCGGCGAACTCATCCCGGTCTTCCGGGTGAACGATCTCGACCAAAAGCTGCGGGTTGGCCTCGAAATCGGCAATCGCATAGCCGGTCAGCGTTTCCAGCGCCGGGTTGGCATACACCAGTTGATAGCTTTCCACCAAAATCGACCACACGCCATCGCCCATGGAATTCAGGATGCTGAACAGGCGCTTTTGATTTTTTTCCAGGGCTTGGCGTGTTCGATTAAACGGCGTGATGTCCATGATCATCGAGACGCGAAACCGCTCACCATTCGGCGCGACATACAGATTGTTGAAGGAGGTAATCTGGATCGGCTGCCCATCCTTGCGTACCCCCCTCCAGTCCGTCCTGCCCACCGGGATTTCTCCGTTCAGGAAACGTACATGCCGGTCATACGAGTCGGGGTCGTTTTCCAGGGGGAAAATCAGAGTAAACTGCTGACCAATCAAGTCCCTCGCGTCGTAGCCATAAATTTCACCATAGGTCGCGTTGGCCTGCACATAACGACCATCCGCCGCCACCACCGCGATCCCCATGATCGTGTTCTCGAAAACTGTCTCAAACAAACCGAGATTGGCGGCCTGTTCGCTTTCAGCCGGTTCACGCTTCAAGGCGGTAATCAGTTGGGTCGGGCTGCCTTCATAGTCGATGGTTTCATTCGTCAGTGTCACAGCGACCCAACCGCTGCGTGTTTTTACAAAAGCGCTGCTGGCATCTTCTGCTGAAGTTTTGATCACCTCTGCCCAGCACAAACCGACCAGCGCCGCTTGCCCGTCACCGATCAGGGTGGCTGCCGCGCGGTTCGCGTAAATGATTTGATCGGGTCGGTACAAAAAGATTGCCGCTGGAACCGCATCCAGAGCACTCTGCAAAACTTCAGACAAAAATTTCTCCATAAGACCCTACTGACTGAACCGGGGAACTCTGTAGCGATGTCAATAAGACCATCCACGAGTATTATAGGGAGTTGTGACAAAATTCGCCGCTAAGAGGCGCTTTTCGCAGCCATAAATCATCCTATGGGTCACAGATCTGAGCCACTGGGCAGCGTCCAACGGGTCACGGATGTACTCCGACAGGAGCCTTTGCCTGAAGTGGCGTATGCCCATGCACGACTTGAGTGCGGTTTGCAGAATTGATTTGTTCGGGTCATGTGGAAACAGCGCAGATGGAAGCGTTTCGTCAGTCGTCCAGGAACGATTAGCCACAATTTTCTCCGGCGATAAGCAGTTCATTGACCTCGTACCACGCCTACTTTATTAAGGCATGGCGACGCTATCGAAATATATAGTGCCTATTATATACACATGAACGTCGGGAGCAACTGATAGATGACCAAAATCGATATGGTCTAATCTGTAGGGGCAGACCCGTGTGTCTGCCCTGGTATCTTGTAGCGGCGCAGTGTGCTGCGCCCCGCACAATCTTCTCGTAGGGGCACGCCGTGGCGTGCCCTCTTTACCCCACATGATTTAATTGTCTGCACTGATAGATGACCTCAATCGATACGGCCTAATCTGTAGGGACAAACCCGTGTGTCTGCCCTGGTTCTTGCAGGGGCGCAGCGTGCTGCGCCCGTTCTCCGGATTGAAGAATTAATCTGCATAAACCCCAAGCGGCGCAGCCAACGGCGCTTCTTTTTCGGACTCCTAATCGACCAGCCGTTCCCATTCCTCCATGGTGGTGTGCAGTTCGGCTTCGGTCTGGTTGTAGGCTGCGCCCAGGCTGCGCACGCGCTCAGCATCCGCGTTGACGCTGGCAGTGCCGATCTCGGCGGTAATTTCGTCCAGCCGCGCTTCCAGTTCCGGGATCAACCTTTCCAGTTCCTCGATCCGCTTTTGCAGTTGGTGCGGGTTCAGCCCGAATTTCTTTTCTGCATAGTTCGCCGCCCCATTCGCTTTACTCGGAGCGACCGAGTTACCGCCCCCGCTTGTCCCGTGCGGTTGACTCTGACCGCCTCTCGCAGCGCCAGTTTCCGACCCCGTCCCGGTGCCATTTGCGCTGGCCTGCCGCGCCGCGCTGTATTCGTGATATGTCCCCTTGAACACATCCATTTGCCCCGGACTCACCGCCCAAATCTGGGTCGCTAGCGCGTCAATCAGGTAGCGGTCGTGGCTCACCAGCAGAATTGTCCCGGCAAAGTCCGCCAGCACATTCTGCAAAATTTCCTGGCTGGCAATATCGAGGTGGTTGGTCGGCTCGTCCAGCAGCAGAAAGTTCGCTCCCGCCAGCGCCAGTTTCGCCAGCGCGACCCGTCCGCGTTCGCCGCCGGAGAGTGTGTGAATCGGGCGGAACACATCGTCGCCCGTGAACATGAACTGACCCAGATAATTGCGTGCTTCAGCGGGCAGCATCGGCTTGATGCGCTGAATTTCCTCCAGAATGCTGTTGTTCTCGTCCAGCAGTTCGTGCGCCTGCGCGAAGTAGCCAATCTGCACCGCCGCGCCCAGCTTGACCTCGCCCGCCAGCGGCGCAAGCTGCCCGATAATCGTCTTGACGAAGGTGCTTTTGCCCGCGCCGTTTGGCCCAATCAGCGCGGCGACTTCGGTGCGCTGCAAAACCAGATCCGGCGGGCTGAACAGCGGTTTGTCCGGGTAGCCAATCGTGACCTGTTTGGTTTCGAGGACTTTATCGCCGCTGCGATCCCCCGCTTTGATGCGCAGGTTCATGTTCTCACGCGTGTGCGGGCGCAGAATCAGCTTGTCGCGTTTGTAGCGCGCCAACCGGGTGCGTCGTCCCTGCGCCTGCTTGGTATTCTGGCCCGCCAGATTGCGCCGGATGTATTCTTCTTCTTTGCTGATGAATTCCTGCTGCGCTTCATATTCCTTGAGCAGCCGCTCGTGGCGTTCTTCGCGCTGCTCAACGTAATGGCTGTAGCTGCCGCGATACAGGTCGAGCGTGCCGAAATCCATCTCCCAGACGAGGCGGGCAACAGCATCCATAAAATAACGGTCGTGGCTGACAACCAGCACCGCGCCTTCGAACTCGTTCAGGAAGCCTTCGAGCCATTCAATCGCCTCGATGTCGAGATGGTTGGTCGGCTCGTCCAGCGCCAGCAGATCGGGCGCTTCCAGCAGCAGCCGACCGAGCAGCACGCGCGTTTTCTGCCCGCCGGAGAGCTTTGCCAGCGAGCGCTGGTAATCTTCCGGCTGAAAGCCGAGGCCATGCAGCACGGTGCGCGTGCGCTGTTCGTACGTGTAGCCACCCGCCAGTTCAAAGCGCTCCTGCTTTTCGCCGTAAATCGCCAGCGTAGCGTCATGCTTGGCAGGGTCAGCCAGATCATGTTCCAGTTGCGCGAGTTCGGCTTCCTGCGCCCGCAGTTCGACGAACGCGGTCAGCATTTCTTCCCAGATGGTATGGTCACCGTGCAGTTCGGGTCGCTGCGGCAGAAAGCCAATCCGCAGCCCCTTCGAGCGCGAGATCGTGCCTTCGGTCGGCAAATCAAGGCCGACCAGCAGATTGAGCAGGGTGGTTTTGCCCGCGCCGTTCGGCCCCACCAGCGCGATGCGCGCGCCACGTGGGACTTCAAGCGTCACATCGGTAAAAATTTCATCTGGCCCGAAGGCTTTGGTCAGATTGGTGGCGGTAAGCAGGGACATAAGCGCCTGTGTTTTATGCGTCAAACACGGCGATTATAGCAGAAATGAAACCGCCTGTTTACCGTGCTTGAGTCACGCAAAAATAGGTACATTTGTTCGAACAAATGTACCCTCTCAACGCGGATTTCGGCTTTATCATGGATCGAACGACGCGCTTGCTTCGACAGCCTGTCCACCCGCATTTGCTCAGATAACATCCGGATGGGGAACGCTTCCCTTGCCACGCGACCGGAAAATGCCGGACGAGAACAACGGCAGGCTTGAGGGAAGCCCATCCGTAAGGGAACAGCGGGGTTAGTTTGCTACCATCATTTTGACCCTCGGCTTGATCGTTGCCCGGATTTCCCCACACGGGCGCAGCGTGATCAGCGGCTCCGGCACAACCGTATCCGTCACCTGCATTTCGACTTCCTGCGCGATATGCGCCAGAATCAGGCGGGCTTCCATCAGCGCGAACGAGTTGCCGATGCACACTCTCGGCCCACCCCCAAAGGGAAAATAGACGTAGCGCGGCAGGCTCTTCTCAAAATCGTTGGCCCAGCGCTCCGGCTTGAAGGCTTCCGGTTCCGCGAAATAGCGCGGGTCGTGGTGCATGACATACGGGCTGATAAAGACGCTGCTGCCCTTCAGCAGCGTATAGCCGTCAATCTCGACATCGACCTGCGGCGTGCGCGCATTCAGCACCCAGGCGGGCGGGTAGAGGCGCATCGCCTCCTTAATCACCCAGTCGGTGTAGGTCAACTGCGGCAGGTCTTGCAGGGTCGGCTTGCGCCCTGCCAGAACGCGATCCAGTTCCTCGACCAGCTTGGTCTCGACTTCCGGGTGCTTCGCTAGCAGATAGAACGTCCAGGCGAGCGTGTTGGCAGTCGTCTCGTGACCCGCCAGAAACAGTGTGACCGCCTCGTCGCGCACCTGACGATCCGTCATTTGCCCGCCGTCGTCCTCGTCCTGTGCCAGCAGCAGCATCGACAGCAGATCGCCTTTATCGTCGCCGGATTTGCGCCGCTCCTCGATGATGCCGAGGATCAGCTTATCGACTTCCGCCACTGCCTGCTGCGACTTGCGCACCGCCGGAACGGGCAGCCAATCGGGGAAGGTGAAGCCGCGCTTATACGAGTCTTCGCTCAGATGGTTGAGCGTTTCCACCGAGTCGGCGATTTGCTCGGTTTCCGGCGATTCATCGGTATCGAACAGGGTCTTCAGGACAATCCGCCGCGTGAGCGTGCTCATCGCCTCGTGAATGTCCACCTGTGTCTTGCCGCGCCATGCTTCGAGGATCTGCTCGGCATAGGTGGTCATCACTTCGGCGTAGGTGTTGATGCGCTTGCTGTGGAAGGCCGGCTGCATCAGGCGTCGCTGACGCTTGTGGAAATCGCTCTCGCTGTTGATCAGCCCTTTGCCGATGAAGCTGTCGAAGATTTTGTGATCCAGATCGGCTTTCTCGAACTTGTCCGCCTGTTCAACCAGCACCTGCTGAATATATTCAGGCTTGCTGAGCAGATACGCATTGAAGACCAGGAAGCGGAAATTGACAATCTCCCCGTATTCGCGCGCCATGCGCGTCAGAAAAGCGAGTTGATCCTGGCGGAATTCCGGGAGTTTCCCCAGCACGGGTACACCCGGAGCAAACGGAATCGGTTTCATGAGACTCAACCTCGTCAAATACTAGACGGTCTGTCTAGAATTAGCGTATGGAGATTCGCGCGCCTGTCAACCAACAGTTACGAGTCCCTGTCAGATACTGGACAGGCGTCTATAAAAAATGGCGCGCTTCTGGAACCATGCCATCGCTGTGGCGCGCCAATTCAGGTTATACTCGTGCCACTTTATCGCATGAAGGAGAGCCGCCGCATGATCCGTGTCACCCTGCTGTACAACCTGCCCGATACCACTGACGAAGCCGAGTTTCTCAAATGGCGTCTGGGCGATCATCAGGCCGAGAACGCCTCGATGCCCGGCGTCATCAAAACCGATTTCGCGCAGATTCAGGATCGCTACACGCTCGACGACCCGCACGCCCAAGCGCCGTACAAATTCATCACGACGGTCGAATACCCGGATCGCGAGACGTTCGAGAAGTACTTCTACAGCGAACCGCGCGAGGAAATGGAAAAGAGCTTCGCCATGATGAAAGACCCGGTTTTCCTGATCAACGAGATTCTGGTTTCGACGGAGTAACGCGATAGCCCATGTCCACGCCGTCCGATGAAGAACTGCTGCGCCGCCTGCGCGAGCTGAAAGAACAGCAGCGCCATAATGAGGGACTGTCGGATCGCTTCGGCGACGAGCAGTTCTCTCGCCATGCCAGCGAGATCGCGGCGGAGATCGCGCAGATGCCGCCGCACATCCTCCACGCTGACGAAATCGCCGACAAGCTTCAGCAGTTTTCCTACAGCGTCGAGGACTATCTGGTGGCGCGGGCGGCGCAGTTCCTGCCGGATGTTGACGATTTATGGGAAACGGTTCGCGCGCTGCCCGACCGCCCCACCCGCGAGACGCCTGCTGAAACCTCGGTCGTCCGTTGGCTCACCGAACTTCGGGCGCTCGGTGCGCGTGACGAATCGCTTCAGGCGGCGGTGGGGCGCGCCGCCAGCCTCGACTCCTACAAAAATCCCCGCGCGGATCGCTGGCTGCATTCCACCGGACTCGGCGCATCGCCCCGCCACGATTACCCGAACGTGCTGCGCCAGCATATCCGCGACTATATGAAGAAGGGGCTTGATCCGTCGGCGCGTAATTCGCTGCAAACCAGCGGCGATCTCGTGCGCCGTGTCAACTTCTGGCGTCGCGATCCCGATGCTGCGGAGTCGGGGAGCTTTCAGGCCAGCTTTTATCAGCGCAATATCCTGAGCGCGATTGCCGTGCTGAAGAAACTCGGCACCGCCGACGCTGAAATTGACGCCATCATCGCCGACGCTTACGATCCGCGTAATTTGCGGCGCTAGATGCAGCGGAGGTTGACATCACAAACAGGCGCTGCTGAACAACTCTCGTGCTTCAATCGAGGATCAGTGTGCCGGGAAGCCTGAAATCGGCCTGGCGAATGACCGGATGTCGGCTCAAAATCGTCTGAATTTGCACGATAATCTCATCGGGGAGTTTCACAATGTTCCCGCTTTGGGCTTGGTCACGCGCCAGAATCGTGTTTTGCTGCGCATCCTGTTCAAAAGCCCGCAGCGCCTTTGGCACATCGTGAGCGGGCAGGCCGCAATACTCAAAAATAGCCGATAAGACTTTTTCCGGCTGAGCGGTTAAATCTTCATAGCGCAGCGCCAATGGATGAATCCCCGCAGAAAATAATTCCAGATAACGATCCATCATCAGCAGCCAACCGGTTGTCCGGTACGTTTCCCAGGTATAAGTTGCAAGCGCAGGAGGGAAAAATGGCTCCACTGCTGAAACTTCCCGGTTATAGAAAGCTGCCTGTAGGGCGAGTGTTTCCGCAGAACTCATCAGTGAATGCCGATTGCGTCGTATGGACATCCTGTAGATGGAAGCAGCCCAATCTACTGCGTTGCGGTAGATGAACAGGTGTTTTGCTTGTGGAAACGCCGCAAAATAGAGATCGATGATGTCAACAGACTGGTTGCGGAACTTAAGGCCGTAGGTTAAGGCCTGCCCCCTGACAACCGGTCGGAACACAATCCGCAAACAACTGTTCAGTAGGTGAATCAGTTCGGACTGATTGTGATAGCGCAGCAGCACAAAACTTGAAAAAACATCTGGTTCGGAAAAACTGATGATCGAGTCTAACTGGTTGAAAGCGTTGCTCAAAAGCGTCGAGCCACAGCGCCCAATATTATGAATGAGCATGAGCCGCGCAGGATCGCTCGGCGGAATTTGGTCTGCAAGCTGATGCAACACCTCGTAAGAGACAGTGATCAGCCGTTGGGCGTGGTCGAACTGTGCCTGATAATAGAATGGCGCGTTAGCGAGGTCGATGCCAGGAGGAAGTTCGGTGAAAACGGCCTGCCGCGAGTCGGGGTCGAGGCAGTACAGGCTGATATTCGGGTTTTCAAGGAGAGGCTGCGCATCAACGGTTTCGCCCGATGTATAGGTGAAATCGTTCAAGCTGCTGATATTACTTGAGTGCTTCGCTGCTCGACTTTCAATCGTGAGGACGGTGGCTTCCACGTTCCCCTCCTGACAATCGTCACCCCAGATACGCCGCGATCACCGACGTATCTTCGCGCAGTTTCGCCGCATCCCCATGATGCGCGATCTCGCCGCGATCCAGCACATAGGCGGTGTCCGCGATTTGCAGCGCTTTGCGCGCGTTCTGCTCCACCAACAAAATCGGGATGCCCTGCGCCTTAATATCGCCGATGATGCGGAAAATCTCGTTGACCATCAGCGGCGCGAGTCCCATGCTCGGCTCGTCGAGCATGAGCAGGCGTGGGTGCATCATCAATGCGCGACCGACCGCCAGCATCTGCTGTTCGCCACCGCTCAGCAGACCGGCCCGCTGTTCGCGCCGCTCGTACAGACGGGGAAAACGCGCGTAAATGTCGTCTAAATCCGCCTGCTGCGTGGCTTTGTGCGCCCCGATAATCAGGTTCTCGTAGACTGACATCGGCGCGATCACCTGCCGCCCTTCGGGAACCTGAATCAAGCCCAGCCCCGTAACCCGATCTGCGCGCCAGCCCGTCACATCCTGACCATCAAAAATCACCCGACCACTCGTCGGTTTGAGCAGCCCGCTGATGGTGTTGAGCGTGGTCGATTTGCCCGCGCCGTTTGCACCGATCAGACTGACGACCTGCCCCTGTTCGACTTCGAACGACAGGCCGCGCAGCGCCTTAATCGCGCCATAGCTGGTGTGCAGATCGTGGACTTCAAGCAGCGCCATTGGTTTCGTCCTCGCCGAGATAGGCTTCGATCACCTGCGGATTGCTGCGGATTTCCTCATGGGTGCCGTGCGCGATGATTTCCCCGAAGTTGAGGACGTAAATCTCGTCGCAGACCTGCTGGATCAGCGCCATGTCGTGTTCAATCACCAGCACGCTCAGGCCGTCGTCGCGCAGGTGGATGATTTGCTCGCCCAGTTCGTGCGTTTCGACCGGATTCATGCCCGCCGTCGGCTCGTCGAGCAGGATCAACTGCGGCTGAATCGCCAGCGCGCGCGCCATTTCCAGGCGGCGCTGATCGCCATAGGGCAGCGTTCCGGCCTGCACAGCAGCGGCGTGCGTCAGCTTGAAGCGTTCCAGCAGCACCTGTGCGTGCTCACGCAGTTCGCGTTCTTCCCGGCGATAACGCCCTGAAAAAATTAGCGCGTCGAACAGGCTGGCCTGCCCGCGCGCGTGCTGGCTGATCAGCAGGTTGTCGAGCGCGGTCATGTCGCCAAACAGCCGGATATTCTGGTAAGTGCGGGCGATGCCAAGCCGGGTGATGGCGTGCGGCGAGAGGCGGCTGATGTCGCGCTGATTGAACGTGATCTTGCCGCTGGTGGGATGATCCAGCCCGCTGATATTGTTGATCAGGGTGGTTTTGCCCGCGCCGTTGGGGCCGATCAGGCCGACGACCTTGCCCTGTGGAACCTGCATCGTGACGTTGCTGAGGGCGTGCAGCCCGCCGAACTGGCGCGAAACTTGTTTGAGTTCAAGCACGAAATTGACCTTCTCGTAAACTGGGTTTGAGGGGTTGTACCGCGCAAATGGACACATATTGCTTCGGAATAGCGATCCCCTGTCCGTAGCGGATTATCCTGACGTTCGGTGCGACATAACCACCCTGATATTGAGTGAGCGGCATGTAGGAATTGATCTCAGCACGACAAACTTCGTGTCCGGTTCGGCAGTCGTAACCCAGGTTCAACACGGGCTTCCCTCGATTGATGACGTGCTTACATTCAAAATTGTGCGCAGCATCCACAATGTACAGACCCGGAAAATCCATCGGAACTTCAATGCGGAGCAAAATGTTGCCCACATAACCACGCATGAGTTCCAACCCAAAATCCCCGAAGTAGGGGCTGTTGGTGATCCAGCGAGGCAGCGGTTCCAGCAAGGCTTCGACCAGATGATAGCCCTCAAATTCTGGGCGAAACTCGGTCGAAACGATGGGCAGTCTTGCCCACAATCCACTTCCTTCCGCGAAAATCTGCTGGAGACGCTCAGTGCGCGTATAATGGTAAACGACAATCGCGCCAGATGCCGTCCGCTCGACTTGACCCGGATCGCTGATGAATCCGTGTTCTCCCAGGAAAACACCCTGCCGTTCCATAAAAATGTCGCAAGCGCGCATCCCATTTCCTCGGAAAGCATCACCCTAATGGATAGAATCTCATTTTGATGGACATTTTATTCTAGTGCGTGGTAACCATTGGGGGCAAGAATTCGTGACCAACAAGCGGCGGCGTCAGGTCAAACTCATCGGCGAAGTGCTGTTTAACCTGCTGGCGATTGCCTTCGGTGCGCTCGGCCTCGTCCTGCTCATCCACGACATGACCACGCCCGAACTGCGTACGAAACCCTTCGACAACACGCTCGAACCGATCATCGGCCATACCGCGACCTTCATTGTCTTCGCCGTTTTCTGCCTGTTTATCATCGTCTCGGCGCTCCTCTTCATGCGCCGATCAATCCGCCTGCTGCGCGACAACGACTATCTGGAAACGGAAAATCCCCCGTTCGTCGATTTCCTCTGAGAGGATTTCTGTTTAAAACAGTATTACACTTAATTATTCACCCAAATCCGAGAACAGCGCAACGAAAAGCATCGTTTTTTCTCCCCTCGCCCCGAACTTGTTCGGGCACACGCCTTGCGTGGGCGAGGGGAAGGCGAACCCGTTTTTGGTTCGCCGGGGGTGAGGGGTGTAACAAAATTTTAAACGGTAATGCTCTGAACCTTTACCAATTCCGAAACTTTACACCGCCCGGCTCGTATTAATCATCAATAACACCAGATAACGAGTTGAGCACGGGGAGGTCAGTCATGGCACAAACACAGCGCAATACCTTTGGCGCGGTGCTTTTAATCGGATTAGGCATTCTGTTCCTGATCGGGCAGATTTTCAATATCAACTTCTGGGAGATGGTCGGCTTCTCCTGGCCTGCGCTGGTGCTGATCCCCGGCGTGATTTTCCTGGCGCTGGCATTCACGGGCGACAAGAAGCTGGCGGCCTTCGCCTTCCCCGGCTCGATCATCACCGGGACGGGTGCGCTGCTCTGGTATCAGACGCTGACGGGCAACTGGCAAAGCTGGGCCTATGCCTGGACGCTTTATCCGGGTTTCGTCGGGCTGGCGATGATGTTCGTCGCGCTGCGCAACGCCGACAAGAAAACCTACGGCGTCGGGCGCTCGATGGTCAACTACAGCCTGATCGCGTTTCTGGCGGGTGCGGCCTTCTTCGAACTGTTCATCTTCCACGCCAACGGCGCGCTGACGGGCTGGCTTGTGCCGCTGGGACTGATTGGCGTCGGTGGCTATCTGTTCATCAGTGGACGTTCGGGCGGCTCCGAAAAGCGCAAGTTTGAGGGTGTGACCTTCAGCAGCCCGCGCAAGCGCTCCCTTTCCCCCAGCGACGAACTTCAGCAGCGGATTGACGAAGCCATCCACGAAGATGATCCGGTCGAGCCGCTGGTCTAGTTCATCGGCCTCTGACTTCGCTGAATTGTCAGGGCAGACTCAGGCAACCATCGGTTGCACGTCTGCCCTTTTTTTGCGCTTCGGCTAGGGCTGGACCGGCTGCGGATCAATGCCCGGCGGCTCAAGAAAAAACATGACGACTTCCTCATAAGTGGTCGTCCCGACATTGATCCCCCGATGCACCTGCGCTTGCGGGGCGTCCCAATCCGCCATCCCGGCATGAACCGGGAACGTGTCGGTTTCGCCCGTTTCGCGAAACTCGATCTGAAGCTGGTCGCCGCGCACAACCACCGAAAAACGATGGCACAGATCGACGTGCCAGGGCAGCGCCTCACCCGGTTCCAGAATCTGGCGGCGGATCAGAAGATCGTCGCGCTTCGTGATCACTTCCATCTGCATCCTGCACCTCGCTTTTTTGCGTTCCCATTCATCTACCTTGATTATATGGAATACCCTGAATGCTAGTCACAGTATGGATTATGTGTTGCTGTCGCGGGCAGAGCGGAGAATCAAAAAGGCGGCTGAGAAAACTCAGCCGCCTTTTGGCTTAGAACTGGCGCTGCTTGCGCGAGTTGAGAGGCCGACCCAACAGATACATCTCGGTTTCACGGGCAGCATAGTTCGAGCCACCTTCGGCTACGGCGCTGATCAGGCTCAGCAGCCACTTTCGTAAGGTCTTCATGGTGTTGCTTCCTTGAATTTGAAATCGGATTTGCTTCTGGCGCTTCCAGTTTCAGGATAACCCATCCCGAACGCTGGCAGAACCGCCGCCTGACCAGGGAAATGACTGGCCGAATGGGCAGGTCTCTGGACGTAAGAAACTTCCGTTGTTTGACGTCGTTTGACTTCATCCCCGCTGCGCCGCAGGGGTGCGGAACGGTCAGCGCTGGTGTATAATGGCTCACTATGAAAGACAACCTCAAGCACTACCTCACAGCATGGAACTTATCTGACGCCCAGCCGCTGGCGGAAACCGTGACCAGCGACGTTTACACCGTCACGTCAGACGATGAGCGCATGGTGCTCAAGCTGCTGACGGCCTACGGTCACGAAGAGAAGGCCGGAGCTGTCGCGCTGGCCCACTGGAACGGTCACGGGGCGGTGCGTCTGCTGCGGCGCGACGACCAGGCGCAGTTGATGGAATATGCCGATGGGCAGGATTTAATCCCCTTCCTGAATCGGGGCGAAGATGAACGCGCCACCGAAATCATCGCTGACGTGATTACGCAGCTTCATTCGCGCACGGCTGCGCCGCCCGACGGCCTGTATCTGCTCAAACGCTGGTTTCGCAGCCTGTTCGAGAAGGCCGACGTAGATCGGCAGCGCGGCCTGAACTCGGCCTTCGTGCGTGCCGCGCCGCTTGCCGAAGCCCTGCTCGACGATCCGCGTGACGTGCGCGTACTGCATGGTGACATCCATCACGCCAACGTCCGCTATAAGGAAGGGCGCGGCTGGCTGGCCTTCGACCCCAAAGGACTGCTGGGCGAGCGCACCTACGACACGGCGAATACGCTGTGCAACCTGATTTGGTTCGGCAGTCAGGTCGAAAACGAGGCGCGCTTGCTCAAAAGCGCCGAAATTCTGGCGGATCGGCTCAGCATCGATCTCAATCGCCTGCTGATGTTCACCTTCGTCTATGCCTGCCTGAGCGCAAGCTGGTCACTCGAACGGATTCAGGACGACAGCGACAATCTCGAAATCGCCGAGCTGGTTGAGCCGCACCTGAAGTTCACTTAGCCCGTCCATGCGAAGCCAGAACCGATGACCGTGAAACTCCTGAATCACTACCTTGAAGCCTGGAATTTAAGCGATCCGCAGCCGCTGACCGAGACGGCGACCAGTCAGCTTTACACGATCAGGCACGCAGGCGAGACGGTTATCCTCAAGCTGCTGACTGATGATGCGTGGGCAGAAAAGCGCAGTTCGGCAGCGCTGGCCTGTTTCGGCGGTCACGGCGCGGTGCGCCTGTATCAGCGAGACGACAAGGCACAGCTCATCGAATATGCCGACGGCGCTGACCTGGTGACACTGGTCGAGAACGGCGACGACGCCGGAGCGACGCGCATCATCGCGGCGGTGCTGAATCAGCTTCACAGCGTGGGACAGCCCGTTCCCTGCGAGGGCGTTCTGCCGCTCGAAGTCTGGTTTGAGACGTTGTTCAGCAAAGCGCAGGCCGACGAACGCAGCGGGATCGAGTCGATTTACATGCGCGGGGCGCGGGTGGCGCGACGGCTGCTGGCTGATCCGCGCGACATTCGCGTGCTGCACGGCGACCTCCACCACCGCAACATCCGCCAGTCGGCGCGCGGCTGGCTGGCCTTCGACGCCAACGGGCTGGTGGGCGAACGCGCCTATGACTGCGCCAACACGCTCTGTAATCCTTATCGGGGCATCCCGCGCCACGATGATCGGGTTCACAACGAGGAGCGCCTGCTGCGCAACGCAAAAATTCTTGCCGACGGGATGGGCATTGATCAGGCGCGGGTGCTGGCATTCACCTATGCTTACACCTGTCTGAACGCCTGCCAGGGGTGGAACCTCCAGAATGACGACGTGATTCAGTGGTCGCTGGAGATTGCCGAGATCATCGAGCCACATCTCAGGGTCAGATAGCTCCGCGATGAGAAACAGGATCAGATGAGAGAGAATTCGCTAAATCACTACCTTGAAGTCTGGAACTTAAGCGATCCGCAGCCGCTGACCGAGACGGCGACCAGTCAGCTTTACACGGTCAGGCATGAAGGCGAGACGGTTATCCTCAAGCTGCTGACGGAGTATGGCTGGGAAGAACAAAGAGGCGGTGCTGCGCTGGGCTGTTTCGGCGGTCACGGCGCGGTGCGCCTGTATCGGATGGACGAAAAAGCGCAACTGCTCGAATACGCCGACGGCGCTGAACTGGTGACACTGGTCGAGAACGGCGACGACGCCGGAGCGACGCGCATCATCGCGGCGGTGCTGAATCAGCTTCACAGCGCGCAGTCCACACCCTGCGATGGAGTCTTCCCGCTGGAAGATTGGTTCATTGCTTTGTTCAGCAAAGCGGAAGTGGACGAACGCGCCGGGATCGTGTCGATTTACATACGTGGGGCGCGAGTCGCCCGACGGCTGCTGGCCGATCCGCGCGATATTCGTGTGCTGCACGGCGACATCCACCACCGCAACATCCGCCAGTCGGCGCGCGGCTGGCTGGCCTTCGATGCGAAAGGTCTGATCGGCGAACGGACTTACGACTGCTGCAATACGCTCTGCAATCCCTATTTGGGACACCCCCGGCACGACGATCTCGTTCACAGCCAACAGCGCTTGCTGGGCAATGCCGAGATTCTGGCGGAGGCGTTAGGGATTGATTTGGATCGATTGTTGGCCTTTGCCTTCGCCTATGCCTGCCTCAGCGCAAGCTGGTCGCTGAGCATCCACGATGCGGATGTGGCACAGTGGATGCTGGAAATCGCCGAGATCGTCGAGCCACATTTGAAGTAGATATAAGTTCAGGCGTTGGCCTGCGCCTGCGAAATTTGCAGCAGCGCCGCCAGCACAGCCGCGTACTCCGGCAAATCGCTTGCATCCTTGAAGCCCGCCATCCGCTGGTAGATTTCGCCCGCCGCGCGATGAAAACCGTCCGGCAGCCCCGCCTCGGCAAAGGTCGCGGCGATCTCGTCCATCTCGCCGGCGAAGCGCCACGCTTTTTCCGTTACCTGCCGCACCCGCTGCTGATTCTGCGCGGCGCTGGCATTTCCGCGCGACCACTGGCGTTCTAAATCGGCGCGTACACCTAAACGTTCGGCAGCGGCAGCGACCGCACTCAACAAGGCTGTCGCGCCCTTCGTATTGGCGGCGAAGCACATTTTGAGCGCCGACGCCTTGCCAATCTCGGTGCTGATGACCTCCGTTTCCAGCGGCCCCGCCGCGAAGTACTGCGCCATCTCTGCGGCGGCTTCGCCGGAAAGATAGAGCCACGTCTTGCCCGCTTCCCAGGCCGGGCCGCCAATGATTCCGCCATCGACCAGGGTTGATCCGGCGGCGCGCAGGCGCTCGGCGATTTGTTGAGCGTGCTGCGGCGCAATCGCATTGGCGTCGAGGTACAGCCCGTGCCATCCATTCGCGATCACGGCGTCAGCGGTCGCTGCGGCGGCGTGGGGCGGGCATACGCTGACGATCACGGCGCAGGTGGCGCAGAGTTCCGCCAGCGTCCCGGCGTCGTTCAGGTGATGCTCGGCGGCGCGGGCGCGGCTCTCGGTGCTGCGTCCCTCCGACGCCCACCAGACCTCACTGCCGCTGTGCTGAATCGTCGCCGCGACCGAGATGCCCATCGCCCCCGGATGCAAAATCCCGACCTTCGTCTCCATGATCGTTTCCTCTCATCTGTCAACGTGTGTCGGGATTGTAACGCAGCGCTGCCGCCTTATGCGGAGTGTCTAATTCTGTGGATGTTTTTGTAAGGGCGAACTCACGCTAACTGGTTTGAACGTGCGCCCGGTTTCGGGCAGACACAGAGAGGCTTGTCCGAATAATCGCCGCCGAGGGAGAAAAGTCGTTTTCACGGCATTGAAAATCGGCTTCATCCACTTATACCCGCACTCCAACCACCCGTTTTTTCCCCCTCCTTGAATTCGGGGAGGGGAAGCGCCCTGCTTTTGGGCGCAGGGGTGGGGTCAGGCATTTTATTTTCGGACAAGCCTCCATCGGTCTGCCCCTACAAAGGCTCACTTTTCGACAATTCCCTCTACGCGAAGTCGTAGTCGAGCGTCCAGGGGGTGTTATTCTGGTGCAGTTGAGCGGCGAAACTGCCCGTGCCCCGCAAGCCTTTCAAATCGCCCGTAGCGGAGCCGGGGACGACGGTAAAATCGCCGCTGGCGACCCCGCCATCGAACTTGCCCGTCATTTGCAGGACGAAGCTGCCCTGTTTGCCGTTAAGCGTTCCGGTGATCTGCTCCAGTCCGCTGTAAACGGCATGGTCGTTTTCGTCGTAGACCATCAGAATCTGCGAAGCGCTGGTGCCTTCAATGTCGCCGTGATAGGTGTTGCTGATGACGGCGTGCGTCATCTTCGCGCCTTTGATGTCGCGTGCAACCTTGCCGTCCCAGGTTTTTTCGTCCCAGGCTTTGAACTCGAATGTGCCGCTTGCGTGCGTGGTCATGACTGCTCCTTCAGGGTATAGGCAAAATCGTAGGAATGCTTGCCGTCGTCAATGGCGATGGTCATCTGCCCCGACAGGCCGACCAGATCGCCCGTACCGGAATCGGGCACGACGCTGATCGTCAACTGCTGCGCGCCGCGTGCCATCGTGCCGCTGTGCTGAAGCGCGAACGATCCGCTGCGCTCATGCAGCCTGCCCGTGACCTGCTCCATTGCCACGTATCCGGCGGAGCCTTCAACGGCAGTTCCAACCGCCAGCATGACGCCTTTGCTGGTTGCTTCGAGGCCGCCGAAGAACTGCTTATCCAGCGCCATTCTGCCGACAGCGCTGCTTCCGGTCGTGTCATCGTCACGTTGAGGGGTCAGGTTGACTTCGAATGTGCCTGTCGCGTGGGTGGTCATCCATGTTTCCTCAAATTGATGCAATAATTATAGTAATTCTACCACCGACGCGGTCAGGCGGATTGTAAAAACGCGACAGAATAGAAAATCTGTTCAATTTCACGGGGAGAAGGGAAAAACTTAGCTGAGGGGATTTGAAGTCCCTCACCCTAAGCGTTCATCAGACGACACTTTTAATCAATTGTCGTCCAGTAACCGTTTTTCCCCCTCTCCCCGCTTGCGTGGGAACGAGGGAGAGGGGGTGTAGGGGCGAGGCACGCCTCGCCCGTTTTCTACAGCGAAATTATCCGCTTGTTAAAACTGTCGTCTCGTAAAACCTCAGGGAGAGGGATTTAGGGAGAGGCTTAAATTGACGCAAAAAAAGGGCAGGTCTCAGACCTGCCCCTCCTTTACAGCACCGAACGACGTTCGGACTCTGAACGAAGTTCAGACTAATACTCAGGCATCGGGGGAGCCGCCGGAGCCTTGTCCTTCTCAGGCACATCGGTGATCAGCACTTCAGTCGTGAGGATCATCGAGGCAATCGACGCCGCATTCTCAACTGCGCCGCGCGTGACCTTCGCCGGATCAGGGATGCCAGCGGCGATCATGTCGGTGTATTCGTTGCTGACGACGTTGTAGCCGATGTTGAGGTTGTTCTCGGCCTTCTGCTGGCGGCGAACTTCCTGAATGACGACCGCGCCGTCGATACCGGCGTTCGCGGCAATCTTGCGCATCGGGGTTTCGAGCGCGCGGCGAACAATCTGGACGCCAGTCTGCTCATCATCGTAGCTCATCTTGACACTGTCGAGGACAGGCAGGGCGTTCAGCAGCGCAACGCCGCCGCCGGGGACAATCCCTTCTTCAACGGCGGCACGGGTGGCGCTCAGGGCGTCTTCCACGCGATGCTTCTTTTCCTTCAGTTCAGTCTCGGTGGCTGCGCCGACGCGGATAACCGCGACGCCGCCGCTCAGCTTGGCAAGACGTTCCTGGAGTTTCTCGCGATCATAGTCGCTGGTGCTCAGTTCGATTTCGCGGCGGATTTCTTCGATCCGTCCCTTGATCGCAGCCTGATCGCCTGCGCCGTCGATGATGACCGTCTCTTCTTTGGTCGCGGTAATCTTGGCGGCGCGACCGAGGTCGTTCAGGGTGACGGTTTCGAGCTTGCGCCCGGTGTCTTCGCTGATGACCGTGCCGCCCGTCAGGATGGCGATGTCGTTCAGCATGGCCTTGCGGCGGTCACCAAAGCCAGGGGCCTTGATCGCCAGCACGTTCAGCATCCCACGCAGCTTGTTGAGCACGAGGGTCGCCAGCGCTTCGCCATCGACATCTTCGGCGATGATGACGATTTCACGCTTGCCGATTTGCACCAGCTTTTCGAGCAGCGGGACAATGTCCTGCGCCGCACTGATTTTCTTTTCGTAAATCAGGATGTACGGCTCTTCAATCGAGGCTTCCATCGCTTCCGGGGCAGTGATGAAGTAGGCGCTGATGTAGCCGCGATCAAACTGCATCCCTTCGACGTACTCGGTCTCGAATTCCAGACCGCGCGATTCCTCAACCGTGACCACGCCGTCCTTGCCGACTTTGTCCATCACTTCAGCAATCAGGCTGCCGATTTCGTTGTCCTGCGCCGAAACGCTGGCAACGCTGGCAATTTCTTCCTTGGTGCTGATGGGGGTGGCCTGTTCCTTGATGTTCTTGGCAATCGCTTCGGCGGCGGCCATGATGCCGCGCTTGAGCAGCATCGGGTTCGCGCCAGCGGCGACGTTCTTCAGACCCTCGTTGACGATAGCCTGCGCCAGAACGGTCGCGGTCGTCGTGCCGTCACCGGCGATGTCGTTGGTCTTGGTCGCGGCTTCCTTCAGAAGCTGCGCGCCCATGTTTTCATATGGGTCGTCGAGTTCAATTTCCTTGGCGACGGTCACACCGTCGTGGGTCACGGTCGGCGCGCCGAACTTCTTGTCGAGGGCGACGTTACGCCCCTTCGGGCCGAGCGTCGTCGAAACGGCATCAGCCAGCTTATCGACGCCGCGCTGAAGGCCACGACGTGCTTCGTCACGGAAGGTTAGTTGCTTTGCGGGCATTTTTTTAGCTCCTAGAATTATCTAGTGGTTGGGTTGCTTTGACGGACAAAAACTATTCGACAATCCCGAGGATGTCGCTTTCCTTCATGATCAGCAGTTTCTTGCCGCTGAGCTTGATTTCCGTGCCAGCGTACTTGGCGAACAGCACCGTCTGACCGACTTCGACGTCCATCTCGATGCGCTTGCCATCGTCATCACGACGACCTGCACCAGCAGCCAGCACCTTGCCCTGCTGCGGTTTTTCCTTCGCGGTTTCGGGCAGCACGAGCATACCGCCAGCGATGGTTTCTTCCTGCTCGACGGGTTCGACAATGATGCGATCCCCTAACGGACGAATATTGAGTGCCATGCTTCTTGTCTCCTGAATCTTTAGATGTTCAGTTCACAATATTTTAGCACTCTCATGCCAAGAGTGCTAATCATTCGCCCGAAATATAGCAAAGTCGGCCTGTGAAGTCAAGGTAATCTAGCAAAGTTCTTATACTTTTGCTAAGCGACGTGCTGCCTTGCCGTGCGCGGAGTGTTACAGCCTTAGCAGACAATCGTCACGAATGACAACAGGGGATTACCAGAGTGACAGTGGATACTTCCGCGCGACCGCTTCGAGGCGATCAAAAACGCGCATAACATTGCCGTAAAGCGGATTTGTTTCTACCCAATAGTCATCCAGAGACTCTTTATTGATCTGGTCAGTGGTTTCACGCCATGCACGAACCATTTGCTCCGTCACACCAGGGGACTGCTCGTATATTTCGCAGAGGAAACCTAAAGTGTCCACCGCGACCCAGACTTCCTCGATGCTGAAGATCGTGGCGTTCTCTCGCTCTTCGTGCGACAGGTAGTAAAGAATGTCTTTCAGCAGGTGAGTGAGCAGCGTCTGGGTAAAACGATCCACACGGACACCCTTCCGACCATCCTGACTCGCCCAGCGAATAAGCGAAAAATAAGGCAGCGAATATTCGGGCGGCATCGGCAGCACTTTCGCATCAGTGCGAAGATTGGTTTCAATCTCATCCCACATCCACGCGAGGCTTTCCAGACTGTCGAATAGCGCGACTACACCAGGACGCTGCTGTCGCCGATATTCCGGTGCGCCGTAGGGGTAAAACTCCCTATCATCACGCCAGTCCTCATCCCAAACGTTGAAAAACACCTCTCGCCACTGTTTTATACGAGCAACAGCGGCGATATAAGCGTTGCTGCTGCCCATATGCTGATATTCGAAAATGAGCATGACTTCGATCACGGAGACGACTTGCATCAGCCAGAAGCCGCCCGGATAAACATTTTCGGGAATCATCCAGTAGGCAAGCTCGCGATCCAGAAGATTGGTTATGGTGATGTGGTAATCCAGCGCCTGATCGCTGTCGTAGATGCCTTTGCCCCAGCGCCCCATGAAACGCCCCCTTGAATTGAACATATTTTCTAATGATATACGAAAATTCCTCGCGCAGATGCTTAGCGAACCACATCAGGTGATCCAGTTTGGGGTTAAATCTCATACAATAAGGAAGTGTTTTGCGTAAGCGCGGACTATAGGGGAGAAGATGAACGCACCAGTGCCTGAGTATCAGCCGCAGCTTAGCCTGTGGGTGCGCCAATTGCTAACCGTGATTCTGCTGATCGCCGGGGTCTACATCCTCACACTGATCGCGCCTGTGCTGCCGATGCTGACGATTGCTTTTCTGATCGCGTTCGTGATGTTCGTGCCCAGTCGCTATATCGCGCGGCGCACCCCCATCCCCTATGCGATTACGGTCATTCTGCTGTATGCGCTGCTAATTGTCATGCTCGTGCTTGGCCTGCTGGTCATTACGCCAACGCTGCTCTCCGGCATCAACAATCTGCTCGCCAGCCTGCAAAGCGGCTACAGCCAGTTGATTACCAGTATCGAACACCTGAAACCTGAAGATGCGGTGCTCGACATTCTCGGCGTGCGGGTCGATATGTCGGATATTGTCACGACCATCAAAAACGCGCTGAGCAGCGGCGCATCCGCCAGCACCAGCCTGACGCCGGAACAGCTTGCCAATCCGATCCGCGTGCAGCAGGCGACGCTCGGCAGCCTGATCAACCAGATTCTGCCGCTGTTCGGCTCGGTTTCGCAGACGGTGACCTCGGCGGTCGGGAGTATCACTGGCTTTATCGGCAGCTTCCTGCTGGCCGTTTTCGTCTCATTTCTGGTGCTGCTCGATATTCCCATCACCCAGCACGTCATGGCGCGCCAGATTCCCGATATGTATCACCGGGAGTTCGCCGTGCTGGTACACAAGCTCGTCCACGTCTGGAACGGCTTCTTTCGCGGGCAGGTGTTGATCGGCTTTGCGATTGGCGTGCTGACCTTCATTCAACTGTCGTGGATGGGCATCTCGAATACCTTCATCCTCGCCGTGATCACCGGGACGATCTCGCTGATTCCGACGATTGGCGGCATTTTCGCGCTGGTTCCGCTCGGCCTGATCCCGTTGATTCAGGGGTCTTCCACCTTCCCCGATGCACCGCGCGGGCTGTTGGCGCTGCTGGTCGTCGGCATCAATCTGGTCATTTCGCAGTTGATCTGGAACGTGATTGCGCCGAAGATTCTTGGCGACGCGCTCGATCTGCCGCTGCCGGTGATCATCGTGGGCGTGTTCATTGGGGCGGCTTCAGCGGGGGTGCTGGGAGCGTTTCTGGCGGCTCCCGTGATGGCGACGCTGCGTGTCCTCATGTCTTACATCTGGCACAAAGTCAATCAGGAAGACCCCTTCCCGGACCAACCCGCCCCCTTCGAATGGGATGAGGATTCTTTCGCCTACGGCGGACGTTTTCGCCTGCCGCCACTGACGCCAATCGCGAGAACCTGGGGGAGTCGGGTGATTGCGGGGCGGGTGAGTCTGCCGAACCGGAAGTCGAACGAGGAATAAGCACCTCACCCCGACCTGACGGTCACGCCCTCTCCGTCTGGAAAGGGCGGCTCAGCAGAGCACAGCGGGTGAGGTCAAGCCCGGGCTGAATTAGCTTTCGGTGATGGTGACCTTGTTCATTCTGTCGCCCTGACGGATGGCGTTGACGACATCCATGCTCTTGGCGTCCGCAACCTTGCCGAAAACGGCGTGCTTGCCGTCGAGGTGCGGGGTGGGCGTGTGGGTGATGAAGAACTGCGAGCCGTTGGTATTAGGGCCGGCGTTCGCCATGCTCAGGGTTCCGGCGCTGTCGTGGCGCAGCTTGAGCGCGCCCGCTTCGTCATTCCATTTATAGCCGGGGCCGCCGCGCCCGGTTCCAGTGGGGTCGCCCCCCTGAATCATGAAATCGCTGATGACGCGGTGAAAGCTGACGCCATCGTAGAAACCGTCGCGGGCGAGAAAGACGAAGTTGTTGACGGTGATCGGCGCTTGACTGGCGAACAGATTCACGTCAATCGTGCCTTTGGTCGTGTCGAAGTGGGCGACATACGATTTTTTCGGGTCGATCACGATGGGAGGCGAGCTTGAATATTCCTTAGCCATGACTTTTATCCTAACGTTACTGGCGAATATGCCCCCGTATTATAATCGATTCTACCCCCAGCGCTGAATATCTCCACTGAACCTTTATTAAAAGCGGCAAAACGAAAGCGCTATAATCCGATCATGTGATCAGGCAGCGCGTTGTAACCGCCGCAAGATAATTGAGAATATTAAGCGACAAACTCCCTGCTCGTGATATACACTAGAAGAGATCGTTTTGCCCGCCGGGTGTGTTTGAGGGGCGCAGACAATGCCGCGTGTGTTATATATTGAAGACAACAGCGATAATCGGATGCTGGTGCGACGAATCTTAATGGCATCAGATTATGATTTTGTCGTCCAGGAAGCCGATACCGCGCATAAGGGAATCGATCTTGCGCTCGCGCAGCCGCCCGACCTAATTCTGATGGATTTGAGTATGCCGGACATGGATGGCCTGACCGCCACGAAACATATCCGCACGATGCCGGAACTGAGCAATATTCCCATTATCGCGCTGACAGCCAATGCGATGGAGAGCGACCGCGACCGCAGTCTGGAAGCGGGGTGTGACGGCTACATCAAAAAACCCATCGATGTGGATAAATTCCCCGAAGACGTCATAGCTTTCCTCAGGAGTCGTCGATGAGCGACGTTCAAAGTAACGCGCAGCGAATGCCGATTGAAGCCGCAGAAGCGCATGTGCTGGTCGTCGAGGACAATGTGCCGAATTTTGTGCTCATTGCCCGAATGCTGGCCTTCATGGGGGTGCAGCGCTGCGAATGGAAAACGTCCGGCTGGCAGGTGGTGCAGTTTGCCGATACCCTGCCGCGCGTCGATTTGATCCTGATGGATATTCGCCTGCCCTACGAAGATGGCTACCAGGCGCTGCAAAAGCTGCGCGCGAACCCGCGCCTGCGCGACACGATTGTCTGCGCGGTGACCGCTGAAGCCAGCGAAGATCAAATGCGGCGCGCCAAGAAAGCAGGCTTCAATGGCTTTCTGGGCAAGCCGCTGGATCCTGACCGGTTTCCCTCCCAAATCCGTATGCTCCTCAAGGGTGAAGAAGTGTGGGAATGGAAATAACGATAAGCCCAACCCCACGACACGAGTAAAAAACTATGGGAATGGAAATCGACGACCGACGCGACCGGCTCAACCTTGCTGAATCCCAGTACGAAGCCTCCAGCACCATCTATGGCTCCAGCGATCCTGTTGAAATTCTAAATGCTCTGGTCAACTTTGGCGGTAAAGCCTTCGCCAAAGCCTACCTGGGACTGCTTGACCCGGAAACGCAGATTCTGAATATTATCGCCACGCGCGACGCGGAGGGCTTACACGCCACTCAGGAAACGCGGCGGCTCAACGAGTACCCGGCCTACGAGACGCTCAGCGCGGTCGAAGTGCTGAGCATCCCGGACGTGAGCGCTGACCCGTTTCTGACGGTTCAGGAACGAGCGATGGTGCAGGGACGCGGCTACGGCTCGATGCTGGTGATTCCGCTGGTGGTGGCGCAGCGCCTGATCGGACTGATCGAATTTAACGACCCCAAGCCCGTCGAAATTTCGACCCACCGCCTGCGTGCCATGCGCAACCTGGGGGATCAGATTGCCGTCGTCTTCGAAAATCAGGCGCTGCTGCGCAGTACGGCGTCCACCCTCGACGAAGTGCAGGCGCTCTATGACATCAACCGGGCGATGCTCGGCGCGCTTGACCCGCGCGACATGCTGCGGGTGCTGCGCGATTTTCTGGCGCAGGATGCGACCGTGATCTTCCACGCCAGCGTGGAGCGCGACCCGGAGACAAAAGCCGAATCGGTCATCCTGCGCCATGTTTCGCGGGCGCTGGCTGAAGAAGTGGTCGAACTTCCTCTGCCGGGAACCAGCCGGTCAGAGGAGGTTTTTGAAACCGCCGGAAATGCCAATGTTCTGTTTGTCGAATCGGCGGAGAGTGCTGCGCCCTATACGCCGCTGGACGAGATGCTCAAGGCGGAAAAGACGCGCAGTTCCGTGATCGTGATCGTGCGCGAACACGGCTTGATTCAGGATTACATCGCGGTCGCGTTCGGCAAACGTCAATCATTCGACAGCCGGACGCGCCGCCTCTACAATGCCGTCGCCGACCAGATTGGCATCGTGCTGCAAAACCAGCGTCTGCTGCGCGACGCCCAGCGCAGCGCCAGCCAACTGACGCAGCAGGTGCGCATTTTGCAGGTGCTCAACCGCCTGTCCATCGGTTTGAGCAGCTTCCAGACCGAACAGGAACTGCTGGATTACACCGCCGAAAGTCTGGTCAACGCGCTGGGTGTCGATCACATCGGCATCGCGCTGTTCAGAACCAGCGACGACCAGGGAACGGTGGTCAGCGAATACCCGAACAGCGGCGCGCTCAATTCGAGAGTGGAAACGCGCAACAGCGTCATGCTGAGTGCCCTGCGCGAAGCGCCCAACCGCCCCTACATTGTCCCCAACGTGGCGACAAGCGATGTACTGGAACTGGAAACACGCGCCACGCTCAAGCGTGTGGGGGTCGCCGCGCTGATGGTGATCGCGCTGCGCGTTGCGGGCGAACTCATCGGCTCGGTCGGCTTTGACTTTTACGATCTGAAACGCCAGTTCACGCCGGACATGATCGAAACGGCGCAAACGATGGTTGCGCAGGTTGCCATCGGAATGCAGAACATCCGCCTGCTGACCGACACGGAACGGCGCGCCGACCAGCTTCAACGTGTGGCGACCTTCGGTCAGGCGGTGCAGGCAACGCTCAGCCTGGAAACCATCCTCGACATTATGCTCGGCGAAAGCCGCGCGATGATCCCGCTCGACCGGATGAGTATTGCGCTCTTTGACGCACGCCAGGGAAAACTGCGCGTCGTCGGGCAGTATGAAGACGGCACCAGTGCAGTCGATATTGAAAACGGATCGCTGATCTCGATGAGCGGAACGTTCGTCGGGCAGGTCTGGGAAACCCAGGAAATGCTGGCGGTCGCCGACACGCACAACATTTCGAACGTGAGCCGGGCGCAGGATTTAACCATGCGTTCGGTGATGGTCGCGCCGATCCGCTCACGCGGGCGCATGATTGGCACGGTCAGCATTGGTTGTTTCGCGCCCTACAGCTATACCGAAACTGACCAGGCGATTTACCAGCAGATGATCAACCAGCTTGCCGTCGCCATCGAAAATGCCGCAGCCTATACGCAGAGCCAGCGCGTCGCCAAGAACGAAGCGCTCATCAACGACATCGCCACCCATTTTCAGGAACACAGCGATATTCAGGACATGCTGCAAATCGCGGTCGATGAACTGGGGCGGGCGCTGGGCGCGCGCCGAGCGCGCATCCGGCTGTCGATGGACGGGAAATGAGGAGCCGACCATGATCACATTTCTCGACAAGCTGTTCAACGTAGAAGGTTATCCCAGCCGGGGCGCAAGGGATCAAGCGCGTCTGATCTACAGCTTTGTGCTGGTCATGATGGCGATCTTCTTCCTGTTTGCCCTGTTCATCAACGTTGGCGTGAATGACCACCCGCTGTTCATGGAAATGAGCACGAATCCGCTCGCGCTGATTCCGGTGCTGGGTATTTTCGGCGTCGGGGTTGCTGCGCTTGTGCTGACGCGCATCGGACGACTGGATCTGGCAGCGGTTGGCCCCATTGTGATGTGGGTCTTCAGCGGTGTAGTGCTGGGCTTGCAAAACCACTTTGTCTTCAGCGACGCGGGCGCTGCCCTGATGCTGCTGATTTTCCTTTCCGCACTGTTCCTGCGGGTGCGGGGTCTGATCGTGGGTACCGTCCTGTCCTTAGCCATCCTGTTGATTGCCGCTCTCACGTTCAACAGCGGAGCGTCGATCAGCGGCGAAGGCTACCTGAATACCACTGCCGATCTCGCGCTTGAACTCATCGCCGTGTCGATCCTGATTTATCTGTTTCTGCGCAGTACCCGGCTCGACCAGAGTGAGAGTGAAGTCCGGGCCAACGAAGAACGCTACAAGCTGGCGAACGTGACCACCCAGATCGCGCAGCGCATTTCGCGCCGTATCGCGCTGGCGGATTTGCTCAGCAGTTCGGTCGAAGACATTCGCAACAGCTACAGTGATATTTATCACGTCCAGATTTTTCTGGTCAACGAAAAAACACGCGAAGCCGAACTCGCCGCCAGCACGGGCGAGGTCGGCAGGATGCTGCTGGGACGGCATCACAGCCTGCCCGTTGGCAGCCAGAGCGTGATCGGGACGGTAACGTCAGCAGGCGATCTGGTGATCGCTCGCGCCGGGTCGTCCGAAGGCATTCACCGCCGTAATGAATTTCTGCCAGACACGGTTGTCGAGGCGGCTTACCCGCTCCGCATTGGCGCGACGGTGATTGGCGCGCTCGACCTGCAAAGCCGGGTTCAGGGCGCGTTTTCGGACGAAGAAGTGCCCATCTTTCAATCGCTGGCGGACAACATCGCCGTCGCGATTGACAATGCGCGCCTGTTCGAACAGACGGAACAGCGTTTGCAGGAAAATCAGCGCCTGATCGAGCAGATGCGCAGCGCCGTGCGCGAAGTGGAGCGCCTCAACCGCGAACTGACGGCGCAGGTCTGGACAGAGTATCTGGGCAGCAAAGGCACACAGCTCAGCGTTGACCTCGATTTCTCGAATAATCTGGTGCGCCGTACCGACGACTGGACGCCGACGCTCAGCGAGGCGATGGCGTCTAATCAGGTGACGCAGAAGCCCACCCGCGACGGCGTGATCATCAGCGTCCCGCTGCGCGTGCGCGGTCTGGTGATTGGTGCGATGGAATTTGAACTGGCGGGCGAAGTGCTGGCGGCAGAGGATGTCGATATGGTTGAGGCGGTCGCGGAACGTCTCGGTCTGGCGGTGGAAAGCACGCGCCTGTTTGACGAAAGCCGCCGCGTTGCCCAGCGTGAATCGATGCTCAACGAAATCGGCAGCCGCTTGCAGCGTACCAACAGCATCGATTCGGTGCTGACCGAAGCGGCGCGCGGCCTCCAGAATTCGCTGGGCGCAAGTCGCGTGGCGATCCGGCTTGGCCCGCCGCCGAAAGCGAATGGAAATGGCGGAGGTGGCGCGTGAACCAAACCAATGATCTGAGTCATCTGCGGCTGCGCTACATTCAGGTACTGGCCTGGGTGTCGATCATCCTGTCGTGTGCCACCGTGATTCCAGTTCTGCTTGAAAGCGCCCAAAGCAGCGCGGTTAACTGGACGGGCATTCTCGCGATTGCCCTATTTATTGCCCTGAACGGCTTATGGCTGCTGCTGGTCAAGACGCCACGCTGGCAGATTGCCGCCTACGGCCTCATCCTCACCTACGTCGTGACTGCGGTGGTGACGCCGATCAACATCCTGTTGATTGGCGCGGTACTGACCGTAATCACCGCGGCGACTCTGGGGAATCCCATCACCTATATCGTCGCGACCCTGATCGTGCTGGGTCGAATTGCCTTAGAGACGATCCAGGTCGTGCAGGCGAATTCCGGCACGATCCCGCCCGATATTACGATCTACATCGTTCCGCTGATTGCGCTGACCATCGTCTCGCTCGCGGTACGCTACTTCATCAACAACGCGCAGCAGTTGGTGTTTTCCTCACACCAGACCGCCGATTTACTGCAATCCACTTCCGATGTTGGGCAGGTGCTTTCACAGCTTCTCAACCAGGACGAACTGGTCGAACGCGCGGTCAATCTGATCGGCACGCGCTTCAATCATTATCACGTCCAGATATTCCTGGTCAACGATACCCGCGACCAAGCGGTGCTGGTTGCCAGTACCGGTGAAGTCGGCAGACGGCTGCTCAGTCGCGGGCATCAACTGTCGGTAGGTTCGCAAAGCGTCATCGGACAGGTGGTGCTGCGCGGCGCGGCGGTGCTGGTCAGCGATACCGAACACGACCCGATTTACTATCACAATGAGCTGCTGCCGAACACGCGGGCAGAACTGGCGCTGCCGATTCGCGACAGCAGTCAAACGATTGGCGCGCTCGATATTCAGAGCATCCGTGCCGACGGGTTCAGCAGAGCTGACGTGCAGGCGCTGCAAATCATGGCTGACCTGCTGGCGACAGTCATCCGCAATGCGCGCCTGTTCAAGCAGCAGGCCGAAACGGTGCAGGAGAATGACCGCCTCTACCGCGACGCAGCCAGCAACCTGCGCGAAATCGAGCGCCTGAACCAACAGTTGACGCGCATGGCCTGGCAGGATTATCACACGGAAACCAACGCCGTCAGCGGCGTGACCCTTGAACGCGACCAACTGCTGCCTTCCGGGGAGTGGTCAGACGCGCTGATTCAGGCGGGGCTGGAAGGCGGTCAGGTGGTTGAATCGGATGGCGACTGGGATGGCAATCACAAAACCGTCGCGGTGCCGGTGATGCTGCGCGGTGAGGTCATCGGCGCGATTGAGGTTGATCAAGGGATGGAAAATAACCCGGAAACGCTCGAAATGGTGCAGGCTGTGGCTCAACGTTTAGCGCTCAGCCTGGAAAACGCCCGCCTCTATGAAGCGACGCTTCAGGCAGCAGCACAGGAACAGCGCATCAACGACATTGCGGCGCGCTTCCAGTCGGTCGCGACGGTCGACGAACTGCTGCGCATCACCCTGGCAGAACTGAGCGAAACCCTCGGCGCAGAGCGCGGATCGATCCGCCTGGGACGCTTCACACCGGACACCGGGCCGCTCCCGGCACTGCAAATCACGAGCGAGACGAGCCAGAACGGAGGCAGCCCTCATGAATAACGCGCCCCGCCGACGTTTTTTCAGCCTGCGCTACAACTACGTCAACCCGACCATGCGCCACCGTGCGCAGGGTCTTATTTTGATGATCTGGGCGGCAATCACCTTCATCGTGATCTTCATCGCCGCGCGCGTTGGGCTGACACTGATCGGCGTCGATAACGCCCTGTTGATCCCGCCGGAACTGGTGATTGGAGCGCTGGTACTGCTGCTCAGCTACGGGCTGATTCAGCGCGGCAGGCTGGACGCAGCCATCTGGCTGTTCATCGGGCTGATGCTGGTTCCGTTCGTGCTGGCGACCGCGATTGCGGTCGATGCCGCCGCGCCCTTCGTCCTGGTCCTGCCGCTGATCGCGGCGGGGCTGCTGCTCAACCGCCGCAGCCTGCTGCTGGTGATTGTCCTGTTCGCCCTCACGCTGATTGTACGCGCGGTCAATCAAAGCGGAACGACCGACGCGCTGCGCTATATTCCGTCCGAGAACGCGCTCCCCGAACTGCTCAACTACGGCGTGATCTTCGCGCTGTCTTCGATATTTCTGCTGGTCTTCAACGGCAGCATCGACCAGGTCGTGGACGCCTCTTTCAGCGACATTGAACAGTTGAAAGCGGTTGGGCGGTTCGGCACGCGGCTGGATGAGAAAGCCGACGAAGGCCGCATTCTGGCGCGCGTGCTGGAAGTCATCGAGCGCGACCTGGGCTACGACCTGGCGCAAATTTATTTGCAGGGCAGCGACGGACGCTATTCGCGCCGCCTGCGCCTCGGCCTGGCGCAGCTTGAAATGGGAACCCATGTCGTGCTGCGTGCCAGCGACGAAGCCGTCATCAACGAAGCCATCCTGGAACGCCAGCCCGTGATCATCACGATGCAGGACGCAGCGGAGCGCAGCGATCATCTGATTGCCCCGGCACGCCAGAGCGTGACGATGGTGCTGGGCTACCGCGATCAGGTCTTCGGCATTCTCGATGTTCAGAGCGAACACCCCGAAATGTTCACGGTCAATACCGTCGCCGGACTGCAAACGCTGACGACGCAGGCCGCGCGCGAACTGATGCTGGCGCGGCGCATCGAGGAACTGGAACGCAACGTGCGCGACCAGGAAGGCATCATCAGCCGCTTCCTCAACCAGATGTCCGAGCTTCAGCGCCGCAGCGAAAGCGCCGCTGCCCTCGGCTGGACGAGCTATTTGCAGGGGCGTGGTTCGAAAGGCTTCGGCTTCGACTATGATCACGGTGCAATTGTCTCGTCGAGTGACTTATCCGAACCCATTCGCGCGTCGATCAAGCGGGGCGAGATTTTCGTCGAGCCACAGAATGGCAAACAGGTGGTCAATGTGCCGATTACGCTGCGCGATCAGGTACTGGGCGCGCTGACCTTCACAATCCCGGAGAATCGCGCCATCAATGAACGCCAGATTGAAATGCTGCGCACCGTCGCCAATCGTCTCGGCGTCGCCCTCGAAAGCAACCGCCTGTTCGAACAGACTCAGGCGCAGGCGCAGCGTGAACGCAAAGCCAACGAAATTGGCAGTATGCTGTTGAGTGAAACCGATATTGATGCGGTGCTCAATCTGGCGGCTGAGAACTTCAATGAAGCGCTCGGCGCAGTCCACACCCGTGTCTATCTGGAACCGGGTGTTTTAAGCGGAGAAGCCCAATGATGACCCGTATGAGCACAGGCACGCCTGCTCGCTTAAGCTCATTCCATCCGCTGTCGTGGCCGTTGTGGCTCAAGTACATGGTGGCGATTGCGGTTGGTCTGGCGCTGCTGTCGATTCCGGCGTTTTTCTTCGTGCGCGCCGGCGTGTTCGAAATCGGCGAGCAGAGCGCGCAGGCGTTCGTGACCGAGATCGGCGTCAAGCACGCGGCGGCAGTCAATAATGCCTTTGTGCAGGCGCGTGGCACGCTCGATACCTTCGTCGGCAGCACCGACAATACGCTGCTGTTGACAGGTTTTCTGCTGCGCGATGTCAATACCACCAGCCAGACTTATCTGCCCCAGCCAGACGAAAACGACATCGCTGACCTGTTTCGCAGCAATCTGCTCAATCCGGCGTCGGCGGCTTTCGACAGCATTCGCCTGCTGGATCGCAGCGGGCAGGTGCTGATCACGTCCAATGTCACGGCCTCGTCCTTCACCCACACCGATAATTCGCAGTCGGCAGCCTATCTGGCGATTAAAAGCGCGGAACTTCAGAATCAGTCGCGGGCGGTCGCCATTACCAACGGCAGCGCGCCAGTGGTGGACGTGATTAACACCATCACCTGGCGCGATGGCTCGCCGCTCGGCTACGTCGTCGCCACCCTGAATGACGGACGCATCTTCTTCAACAATATGCGCCTCGACGACAGCACCGACAATTATTCGGCCTATACCTTCCTGACAACGGCGCAGGGCGTCTTGTTCGCGCCCCCGGCGCTTCGTGAGCGGGCGCTGCTCGCCAACCAGTCGCTGGGCGTCACCCGCGCGCTGGCAGGTCAGACGGGCGCAGCCACCTTTGCCGCCAACGATAACATCCAGTACGTCGGTTACTACAGCGCCATCGGCGGGACACCCTTCGTGCTTGTGACGCAGGCTCCCCTCAGCGTCGTCTACGACAATGCTCGCAACTTCTTCCAGGTGCGCGTCTTTATCGTCGGCGCGGGCGTCTTTTCGCTGCTGCTGCTGCTGGCGCTGATTCTGAGCCAGCTCACCGCGCCGCCGCTCAACCGGCTGCGCCGCGCCACCCAGGCGCTCTCCGACGGCGATTTCGACATGGACGTGCCGGATGCCAAACGCGGTGACGAGATCGGCCTGCTGGCGGTGTCGTTCGTCAACATGCGCGAACAGGTGCGCACGCTGATCGACGACCTGGAGAACCGGGTCGCAGCCCGCACGCGCGACATCAGCGCGACGCAGGACATCAGCCGCTTCGCCGCCACCCAGCGCGACCTGCAAACGCTGATGGATCGCGTGGTTGACCTGATTATCGAGCGCTTCCCCAACATCTATCATGCCCAGATTTTCCTGATCGACGAGGACGGGCGCGATGCGGTGCTGCGCGCCAGCACGGGCGAGATTGGCAAGCAGCTCCTCAGTCGCGGCCATCGCCTCGGCATCGGCAGCCTGAGCGTGATCGGTCAGGTCACGCAGCAGGGACGGCTGATTGTTGCCCGTGACGCCGCCGTCAGCCAGATTCACCGCCGCAACGAATTCCTGCCGGAAACCCGCGCCGAACTGGCGATTCCGCTGCGCGTTGGCGAGCGGGTCATCGGCGCGCTGGACGTCCAGAGTAAAATTCGCGACACCTTCGAAGAAGACCAGATGAACGTTCTGCAAACGATGGCGGATCAGATCGCCGTCGCCATTCAGAACGCCCTGCTCTACGAAGAATCGCTGCGGCGCTTCGCCCAAATCGAAACCAACAACCGGGATGCGACGCGCCATGCCTGGCAGGAATTTATCAGCGATCAGCGCCTGGATGCCATCATCAAGGACGCGGGCTTCCCCACCGAAGCCGATGTGTCTGACCTGCGCCGCGCCGCGATCAAGCGGGTCGAGCCGGTCATCGGCAAAATCACCGAGCGCAACACGATCCCGATTGCCGTCCCCGTTCAGCTTCGTGGTCAGGTGCTGGGCGCGGTCGAATGGGAAATTCCGGTACAGACGCTGTCGGAAGAAAAGCTGGAACTGGCGAAAGAACTGGCGAATCGTCTGGCGCTCAGCCTCGACAACGCCCGTCTGTTCCAGGAAAGCCAGCGCGCGACCGAGCGTGAGCGTCTCGTCAACAACATCGCCGCCAAGCTGACCGCGCAAACCACCATCAACGATATTTTGCAGACGGCGGTGCGCGAAGTCGGTCAGGCGCTGCGCGCGCCGGAAGTCAGCATCCGTCTGCGCGGTGGCTCCAATGGCAATGGCAATGGCAATGGTCACGCAAACGGCAACGGTCACACCAACGGCAATGGCAATGGAAACGGCAGCAGCGTCTCCAATGATAACCCTAGCAGCTAGGAACAAACGATGGTGAGTACTCGACACAAGCGACAGGCGACAGGCGCGCGTTCCATGTACAACCGCATTATGCGGCTGGTCGTCCCGATCATCATGGGGACGTTTCTCGTCATTGGGCTGGTGCTGCTGCTGGGCATTCGGGCGAATGCTCAGGACGCGCTGACTCAGAGTCGCCACGTAGACATCACCGACTTCCAGCGCGGCATCACCAATGAGCTTCAGCGGCGCGTGGACAGCCTGAGCGGCATGGCGAACGAGCGCGACGCCCGCGAATTCGCGCGCGATACGCTGGTGAGCAGCGCCAGCACGACGATCAACGACTCGCAGACCCGTTTGCTCGGCGACTTTACCAGCCTGCTGCAACAAAACCCGTCCTATCTGGCGGCACGTTACGTCACCTTTAACGGCTCGGTCTGGTCAGAAGTCACCAATTATGATCAGACGGTTCCGCGTGCGGATGCCAGCGTCAAGCTGGGGCAGTTCGCCGACGATCCGTCGCTGACACAGGCATTGGCGCTGAGCGCGGGACAGGTAGTCGTGAGCGACATCACCTACCAGTTGAACCCGCATCTGCCCATCCTCGACCGGCTGGTTCCGTTTCTGCGCCTGTCCGCGCCGGTTGTGCCGGACAGCACCTTTGATACGAATATCGCGGGCGTGCTTCAGATCGACGTGCAGGTCACACCGATCCTCGATTACGTGCGCTCGGCAGCCAATACCGAGGCGGCGGACGGTTCTGGCAGGCGTGTCATTGTCTCGGATGCCGCCGGAAACATCCTGTATGACACCGCCAATCCGAAAATTGATTACGTGCGCGCGCTGGCGCTCAATCAATCACCCCGCCTGAGCGCACAGTATCCCAACGAAACGGCGCTGTTTCAGCCGGATGCCGCACTCGTCGATGCGCACATCAGCGGCGAGAACATTTTCTCGACCGGACGGGTAAGTTTCAGCGACCACAGCAGCGGTTACTGGTTCGTTTCGGTGATCGACAATGCCAGCGCACTCCAGAATGCCCCAAATCTGACATCCGTGCTGGCGCTGGTCGGCAGTCTGATGGTCGGCGCACTGATCAGTCTGTTCATCAGCCTGGTGCTGCGGCGCACGCTGCGTCCGATTGGCGACGTGAATTCACTGGTGAACCAGTGGACGGGCGGGTCAGCGAGCGAGACGGTCATCCTGCCGTCAATCAGCGAGATTGCGCCAGACGACGAAATCGGTCAGTTGATGCAGGCTTTCCGGGGCATGACGGAGCGCGTCGAAACGCTCAAAGCGGAGATGGACGAACAGCAGGGACGCTACAGCCGTAACATGGACATCGCGGCGCGTGTCAGCCGTGAAACGGCGACCCTGCTCGACATTGATGCGCTGCTCAACCGCGCCATTAACCTGATCTGCGACGAATTTGGTTACTATCACGCGCAGGTTTTCCTGATTGACGACATCGGCGAAAACGCGGTGCTGGTCTACAGTCACGGCGACGTGGGGCATCAGCTTTTACAGGCTGGGCATAAAATCGCCGTCGGTTCGGACTCAGTCATCGGCTCGGTGACGAAAAGCGGGCAAACCGTCGTCGTCAACGATACGACGACGGGCGGCGCAGCCCACCAGTTCAACCCGCTGCTGCCGCAAACCCGCGCCGAAATCGCGCTGCCGCTGCTTTCCGGCGAACGTATTCTCGGCGCGCTCGACGTGCAGAGTATTCAATCCAACAGTTTCCAGACCGACGAAGTCCGCACCTTTGAAATTCTGGCGGATCAGATCGCCGTTGCCCTTCAGAACGTGCGCCTGCTGGTTCAGTCCGAAGAACGTATTACGCAGATCGACACGCTCAACCGTCAACTGACGCGCTCGGCGTGGCAGGAAACCAGTGAACGGAGCAGTCTGGAGCCGGTCTATCGCTACGACCTGCTCGACCTCAAGCACGACGAGCCGAACGCCAACCCGGCGCTCAGCCTGCCGATAGCGATTCGCGGTGAGGTCGTCGGCACGCTCGATGCGAGCGCGCCGGAAAATGCGTCCTTTACCGATGGGGATCGCGTGATTATGCGCGCCGTCGCTGACCGCGTGGCGATTGCGATTGAAAACGCGCGCCTGTTCGAAGAAACGCAGAGCAGCCTTTCCGAAACGTTCACACTCTATCAGCTCAGTCGTTACCTGAACGAAGCCGACAGCCTCGAAGATATTTTGCAGGCGATCATCGTTTCGGTGATGCCGGATGCCGTCAGCGGGCAGATTGGCGTATTTGACGATTACCTGACCGCGCCGCAGCGCCTCGAATTCACCGTCGATTGGGTGGGCAAAGGCGAGGGACATTCTGGCGCGCTGGTGGGGACGCACATGCGCTTCGACGAGCACGTTCTGCTGCGCGATATGCAGCCGAATCAGGTGACGCTCATCACCGACACCGAGCGCGACAAGCGGATTGACGCCTCCTTCAAGGCGATTGTCCGAACGACGGGCGCGCAGTCGATGGTTTTTATCCCCTTCAGCGTGCGCGCGGTCTGGCGCGGTATCATCATGGTCGAATTCCCGACCACACGCCAGTTCAGCGAACGTGAAGGACGCATCTACGGCGCGCTGATCGACCAGGCGGGTGTTGCAATCGACAATCGTATGCTGCTGCGCCAGAATGAACTGGCGCTGGCGGAAATTGAACGTCTGTATGTCGCCAGCCGAAATATCAATATGGCGCAGAGCCTGCCCGACTTGATCCGTGCGGCGGTCAACACCAACAGTAATCCGAAGCTCAACTTCGAGCTGGGGGTGCTGGAAGGCGAAATCGACGAGACGGGCTGGCCGACCACGATTCGACTGGTGGCGCGTTCGAGCGAACGCGAGGTGGTTTCGGTCGATGAAATGATCAACATGCGCTTCGCCACCGACTCGCCGCTGCGTCGTCGTGAGCCGCAAATCATCCGCGACGTGAACCCCAACGATCCGATGGTGTCCGAACTGGTGCTTGCCACGCGTGTGCGCGGCTTCCGCACGCAGGTTCTTCTGCCGCTGTTCAGCGCTAATCAGCCGATTGCCCTGTTCAGCATCACCAGCACAGACCTCTACGAATTCACGTCGGAAGACTACGACGTGTATCGCGCGCTGACGGGACAAATGAGCACGGTGCTGCAAAACCGCCGCCTGCTCGAACAAACCGAACTCGCGCTGGACGAAACCCGCCGCCTGTACGCTGCCAGCCGTTCGGTGGCAACTGCCGCCGACTCCGCTGCCGTTTATCAGGCCGCCGCGATTCATCTGGCAACGGCCACCACCAACGTCGGACTGGTCTCGATCTTGCTGGCGCAGCCTTCGCCGTCAGTCGATGCGCCCTATGTCGAATATGCGCATGTCTGGACGCGCAGCAATGCCGATGTTCAGGCGGGCGACCAGATTGTCCGCGACGTGCTGGCTTTCCCGGAACTGCTTCAAGATGGTCTGTCAATTATCAACAGTACCCGCAGCGTCGAAAACGAGGCGCTGAAAACGCTGCTCCAGCAGAACGGCAGCAGCAGCGCGGTTCTGGTCGCGATTCAGACGCGTTTACACTGGTACGGCCTCATCATCTGCGAAAGCCCGCAGATGAATGCCTTCAGCGATAGCTACGTCAACTTTATGCGCGCCCTCGCGGATCAGGTCGCCATCGCGCTGGAAAGCCAACGCTCGTTCGAGGAAGCGCAGATGCAGGCACAGCGCGCGCTGGCGCTCGCCGAAGCGGGTCAGCTTGCCAGCCAGATGAGCCTCGAATTCAGTACCAGTCTTGATGAAGTGTTCGCCCGCGTGGCACAACCCGCCAATTACGACCGCTGGCTGCTGGCGCTGGTGGACGAAGATAAGCGGTTGCTCGATACGATCATTGAACACATGCCAGACGAGCTGGGTAACATTCACGAGCGTTCCAGTCACTTCGATTTAGCTGTCGATACAACACCTATTGTACAGGTCTTCAAGGCAGGCCGGACAATCCTGCTCAATGATCCGGCGCGCTTCCCCGGCTACAGCGATTTAAGCGCCGAACAACAAAACGTGATGGGCAAATCCGTGATTACGCCCGTGCGCGTCGGCGGCGACGTCATTGGCGTGCTGCTGCTCGGCAGGTCGGCGCGCGCGGCTGACCTGGATGAAAGCGATAAGCAGCTTGTAAGTACGCTCTCGGCGCAGGTCGGCATCGCGGTGGAAAACCAGCGCCTGCTGCGCGCAGCGGAAAGCGAACGTGAGCGTCTGAGTTCAATTCTGGCGTCCCTCCCGGCAGGTGTGCTGGTGCTTGACCCGGTCACCTATAAGCCGTTGCAGTTCAACTCTCAGATTGAGAGTTTGCTCGGTCGCAAAGTCGAAAGTGATGCGCCATTCGACCCGTCGCTGTATCAGATTTATCGCAGTGGAACCGACGCGCTCTACCCGCCGGAAAGCCTGCCGATTTACAGCGTAGCCGATACGAAATCGCTGGTCGCCAGCGACGACATCTCGATTTTGCTGGATGACGGCACAGCGGTAGACCTGCTGATGAACGCCGTGCCGATCCTGAATGATGATGGCAGCATCGGCGCGATTGTCGCTGCCTTTCAGGACATCAGCGCGCTGCGTAACCTCGAACGCACACTGGAAACCAACCTGCGCGAAACGGTAGCACTCTACGAAACGACACGCGCGCTGGCGGAAGCCGAAGAGGTCGAAGAGGTGCTCGATCAGGTGCTCGGTCAGCTTGCGACTCAGGATGTCAGCGAAGCCTATGTCCTGCTGCTGGACGAGGCGGCTGGCGGCGTGCGCATTGCGCGGTCGCTGGTGGGTGCGTCGGAAACCTGGACGCTGCCCAACGACATCCTCAACCCGCGCACTTCTCTTTACATCCCGGATGTTCATCGCACCCAGGAGATTGACGAGGCGACCCGCGTCGGGCTGCTTCAGGCGAATGTTGGCGCGCTGGCTTCGATCCCGCTGCGTGCGCGTTCCCGCCGAGACGTGCCGCTTGGCTGGCTGGTGATCACGTATGACCAGCCGCAGGACTTCACGCCGGAAAGCGAGCAGTTCCTGAGCACCCTCAACGACAGCGCCGCAGTCGCGCTCGACAACCGCTACCTGCTGCAAAGTACGGAAAACGCGCTTCAGGAAACCGCCGCGCTCTATGGTGTGACGACTAACCTCAGCCGCGCGCGCAGCCAGGACGAAATTGCGACGGCGATACAGGGCGCGTTCGAGTCGCTGGGGCCGAATATCTACGCGGCTTACCTGAAGGCCGAAGATGGTTTCATCGAACTTTTCAACGTCAGCCTCGATGCAGAAACGATTGACTTCGGGAGCCTGATCGACAAGCACGACCTGATGGAGTCGGAGAACCTGTTCATTGATGATCTGCGCGAAATCAGCGAGCCAACACTGCTGGAAAGCGACCTGATCGCGCTGGGGAATCTTCGCGGCGTTGCGGTGGTTCATCTGCGCTCGCAAAGCCAATCGGTCGGCTGCTTCATCGTCGCCTATCACGGCCCGCGCCGCTTCTCCGGTGGTGACGCGCGCTATCTTAGTTCGATTGCAGACAGCGCCTCGGTCGTCGTAGACAACTATCTGCTGCTCGATCAGATTCAGAACTCGCTGGAAGAAACCAGCATTCTCTATCAGGCGAGCCGTGCGCTCAACGACGCTTCGACGCCAACCGAAATTCTCGACGTCATCGTCAGCCATCTGATCAGCCGCCCAATCACGCAGGTGTTCATTGCCCTGCTCTCGACAGAAAACTGGGATAACCCGAAGGCGATGGCGCAGGTCGTGGCGACCTGGCAGCGCGAAGGTGAAATCGGCATCGACCTCGCCGGGATTAACCTGGTGGCAGAGCAGTACCCGGCCTGGCGCTTGCTGGCTTCGCCCAATGTCCTGACGATTGACGACGTAGCGACCTCGGAAGACCTCGACATGATGGAGCGCATCGGCGTCGAGAGCCTGGAACTCAGTTCTCTGAGTATTCTGCCGCTGCGTATCGCCGGTCGCTCGATTGGCGCGATTGTCATCGGCGGACGGGAACCGTATCATCACAACGAGCGCGACGAGCGTATCTACCGCTCGCTGGCAGAACAAGCCTCGCTGCGTATGGAAGCGGCTCGTCTGCTGACGCAGACGGAACGACGCGCCCGTCAGTTGACGACATCAGCGGAAGTGAGCCAGATCGCCAGTTCGATCCTTGACCTGAACTACCTGCTCCCTCGTATCGTCGATCTGATCCGCGACTCATTCGAATACGACCACGTTCAGGTTTTCCTGATGGACGATATGGATAACTTCGCGGAACTGCGCGCCAGTACGGGCGATGCCGGACGCCAGTTGCTCGAAATTCGTCATAAACTGCAAAAAGGCTCGCCCAGCGTTATTGGTCAGGTGACAGCCTACGGCGACCCGACGATTGCTTCGGACACAGCAGATGCGCGTGTGGTTCACCGTCCGAATCCGTACCTGCCGAATACGCGCTCGGAAATGGCGATCCCGCTCAAACTGAAAGGCAAGGTCGTCGGTGCGCTCGACGTACAGTCGAACGAACCGAACGCCTTCGACGACGACGACATTCAGGTGTTGACGACACTGGCAGCGCAGATTTCCGTCGCCATTGACAACGCGCAGTTGTTCGAGCAAGCGCGCAGCCGTGCGAACGAAATGAGCTTTCTGTTCGACGTGACAACGGCTGCTGCTTCGGCGGAGACGCTGCAAGAAGCGATCCAGAACGTCGCTAACGAACTGCGCGACTCGCTCAATGCGCTGTCCGTCAGCGTTTACCTGCCCCAGAAATATGTTGACAGCGACGAGAATGAATTCCAGATGCTGGAACCGCTCGCGCTGGCAGGCTCGGATCAACCGCTGTCGGAATTATCAGAAGTGCGGCTCGACGCTGACCATAACCTGATTGCTGAGTCAGCACGGTCGCGCCGCCCGATCATCATCGACAACATCTTCACCAAAGCCGACTATCTGCCGGTGGTCGATGGAGCACGCTCGGCGATTATCGTGCCGCTGGCCTCCGGCGCACAGGTTATCGGCCTGGTGGCGCTGGAAAGCAGTGAAATCAGCGCCTATGGACAGGATACGCTGACCCTGCTGCTAACGCTCTCCGGGACGCTGACCGCCGTCATTCAGAACCAGCAGTTGCTCGAACAGGTGCAGCAGACCAACGATCAGCTTCGTGAGCTTGACCGCCTGAAGAGCGACTTCCTCGCCAATATGAGCCACGAACTGCGTACCCCGCTCAACTCGATCATCGGCTTCAGCCGCGTGATCCTGAAGGGAATCGACGGCTCGCTGACCGAAATGCAGGAGCAGGACCTGACCACGATTTACAACAGCGGTCTGCACCTGCTCAACCTGATCAACGACATTCTTGACCAGGCCAAGATCGCCGCCGGAAAGATGGACTTGCAGTTCGATTTCTTCGAGATGAAAACGGTCATCGACGGCGTGCGCTCGATTGGGATCGGTCTGGTCAAAGACAAGCCGATTGACATTTTTGTGGACATCGCGCCGGGTTTGCCGAAGGTCTACGGCGACGAATTCCGCACGCGCCAGATTTTGATCAACCTGATTTCGAACGCCGCCAAGTTCACGCGCGAAGGCTCAATCACCATCAGCAGCTACCCGGTGCGCGACGAAGAAACCGGCATGATGATGATCCGCTCCGACGTGACCGACACGGGCATTGGTATTGCGGACACCGATATGTCGCTGCTATTTGAGGCGTTCCGTCAGGTGGACTCGTCGCTGACACGCACGCAGGGTGGTACGGGTCTCGGCCTGCCGATTTCCAAGTCGCTGGTCGAAATGCAGGGTGGGCGTATGTTGGTGTCGTCGCGCGTGAATGTCGGCTCGACCTTCTCGATTATGATGCCGGTCGAACCCGTGGTCGAGCAGGAAGAAAAGCCCAAGAAGAAAACTGATAAGCTGGGCGAAGCCAAGAAGGGCGTTACTGGCCCGCTCAGCCCGATTGTCACTGGCCCGCTTAAGGAAGCGACAACCGAAGCTGAACCTGTGCCCTTTGTCCACGTCAAGCGCCAGATTCTGCTGATCGAGGACAACCCGGATATGGTTGATCAGTACCGCCGAGCGCTCCAGCGTGAGGGGTTCGACATCTTCACGGCGTCGATCCCGCTCGAAGCCGAAGCGATGGCAAGCGGTCTGCACCCGACAATCATCGTCATGGACGTGAACTTCGCCGAGGGGCAGGGCTGGGAAATTCTGGGCAAGCTGAAAGCCCGCGACGATACTTTCGACATACCGGTGATTATCGTCACGCTCAGCAACGAGCAGGAGCGTGCCTGCGACATGGGGGCATTCAAGTTCCTGCAGCGCCCATTCGCGCCGGATGAACTTACGCAAGCGGTGCAGGATGCCGAAAAAGACAGCCGGATTGATCGCATCCTGATCATCGACGATCAGCCGGAAAGTGTGCGCCTGTTCACCCAGCTTCTGGACGAACAGGGGCAGTATCGCGTGTTTAGTGCAGGCAACGGTGTAGAAGGCATTCAACTGGTAGCGCGTCGGCGGCCTGATCTGGTCATTCTTGACCTGAGAATGCCCGAAATGGACGGATTCCAAGTCGTCCAGGAATTGCGAAACAACCCTGAGACCGCTACTATACCGATCTTGGTCGTGACTGGAGATGATTCGATTAGCAACACCGAGCGTGAGCAGTTGATGAACCTCTCGGTGCTGCACAAGGGCGACATCAGCGCCGACGAATACCACCAGTTTATTGAAGGCGTCAGGTCTTACCTGAACGGAGATTAGTTGTCAGTGACTGCAGAATTGAAACATATCGAACTGGAATGCATTAACTGCCGGACACGCATCCCCCTGAATAAATCAGTCGATGGGTGTCCGGTCTGCGGCGAGAATATCCTCGAAGCAAAGTATGAACTCAGCAAGATGAATGGCAAAGAATGGATGAAGGCGCTCAAGCAGCGCCCTGAAGGACTGTGGCGTTATGCCGAAGTCCTGCCCATTTATGACCTGAACAACATCGTCAGTCTGGGTGAAGGCGGCACGCCGCTGATCAAATCGCGGGCGCTAGCCTCGATGCTCGGTCTCAAGCATCTCTACATCAAGGACGAACGGCAGGGGCCGACCGCCAGCTTTAAAGACCGTCAGGCCACCGTCGCAATTTCAGCGCTCAAGGAAATGGGAGTCGATGCGACTGTCGTCGCCAGCACGGGCAACGTCGCGATTTCCTACGCCGCTTACTGCGCGCGCGCAGGCATCAAGCTGTGGGCATTCTTCCCCAGCCTGACCCCCGGTGACAAGATGCGCGAAGCAGCACTCTACGGCACCGAAGTTATCAAAATCACCGGAACCTACGACCAGACCAAAGAACTGGCAGCCCGTTTCGCGAAACGGCAGGGGATTTTCCTCGACCGGGGTATCAAGAGTGTGGCGGCGATTGAAGCCATGAAAACGATGGCCTACGAAATCGCTGAGCAGTTGGGCTATTCGCTCAACGACGGCGCGCGCTGGCGCTCCCCGGACTGGTTTATTCAAGGCGTGAGCGGCGGCATGGGGCCGATTGGTGTGGGTAAGGGCTTCCGCGAGATGCTGGACTTCGGGTTGATCGACAAAATGCCAGCACTGGGCGTCGTCCAGTCGAGCGGCTGCGCGCCGATGGTCGAAGCCTTCGAGCGGGGCCAGCGCATTGCGACCCCGGTCGAAAATCCGGCGACGATTATCGCGACGCTGGCGACAGGCAATCCCGGTCGCGCCTACGAGCTGCTCTACGATTACGTCGCGGACTACGGCGGGTATTTCGCTTCCGCCAGCGATGAAGAAGCCTTCAACGCCATTCGTATTCTGGCGCGCAACGACGGCATTTCGGTCGAACCCGCGACGGGCGTCACCTTCGCCGGGTTGTTCAAGATGGTGCGCGAAGGCGTGATCAAGCCCGACGATGTCGTGGTGGTCAACTGCTCCGGGCATACCCTGCCCGTCGAGACCATGATCCTCGGTGAACACTGGCAGCGCTCGGTCGATCTGTCACACCGGACGCACGCTCCGGTTCCGCCGCAGGAAGGCTTGATGGCAGCGCTGGAACAGATGGATTCGCAGGTGCGGCGCATCGTCGTCATCGAGGACAATGTGGACGCGGCGCGTCTGATCAAGCGCGTGCTGGTGGCGCGTTCGTTCGAAGTCCACGTTGCCCACAATGGCGCAAATGGCCTCGATATGGTGCGCGATACCCACCCCGATCTGGTGATCACCGACCTGATGATGCCGGATGTGGATGGCTTCGAAGTCATTGATACCATGAAGGCCGATCCTGATCTTCAGCACATCCCGATTGTGGTGATCACAGCGAAAGAACTGACGGCGAAAGAACGTTCGCGCCTGAACACACAGGTCGATCTGCTGCTGAAAAAGGGGTCTTCGATTGACGACGAGATCATCGAAAATCTCGTGCATAAGCTGGACTAATCCAACGAAGTACCGAGTGCTGAGTGCAAAGTGCCGAGGGAAAACGATCCTGAGCACTTAGCATTCAGCGCAGCGTAAAACCAAGTTTGCTGGAAGAAGATGCGAGTCATCGCGTGAATGTCCGTCAGGGATTACCAATAGAATCGACCCAAACCGCCATGCCAAATACGATTCTCTATATCGAAGACGATCCGGCGAGCCGCTCGCTGGTCGAACGCACCCTCCGTTATGGTGGCTATCGGGTACTGATCGCTGATTGCGCGCTGGACGGAATCGACATGGCGCGTCGGGAAATGCCTGACCTGATTTTGACCGACATCAACCTGCCGGATATGAGCGGGCGCGAAGTGACGACCATGCTGCGCAGCGAGGTGCGCTTCCGCACCACGCCGATTGTCGCGCTGACGGCGCAGACAATGGGCGAACAGCGCGAACTGGCGCTGGCAGCGGGGCTGACGGGTTACCTGACCAAACCGATTGATGTGGAAGGACTGCTCGAACGAGTCGAGCATTACCTGCATGGCGCGAAGGAAATCCTCGAACCACAGGCGTTTTCAGATGCGCAGACGCGCTATTCGCAGGAACTGGTCGTTCGGCTGGAGGAACGCATTCGCGAACTGGAGAATGTCAACCAGTCGCTCAACGTTCTTGACACGATGAAGGACACCTTCATTCAACTGACCGCCCACGAACTGCGCACGCCGCTGACGCTGGTTTACGGCTACAGCCGTTTGATCGAGGACAACGTGGAACTGCAAGCGCTGATGCAGTACGACAGCAACCTGCGGATGCTGATGGAAGGCATGTCCGGCGCGATTGTGCGGATGCAGGGGATTGTCAACGAGATTCTGCTGGTCAGCCGCATTATGACCAATCGTATCGATCTCTCGATTGGCCCGACCGATCTGGGCGACATCACGCGCAAGGTGATCAAGAGTTTTGCGCCCGCCTTGCAGGAACGCAAAATTACGGTCAACTTCAACAAGGCCGAGTGGCCGGAACGGATGCGTTCCGATTGGGAACTGCTCGAACTGGCGATGCGCAACCTGATCAGCAACGCGATCAAATTCACGCCCGACGGCGGGATGGTGACGCTGAAATCGGCGTATGACAACGAAAAAGTGCGCTTCAGCGTCCGCGACAGCGGCATCGGCATTTCGAAGGAAATGCAAAAAACGCTGTTCGAGCGCTTTCATACCAATAACGACGTGCAGCTCCACAGTACAAGCAAAACCGCCTTTCGCGGTGGCGGCATCGGGCTGGGGCTGGCGGTCTGCAAAGGCATCTTTGAGGCGCACGGCGGGCAGATCATGTGCTACAGTGATGGCTATGATCCGCATAAGCTGCCGGGCAGCGAGTTCGTCGTCGTCATGCCACTCTATACCGAGCGCGAAGTGACGGTCAAGCGATGATTGACCTCGCCACACGCTCAACCCATTGGCTGCTGTAAGCATCAAGTTCACCGGCCCGTGATTTCATTGTTTATGTGATTGAGTTTAGGGTTACAGTTTTGTGATGAAATTTGTCAAACCATCGCCGTATGCTATGGGGGTTGGTGCCGCGTTCCTGACGCCGCTCATGCTGGGTGTCGCGCCGATCTTCGGCAAGCAGGCGATTGCGCTTGGCGCGGATCCGTTCTCAGTGGCGGCAGTACGAACGGTGATCGCGGCGGTGCTGCTCTGGATCATCTACGCCATTTTTCTGCGCAAAGCGATCTTTATTTATCCGGCGGGGCTGCTGGGCTGTGTGGTCGTCGGCGTGATCAACGGCATCGGATCGCTGTTCTACTACAGCGGGCTGGGACTGCTCGATGCTTCGCTGGTGCAGCTTCTCAACGGAACCTATCTGGTCTTCGCAGTGCTGCTTTCGCATCTTGGCGGCGAAAAGATGGATCGCCGGGTGGCGATTCGGGTCGCGCTGGCCTGTGCTGCGCTCTTCCTGCTGACAGGTTTCGGCAGCAAACCGATCAACTGGCTGGGCGTTGGTTTGATGCTCGGCAGCGCCATGATGTTCGCCGGGACGGTCATTCTCAGCCAGCACGTCCTCTACGAAATGCCCCCTACGACGGCGACGCTCTATATCCTCTCGACGATGGCGGTGGTTGTGGTCATGGCCTGGGCAGCCGTGGGTACCTCCATTAACGCCTCCATTCTTGAGGCCGCTTTCCCGCCCATCTTCATTCTGGGCATCACGACGGCGATCTCGCGCCTGGCGATGTTTGCCAGTGTGTCGGTGTTTGGAAGTTTACGCACGGCAATCATTGCGGTGGCTGAAATTGGCGTCGCGCTCACATTGGCCTTTTTCGTGCTCGGCGACCGCCTGACCGCGCCGCAGGTTGCGGGAGTGGGGCTGCTGATCTTCAGTATGCTGCTGATCCGCTCGACCGATTTACTGCCGCGCGGCTTCAACCCGAACGCGCTGCTGGTACACGACATGGCAAATGTTCAGTTTCAGCGAATTGCGTTTCACCGCGCCTTCGGCAAGGCGGAACACGACAATGAGTATGGCGTCATGAGTACACTGACAACGGCGGAACTGGTGGCGATTCAGAAGATGCTGGGGGCGACCAACAAACCAGTCGATCCCTTCCCGATGACAAAGCCCAACGGCGGCAGCGTCGATCTCAGTGCATTCCTTGACAGCCGGGAGCCGACCCGTCCGCGCAATCCCCTCAAGGAATATGAAGACGACAAGCGCAATAAACAGAATGGCAGTAAAAACGACGCCTCAACCTTATAGAAAATCAGGCAGGCATCAGCAGCGAAAGGTCTTCATCCTGTAAGAAGAACAACCCTTCTTCGGGGGATGTGAAGCTCTCAAAGCAGCGCGTGCGCGCGAACAGCGGCTTGAGCTGCCTGATCACTGCATCTGAGGCAATCAGGATCGACCAGCCTAAATCCGGTTCGCGCAGGTAGGACAGCATGGGGTCTGGGAGGTGACTCTGGAGTTGGGTCACGGAACTGGCATCGATGATGACGTGAGCGTAAGGGCCATCGCTGTGCCGAATGAAGGGCAGCAGTTGTTCGTTGATGGCCTGCATATCCCCCAGCGATAAATATTGACCCTGAATCTGGACGTAGACGATACGCCGCCCCATATACCAGTTCACTTGATGTGCCATGATGCCCAAATCCCCTAGAGAAAGCCTCGATAACATGAGTATAGCATTAAAAAAGAGTTGTCACCATAAATATTGTACAGGTTTTGACTCAATCTACCTCAATACTTCTGGGCAAAGTTGAGGCGCGCAGCAACCATCGACCTGAACTATCGCTCGGATACATTCAGAAAGCATGAGCAAGTTGTAAAATTTATGTAAAACCGGGTTGTCAGCCGCCGATCTGGCTCATGACACGCTTGACCGGGATTTCGTCCTCTGCCAATCCATGTCCCCAGGGCTTCATCCAGATGCCGTCGAGAATGATTTGCTTGAGATCGGCCTCGCTTGCGCCATCGCGCAGCGGCTGGAGCAGATTGACTTCCTTGTCGCGCAGCAGGCACAGGCGCAGAACGCCGTCAGCAGTCAGGCGCGCGCGGTTGCACGACGCGCAGAACGGTGCGCTCACGCTGCTGATGAAGCCAACCTGACCTTTCGCGCCGGGGAATTGATAGATACGCGCTTCACCATCAAGCTGACCGTCGTCAACCAGTTCGAGCGGCATGTAATCCTCAGCGATGCGCGTGCGAATTTCCTCGTCGGTGATGATTTGCTCTTTGGCAAAGGTCGCCACGTCCCCGAAAGGCATCATTTCGATGAAGCGAATCTGCCAGTCGTGGTCGAGCGTGAGCTTCGCCAGATCGGTCACATCCTGGTCGTTGAAGCCGCGCGCCACGACAGCGTTCAGCTTGACCGGAGTCAGTCCGGCGCGTTCGGCAGCCTCGATGCCGTCCCAGACCTGATCGAGCGATCCCCAGCGGGTGATCTTCTTGAAGCGCACGGGGTCGAGCGTGTCGATGCTGATATTGACGCGCTGCAAACCTGCATTGGCGAGCGGCTGCGCCAGTTCTTTGAGCAGCACGCCGTTGGTGGTCATCGACAGGCTGTTGACGCCCGATGTATGGGCAATGAAGTCGCAAATTTCGACGATGTGCGGGTGAACCGTCGGCTCTCCCCCAGTCAGGCGGAATTTTTTGAAACCGAGGTCGGCAAAGACGTTGACGAGCATACGCAGTTCATCCGGCTGGGTCAGTTCGCGATTGGGGCGAAAGACCATGTCTTCCGACATGCAGTAGACACAGCGCAGGTTGCACTTGTCGGTCAGCGAAATGCGGAGGTAGTTAATCATGCGACCGAATCGGTCTTGCGCGAAAGTGGTCACTGCAATTTCCTCGGATAGCTCATTTGTTTTATTTTACCGAATTTATGAATTTTTATCAACTTGGTCTGTTTTATTTCTCATCTGGCGACTGACGATTCAACTCTGTAAAATCCGCCCCCATAGAGCAAAGGTGGTGACGATGACCTCAAGTCGCATCATAAGCTTAGTCGTGGTCTGTTTCGTTTTTATTACATGCGCCGGACAATTGAGCGCACAGCCTGCTGACGCCTATATCAGCTTTCTCACGGGCAGGGAGACGGCAGCGCGATTGAACCTGATGAACCTGAACACGGGCGAAATTCAGCCGATTGACGCAGGCATTGAACCGATTTACAGCTATGACTGGTCGCCGGACGGGCAGAAAATCGTGCTGGACGACGGTCATGATGTTTACTCGGTCAGCACCGACGGCTCCGGGGTGGAGCAGTTGACGCAGAGCACGGCACAGGTTCACTACAGCGCGCCCGTCTGGTCGCCGGATGGGCGGCAAATCGCCCTCCTTGAATGGACAGATGGCGGCGCGCGGCTGGCCGTCATCGACAGCGACGGCAGCTTTTTTCGCCGCCTGATGAAGCAGCCAGAAATTGTGCGCGGGACGCTGGCGTGGTCGCCCGATGGGCGCTACATCGCCCTCAATTCGGTTGCAACCCTTGTCGATGACTCGCTGGTCGTCGATGTGGTGGCCTGTTCGCAAAGACCGGATCAATGCCTCGACAGCAGTATCACGCTCAACGGAAGCTTCAGCGACTGGTCGCCGGACGGACACCGGGCGCTGCTTTCCGGCGGGAAGTTCAGTTCCAGCCTGAGTATTGACGAAGTTGCCGTTCAACTGGCGGATCCACAGTGTCACCAGCAGCTTTATGTCCCCTGCACAGCGGGAATCTCCCTGAACTTCAATACCCACTGGCCCGCCAACGCAGTCAACACGGTTTATCCTTTCGACAGCGATGGGCATTGGTCAGCGGACGGGAAGCAGATTGTGTTTGTCTCGAATCGCAGCGGCGGGGGCGAAATCTACGTGATTGACGCGGACGGCAGCCACCTCCGCCAGCTTACGCATGAAGCAGACGCCTATTCCCCACGCTGGCGACCTGCATAGCCTTGATACGTCGTCGTCAACATCTGCTGGTTTACCTGTTTTATCTCGCCGTGACGCTCGTGATCACGTACCCGCTGATTACGGTAATCAGCACGCGCATGATCGGGCATCCCTTCGGCGACGCCTACGAATACACCCATCACATCTGGTGGATCAAGACGGCGCTGCAAACAGGGCAAAACCCGTTTTTCATGCCCAACCTGCTCTATCCCGACGGCCTCAGCGCGACGCTGTTGTGGAGCCTGCCGCTGCAATCTTTTCCGGCGTGGCTGTTCGCGTTTGTCGTGCCGCTGCCTGCGGCCTTCAACGTGTCGGCGCTCCTGACTCTGGCAGCGAATGGCTGGGCGATGTTTTTCCTCGTACACGACCTTGTAGGCGAACATCATGGCGTGCCCCTACGGGACAACGATGCCGGGCAGACACGCAGGTCTGTCCCTATAAATACACTCGCGCCTGCGCTGGTGGCGGGGCTGGTGTTCATGCTCTATCCGGCGTTTCAGGGGCAGTTGGGGGCGGCGCACACTGGATTGCTGACGCTGTGGCCTGCGCCGCTGTATTTTCTCGCGCTGCTGCGCCTGCGCGAGACAGCGAACGTCCGGCGAATCGTGCTGGCGGGGGCTGTGCTCTTCATGGTCAGCTTGTGGGGGAGTGTGCTGCTGCTGATCTATGTCATCGCGCCGATTACGGCGGTCTATTTCGCAATTCGCCTCGCAGCACGCGATTGGCGGACGTTGCGGCGGGCACTGGTGACCGTGATTTTAGGCGGATTCTTCGCGCTGCCGTTCGTCCTGCCGCTGACGATTGAGACGCTGCATCAGCCGCCTGCCAACGGCGTCGTGACCTACAGCGCGTCGCTGCTGGGCGTGGTTTCTCCCTCATTTTACCATCCACTGTTCACAGGATGGGACACGAGCAGGCGGATTTTGGGCGTTGATCCGTTTGAGCAGGCGAGCTATGTGGGGGTGATTGTCGGGATGCTGGGGCTGCTGGCGGTGTGGAGGCGCAGAGAGGCGCGCGGGTGGCTGGCGCTGGCCTTGATTGCGTGGGTGTTTTCGCTGGGGCCGCTGCTGAAAGTCTGGGAAGTTCCCCTGGAAATACGGCTGGATGGCTATGCAACTCATGTGACGCTCCCCTGGGCGCTGTTCCAGAATTTGCCGCTGATCAGCATTGCGCGGACACCTGCGCGCTTCAATTTCGCGGTGGGGTTTGCGATGGCGGTGCTGGCAGGCTATGGCGTTTCGACGCTGTTTTCGATGGGTCGGAAACTGGCGGAAACACAGGCGGTCAATGTCACATCCACAGGACGACAAAGGTCATTCCGGCAGGCGCTCCGCAGCAGCCGCGCGATCAGGTGGGTTATGGTCATTCTTCTGATGGCCGCAATCGGCTTTGAGTATCAATTCTGGTGGCCTTTACCAACCGAACCGGGTGTTGTGCCAGAACCGATTGCCGCACTGGCGAGTCGAACCGACATTCGTTCTGTGCTGGATATTCCCTGGTATCATCCGCTGGTCAACAAGGACGGGATGTGGTTGCAAACAGGACACGAGCAGCCGATGATCATCGGACAGGTGTCGCGGCGTTCCCCAGTTGACCCGGCAAAGGTCAATCTGCTGCAAGACACGCTCGACCCGGCGCTGCTGGACGCGGCGGGCGTGGACGTGGTGATTTTGCATAAGGAATTTGATGGACGGGACAGCGCAGTTGGAACGTTCACGCGTTCGATGCTGGGTGCGCCTTTTTACGAGGATGCGCAGTATGCCGTCTTCAACGTACCGAAGTACAGCGGCGCTGTGCCGGGCTTCGTCAGCGACAGCGAAGGCGCGAGTGTCTATTTCTATGCGCCGCAGGACGGTCAGGCGCTGCTGACCGGGACAGTTCAGATGGCGAATCGTGGCGCGGCGGCGCTGCTGGATAGCGTGCCGCTGGTACAGTGGACGGTGCGCGGCACGCAAAATCTGCGCGTGCCGATCACGTTCGCGGCGGGGTATCATGCGATTACGATTGCGAATGATCCGGTTTGCCCAAAGGCAGACGATCCCGCGCTGGCATGTCCGGCGCTGACGGTCGAGGGGCTGACAGTGGACGATTATCAACCTGTAGAGAAAGGTTCGTAAGGGCAGACCCATGAGTCTGCCCCTACAAAGCACGATGAGACGTTCGTGGATTACCCACCTTGCCGTCTACGGCTTCTACCTGCTGGCTGCCGTGATGATGACCTACCCGCTGATCACGCAGCTCTCGACGGTGGTGGTCGGCTTTGTTTACGGCGACGGCTACGAGATGGCCCACCACCTCTGGTGGTTCGCGCACGCGCTGCAAACGGGTCAGACGCCGTTTTACCAGTCACTGCTGGCCTACCCGAACGGCATCGAGGGAATCACGCTGTGGGCGTATCCGCTGCAACTGTTTCCGGCGTGGCTGCTGGCGCTGGTTCTGCCGCTGATGACGGCGGCGAACGTGGCGATTCTGATCACGCTGGCGGCAAACGGCTGGGCGATGTTCTGGCTGGTGCGCTATCTGGTGAGCGGGCAGACACACAGGTCTGCCCCTACAGACCTCACCCCCCAGCCCCCGCTCCACTCCGTAGAGAGGGGGAGAGAAGAACGGGCGCACAGCCGTGCGCCCCTACAGGATGCGATGGGGTTGGCTCCGGCGCTGCTGGCGGGGCTGGTATTCATGCTCTATCCAACGATGCAGGGGCATCTGGGGGTGGGGCATGTGGGACAGTTGGTGCAGTGGCCGGTTCCGCTCTACGTCTACAGCCTGTACCGCCTGCGAGAACGCGGCGGCTGGAAGGGCATCGCGCTGACGGCGCTGCTCTTCTTCCTGAGCGCAGGCGGACATACGCTGCAAGTGGTTTTTGTGCTGCTGCCGGTGGCGGCGGTCTATGGCCTGCTGCTGCTGGCGCGGCGCGAGTGGACAGCGCTGCGGCGGAGCGTGATCGGGGCGGGACTGGGCGCGATCTGCCTGCTGCTGTTCCTGCTCCCGGTGCTTCAGGCGACGCTGGGGACGACGGCGTATACGGATGAAGGCGGATCGGTGCGCTACAGCGCTGACCTGCTGGCGGTGGTGACGCCATCCTTTCGGCATCCCCTATTCGACCGCCTAGACTACACGCGGCAGGTGCTGGGCGTCAATCTCGATGAGGGCGCGGCTTATGTAGGCATAATCGCGGCGCTGCTGGGGCTGATCGCGCTGTGGAAAGTGAAGACGGCACGGGGGTGGCTGCTGCTGGCGCTGGTGGCGTGGGTGCTGTCACTTGGCCCGCTGCTGAAAATCTTCGATCAACCCGTGCGCTTCAGCGTAGACGGCTACGCAAGTTATATCACGCTGCCGTTCGCACTGATTGCCAATCTCCCACTGATTTCGCTGGCGCGGACGCCGGGGCGTTTCGACTTTGTGCTGGCGCTGGCGGTCGCGGTACTGGCGGGCTACGGCGCGGCCTATCTGTGGCAGCGCATTCGGGTGAGCACGGCGCTTAAATGGATCGGCATCGCCGTTCTGATGGCGGGGATCGCCTTCGAGTATCAGGTATTCTGGCCGCTACCGCTGAGTCCGGCAGCGATCCCGCAGGCGATTGCCGACATCGGCAGCAATGGGGATGTCCGCGCCGTTTTCGACGTTCCCTGGGACAATCTGGTAGCGGCGAAGGATGGGATGTATCTGCAAACCGGACATCATCTGCCGCTGATCGCCGGACACGAAACGCGGAGTACACCCGTCAGCCCAGCGAAACTGACGCTGCTGCAAACCTTCGATCCGGCGCTGCTGCGCTCCGTTGGCGCGGACGCGGTAATCGTGCATAAGGAACAGGACGGCGACGGGTCGCTGGAAGCGCTGGCGCGGGAAAAGCTGGGCGATCCGACCTACGAGGATGGCTCGCTGGCGCTGTTCATGACGCCGAAAACGGATGCCCTACCCAGATTTATGGCGCTACCGAGCGCCGACACGACGCTCACGACGCAGGCGGATTCTTACGTCTATGCGCCGGAGGATAGCTGGCTGAATTTTTCAGCGACTCTCAACGGTGAGCAGCGCGAAGTGACGCTGCTGGTGGATGGCATGGTAGCGCAGCGCTGGTCGGTGAACAGCGAACAGGCGATCAGCGTGCCTCTGCGGGTGAACGCGAACAGCTTCACAACAATTGCGCTGGCGCTCGATCCCGCCTGTCCCAATCACTACGATGCCGCGCTCGAATGTCGCTCGGCGGAACTGAGCAACGTGAAAATCGAGTACGCGGCTGCTGAAGCGGCTGCCCCGGTGACATTTGATCACGGGGTAACGCTGGCGGGGTCGCATGTGCCAGAGGCAGCGCAGGCGGGCGGATCGCTGGGTGTGTGGCTGGATTGGACATTCGATCAGTCGCTTGACGCGAACCAGATTCGCTTTGTGCATGTGACCGACGCGGCAGGTACGCTGGTCGCGCAGCAGGATAACCCATTGGGAACCGTTGCAGCGGGCGAAGGGCGAGCGGAATCAGTCGAAATCGCGCTGCCGGGAGATTTGCCGCCGGGAGATTATAGCGTCAGCGTGGGTTGGTACAGTTACCCGGCGATTGAGAATTTCTGCGTACTGACGGCTGGATCGTGCGGCGAGGGATTTGTGACGGTAGGGACGGTGAAGGTTGGGTAATCTATTGACCTCACCCCGGCTGACCGTGCGAATAAAAGAGGTTCGCAATGGGTCAGCTTTCCCCTCTCCACTACGTAGAGAGGGGAAGCAAAGCATGTGGTGGGTGCTGGCGGCACTGCTGATCCTGCTGGCGGCGTGCGGAAGCGGCGGCACAGGCGAGATGCACTGCACGACGGCGAATGGGCGCGAAACGTGCAGCGGGACACTCGATCAACTGAGCGGGGCGAATACGCTGCGTTTCGATTTGCACGAGTTGAATGGCGGGAATCCGGTGCAAATGCAGATCACGGTGCGCGTGAAAACGGGCGCGGTGACCGTTCGTTTCGTCGATGCAGCGGGGAAAGCGATCTCGCAGGATGTGAGCCGCGAAATGCCGCTGACGCTCACGGGGAGGGTCGCGGCGGACGCACAGGTCACGCTGAGTTCGACGCACGGCATCAGCACGGAGGTCAGTTACGCGGCGGAATTTACGCCCTAGACGCGCGTGAGTTCGAGCCAGTAGTGATCGCCAAGCAGCGTGAAAGGCCAATGCGCGGCGGTCAGGCGCTCAAGGGCGAGCAGCGGACGCGCCAGCCAGGGGCGCGCGCCGACCGGTTTGTAGAGATCGCTGGGGGGGAGAAAAACGCCTAATCCCAACAGATCGGCGCGGCGAAAGGCGCTGCCGAGATCGCGCTGCAAGCGGGTCGGCGTGGGGTAGTAGACGTCGAAATACTGACCATCCAGATGGGCGACGGTGCTTTTGCGCAGGCGGCGCGTCGCGGTGCGGAAATCGGCATGAAGGCCATGCCAGAGGATTTCCCAGACGCAGAGCGGCCCCATCACGCCGAGGCCAAGTTTCGCGCCGGGGCGGGTGGCTGTCGTCAACTGCGCGCCGATGGCTGACCAGTCGCCGACGCAGTTGAGCGCGCCGTAATTCGAATAGACGCCGTCGAAGGCTTGCGATGGGAGATCCCAATGCGCTGCTTCGGCAAAGTCGAGGCGGCGCGTTTCGATTCGGTCGCCGACGCCTTCGGCCTGAGCTTTGCGGGCAGTCTCGTCGAGCATGGCCTGACTGCCGTCGCTGGCGAGGACGGTCAGGCCGCGTTTGGCGAGGAAAATGGCATCTTCGCCCGTGCCGCAGCCGAGTTCGAGGACGTGATCACCGGGATGATAGAGGACAGCCAGCCGATCCCAGACGCGCTGGCGAAACCAGCGGCTGAGTTCGGTATTGGTGAATTCGGTATCGTAGCGCGCGCCGATGTGATTAAAGGCGTCGGCGGAAGTCCCTGTTTCCTTCAATGTACTTTGCTCCGCTCATGAAGCGAGTCTGTTGAGTATGGGGGATTTGGAGCGGTGTCGCAAGTTGAAGGGCAAAGAAGTGTTGAGTACCGAGTAAAAGAGAAAGATATAACCACAGAGGACACAGAGCACACAGAGGACACAGAGGACACAGAGCACACAGAGAAAAGAAGAAATAGGGATAGGCGATTAAGGCGCTGCGGGCGGGGTGGCGCAGAGGTTGAGCGCGGGGCAGAAATAGTCGCGGGCGATGGGCGCTCTGGCGTTTGAATCGGGCAGCGTCCAGGAGAGGAACAGGCGAGAATTGCCGGTCAAATCCTGGAAGCGCACCTCGACCGGATGCCAGCCCTGCTCCAGCGTGACGGCAGCCTGAAAGTCGCTGTTCGGTTGGGCGGTGGTAACGACATTCTGACCCTCAATGTCGAGGGACGCGCTGTCGATGGCGTTTAGAATCATCTGATACTCGCCCGAAACCGGCGTGTAAAGATAGCCGGTGTAGCGCACGCTGTAGGGCCTGTCCATCGGCAGGATTTGAATCTGCCAGTAGGCAAAGGGGTAAATGCGCTGGACAACGGGCGTCCCCTGCCAGTCAGCGTTGTTATAGAAGCTGGCAAGCAACCCGTTGGGGGTGACGGGATCGTGGTAGAGGAACTGCCGGGGAATAGGCGCAGCCTGCGGCGCGCTCGAAAATTGCCACATCAGCGGCGCATCCGGCGGCGTGATGCTGATGGCGTGGTTGCCTTCCGCCAGATGAATGGGCGCGCTACTGGTGACGATCTGGTTGTCGAGCCTGAGTTGGGCATCGGCGGCGAAGGTAAAGGTGTAGGCATCATCGGAGGGCGCGTCAAGAACGCCCTGCCCGTCACGCAAGCCCTGAATCGCGCCGACATCCTGCGCAGAGAGACGGATGGCGGTGAAAAAAATATCGTTCGGGCTGTCGTCGATGCCGTAATCGATGGCGCGGATGGGCTGGAACTGGGCATTAGGGTAGAGTTGATGCAGATAATCGAGATAGAAGTTTTCCAGCGGAACGAGCATGATGAGCGCCGGGTTGGTCGGGGCGATGCGCAGCGGAAACGGATCAGGCATGATCATCTGGGTCGAACGGTCGATGGCGTCGGGCGCAAGAAAACGCACGGGCACGCTGTTGCCGATGAGCGGTGAGACGAAAAACTGCGTGTCGGCGGGAGCAGCAGCGTAAGTGCGCCCGGTCAGCGATTCGACGGTGGAATACGCGCCCCAGACGGTGAGATTGGTGCGCTGAAGGTTGAAGTAGAGGTTGAGATTCCAGGCCGCCATGAACGCCAGCGCCGCCAGTGCGAGGCTCTGCGCCAGCCGCGCAGCGATGCGCTGTTGGCGGAGCAGCGCGGTCAAGCCTTCGGTCGCCAAACGGAGCAGCCCTTCCAGACCGAGCGCGGCGAAATAGATCACCCCGGACACAACGCCAATCGAGCGGAGCGCCTGCGGCGCTTCAAAGGCTACAGACAGAATTCCAGCGAGCAGCGCCAGGATGATCGCCAGCAAAAAGAGCAGATGCTCACGCCGCCGCTCACGGAGGGCGACGAAGAGGCCGATACCCATGAGCGATCCGGTCACAGGGTCGAGCATGGGGGCATAGGGCAGGTTGTGTCGTCCGTTGCGATCACCGCGCAGGTGAAACATCTGCAAATGCTTGAGCGTACTCTGGGCGATGTCATTCCAGACGGTGTCGTCGGGCGGGCGATCTTCGTTGAAAATCGAGACGGCGTTGAGACGGTTGAAATAGTCGCCGCTGCGGTCGGTGATGTAGACGAGCAGCGGCATGAGGACGACGAGGGCGGCGAGGACGGCGGTCAGGCCGAGCAGGACGGTGCGCTTTTTATCGCGGCGCAAAAACGGATAGCTGAGTAAAAAATAGATGGCAACCGCCAGCGCCTGAAACTGGTAGGTGCTGTAGCCGAAAGTTCCCGCAGCCAGTGCGATGCCGAACCAGAAGGCATCGCGCAGCCGCCCATCACGAATCAGGCGGAGCGCAAAATAAAAGGTCAGCAGCGCGAAGGTGGGGAGTTCCGCACCGACCATGCCGATGCGGCTGAAGTCAATCGACCAGCGCAGCAGCGCCAGCAGGAAAGCCATAATCAGGCCGAACCAGACGCCGCGCAGCCGCCGCCCGACGAGATAGGCCAGCAGCACGCCTGCGCTGCCCAGCAGGGCGCTGACCACACGGAGACCGGCGACGTTGGTACCGCCGAGCACCCGCAAGCCGATCACGTCGGCAAGCAGATGGGGAAAGGTGATGTTTTCGACGAAGATCGGGCGGAAGTTCGGGTCAGTCAGCCAGTGGCGGGCGTGCAGACCGTAGATGGCTTCGTCAAACCAGACGCCAAACGGGTACTGGTCGAGCTGATAGACGCGCACGAAAACCGCGACGGCCAGCAGCACAAGAACAAGCCAGACCGTCAGATCAGGACGCGGCAGCCGCCCGATGCCCACGATCATGAGGCCGCCAACCAGCAGCAGCGCCAGCGCCAGCGTATTGAGCACCCAGGGGAAATCGTCCGGGTTTCTGGCGATCAGCATTTCATTGTGAAAGGTAACGGCGCTGGTGATGACGAAAATCAGCCCAATGACAACCAGAATCAACCCAAACCAGAGGCGTGGCCCGCTGGCGGCGTCAAGCGACGGCGCTTCGAGAATCGACGGGCGCGGACGTGGGGTAATCGCGATCAGGGCGAGCAAACTTGCTGCACCGAGGGCAAGATAACCCAGCGGCGACAGGCTGAGAAACTGCGACTGCGCTGCGACGCACAACAACAGGATCAGAAAAAAGCCAATGAGCTTGAAGCGGGCTGCGGCGACGATCAACAACGGCTCCTTGCAGACGAAGACAGTACGCGATTAGCGCTGGCTATTTCCCTGGTGGATAACCGTCAGGCAGAGGCATATCCGGGGGCGCATTAAAGGTGAATTCAACTACCGTGACGACCCCGTCGCGCTCTGCGTGAAAGATCGGGAGTATCTGCCAACTGTTGGGCAGTGTTTGGGCATATTTTTCGATGCGCGGCCAGTCGTAACTGAGACAGTAGATCACGTACTGGTGGTTGGGGATGAAGCGATAGCGCCCGTGTATCAGATCATCGACGTCCACTTTGACCAGCTTCGTGGGCATTCCGACCAGTTCCGAGACGCGCGGCGTCAGCCCCAACCAGCGCGGATCGACGTAGGCATTGGCGAAAATCAGCGTGCGCGGGACGGTCGGGCTGGCATTCAGCGCGCCCCAGGCGATCAACTGCTCAATTTCAGGCGGGTAAAAGGCAGGCACATCGACGAAATAGTTTTTCAGGTTGGGGGCAATGATGATGGCGAGCAGCCCCACCGTCACAACCGCGCTGCCGAGCCGACGCACCTGAAAGCGGTAGAAGAATTTACGCACGTCGATGCGGTCGCTGAGGAAATTGATGACGGTGATGAGACCGACCGCCGTCAGAATCGGGAGCGCGGGAATGATCGAGACGAGATGCGTCTGGCGCGGCGGTTCGGTGCTGATGATGCTCAGGAAAAACATCGTGCTGCCGATCCAGAGCAGCAGCAGCACATAACGCGGATCGCGCAGCTTTTTGAAGGCGATCACGAGGCCAATGCCATAAAAGGCGGCGCTGATTAAGCCGGTTAAGGGGCCAACCACGAAATTGAGGTTGGCGACCGTGCCATCGTGAAAAGCGAGCACGGTCAGAATCAGGCCGCGCAGAAACAGGATCACGTAGATGTCCGGGCGGAAAAAGAAAGTCTGCCCGGCGTACTCAATCGGTGGATAGTCGCGAAAGAGTTCTTCGGGAGGGTAAAAGGCTCTGCCATAGACAGCGTTGGGCAGAAAATTGTCGAGGACTTTGGGGTTGGAGAGATTGGGCAGAATGGCGCTGGCAAAAACCAACTGCGGAATCAGCACCAGTGCGGCGACGCCGCCATAGACGATGCCCATCCCCAGCAGCCGAAATGCTTCGCGACTCGCCTCGGCGCGTTCGGGCGAGGAACGCGGGCTGCGCAGCAGATGGTATAGCGTGCCGAGAAAGCGATAGGCAAAAAACAGGATGGCGATCACGAGGGCGATACGGGCTGCCGTATAGGTGTAGAAGCCGATACCCGCCGCAATCCCGCCGAGCGCCATATAGACCATGCTGCGGCGCTGGAGGCCAATATAGAGAAAGCAGAGCGCCAGCGCCGTCGGAAAGAGCGCCTGCGAGTTGTTGTAGCCGAGTCGATTGAAGGCAATAAAATAGGGCAGCGTGATCAGTAAGATGCCGGCGAGAATGGCAGTACGGCGGTCAAACATGATGCGCGCGAGGATGTACATCGGGAAAAGCGCCAACATGCCGCTGAAGACCGACGAAAAGCGCCAGCTAAAGACCGAGATGCCGAGAATCGAAAAGGAGAGCGACTGCCAGTAATTGCTGGCAAGCGGAAAATCGAAGACGCCGGGGGCAAAAAAGCCGCGCTCTTCCCGCCCCTGCACGATGAACTTCATCTCGTTGAGGAATTCGGGTTCGTCGTCGTTGTAGGTGTTGGGAATCTGCGCAAGCTGGTAGGAGCCAATCGCCAGACCGAGGGCGAAGACGACCAGCATGGCGAGGATGTCGGCGCGGTCGATATTGAGCGAAAGACGCACGCCGCTCTCTTTGTCGTAAGCCCGCGCCACCCAGACCGCCAGCAGCATGACAAAAATCCAGACGATGACTGGCCCAATCGCCGTGTCGATTTGCGAAAGCTGCGAAAGCAGATAGGCCATCAACAGCGCGATGGTAATGAAAATGAACAGGTTGCGGCGCAGAAAGCCAATCAGCGGGACGGGCTGGCGCGGCAGGTTGTTCACAGGCGGCGGCGCAGGCTGGATAGTGCAGATCGACTTCCAGATGAGCATCGCACCCACGAGGAAGAAAATCACCGCCGCAATCCGATTGCCAGGGGTTTGGAAGTCGATGAAAAAGGTAGTCCTGACCCATTCCATCAGGCCGAAATTGAAAATCGTGAACTGGTGCTGAAGGAAGAGAAACTGCGCGACCAGGACGAGGAGCAGACCGAGGGCAAAACGCCCCTTGTGCAGCGGAGAGATGCGAATGCCGAGCGGAGCCTCGTCCACTGCTTCGATGGTGTTCCTGGTTTGGACAAGCTTCAAGGCGTATTTCCTCGCGCAACGACGTGATAGAGCACTGAATCGCCGGAATTGAAGACTCGTTCCAGATCGCCCGTTGCCGCCAGCGCTTCGAACTGCGTCAGCGCTTCAGGTGAGGCATGGGCGCGTTCCAGACGGCCTACGACGATGTAACTGATATTATATTGCTGGATAAGCTCGCGAATTGTGTTGAGATCGCCGGTGTTGAAGAAGGTTTGCATGTTCTGGATGCGCTGATCCACCAGCGGAGCCAGCAGGCTGCCGTACTGCTGGCGCATGTGATTGCCCCAGCCGACGACATCGGGTAGGCCAGTTTGAATCGAGATGCGGTTATTCCAGAGGTACTCGCTCTGATACCACTCAGCGATCACCGGGAAGCCCTGGGCATGGGCGCGCAGGTAGCGGATGATCTCGAAATCACCATCGACCGACCCTTCAGGTAGGCCGAGGTTTTGATAGAAGCGGTCGCCATCGAGCGTCAGCCCGCCGGAGAGATTTTCGTCCCAGCGCGCCGGAATCGCGTAGATCGGGAAAAGCAGCCCCGCCGCGATCAGCACAAGGCTGGCGATGACTGCCAGATAACGGCGGTGGCGCAGCATCCAGTAGAGGATCAGCGGGATGAGCAGGCCGACCCACATCCACAACTGGAAGGAGATTTTGAAGACGGTGTTCATGCGCCCGACGTCGCCGCTGATGACGATGTATTCGAGGCTGAACAGGACGACGAAAATCACAGCGACGCCGAGATGGATATAGCGCATGTGCGGCTTATCGCGCCAGGCCAGGAGCAGCGCCACGCCCGCGAAGATCACACAGAGGGCACTGGTGGCGAGAATCGGATCTAAGGCCAGCAGGATGACGATGACGATGATCACGAGGCTGAACTGCAAGGCGCGCTGTCCGAGGACGGGTATTGAGCGCCCGATGCGGTGGAGCAGCCAGAGCGCCGCGATGCCGATAGGGATACCCCAGACGAGCAGGAACGGCCCAATCAGCGAACGCTCGTTATTCCAGAGTTCGATGCCGCCCGCCCCACCGACCGAGAAGCCGCGCATGTAAGGCGCGACGGTCAGCAGCGCGCCCAGGGCGATCAGGAAGCCATAGCGGATGAAACTGGCGATGCTGCGCGAAGCCAGCCAGAGCAGGACTGCCGCCAGCGGGATGTAGATCAGCACGTCCCAGATGTTGGTCATGAACATGACCCCGGCAATCACGCCGACGATCAGCGCGACGTACCAGCGTTTCTGCTTGTGGAGCGCCCACATGCCGACCAGGAACAGCATGGTCGGCAGCAGACCGAGAATGTGGGCGTGCAAATCGCCAAACAGGAAAGAAAAAATCGGCATTTCGTTGATCGCGCCGCCCGCGCCGTTGGCGGATTCGCCGAGGATGCGGGTGGGATACCAGTAGAAGCGGTGCGCCTGCATCCCCTCTTCCGGATCGACCACCAGCTTGAGCGTGCCGAGATTGCCCGCGACCATTGCAAACAACGTTCCAACCAGCGCCAGCACCGATTTGACGAAGCGGCGCGCACCGGGCAGCAGGGCATAGGCCAGCGTAAAGACGGTGCTGAAAACGACGGCGTAGAGCGTGCCTAAGCCGAGGTTATAGCCGACTTCCGAGGCAATGCCGCCGAGCTTGATCGGCAGCGCGGTGATGACGAAGCCGAAGTAGTAGTAGTTGATCGGGAAGCCCGCCATCCAGGGATTGGGCGGCGGGAAAATGGGCGTGCGCAGGATGGCGTTGAGGTAGAGGAAATCCATCGGTTTTTCGCCGCCGCGCGCGATCTGCCAGAGATCCGGGTTGACGGCGCGCAGGAACAGCCCGAAGGCCAGCGCCACGCCGAAAATGATTTCGCAGACCAGCAGCCTGCGCCAGTTGGCACGCAGATAGGCGCTGAATTCGACGCGGCGGCGGTAAGCGATCACCCCATTGAGGATGACAAAGGCGATCACAAGCAGCACGAGGCCGGGGCGCGTCCAGAAGAAGCGCCCGAAGATCGAGGTCAGCCACCAGGGAACGACCGAGAGCAGCAGCCAGGCCAGCGCGCGGGCGATGCCATAGCCGCGCAGCGGCAGCCCCGGAAAGAGCGCATAGATCAGCGGGAAGGCGACCCAGCCCAACAGGACGAAGCCGATGACCCAGATGACGAGCGCGAAGACCACATCGTCGTCGGTTTGCGGCTGCGCGGCAAGCTGGTAGGTCGGCGCGGGCAGCGTCTCCAGATCGAGCGGGGGCGCGGTGTTTTCCTCTTCCGAGACCGGCGGGAAGGGGAACATGGTCGAAGCGAAGCCGGTGTTCTGGAAGACGAAAACCGACGGGTGATCGTAGACGGTGAAGGCTTCCTCAGATTCGAATTCGTTCCACCACTTCGGGACTTTATCGGTGGGCAGAATTTCGTGCGGGAAGTCGATGCCGAGGAAATCCGAGCCGCGCCGGAAGGTGTTCAGGAGGGTGAAGCCCAACTGACTGTTGAACAGGCGGTTGTAGTATTCGGTGGACATCGAGAAGCGGCGCAGCACGCGCGGCTGGGCGTCGTAGAAGCGGTTGCTGCTGATGACGAAATAGTCCGACTTGCTGAGCACATCGACCATGCGGCGATATTTGACTTCGCTGTCGGTTTCCGCCATGTTGAGCTTCAGCTCGTTGAAGTAATCGTGGGCGAAGCTGTTGTTGTCGATGCAGTCGCGCAGCAGGCCGATGCCGAGCGCGACCCGCTGTTTGTAGGTGCAGAAATGCGTCGGGACGGTGTCGTCCCAGTCGCCTTCGGTGGTGACCGCTGTCGGGGTGAACCAGATCGGAGATGCGGACCGAACTTCGACGGGCGTATGCTCTTTGAGCACGAGCGGACGGTCAAAGACGTACTGCTGGCGCAGACCGAGCCGGGTGTTCCAGTCCACGTTGACCTGTGTGGAGTCGACGGGCATGGCGGTGTAGGTCTGGTCGCCGAGCGTGATCGTCAGCGGGCCGGGCGGGTTGACGATATGCGCCAGCGTCATGGTGGTGACGGTCAGCGGCTGGTCGGTTTGCAGCGTGACCGAGGTCGTTTCCGGGCCGATGTAAATGTAAGGAACAGACTGATAGGGGCTGCGGAAATTGACGGGCTGGCGGGTGATCTCGTCGCTGCCGATTTCCATCACCGGGAGGAAGGAACGACTCTCCACCGGAACCTGGTCGCCTGCGCCTGCCAGCACTGCCGGAGTCCACTGAGAGGCTAAGTGCCACGCATAGCGTCCAGGGCTGATCGGCGGCAGCATGTCGGAGGTAATTTCCGCGTGACCCTGATTATCCGTCTGCAACTGGATTTCCTGAATGACCTGGGGGTCGGTGGCGTCGTTGGCTTCCATCCACTGAAGCTGCAACTGGGTCACGCGCGCGTCATTGAACTGAATTTCCAGGCGGAAAGGCACGTCGCCATCCACCTGAAACGGATCGCTGATGTAGGATTCGCCATTGTAGGCGGTCTGCATGAGCAAACGCGGCCCGCCGCTCTGGATATTGACGGGAAGCCGACTGCCGCTCGTGTTGCCGAATTCGATGCCTGCGGTCAGGTTGTTGTTCATCCAGAGCGAGGCTTCGACGCGGGTGATCGGCTGGGTGTAGACGCTGGTCGTGAACGAGACGCCCGCGATCACGGTCGCGGCGACGACGACGGCGGGCAGAAGCAGCCGCCGCCAGCGCGTCTTGATCAGCCAGGCCAGCGAGAGGATGAACCATGCTCCCAGTAAAAAGAGCGCCGGGTAGAGGGGCAGGTAGTAACGCATGGTCATCTGCTGAAGATTGCCCGTCACGGCAAAGTAGCCGACGACCCACAGGCTGAGCATCGCCAGTTCGGGCAGAAGCTGACGGCGAACGACCTGGTGCAGGAGCGCAGCCAGCAGCGCCAGCGTGGCGGCGATGCCCGCGACCAGCCCCATGCCGAACATCATCATCTCGTACCAGGGATAGAGATAATGGATGCGCCCGAACCACTGTACCGAGGGCGGCCAGCCGTCGCTGGGCAGGCGCGAGAGATCGCTGACGGACTGGATTTCTGACCACCAGTGCTCGCTGATCGTCCAGTTGCTGATCGACGGGCCGATGAAGGCGTAGGGCTGCCCAATGCGGAAGACGAGCAGCGCCAGCGCCGCCGAACCGAGGATCAGGATGATTTCGGGCAGCAGCCAGTTGCGCCACTGAAGCAGCCGCTCTTCGTGCTGAATCCGCGCCAGCACCGCGATGGGCAGCAGCGCCGCCATCGGCGCGATGTTGATGCGCGAAGCGACCGCACAGCCGAGCGCGATCCCAAACAGGGCATAGCCCCAGAGACCGCGCTGCTGAGCCACACGGGCGGCAGCGTATAAACCGAGCACAAAGAACAGATTCGAGATCGGATCGACCGTCCAGAAGTGCGAAAGCTGGATCGGCAGGACGGCGAAGGCATAGAGCGCCGCCGCGAACAGGCCGTGCCACGATGTAAACAGCCGCCGCCCGATCATAAAGAGCAGGATAATCACGAGCGTATCCGCCAGGGCGTTGACGACGCGCCCGACCAGATGAATGTAGTCGTAGGACAGCCATTGATTGGGATCATCCAGGCCGAAGGGATTGAAATGCGCCGTCAAACCTGCTGCGCCACGCACGATGAACAGCGGGAGCGTGCCGTAGGCATAGGTTCCGGGATTGATATTGTCGGGGTTGAAGATGCTGCAATCGGTGTTGAAGAACTGAAAGAGCATCTGCTGATCAGGACAGCGACTTTTGGCATCGTCTTCCAGATTGTTCGGGTCGCCAATCCGGCTGACGATGGTTGTCATGAAGCGTTCATCAGGGTGCAGGCGCGAATCATCGTCCCAGTTGATGCCCGTGAGGCGAAGCGTCAGCCCCAGCGCGACAATCACGATGAGCAGGAGCGCAGGAAGAAGCGGCGCGAGAAAAAGCGATCTCAGTTTGGTCATAGATGAGGAACAACTTTTCCTAGGATGAGCGATTAATTCAAGCTGATCGGCTGCGGTTTGATCATACACCGCACCCCGCATTCTTTCGTTTAAGTTTTATACACACAGTCGCCCGATTTACATCAGGGCGATAGTTTCGTAATAGTATACGCAGTTCATAATTCCACACAATTTCGACCTGAGTCGCCGCCGCCGCACCCCGCGTACACGAGCAAACACACAGGCAGGCAGGGCGATTCGGCAGCGAAAAGCGGTCTAGAATTCGTAAATTTGTCCCTCAACGTGACTTTTGCGCCATGCCTCTCGATTAAGGCGTGTTTAAAAGACTGCTATACTGTGTGTAAGTGTAAATTGAGACAGTTTTTATGATGGCCGATTCAACTAATTACCCGGATTTACTCGGCTTTCTGACCGGAGGCCCGCGCGCCAACATTGGCCCGGCGCAGGTCGCGCTGGCGGTGCGTCCGCGCATCGTGCGGGCTGGTCGCCCCTTCGAAGTGCTGGTGCTGGTGCAAAATGCCAGCGACGGCGCAATTGACGTGACCATGACGCTGCATCTGCCGAATGTGGATGCGCGCCGACAGCCGGAACGCTTCCTGACACAGACTCAGCGGTTGGTCGTGACCGTCAAGAGCGCAGAAGTGGGCTATGTCGTGCTGCCCGTGACGACGCTGGCGGATACAGCGGTCAGCGACAGCTACAAAATCAGCGTCGAAATCGAGGTCAAGGCGCTGGAAAAGGCGAGTCGCATTCGCGCCAGTGAGGGCGGCGGCGCGTTCGAAATCGAACGCCTGAACGACGCCACTAAGAGCGTGCTTGAAGCGCTGAAGCCGCTCAGCTTCTACACCGAGAAGCGGCGGAATCTGATGGAAGTCCCCGTGACAGTCATGACCGGCTCCATCGGCAAAATCGCTGATTTCACACCGGGATGGGTCAGCCTGTGCAAACTGGGCGATTTTGGCGACAACCGCCTGCTGATGCATCACTACGGCCCGACGATTCAGGTCAATATCCTGCCCCGGCTCAAGCGCTCGGCGCTCTACCAACCGCTGCTCGATACGACGGTCAGCAAGTTTGCCGAGGCGGGTTATTCACTGAAAAACGCGGAAGCCGCTGTCCTCGCCAAACTGCTGATGCTGATCCTCGAATACGCGACGCCGCGCTTCAACGCACACGGCAATATGGCGGCGCGCAACTTCGACGTTGAAGCGCTGCTCATGCGCGACCCCCTGACCTTCGAGACGCCGCCCGTACTGCCCCACTGGTTTCAGACCTATCTGCTGCTGGTGGAGCAGGACGGGCGCGCGCTGACGCTGTTCACCCAGGTGATGACGCGCTATCTGTTCGACGATTTGCTGCGCGACGCGGTCGATTTCGGTTTCGATCTCGTCCACGAGGCGACGGGTGAAGATTTGGGCAGCGAACCCGAAAAAGCCCTTTATCGTGAGCAGTTGATTGAGGCGCTGAAGAACAAAACCGGGCTGGACTTCAACCGGGTGTACCTGCCGCTGATCATGGGCGGGCTGCTGATCAACGAGCAGCTTGCGATGGGTCGAGAAAATCCGGCGGATCTGCTGCGCGAGGTCGGTGCTGCGCTGGAAGTGCGCAGCGGCGAACTGAGCGAAGCGGATCAGGCCGTTTACAACATGACACAAACGATTCTCACACGCGCCGGACAGCGCTACGGGTATTCTGTGGGGAACTAGCGATGGATAAACAGCTTCAGTTTGAACCGTTCTATCCAGACGTTCTGGGGGCAATTGCCGGGGATTTGCACGTTTCATTCGAGGACGTGCTGCAAGCGGCGGTCGGGTTGTTTCCGCACCGCGCCTACCTGAACCAGCCCATCGAGATCATCGTCATTCTGCAAAACATGGTCGATCAGAACATGGACGTAAAGGTCGCGCTGCACCTGCCGAGCAAAGCGGCGGACGGCACAGCGATCATGATCTCCGCGCCCAAGAAAATGGTTTCGCTGACGCTGACTGCTGGCGAAGTCGGCGTCCTGAGGATGCCGATTGTCGCCGTACTGCCGACGCAGCCCGCCAACGATCTGCCAGTGCAGGTGGCGATTCGCTACCGCGCCCGCAACGGCAAAGCGGTGCGTTCCCCAACGCGCGGCGCGCCGCCTTCGGCATTGTCGGTCTCGCCCTTCAAATTACAGGTGCTGCGCGACATCGAATGGGTCGATCAGCCGCAGAATCTTTCACCGGAGAACATCACAGTGCGCTTCGACGTTGCGCCGAAACGCCTGCCCTCAAGCAACCAGACGCTGAAGCCCAATTATGAAGTCCTCTGGTCGCAGCAGCAGATGAAAGATGAACGGCGCAACATTCTGGGGCAGATGGACGGAGCGCGCCTGCTGGCAACCTCGTTCACACGGATGACGCTCTACGACTCGATTTACCGGATGGTCGATGACGTTTACGCCGGGCTGGGGCTGCCGCTGCACCCCGGCGAAGTGAGCGCGATCAGCAAAATGCTGATCTATACAATGGACGACCGCTCACAGCTTGACCCGGCCTACAAAGTCGAGGAGCAGCGCTGGTTTCAGGTGCTGTGTCAGGTACTGGCGCATGATCCGGCAATTGCGCAGTGGACACCGGGCGAGATTGTCACGCACTATCTGTTTGACGCCGCAATGTACGATGCGATTCTGCTGGCCTTCACGCTGATCCGCTCGCGGGTGAAAGTCAACCTGGGCGACCGCGCCGAGCGCATCAGTTACGCCAACAAGGTCATGCGCTGGCTGGCGGGTCAGGCCGATCCTGATCTGGTGTATATCTATCTGCCGCTGGCGCTGGGCGGCGTGGTCGTCAACCATCAGGTGACGTGGGGGAACGACAACCCCTGGTACGTGATCGATGGGCTGCGCGAAGCGTATCGCGGGCGCGTGCGGCTGGTCGAAGGCGACGCGATGGAAATCTTCGACATGCTCGACAAGCTGCTCGAACGCGGCGAGGATGAACTGCGGCGGTCGCGGGTGCAGCGTTAAAAAGACGACTTCACCTTGAAAAAGGTGGCGTTCGAGCAGGCTGTAATCAAAAATCGAACCCATGGAAGGCCAGAAACGTAGGTTGGTTTACGCCCTGATTGATGAGGTGTGACCATGAAACGTTTTCTGGCCTTGTGCTTTTTCTTCCTGCTGCCGCTGCAACCATTGACGGCGCAGGCCGCTGATTCAACGCGCGACGCGGACTGGCGTGAAGACGCCGCTTTCCTCTGGCAGCAGATTCAGACCATCCACCCTGATCCGTTTCGTGTGACGACGCAGACCGCTTTCGAGCAAATGGTCAGCGATTTGAACGCGGAGATTCCGACGCTCAGCGACGCGCAAATCGTCGTCCGGCTGTTTGAGATTATCGCCGCTTTGCGTGATGGGCATAGCTGGCTTGGGTTCCAGCAAACCGATTATCCCATGCGTTATTATCCGCTCTATTTCTATCCTTTCAGTGACGGCCTTTATCTGGTTCAGGCTGCGCCAGACGATGCCGACTGGGTGGGTGCGCGGCTGATCAGGATTGGCACAACCGACATAATGCAGGTAAGGCAGATGCTGGAACCCCTTGCGCCACGCGACAACGATTTCAGCGGACTGGTGACACTGCCGATGCGCCTGAGCAATGTTGATATGCTGCTGGGAACCGGCATCATTACCGATGCAGATCACGCGGGCTATGTGCTGGAGCGCACCGATGGTGAGCAAATCACACTCAATCCCACGCCGGAGCTGTTTGCGCAATTCAGCCAGCCGATTCCGCTGCAATGGCGGCTGCCACAGGCGGAGAAGCCCCTTGCGCTCAGCCGGGTCGATGAGGCGTTCTGGTGGACTTATCTCGACGGCGATCAGGTGATTTATGTGCAATACAATCAGGTCGTCAGCCGCAGCACGTCAGCCCCGCAAACCCTTTCGGCGCTGCGGACAGAACTCGAAAGCGCGCTGGCAAGCGGAACAATCCGGCGCGTGATTCTCGACCTGCGCTACAACGCGGGCGGCGACATCAACACGGCGCGCCCGCTGCGCAGCTTCTTCAGCGGCAGCGATTTTTTCTCTGTGCCGGGGAATCTGATTGTGCTGACAGGGCGGAATACCTTTTCGGCAGGCGTCGTCTTTTCGCTGTGGCTGGAACATGAGGCTGCACCGATCTTTATGGGCGAATCGACGGGTGGTCGCCCGCCGATGTTCGAGAACGCGCGCGAGATCACGCTGCCCCATTCAAAGCTGCACGGGCAGATTGCGACGCAAGCGCGGCACGATTACCCCGGCGACGATACGCGGGCGACGATTGCGCCGCAGGTGAGCGTTCTGCTTTCGTCGGCAGATTATTTTAATCAGCTTGATCCGGTTTTGGTGGCGGCATTGGCGTATACTGAGTCGTAATCCGCAGCGAGGAAACGGTTGATGCGAAAGATTTTCTGGCTGGTCATGCTGATTATGCTGAGTGTATCGGTGGCCTACGCGCAAACGCCGCAGGTCGGCGCGCCGGGGGTTGGCGACTCGCTCTATGCTGATTTCGGCAACGGCGGCTACGATGTGCAGCACTATACGCTCGACCTGACGGTGAGTCCGGCGAGCAACAGCTTCACGGGCACGGCGACGATCAAGGCGCGGGCGACCGAAGCCCTGAGCCGCTTCGATCTCGATCTGATCGGCCTGACGGTCGATGCCATCCGCGTGAACGATGAAGCGGCGACCTTCACCCGCGACGGACAGGAATTGCAGATCACCCCGGCGCAACCGCTCGCCAACCAAGCGGCCTTCACCGTTGAAGTACAGTATCACGGCGCGCCGGAGAACTACACCTCGGTCGCGCTGCCTGTCGAAACAGGCTGGGTCGAATACAACGACGGGCCGAACTGCCCATGCAGCTACGTCTTAAGCGAACCCGACGGCGCGGCGACTTTCTTCCCGGTCAACGATCACCCGCTCGACAAAGCGACCTATACGCTCAAAGTGACGGTTCCCAAACCGTACATGGTCGCCATGAATGGGGTGCAGCAAAGCATCAGCGACAACGGGGACTCGACCACGACAATCAGCGAAGTCACCTCGCCGATGGCGAGCTACCTGACGACGATTGACATCTCCCAGTTCGACCTCGTGACCGAACCCGGCACGCATGGCGTCCCGATTCGCAATTATTTCGAGAAAGGCATCCCGCAGGCGACGCGCGATCTGTTCAAGACGCAGGACGAAATGATCGGCTATTTCGAATCGCTGTTTGGCCCCTACCCCTTCGACGTTTACGGCGCGCTGATGCTGAATACTGAACCGGGCGGCGCGCTCGAAGACCAGACGCTCTCGATTTTTGGCACGGACACCGTTTCGCCAGACAACGAGGAGAGCGAAGTTACGATTGCGCACGAACTGGCGCATCAGTGGTACGGCGACAGCGTCAGCGTCGCCGACTGGAGCGATGTCTGGCTGAACGAGGGCTTCGCCACCTACGCCGAAGGGCTGTGGGTCGAGCATACCAAAGGCAGCGACGGCTTAAATAGTTGGATCAACGGGATTTACGATTACGTCGCGGGCGCGCACCTGCCACCACCCGGCAGGCCGCCTGCCGACGATTTATTCAACGCGGGTGTGTATTATCGCGGGGCGCTGACGCTGGCGGCGCTGCGCGCCCAAGTGGGCGATGAAACGTTCTTCAGCATTTTGCAGCAGTGGTATCAAACCTATAAAGACAGCAACGGCAGCACGCAGAATTTCATCGGGCTGGCGAGCAAAATCGCTGGCACCGATTTAAGCGCATTCTTCGCGGACTGGCTGGATAATGCGCCGCTGCCACCCATTCCTGAACTTGGTTTAGGGACATCCTCATGACTCTGCTGCTTCGATTAATCGCGGGGCTGCTGCTGGCGATCACGCTGGGACAGCCCGCGCAAACCAGCTCCCACACGCTGATGGTTGGCGGCATCGAACGCCATTATCTGCTCTACCTGCCATCGAACCTCAGTCCCAGCCAACCGACTCCGCTGCTGCTGGTGCTGCATGGTGGCGGCGGCACGGCGCAGGGGATGGTGCGCCTGACCAACGGCGGCTTCCAGCCTCAAGCCGACGCCAATGGCTTTATCGTGGTTTCCCCGGATGGCATCAATCATCACTGGAACGATGGGCGTGACCCGCGTGGTCGCTCGTCTGATGCCGACGATGTGGGTTTCATTCAAGCCTTGATCGAGCAGATTTCCTCACAGTACGCCGTCGATCCGAAGCGCGTTTATGTCACCGGGATTTCCAACGGCGGCATGATGGCCTATCGTCTCGCCTGCGATCTGTCTGGTCTGATCGACGGCATCGCGCCGGTCGCCGCCTTGATGCCCGATATGCAGGGGCATCCCTGCGCGCCGACGCATCCCATCGCTGTCTTTATCCTCACCGGCACAGCAGACCCGATTGTCCCCTACGACGGCGGCACGGTCGGCGGCCTGCTGCTGGAACGTGGCGATGTCGCCTCCGCCGATATGACGCTTCAGTTCTGGGCAGCCGCCAATCACTGCCTCGGCGACCCAATCGTGAGCGATCTGCCGGATGCCGCCCCCAATGACGGCACAAGCGTCCGCGAAACCCGCTACGAGAACTGTGATGCCCCGGTAGCGCTCGATACAATCATCGGCGGCGGGCATACCTGGCCGGGTGGTTGGCAGTACCTCGGCGAGCGCCTGATCGGCAAGACCAGCCGCGAATTCGACGGGAGCACGGTCATCTGGAACTGGTTCCAGTCGCTGCAAGAAGGTTAACAGGAAAAAGACCATGCCGATGCAGCATCAACTCTACTTTCAAGGGCGCTGGGAGCGCGATTATCTGCTCTATCTGCCGATGAATTACAACCGCGAACAGCCGATTCCGCTGGTGCTGGTGCTGCATGGCGGCGGCGGTACGGCACATCACATGATCAAGCTGACACAGAGCATGTTCAATACGCTGGCAGACGAACATAACTTCATGGTCGTCTACCCGAACGGCTTCGGGCGGCAATGGAACGATGGGCGCTTCGAGACGCGCGGCAGAAACATGGATGATGTGGGCTTCATCCGCGAACTGATCGACTCGCTGGCGACGGCCTACGCGGTCGATCTGGAGCACGTTTTCGTGACGGGAATCTCCAACGGCGGACACATGGCCTATCGGCTGGCCTGCGATATGCCAGACCGAATCGCCGGAATCGCTCCGGTCGCGGCGCTGATGCCGGGCAATCTTGAGCAAGCCTGTCGGCCTGCGCGCCCAATGCCTGTGCTGATCATCGCGGGGACGGACGATCCGCTGGTGCCGTACCGAGGTGGCGCTGTGCAGGTGGGGACGCAGCAGCGCGGGACGGTCGCTTCGGCAGATACAACACTGCGTTTCTGGGCGAAGATCAACGGCTGCACGGGCGAGCCGTTGGTGACCGATCTGGAAGATCGCGATCCGCGTGATGGCACACACATCCGCGAGACGCTCTACAGTAGCTGCGACGCGCCGACGGTGCTGTACTCGATTGTCGGCGGCGGGCATACCTGGCCGGGGGGCAAGCAGTATCTCGACGAGCGGATGATCGGCAAAACGAGCCGCGAATTCGACGCCAGCGAAATGATCTGGGGCTTTTTCAGGTCGCGACTGCCTCATGAGTAACGCGGATGCGGAAGAGATCTTCCCGACGAGCCGGTGAACCCTGTGCGCAGCGTGATCGTTTGGGAAACCATTATTCGCCGCTATCGGCATCTATTTTGCTGATCAATTCCAGCAGCTTTGTGGTGGTGTTCCAGTTGCGGATGGTCATCGACTGATAGGCGGGCGTGCCAACGATTTTACCGAGCTGACTTTTCGTGCGCTGCGCGCTGAGACGCTGCGAGTAAATCACACCCTCTCCCGGCCAGACTTTGTCAACGCCCTCGCGCGGATTGAATACCGGCATCGCCTGATCTGCATCAATCCCCATCAGAAAGATAGCGTCACTGTGATAGGTGCCGGGTTCTTCTCCGAAGCCATCAGGTTTGTTCTCGATGACGACCTGAAGTTGTTTGCGCGTCAGCACCAACACCCGGATGATTTCGCTGTCCAATTTGAAGTTCACTGGCAGCGCCGCTTCAATCTGAGTCTTAATCGCATCAGCGGGCTTATCCGATTTCAAAATCACGTTCCCGCTGGCGATATAGGTTGAAACATCGGAAAAGCCCAGCCCTTCCAGACATTTTTTCAAGGCCGCCATCGGCACTTTATTTTTGCCGCCAACGTTGATGCCGCGTATGAGGATGAGATAGGTTGTCATAGCCCTTGATTATAGCTTAAACAGAGTTTGTCGCTTCAAGACTTGGGATTGAAGCGCTTGAGCGCCTGCCACGCACGCGGTTCGGACATCGTTTTTAAGCGAGCTTCAACGTCGTAAACGACCTGCTGGTCTGGATAGTCGAGGAAGGGGATGATTTCGTCCACTTCCGCCTCCGACAAAAGCCAGATGCCGAAGCGGATGGCATCGTCTTGGGTTTCGCCCGTCAACGTTTGTGCCCGAGCAAGCAACTGACGCCCAATTTCAATATCCTGCCCGCTGCGAAACGGCTGATTCATGTCCGCTGGCAAGTCAATCAAATCCCATGAGTCAGGATCGCGGAGGAGCGTCGCCAAAAGTGAGTCGAGGCTGCGAAATTTCACCTGCGCGTCGTCGTCGTGGAAAACCTGCACGACATATCCCGTCAGAATGCTGGCACAGCATACACAAAGCGGATTTGAATCGAAGCGATCTATTAGCGGAAAGTATCCCCAGAACTGAGGAATATCCCAGAAGCGAAACCCCGGCAGCCATGCGCTGCGGATTTCATCAAGCGCAGGAATGCGCAGGCGACCTTTGCTCAGGACAAGACCGTCGCTGGCTTGGTAGAGACTGCGCAGGTCAGCCGTCAGTGGAAAGCCGAAATCCGCTTCGAAGGCATCGAGAGCAGCGACAGAAACACCCGGAGTGAGCGAAATCCCCAGCCGAGCCGCTTGATCAGCAATGTCCATCACGGTGATCCTCCCGTCTGACTCTCCCCGTCTGAGTAGATGTGAAATTCGGTCAAACTCATCTTAAGTTGATCAATGATTTTTCCGGCGTGGAACTTTTGTGGCATACGGCGCGTCTAAACA
>DAOUCB010000025.1:0-23445 GCA_034432495.1 Anaerolineae bacterium | reverse complement strand
TGAGCCGAGCGCCATCGCAACCTACGAGAAGCTGCGCCAGCGCTTTCGCGGACAGGCGGTCGCCGTCCTGCACGGCGAAGGCTGCTCGATGTGCGGAGTCGATCAGACCTCGATGCGCATTCAGCAGATCCGTTCCGGGCGAACGCTGGTACTCTGCGAAAGCTGCGGGCGCATTCTGGCGGAGACTTCCTGATCACCGTTACAATACACTCGATAGAATCCTGATCGAAGGGGAATTACTGCTTATGTTTAATCTGCTGCCGCCGAGCGCGCTCAAAGTCATCTATCCGATGCTCTACGCCTTCGATGCCGGAAATGGGCTGTGCAAAGGCTTGAGTGGCGAGACCAAAACCCTGGTCGAATTCGAACCCGTCGTCGCGCCCATGACCGACCAGCGCGCCCTGATCGCCAAAGACGAGAAGCCGACCTTCAGCCTGGTTTCGAAAGGTCGCGCCGAAGTCTTCGGCATAGACGATGTGTTCGCGCACGGCAAGCGTACCGCCATTCGCCGCTTCAACAGCCAGGAACGCTACACCTCGTCGGATTATTATCACATGATCGACGTGCTCTTCATGCACACCTTCTCGCCGCACTGGAATAATGAGAGTGTCATCAAACCGACAGGCGTCATCAACATACCCATCGGTGTTTACAACAACCCGCCTGTCGTCGAGGAAATCCGCGAAAACCTGATGGGCGCGCGCACCATCACCGACTTCGCTGGCAACACCCTCAAGATCGACATCGAGCCGGATCGCCTGCTGATTGTGCCGGAAAGCTACGGCGCGCTGATGCACTATGCCTACGACGCTGGGACGCTGCGCAAGCGCACCGATGTCGATATGACGGGCACAACCCTGGTCGTGGATGTCGGCTACGAAACGACCGACATGAGTCTGTTCGAAGGGCTGCACTACCAGCGCGACCGTACCGAAAGTGAGCAGCGCGCCGGGATGGGCGTCATTTCACGGGCGCTGCAAAATTACATCCGTCGCGGCGTGCGCAACGCCGATGTCAGCCGCATCGACCGAGCCATGCAGAAGATTGCTGGCATCGCGCCCGGTAAGCTCAAGGAGATCGAACCGATCCCCGGCATTGTCTGCGACGTGACCGAAATTTACGACGAAACCATCACTGACCTTGCGCCACGTATCGCGCAGGAAGTTCTGACCCGCTTCCCCGAAGCGGTCAACCGTGTCCTGCTGGCAGGCGGCGGTGCGTATCACCTGCGCGAAGCCCTCGTTGAGCATCTTCAACCGCTCGACGTGGTTGTCGTACCTAATCCTGAACTCGCCAATGTTCTCGGCGGCTTCACGATGCTCAACATTCAGGCGCTCGCGGGACAATATCTTGACCAGAGCGAACTCCCGTGAGCCATGAATTTACTGGCACGACTGCGACAAATGCGCCAGGCGGCGCGGCTCTACGAATCCCTGGTCAACGGCGAAACGACGCTTCTGGTCGAGCATTTCCCTTTTGTCGAGGAAGCGTTCACCACAACCAAAACGATAGAAGTTGTCGTCCATACTTCTATGCCGGAGAAACGGAAACTATCGCTGCAACGCCCTAAAGTTACTTATCAGGCGCACAGCGACGAGGAGGATCTGCGGGACGCCCTCGATATTGGCTTCGATCACCTGACGTTCGAGCCGATTGAAAACGAGAGCAGACGCAGCTAACGCGCGCCAATATATTCTTCGACGCGATCCAGCCACTCATTCATGAGTGACTGATAGAGTGCCGCCTGCTCATATATGAGCCAGTGACTCGCCATATCCAGCACGATATAGGTTCCACGTGGGAAGTTTTCCACAATCGACCATGTTTTTTGGTAACCAGCAGCGACATCCTGCCGCCCACAGACGATCAGGGTAGGCGCGGGGCATGGAAACGGCAAAACATCCGGATCGTTGACAAAATTGCTGTTCCAGAGCGGAGCGCTACCTTCCTGAGAGATTTCCCTCCAGTTTCCGAGCACATCAGCGCGAAACTTGTCCAGTGTGTCTATACTCTGCACGGCGAACGAACCTCGAAGCCATTCCTCAGCAGGTTGCAGCGCCGCCTCAAATTCGGAGTCGCGCCGCAGGATGAGCTGCTCAGGCGTTTCAAAAGCAGTACTCCAGTCCATCAGCGGCGCAAGCAGATGCACGCCATCAATGCGATCAAGGCAGCGCTGCACCAGACTTCGCGCCAGAAATCCGCCCCACGATCCGCCGATGACGGTGAAACGCTCGCCGGGGCAGACCGCCTCGATAAAATCTATCAGAATATCCACCACTGCGTCGCTGCTGTTGATCGATGGGGGAATACCGCCGTCACCATAGTCCAGTAAATCCGGATACAGCCGCCGCCACCCTGTACGTTCTTTCAGATGCGGCTCACAGAGCGCAGCGAACATGCGTCCATTGGAAGGAGCGCCATGGATGATCAGCAGCGGTCGCCCTTCGCCATATTCCTGATAATTCATGTCAATATCACGAATTTTAACGGTTGGCATAATTTTTTTCACATTTTTTAGATTATTCGAATTTTGTAACCCATATTTCAAACGGTGATTATATACAAATACCGAAGTGAAAAAAGTGAACATTTGTAAAACAAATGTAACTTGGCAAATGAAAATCTTGATGTATACTGAACGTATGTTCTGATTTTTCACACTTTTTCTGAGATCAATCAAGTCGTGATGAGCACCAAATCAATAGCGGACAAATCCATGTGATTTCCGGTAGGGAAACCGAAGGGAGGCCACGCAACCGGAAACACCCGGCTGGGAACAACGGTTGCGACGAGGGAAACATAACCGGAAGCAAAAACCGGTCGCGTGAGGGAAACCACACCGATTCGGAGCTTCTTGTAGCGCTTTACTCTGCCAGCCACCCCGTCGCGTCTTTCGCGAAATAGCTGACAATCATATCCGCCCCCGCCCGCTTGATGCCGACCAGGCTTTCGAGCGCGCAGCGGCGCAAATCCAGCCAACCGTTCGCGGCAGCCGCGTGGATCATCGCGTATTCGCCGCTGACCTGATAGGCCGCCAGCGGCAGATCGATCTGTTCGCGCACCGCGCTCAGGATATCGAGGTAAGGCAGCGCAGGCTTGACCATAATCATGTCCGCGCCTTCCGCGACATCAATCGCGACTTCCTTGAGCGCCTCACGTTTGTTCGCCGGGTCCATCTGGTATTCGCTGCGGTCGCCGAACTGCGGCGGGCTTTCCGCCGCATCGCGGAAGGGGCCGTAAAAGCCGCTGGCATACTTCGCCGCGTAACTCATCACAGGAATATGATCGTGCCCTGCCCCGTCCAGCGCCGTGCGGATCGCGCCGACCATCCCATCGATCATGCCAGACGGCGCGATGATGTCCGCGCCCGCTTCGGCATGAACAATCGATGCCTCACCGAGCAGATGCAGCGTCGGGTCATTGAGCAGATAGCCTTCCGGCAGATGTGGATTGTAGTCGGCAGCATGGGCGTGATTGATCACGCCGCAGTGTCCGTGATCGGTATATTCGCAGAAGCACATATCCGAAATCACGATCAGTTCCGGTACCGCGTCCTTGATGGCGCGAATCGCCTGCGGCACAATTCCATCGGGATTGTAGTTCTCGCTGCCGTAAGCATCTTTTTCTTCGGGGATGCCAAATAAAATCACCGAGGGGATGCCCAGCGCTGCAATCGACTTTGCTTCCGCCGCCAGCTTATCCACCGACCACTGAAACTGTCCCGGCATAGAAGCAATCGGGCGCTGTTCGTCACGCCCGTAGCGCACAAACAGCGGATAGATAAAATCTGACGGGCTGAGGGTTGTCTCGCGCACCATCTGACGCAGCGTCGCGCTCCGGCGCAGCCGACGCGGTCGAATCGTGATACCCGTTCGTTCCTTCGCAAAACTGGTCATTTGTTAGCCTGTTTCTCTAGCAATCAGCAGTCAGCTTTCAGCGAACCGTTGTGCCGTTTACTCACTAATCAGCACTCGGTACACAGCGCCTCTATGAAAGGTGAATACCGCATTCCGTCTTCGAGCTGCCCACCCAGCGTCCCGCCCGCATATCGCCACCTTCAGCGACCGCCTGCGTGCAAGGCCAGCAGCCAATCGTCGGATACCCTTTATCGTGCAGCGGATTATACGGCAGATCATAGGCATGGATATATGTCCAGACCATTTCCTCCGTCCAGTCCGCCAGCGGGCTAATTTTGACCTTCTCGTTGCGTTTGTCCCACGAAATCGCCTGAATGGTGCTTCGCGTCTTTGACTGGTCGCGGCGCAGCCCGGTGATCCAGGCATCGTAGCCGACCAGCGCTTTGTCCAGCGGTACAACTTTGCGCATCCGGCAGCACGAGTCGGGGTCGCGAGACCAGAGCGCATCGCCATACTGCGCCGCCTGCTGCTCGACCGTCAGTTCGGCGCGCGCCGGAACGAGGTTGAACTTCAGTCGGTCTTGCAACCGATTCATCAGGTCGTAAGTCTCTGGAAAAAGCAGCCCGGTATCGACCGTCACCACATCCGCCGCTAAACCCAGTTCGTGCAGGATATGCAGCGTCACAATGCCAGTGATTTGAAAGCTGGTCACAACTGCAAGGCGCTCACCATAAGTGGTCGCCGCCCAGTGCAGAATGTCTTCCGGGTATACCAGGCTTGCATTCAGCGCATTAAAATCAAGCATTTTCATCCCCTGTTTTGCGGGTTCGCGTGAAATAAAAAACCCCGGCTACAACGGTAGTCCGGGGTCTATTCTTGGCAAACAAGCGCGCTCAACCGAACCACAACGTTATCTGAGGTTTGCTGAGACAACACATCATGAACACTGACTGTTTGAACATGGCGCTCCACCAACAAAAAACCCCGGCGACAGCTGTAGTCCGGGGTTTTCTCATCTACTCAACACTGAGACAGGCAACGACCGACTACAACCACCCGCTGGGTTGGCTGCACATACAACAACAGTGACAGGCCATTACCATAATTTTGCTCATAACAGTTGAGTTTACCCTTGTTCTCGAAAACGTCAAGAGGACGAGTACCATTTTTCAGCTTTGCTCTCGACAAACCACGCTCGCCGTTTTAGTGTAGAGGCATTCGTGGAGATGATTTATGAGTTATCCCATCATGCTCGACTTACAGGGGCGGCTGGTCGTAGTGGTTGGCGGCGGGCGGGTTGCCGCGCGCAAAGTCGCTGATTTGCTCGAAGCCGGCACGCAGATTATTCTGATCAGCCCGACGCTGCATCCTGATCTCGCGGCGCTGGGTAATCGAATCGAGCATTATCAGACCGTCTATGTACCCGGCATGATGACCGAAATGATTGACTGGGATCTCAATCCGCTGCTGGTTTTCGCCACCACCGATTCGCCTGAAGTCAACCAGCAGGTTGCTGACGAAGCCCACGATCTGGGCATCCTCGTCAACCGCGCAGATCACGGAAGCGGACATGATTTTTCTTCGATGGCGACGATACGACGCGGTGATATAACCATTGCTACGGCAACCGGGACCGCGTCGCCTGCGCTGGCAGCCCACCTCCGTCGAAAGATCGAAGCGGAAATCGGCGTCGAATATGCGACGCTGGCACGCTGGCTGGCTGAACTTCGCCCTTTTGTCAAGACGAACGTTCCCTCAGCCGACCGACCAACGCTCTGGCGCACCATCATCAACTCTGCTGTGTTGGATTATCTGCGCGCTGGTGATGAAGCCGGAGCGCGTGCTATCATCGACACGCTTGTTGCCGAAGCCCACAAAGAAAGCCGCTAATCATGCCGCGAACTGCCCTCATTCTCGCCGGGCATGGCTCGCATATCAGCCCCGAAACCGCTGGCGTCATCTGGCAGCAGGTGGACAAGCTGCGCGCCCTGAACGTCGCCGACGAAGTAACCGCCGCCTTCTGGAAAGAAACACCCACGTTCCATCAGGTCATCGATACGCTGGCAGCCGACGACATCGCTGTCGTGCCTTTGTTCACAGCGCAGGGCTATTTCACGCAAACCGTGATCCCTGCCGAGATGAACTTGACTGGCGCATTGACCGAGCGCGATGGTCGCACCATCCGCTATACGCCGACACTCAGCGAGCATCCACATCTCGCCCAGGTTGTCCGCGAGAGAGCCTCGACCGCTATCGCTCAAAGCGGTGCAGACCCTTCCGAGGTCGCTATCGCCATTATCGGGCATGGCACACGACGCAGCGCCGAAAGCCGCCGCGCCACGCAGGAACAGGCTGACCAGATGCGCGACCTCGCTGCTGAGTCGTTCGCCGTCTATCTCGACGACTCGCCCTCGATTCCCGATATTTATGCGCTGACCAACCGCCCGGTAATCATCGCCGTGCCATTTTTTCTGGCGCTAGGTTCACACACGACGATTGACGTGCCCGCCGAACTGGGTTTACCCTCTGGCGACTCGTTCGGCAGGATCAACGGGCGAACTGTCATTTACACTCTCCCCGTTGGCGTCGGTGATGATCTCGATCAGGTCATTCTCGAACTCGCCCGCGACTCTGGTGCGCACCTCCGCGAACCTTCGTCCGCTAGCGCCTGGGATGGCTTCCCCAGCGCTGGACGCGATCAACTGATCGAAGCTGTCCGCATCGCTGGCTGGATCGAGTTTGGGCAGTTGACCCTTTCACTCCACGAGATTCGCCCCACCGAAATCGACTTCGAGCGCGACGTGATCGAATTTAGCGACCCTGCCGCCCTGCGCGCTCACGTCCGGCGCGACCCGTTCCGTCCCCTCGCAACTTCGACTGACCTTCCGCGCGATTGGGTTGTGCGCATCGACAAACGCGCCCAGATTCACGCCGTCGTCGAGACGATATATCCTGGTCTTGTCGCGGAGTGGGCGCGCCGCGAAACGCTGCCGATCACGCCGCTGGAGAGCCTCGCCGCTCGTCAAACGGGCATGTATCGCCCGATTGATCAGCTTTCCGCCGAACGCCGCGCCGAAATCGTCGAGAATGTATGCGTAAAGTGCGTTCGCCATCCGTCATGGTTCGACGGCATCCGCGACCCTCTCCCCTGCGCCGAAGCCTGCAACCTATGGCTAACTCATGCCTTGAAAGACGACACGGAATGAGCGGAATTGTCTATCTGATTGGCGCTGGCCCCGGCGATCCCGAACTGATCACCGTCAAGGGGCTGAAGCTGTTACAGCGAGCCGACGTGGTGATTTACGACCGCCTCGCGCCGCATGATCTTTTGCGCGAAGCCCGCTCTGACGCCGAACTGATCGACGCAGGCAAACAGCCGACCAAGCACCGTCTCACTCAGGACGACATCAATGCACTCCTGATCGACCGCGCACGCAAAGGCTTAAATGTCGCTCGCCTCAAAGGCGGCGATCCGTTTGTGTTTGGGCGCGGCGGCGAGGAAGCCATCGTCTGTCGTGACGCCGGCATTCCCTTCGTAATCGTCCCCGGCGTCACCAGCGCGATTGCCGTCCCGGCCTATGCGGGCATCCCGGTCACTCATCGCGGCCTTTCGACCTCGTTTACCGTGCTGACCGGACACGAAAACCCCGACAGCGACGCCAACAGCATTGATTACACCGCCCTCGTCAAATTGGGTGGCACGCTCGTGCTGCTGATGGGCGTCAGTCATTTGCCGCGCATCATCGAACTGTTGCTCAAAGCCGGACTCGTGCCGGAGACGCCCGCCGTCAGCGTTGAGTGGGGAACGACCAATCATCAGCGCGTGGTCGCAGCCACCCTCGCCACCATCGCTGAACGCGCCGCCGACTTAAAGCCGCCAACCACCACCATTATTGGTGCAGTCGCGGGTCTCAATTTGCAGGGCTTCAATCAGTAGGTTGTGCGTAGGTCAAGCGTATCTCCACGCGCATTTCAACCTATGCTAAACTGAGCATATCATGAATCAGAATCCTTATGCTCAACCTCAATATCCGCCGCGTCACCGACCACAGCCGCGACGCAGCAATCGCACGCTCTGGCTACTTGCCGCTGGCGCGCTGGCTCTGTTTGGCACGCTCTTCGTAATCGGCGTGGCCTTCTTATTTCTGCTGACACTCCTGCCCACTCGCATCCCGACAGGCGTTTCGATTGCAGGCGTGACCGTTGGCGGCAAAACCGTCGCTGATGCCACGTCCACGCTTCAGCAGCAGCTTCCCGCGCAAACGCTGACGCTCACCGATGGCAGTCGTAGCTGGCCGATTTCTGCGGCAGATCTTGGCATCGGCATCGACCTGCAAAATACCGTCAAAGCGGCGGAAACAGCCAGCGCCAATCAACATCTAACTCCCGTTTACACGGTTGATCTCACGAAAGCGCAAGCGGGCTTTGTCGCCCTCAGCGACCAGATCAACATTGCCGCCGCTCCCGGCAAAGATGGGCGTGCGATGGACATCCCGGTCATGCTGGATCGGCTGCGTGTTGACCTGGCAGGCGAAATCGCCGACGGCATCCTTGACCTGAACATGATCATCACGCCCGCGCCGACACCCCAAACCAGCTCGAACTACACAGGCGCAACCACCGCCTACACCGTCCAGCAGGGGCAGGAACTCGGCCTGATCGCCAAAGACTACAACGTCTCGATTCAGGACATCATGGCGCTCAACGACATCAGCAACCCGGACGTGATCTATCCGGGTCAGGAACTCATCATCCCCGCAGCGGGTGAATACGTGCCTGAAGCGCCGCCTGCGCCGACGAATATCGGCAGATCGATTGTCGTTTCGACTGAGAACCAGCGCATCTATGCCTATCAGGACGGTCAGGTTGTGCGCACGCATCTCGTCTCGACTGGACTGCCCGATACGCCGACCGTTCACGGCGATTTCAAGGTCTACGTCAAGTACACCGCCACCGATATGAGCGGCCCCGGCTATTATCTGCCGCACGTACCTTATACCATGTATTTTTACCAGGGCTATGGCATTCACGGAACCTACTGGCACAATGCCTTCGGTCGCCCGATGAGTCATGGCTGCGTCAATCTGCCGACCGACGAAGCCCAGTGGTTCTTCGACTTCGCCAGCGTCGGAACGCCTGTGCGCGTGGTTTAGGAGCGCGAATGTCGAACTACTTCAAAACCGATGAGGTTGTCCTGCTCGGACGAACGTTCGAGGAATATGTCGGTATGTTCGCGCTCAACGAAGCCACACTGCAAAACGGTCGCATCCTCGATGCGGCGTCAGGAGTCAGTTCGTTTTGCGCTGAAGCCAACGCGCGCGGTTGCTCCGTCACGGCATCCGACCGCATTTATACGCTCAGCGCCGGAGAAATCGAACGCAAATGCCGCCGTGATTTCGACAACATGATCATTCAGCTCGCGGGCATTGCCGAAAATTACGTCTGGGACTTCTTTCCGAATCTCGATGCGCTGCGGGCACAGCGCGAACGTGCCTATCGCGGCTTCATCGCCGACTATCGCCAGCATGGGAACACACGCTACATCACCACCGAATACCCCGACAGCCGTTTTGCTGATGGGCAGTTCGATTTAGCGCTGGTTTCGCACTTCCTGTTTCTGTACGACGACCAGTTGGATTACGCCTTCCATAAGCAGACCCTGCTCGAACTGCTGCGCATCGCACGCGAAGTGCGGCTGTTTCCGCTCGTCAATATGCGTACAGAACGTGCTTCTGCCATCGCCAAAATCGCCGCCGATCCGGCTTTTTCAGCTTACGAAATCCGCATTGTCCCAGTTGACTATGAGTTCATCCGCAACAGCCGCGAAATGATGGTCATTCGGCCTGTTTTGTCTTCGCAGTCGTCGCCTTCTTGAGCCGAACATAGGTCTCCTGGCCGTGCAGCGTCACCTCGAACATCGCGGTATGGGCCTTGACCAGCAGCGACAGTTTTTCATAACCATAGGTGCGCGAATCAAAACTGGGGTCGAGCTGGCGCAGATGCTGTCCCAACGTCCCCAGAAACACCCAGCCGTCGTCATCTTGCGTCGCCAGATCAAAAGCCCGTTTGAACAGCGCCTGCAATTCAGGCGAAAGTTTTGATTTTGTCTTGCGTTTGCGCGCGGGCGTCGATGCCGGTTTAGGCGAAGACGGCAGCGGTTTCGCGACGGTCGGCGATGTAGGAGAAATCGGTTTGGGCAGATTTTCCTCATAGACGAAAAGATCGCAGGCATTGACAAAAGGACGCGGCGTCAGCTTCTTGCCAATGCCCATCACGAACAGGCTCTTCTCGCGAATGCGGGTAGCGAGACGGGTATAATCACTGTCGCTGGAAACGAGACAGAAGCCATCGACGCGCACGGTGTACAGGATGTCCATCGCGTCGATGATCATCGCGCTGTCAGTCGCATTCTTGCCTACCGTATAGCGGAACTGCTGAATCGGTTGGATCGCATGGATATTGAGCGCATCCTTCCAGCCGCCCATATTGGGGGTCGTCCAGTCGCCATAGATACGGCGTACCGTCACCACGCCATATTTCCCGGCTTCAGCCAGCATTTCGCCCAGCAGCGAAGGCTGCGCATTATCTCCGTCGATCAGCATCGCGATTCGGCGGCTTTCTACTCCATTGGGGTTATCTGACAAAGTATTTTCATTCCTTTCCTTTTGCCTAAGATTATCACGAAAAAAATTGCGCTGCTGATCTTGGGCTTGTACTCAGCGCGTGATCTCAATGCCGACACGTTCCAGCAGCAGGCGGCACAGGTTCGCCGGGTACTTCACGGGCAGGTAATCTCTGCCGTGTGAATCCGAACCCGCGCTGACCAGCAGATTATGTTTGCGCGCATAAATCAGGTAGCGGCTGATGCGCGACGTCGAGTGTCCGGGATAATAAACTTCGATACCGTCAATCGGAACTTCGCGCCGAAGCTGGTCGAACATCGCCTCGTCGAAATTGCTGTCCCCGCCGCGACCGGGATGCGCCAGCAGGCAGACCCCGCCGCTGCGATGGGTCGTCGCCACCACCGCGTGAATATCGACGGTCGCGAAGAACAACCCCGCCTCCTTGACCAGTGTCCCCGGCGAAGGATGCTCCGGGTGATATTTCTTGACCAGCGCCACCAGATCATGTGGCTGCTGCGCACTCGGCGTTCGTAAAATCGCCTCTAATTCATCCAAATCTTCGGATTCAGGTGGCAAATCATCGTTGAGCATCAGGCGCGAGTAAACATCACGGGTGTTTTCGCGCTGGCGGCGCGCAACGAACTGTGCCAGATCGTTCAGATCGTTGCTGCGCTCCAGGTCAAAACCGTAGCACAGAACGTCGGTCGGCTTGTCGTGCCAGAGTGCGCTCATTTCGACAGCGACTAGCAGGGGGAAATGTTTAGCATATGCCAGCCGTTGCAGCGTCGCCGCGACATCCAGCCGATCATGGTCGGTAATCGCGCCCAGCGCGAACCCTTCCTCAATTAGATAGTCGATCAACTGTTCAGGCTGCCAGTTGCCATCGCTGTAGGTGGTATGCAGTTGCAGGTCAATGGACGCATCAGACGCAAGCACGAGACCAGCCGTCGAGGACTCCATAAGCGCCTCCCTTCTCAACGCTTAAGTGTAGCGCTAAATCCTCGCAGGGACGTAATCGGGCGATTATGTCCCTGTGATCTCGCCGTTAGAGAGGATTAGACGACCGCCGCCGTCATCGCTTCAGGAGAAAGGACAAGTCCCTGCTCAATCAGATATTCGAGAATCTGGCGGGCATTGTCTTCGGGAGTGTTGTTGACCGTATCGCAGATAATTTCGGGATTGATTGGCGGTTCATACGGGTCGTCAATGCCCGTAAATTCCTTGATTTCGCCGCGCCGGGCTTTGGCGTACAGCCCCTTCGTATCTCGCGCCTCACAGACTTCCAGCGGCGTGTTGACGTAAATTTCCACGAACTGATCCGCGCCATGCATCGAACGGACATTGGCGCGCGTGCTCAGATACGGGCTGATCGCCGCGCAGATCACCACGCCGCCGTGCCGCGCGATCTCTGCCGCCACGAAGCCAATCCGCCGGATGTTCGTATCGCGGTCTTCCTTGCTGAAGCCGAGACCCTTCGAAAGATTGGTGCGCACCACGTCGCCGTCGAGAATCGTCATCTGTCGACCATGTTCGAGCAGCAACACCGTCAGCACATCGGTGATGGTCGATTTGCCCGCGCCGCTCAAGCCCGTGAACCACAGTGTGACCCCCTGATGGTGGCGCGGCGGATAGCTCTCGCCGAGAATCTCAGCAACTTTCGGGCGGGTGAACCACGCAGGGAGCAGACGCCCCTTGTTCAGGAATTCTTCGCGCACCTGCGTCCCGGAGATATTCGCAGTCGGCGTGCCTTCCGGGATTTTCGAAACTTCTTCGTAGCGATCTTCATCAGGTAGATAGAGCAGTTCGTGGAACGGCAGCATTTTGACGCCCAGTTCTTCCTGGTGCTGCGCTACCAGTTCCTGCGCATCATACGGCCCATAAAACGGCTTGCCGTTCGAGTCTTTGCCGGGGCCAGCGTGGTCACGCCCAACGATGAAGTGATTCGCGCCGTAGTTGCGCCGAATAATCGCGTGCCAGAGTGCTTCACGCGGGCCGCCCATGCGCATCGCCAGCGGCAGCAGCGACAGCAGCACACGATCAGAATCGTAGTAATTCTCGGTCAGCGCCTTGTAAGTGCGTACACGGGTGTAGTGATCAACGTCACCCGGCTTGGTCATCCCCACCGAAGGATGCAGCAGCAGCACCCCATCCACTCCAGCAATCGCGCGCTTGGTCAGTTCTTCGTGAACCCGATGCAGCGGGTTGCGCGTCTGGAACGCGACCACGTTCTGATGCCCGTAGGTTGCCAGCCGTGCCCGCACCTGTTCCGGTGTCTGGCGCAGCGGCAGGAAGTCGTAATGCCGGGGCAGACGCAGGACTTCCAGCTTGCCCGCGATGTTGAATTTCCCCCAGCGCTGCATCTCGGCGACAATCGGATGGCGGGCGTCGAGCGTGCCAAACGCTTTGAGCGCCGCCTCGTCCAAATCCCAGCCGTATTTTTCCTCGACTGTCATGATTGCCAGCAGCTCATTCTTATCGTTGCGCAGGGCAATTGTCTCGCCGACGAAAATATCTTCGTTGTCTGGAATCGGCAGCGTGATTGGCATCGGGAACAGCGTCCCGTCCGCCAGGCGCATCTCATTCAGCACGCGCTGATAATCCGCCTGCCCCATGAACTGACTCAGCGGCGAAAATCCGCCGATTGCCAGCAGTTCGAGGTCACAGACGCTGCGCGGCGAAAGTTGCAGGGAACGCAGGCGGCTGGCATACGCTTTGCGCTCTTCGAGGTCATCCGGCGGAACGAGCAGATTGATCAGCCGACCGCCGTAGGGCGCGATCAATGTGGGGGTGTTTCCGTTCATCATGTGCAATTAGCTCCAGGTATTTAGGTGAGACGAAACAGGGAGGCGCGAACTATCCGCGCCGCAGACTTATGTTAGCGGGGACAACAACAGGTCTTGCAAATGAGGTGTGACGCAGAAAATTGCATTGAAACAAGTTTCTATGCGTAACCGAGGTTAAAAAATAACCGGAATGGCACCATTATAATGTAAACAAAAACGAAAAACGTAAATTTTTGAGAGCTTCGAAAGGCGGGGTGTCCAGCCCGCCTCGAAGCAACATTATGCTGACGCACCTATTCGCTTGTTGGATTCCGCAAATTCACCAGCGGAATCTCGCGGCCTTGCAGTGCAGACTGATAGCAGGCTTCGATGACCTGCGCGCGCTTCAGTCCTTCGCTGCCGTTGTGGATCGACCAGTCACCGCTGCGAATCGCACCGACAAAGTTGCGCACGACCGCGAGATGTCCCTCCCCTTTGGTCACGCGCGGGCGCACTTCGGCAGGAACACCCGCCGTATCGGTATAAATCGTCAGCGTATCTTCCCAGGTATAGTTCTTGACCGTAATATCCGCGCCACCCTCTGTCCCATACAGTGTAACGCCAAAATCGTCCGCATTTTTGCCGTACACCGCCCAGCTTGCCTCAAGCAGCAGCGTCGCGCCATCACCGAGGCGCACAAACGCGGTCGCCAGGTCTTCAACTTCGTAGCCGCTCTCGGCAATCAGCTTCTTATCGCCCCGGCTGCCACGTCCGCGTGGGCCGAGTTCGGCATAGGTCGCCGCGCTGACCGAAATCACCTCTGGTTCCCCCAGCAGAAACAGCGCCATGTCGAGCACATGCACGCCCAGGTCGATCAACGGGCCACCGCCTGCCATCTCCCGGCTCGTGAACCAACCGCCCATACCAGGAATGCCGGAACGACGCATCCAGGTGGCCTTCGAATGATAAATGCGCCCCAATCCGCCCTCAGTGATATAGTTCTTGAGCACCTGCACATCTCCGCGCTGGCGATGATTGAAGGCGACTTGCAGCACGCGTCCGGCCTGGGTCGCGGCCTGAACCATCGCTTCCGCCTCGGCGCTGGAACGCGCCAGCGGCTTTTCGCTGAGAACATGCTTACCACTCTGGAGCGCCGCGACACCCACCGGCGAGTGCATGTGATTCGGCGTCGCAATACTTACCGCATTGATGTCGTCACGCGCCACCAGATCATGATAATCAGCATAATGGTTCGGAATATGATAAGTCGCAGCAACTTGCTCAAGCCGGGATTCGTTGGGGTCAGCAATGGCAACCACTTCCACACCTGGCTGCTCAAGATACGCTTTCAGATGTGTTTCACCCGCCCAGCCTAATCCAATAATCCCGACGCGCAATGGCTCTGTTTGCATAAGTTTTTATCCGCTTTCCTGATTGGAAAATCTACGCGCTCGATTTTACCAGCAAGCCATCAGAATGCAGAAGATTCCGCTTAAAATGGATATAATGGCGCAAACGACTCTCGGAGCAGCCATGACCGAAATCATTCAGCCCTTCAGCCGCATCATTGACCTTGCCAGCGGGCGCATTGATGGCATCACTGAAGTGATGTCACGTCGCCTCTCCGATATGCGCGGTTGGTTCGCCGACGCCAGCGCTGAAGCTGCCATGATCGAGCGCAATCCGTTGATCTACGAGGTACATTACGGCTATGACGCGCCGTCGGTCGAGGGGCAGCTTGGCTTTGGCACGACGATTATCTATCCCGGCAAAATTGGCGACGAATACTATATGACCAAAGGCCATTACCACGCCAAAGCCGACCGCGCCGAAATCTATTTCTGCTTGCAGGGTGACGGCGATCTCCTCCTGCAAACCCACGATGGCGCGACCAATGTTCAGCACATGCTCCCCGGTGTCGTCGCCTATATCCCGGCCTACCATGCCCACCGCACCATCAATACGGGCAGAGAGAATTTCGTCTTTCTCTCCCTCTATCCGGCGGACGCGGGCTACGACTACGCCACAATTGCCGAAAATGGCTTCGCCGCCCTCATGATCGAGCGTGATGGCAAGCCAACACTCATTCCTAACCCGCGCTATCAGCCAGAATAAATATGGATCATACTGATCACGTCAATCTGATTCGCGGCGGCATCACCCAACCCGGCGGCGTCTGGGCCGATTTAGGCTCTGGCGGCGGAGCGTTTACGCTTGCACTGGCGGATTTACTCAGCGCCAGCGCTGATGCGCAGATTTACAGCATCGACCGTGACGCCAACGCGCTCGACCAGCAGCGCAGCGCCATGCGTCGCCAGTTCCCCAATCAGAAAGTCACCTATCTAACAGCAGATTTCACCCGTAAGCTTGATCTCCCCCCGCTTGACGGACTCATCATGGCGAATTCACTCCATTTTGTGCGCCATAAAGAATCCGTCCTCGACCTCGTGCGCGGCTATCTGAAACCGGGTGGTCGCCTGATTCTGGTTGAATACAATACCGATAAGGGCAATACCTGGGTTCCCTATCCAATGGCCTTCGAAAGTTGGCGAACGCTGGCAAACAAAAACGGCTTCAAAGACACGCGCCTGCTCTTTGCGCGTCCGAGCCGTTTTCTGAACGAAATCTACAGTGCCTTAAGCCTGAACTGAAGTGAAGCGTTAGCTCAGTTGAGCCGCCGCAATCGGAGTCGTCGTCGGTTGATCGCTGCCCCCGGCAGGTTCAGTCGAAATCGCGACCGCGTTAAAATCAGTCATCGGCTGATCTGCATTGAAGATCAGCACGCCCACGCCCTGCGGATCAAGCTGGAAAACGCCCGCGCTGACCGGCTGCGTGCCTTTAATCAGCCACACTTGATAGGTTTTGTCTGCCGAGAGTGTCGGCAGGTTATCGCTGTAGATCAGGGCAGTCGGGCTTTGCGGCGTCCACAAAACGGTCGCCAGCACATCATTTTGCGACTGTGCCTCGGTCGAGACAAGCTGCACGCGATTGGCGCGCCCAGTTCCGAGCGACGCCAGCGCATCTTCCTGATTGCGGAGCAGCGCCGTGATGGTGTCCTGCTGCTGGCGCAAACCGTTCACCTGATTCACCCAGTAGACGTTAGAGACAATCAGCAGCGCCGCCGCTGCCACCGCTAAAGCGACGATCCAGCGATTCGGGCGCTGCACACGCGGTTGTACCGGAGCGGCGACAGGCGCAGCCGCTGGCTTGACTTGAGTGAGACTCGGTTCAGGCCGGATCGTTGTCGTCTGTGCAGGAGTAGCGACCGCCGCCATCAGCTTATCATGCAGGCCAGCCGGCGGCTGAACCGCTGGCACGCTGTTAAGCATCGCCTGTCCCATCGCCAGATATTCGTCTAGCTCAGCCGCCGCTTCGGGACAAAGGGGCAGCAGCCGCTCGACCAAAGCAGTTTCTTCTGGGTCAGTTGCACCCACGCTGTATGCGGGGATCAACTCACTGAGTGTCTCACAATCGGTCAGGTTATGTTCTCGCTGACTCATGTTTCCATACGACCAAGAAATACGCGACGTTAGCTTAAATACGCCAAAACAGAAAGAACAGATGCACTTTCACAAATATTTTAACTTTCCATCGATTCTGTCCACAGGCTTTTCAATTTTTGCAAACCCAACCGCACCCGCGTTTTCACCGTTCCCAGCGGCAAATGCAGATACTCCGCCATTTCGCTATGCGACATGCCCTCGAAAAATGCCAGTTCGATCACCTGAACCTGTTCGTCAGGCAAACGCTCCATCAGGGAACGCAGCACCTTCCCGTCTTGCCACGCGGGATCATCCATCAGACCGCGCTTGCCAATCCGCAAATCATCGAGTTCCACCGCGTCTTGCAGCGGACGTCGCTGTTCTTTCCGCAGGCGATCTATCGCAGTATAGCGCGTGATCGTCAGCAGCCAACTGACAAATTTTCCCCGGTTGGGGTCCCAGCTTGTCGGTTGATGCCAGACTTTCAGAAAGGTATCCTGTGCGACTTCTTCTGCCATGCCGGGGTTTTGTACGACGCGCAGCGCAATACTATAAACCAATCCGCCAAACTGTTGATAGAGTTCGGACAGGGCATTCTGATCGCGATTGATCAAACGCTGCACAAGATCGGCTTCGTCAAAAACAATATCAGACATAGATGCTCTAACGGCAGTAGTAATTACTAAGTTTCAAGTTTATCCTAATTATCCTCCTGCGGAAATGTGCCCTGGATTAAACTACGTTAAGTCTACTTCGTCAACGAGCTTATTTTTGAACGATGCGCCGAATGACATTACAGGTTGCTGAAAACCACCGCACAGTCGTCGCTCGCCCTGCTTATATGAGCGAGCAAACCGGGAGAGGATCGAATCCGAAATCGAATGACCCCCTCCCCGTTGCAGAACCATTAGCACAATTTGACGTTCGGTGGCGCAGGCGGAGCCGTCAGCCAATCGACCGGGGCAGCAGGCGCAAGCGCCGGGCAGCCGGTCGTATCCTGATGGCTCAGCAGATAAAGTGCCATCGCGAAACTGTAGCGCGGCGCGGCAAATGACGTGCCCATCTCCTGCCCCCACACTCCAGGCATCATGATTGTGCCGAAGTTCGAGTACGGAGCCAGTGACCCACTCGCGATAAAATCGCTGTTGTCATCGCTCGCGCTCACACTTTCGACGCCGCTCCACGCCGCCGGATAGAACGGAAACGACGCCCCCGAATTCCCAGCCGCCGCGACCATGATCACCTGGTTCGTACCCGAGGTACAGACCGAGCGGCGATTGCATTTTGTCGTTACAAACCCTTGCAGATTGTCGTTCGAAGTGAGCGATTGATTGAAAACACCGGACGACATCATCGAATCGAACACCGCCTGCATCGCATCAAGATCGCCCGCTAAATCAGCGTCCGCCTGGTGCATCAGCGCATCGTAGACCGCCAGATCCGCCAGCGCCGCGCACGGCACAACCGCGAAACTCATGTTGACGACGAAGCTGGCATTCGGGCTTTTCGCGCTCAACTGCGTAATGGTCTGGTTGATGCGGTCAGCAATCACGGATGTCGTATAGCCGTCAGTATCGACCGGAACAATGTCGATTTTGTTCTGCCCGCCATATTTCTTAACCAGTTCCTGTAACTCCGTCGTCACGCGAACACCGTGCGGCTTTGGCGCAGCCTGCGCACCCGTCCCGCTGGTTGCGAAAAAGCCTGTGCCGCTCGTCGCAAAGAAACTTGTGCCGCTGGTCGCGAAAAAGCTCTGGCCTTCCGGCACAATACTGCAATTCTGTGTGTCGATATTTCCCTGGACTTCTGCGGTCACGGCCTGACGTGCCTGCTGGCGCAAATTCTGGCGCAGTTGGGAAACCTGTGGCAGCGGTGTCGCCGTTGGCTGTCCTTGATTTCGACTGTTGCCGTTGCCATTCCCGTTGCCATTCCCATTTCCGTTACTGCGACGCGGAAGCTGCTGAACAGCGCTGCGAATCTGATTCAGCGTGGCGGCGTTGCCGCGCAGCCGATTCGACAATTGCGAGAAGTGATCGCCAAAGTCGTCAACCACCAGAATATAGACCCGTTTCGAATTGTCGCGGTTGCTGTTGCCCTGCGCCGTCACCGGAGCGACCAGCGCCAGCGGCGCAATCACCAGTAGCAGCGATAATCCCAAAATCAACCAAAGGCGTTTCATCAGAAAACTCCTAGAGTGCATAATTTTCTTCCTGCATATAGGCTTCTACCTCGTCGAGCTTGGCGGTGAAGCCGCTGGTGCGAAACAACTCACGGGCTGCATCGAAGGCGGTCTGCGCCTGAACGCGATCCTTTAGCCCGTGATACGTCCCGCCGAGCGTGAACTGCGCCAACCCCATCCAGGTGTGATTGTTCGCTGCCTCCGCGATCTCCAGCCCGCGCCGCAGATGCTCCAGTGCTGCTCCGAAATCGTCCAGAAACATCGACGCCGCCCCCAGATTGAGCAGCGCGAAAAACGAGCGCTCGATGTCGTTCAGACGCTGCGCCAGTTCCAGTTGTTCCCCGAACACGCGCCGCGCTTCAGCGAGATCACCCTTCGACTGGGCGACATAGCCACGATGCTCCAGCACCTTGCCCAGAAGCATGTCATCCTCTGCCGCGACCTGCTGCGCTTCCTGCAAGTCGGCTTCGGCTGCCTCGAACGCCTTCTGATCGGCGTGGACTTTGCTGATCACGCACAGCAGAATGACGATACGGCTGGGCAAATCGAGCGCGCGCGCCAGTTGCAGCGATTCCTCGTAACAGGACAAAGCATGTTCCCGTTCGCCTTGATCATAAAAGGCATCACCACGCTTGCCCAGAAAATAATGCAGCGCCCGCTGATCACCCGTCGTGCGCGCGGCTTCAATTGCATGATCAAGCTGTTCCAGCAGCAGCGAGTCGTGTCCGCGCGCCCGGAAATACGATCCATCGACCGTCAGCACATACAGCAGTTGGATCAGGCTAGCGCTGTCGCCGCTCTGATAGGCCGTCCCCGCCGTCTTGAGCGCGTTGGTGCGTTCCAGATCAATCGCCCCCGGCGTGTCCTTGTGATGGGTCACGTAGTCCACGTACCCAGCAATCACCGTCTGGCGCTTGAGCGCGACATTCGCGCGAGCATAGCTGAAGGCCAGGTCATGGATGCGGTACATCGGCAGCATACAACCCGTCTGGCGCTTGGCGAGTCCGCGCCGCGCCAGTGTCGTGAGCGCTTCCTCCGCTTTCGCGTTATCGGTCTGCATAATCAGCGTCAGCAGTTCGACAGTGGCCTCTGGCACGTGCAGCGCGCCAAAGGCCAGAAACATACGCAGCGTAAACGGATCGAGACCGCTGGTGCTGTCATCCAGCAGCTTCTGGACGCTTTCGCGCCCGTCCTCGGCGAAGCCTTCCGGCATCTTCATCAGGTGCGGCGCATCATCAATCCTGCGCAGCAGATCAGCAGGCGTCAGTTCATCAACGAGCAGCGTTTTCCCGGCAATTTCCAGCGTGAACGGGTGCAGCCCGACCAAACGACAAAGCGCGACTGCATCAGCGTCGTCGCTGGTGTAATCCTGCCCTGCATGAAAGCTGAGCAGTTCCAGCCCGGTATGCAATTCGAGTTCGCCAATGTCGATAATTTTGTTCAGTGGGTAGCGCTGGCGTGAGGTGACCAACACAGGCACGCCGCGCGGCAGTGCATCCATCACCTGCTTGAGCACCGCCCCTTCCCACACATCATCGAGCACAATCAGCTTGATACCTGCATCACCGATCAACTGACGCACGACTGCCGCCTCAATCGAGGTCGAGTCGAACGGTCGTACCAGCGCTTCCAGCAGCGCAGGTGCTTTTTCCGTCCCGGCACGCAGCCACAACACAGGCCGCTGATCGGCTTCAATCCGCCGCGCCGCGATTTCGGCGGCGAGGGTCGTTTTGCCCATACCGCCCATGCCTTGCAGCAAAACCCGCTGCCCTTTATCGAGCAGCGCATCAACTTCCGCCACCACATCATCACGCCCGATCAGCTTATCAGGCCGCCCCGGAATATCATACGCCTGCGCGATTACCTGCGCGCTCTGCGCGCCTGGCGCGTCCGTTCGTGTAGGCGGCGTTTGCGCAAACGCTTCACCGAGTTCATTCGTCGTCTTGTGCGGGTCACTGGTCACGCGCTGCGAACTGCGCCGCGCTGGCGTGAACGGCGTCTCAACCACGTAAGCCGATCCACCTTCCGAGCGCGTCAGAAATTCCATATTCGTGCTCACAGGCACAAGTGCGTGCCGCAGCGCTGCCGCGAATTCCATCGTTGAAGCGTAGCGCTCGACCGGGTCTTTGGCAGTGGCCTGCGCGATCACATCGTTGACGCCTGCGGGTACATCTGAGCGCAGCAGCGGCGGCAGGTTGTCGCGTAAATGTTGAATCGGTGCTTTGGGGAAGGGATGGTGTCCCGCCAGCGCTTCGTAAAGCGTGATACCCAGGCTGTAAATATCGGTCTGCGGCGCGACGGCCTGTCCCGTGAGCTGTTCCGGCGCGGCATAGGCGGGGGTCCCTGGGGTGTTGCCCGACATCGTCAGGTGCGAATCGCTGACATTGTCTTTGGCGATACCGAAATCGCTCAGGTAGGCATTTTCATACTCATCCAGCAGAATATTGTCGGGTTTCAAATCGCGATGGATAATGCCCTTCTGGTGCGCGACCGACAATGCCTGCGCGATTTGCTCCATGATTCGCGCCGTCAGCGCCAATTCGAGCGGTTTTTCGCGAATCAGGCGGCGCAGACTGCCGCCGCGCAGCCAGCGCATCACCAGATAAGCGCTGCCGTCCACTTCCTGCCAGTAATCGAACAGCGGCACGATATGGACATGTTCCAGCCGCGCGATCAAACGGGCTTCGCCTTCAAACCGTCGCTTGAAATCCGGCTGGTTGGCGAACTGCGGCAGGATGATCTTGACAGCCACCTCACGCTCGACGCTGGATTGCGTAGCGCGATAGACTGCGCCAAAGCCGCCCGCGCCGATGCGTTCGCGCAGCACGTACCCCCGAATTTCCTGACCGCTCAGGTCGTCCATAAGCACCTTAAAGTTCAAAAACGTAAATTGAGTATACCTGCTTTTAACCCGCCCGCGTCACAGCCGACGATAGGATTGTGTTAAAAATTACACATTCACCGAGCATAGCGAAGCAAACAAACTCACGCTCTGACCTTCAATTTCCTTCCTTTGCGTCTTTCTTTTTACCTTCGCGCCTTTGCGTTAAATCTTTCCTTTTTTACTTCTCTGTGTCCTCTGCGGTGAAATATCTTTTCGCTTTTACTCAGGCTGTCGTTTACGTCTTCGGTTTTTCCTTCACGCGATAGAGCATCTCGCCTGCTTTAGCGACGTAGAGGATGCCTTCAGCCTCTTTGCCTTGATAATCCGCCAGGTTGATCGACTTCGGGTCGAGATAGCCTAGCGACAGCTTCTTGCAGTCCGCTTCCGAGATTTTGCTTGCCAGTGTCACCTTGATGCGCGCCTTCTCGACGCCGTCTTCGAACGTGCCGCCGCCGCGAACGTGGGTACTGTGCGCCAGCACGCCCAGCGGAATGGATTTGAATTTGTCCCACTGCTTGAGGAAGTATTCCAGCGGGTGATAGCCGATCTCGTAGATATATTTGCCGTGTACCTCGCTCACTTTGTCGAGATGCGGCGCGTAGATGATGATCTCGCCCCCATCCTCGACCGCAGGCTCGGTCTTGTACATGGCCTTGCCCGCTGTCCACAATTCGTCGTACATCGGCGGCGTGACCGCCAGCACCTTCTTGAACGGTTTATCGACCCAGGTGATATGCCGCTTGGATGACAGATCGGCGGCAGCATTCCAGGCTTCCTTGAGCGAACCGACGAACACGCCTGCCAGCCCCTCACCAACAACGACCAGCCCCACCAGCGTGACCGGCGTCTTGACGAACTCGGCGGCTGTGTCGATCATTTTGCGCACTGCCGTCTCTTTGACGCCGATGATCTTGCGGATCGTCAGCAGCGCGCCCAGCCAATGAGTCACATTGATCATTTCCGGCCCCGAAATCCCCGGAAACAGATATTTCGCGCCGCCAGAGAAACCGACGACCTCGTGCGGAAACGTCGGCCCCAGAATAATGATCTGGTCGTAATCCTTCACGCGCTTGTTAATGCGCACGGGGACTTCGCCGCCCAGCGTCCTATGCCACGCCGCCCCAGCGATCTGCTTGACCTTCGTCTGCGTCAGCTTGCCAATCTGCACCAGCGCATCCGGCTTGTCCCAGCTATGGTTCGACAGCCCGACCCAGCCATAATGCGTCAACCGCTGTTCTTTGCTGATGCCGACCAGCTTGTTGAGCGAGTCTTCATCCAGCGGCGGGTGTGTCCCCAGCGCCACCATAAAATCGAGCTTACTGGCATCGCCCAGCACTTCGACCAGCATTTTGAAAAGCTGTGGCAGGGGGATTGTCCGCGTGTGATCAGGGATCAACACCAGCACCTTTTTCCCCGTGAATTTTTTGGCTAAGCCTTTGTCCAGCGCTGCACGAATTTCCTCCGCGCTCAATAATTTCTCGCTGACAGCCTCTGCGTCCAGCATAAATCGCCTTCCTTTCTCTGCTTGCGCCGATTATAAGTCACAAGTGGAAAGTTAAAAATCAAAAGTGACCGACTGTAGAAAAACCGATCACAATCATACCGTGATGCTGGAAAATCAGCCCCCCTTTTTTGCGGCTTTGCAACCGGGCGGCTTT
>DAOUCB010000024.1:0-5368 GCA_034432495.1 Anaerolineae bacterium | reverse complement strand
CCGCGCCTACGAAGCCCGTTCCGCCGAAATCAACCCGCTGGCACTCACCGACAGCGGCGAATTACTGGCGCTCGATGCTCGCTTCACCGTCGATGATTATGCCGTTTACCGCCATCCTGATCTTGGCATCGAAATTGCTCGTGAGTTCGACCGCCCGCCAACCGAACTTGAGCGGATTGCGTGGTCAGTCGAGAAAAACGACTATCGCGGAACCTTCTATTTTATCCAGATGGAAACCGAGTTCAGCAAAGGTGACCGCGTGATTGGCTTTCACGGCGCAGGCGGCGGCGGCAGCATGATGAACATGGACGCATTGTTCGCGCACGGCTTCAAGATTGCTGATTTCGTTGATACCAGCGGCAATCCTTCTGCCAGCAAGGTCTATCGCGCGGCGCGTATCATCCTCAGCCAACCGGGCATCGACGGCTATTACGCAGGTGGCAGCGGCGTTGCCAGCCAGGAGCAGTTCAACACCGCGCGCGGTCTTGTCAAAGCCTTCATAGACGATCAACTCAACGTCCCGGCGGTCATCCGCGTCGGCGGCAATCTCGAAGATCAGGCCATCGCAATTTTGGAACGTGCTAACGGCTCATTCCCCGCGCCCGTCGAAGCCTATGGACGCAATGATGCACCCGATAAATGTGTGGAGCGGCTTGATACACTGATCGGCAGTTACATCCCCGCCGCCGACATTCCCATCCATGAGCGACTCGCTGCCACCGAACCCTACACATTCGAAACGGTTACAGGCGGCACAATCACTTACGATCATGCCGTTTGCCGCACCTGTGAATCGAAAGCCTGTATCACCCACTGTGTCCCGCAAATCCTCTCGCTTGAAAATGACGTGCCTGTTCTTAATATCAGCCGTGATGAAGCCAAACGCGGTGGCTGTGTTGAATGTTTAGCCTGCGAAGTCGAGTGTCATTTTCTCGGCAAACGAGGCGGACGCATCTTCTTGCCCATCGAAGGCTTGGACGAATACCGTGAGGCGAACACATGAGTATCCTGATTGATCTGGGCAAGCGCGTGATTGTCCAGGGTATCACCGGGCGCGAAGGGACAGCCCGCACACGCCTGATGCGCGGCTATCATACGCAGGTGGTCGCAGGCGTCACCCCCGGCAAAGGCGGAACGGAAGTCGAAGGTGTCCCGGTCTTCGACACCGTGCGCGCTGCCTGGGATGCAGCCGGAGCGATTGACATCAGTGTGATTTTCGTTCCGGCAGCGCTGGTCAAGGACGCTGCGCTCGAAGCGCTCGATGCTGGCGTCAAGCTGCTTGTTATCGTCCCTGACCGCGTGCCAATCTACGATGTTCTTGAAATCGACGCGGCAGCGAAACTCGCAGATGCCCATTTCGTCGGCCCAAATACACTGGGTATTCTCAGCCCGGATCAGGGCGTTCTGGGAATGATGGGCGGGCGGGCTGCCAGCGCCCGTGACTGGTTCTTCCCCGGCCCTGTCGGTGTGACCAGCCGCAGCGGTGGCATTACCACCAGCATCGCCTATTATCTGGCGCAGGCGGGTATCGGGGCATCGACACTCGTTCACGTCGGCGGAGACGCGATTGTCGGCCTGCCCCACGCCGAAATCCTCAAGCGTTTTCAGGCCGATCCGCAAACTGAGGCCGTCGTCCTTTTCGGCGAAATCGGCACTTCACAGGAGGAAGCCGCCGCCGCGCTGATCGAATCGGGCGGCTTCACCAAACCCCTGATTGCTTATATCGGCGGCAAGGCAGCGAAACGTGGGACGCGCTTCAGTCATGCTGGTGCGATTATTGAAGGCGAACGGGGTACTCACGCGAGCAAAGTCGCGCGTTTGCGCGATGTTGGCGCGACCATCGTCGAGTCGTTTGGCGACATTCCCCGCGTCACAGCAGAAGTGTTGAAGGCACGTCCGGTTCGCCCCGTCACTAAACCCGCGCCGATCAAAGCAGCCGACGACGAAAGCGACAATCTTCACTGGAAAACGGCGATCACAAAAATCGCGCCCAACGAGATTCGGCTGCGCGGCTATCGCCTGGATGAACTGATGGGCAGCATTACGTTCAGTCAAGCGATTTATCTCGCGCTCACCGGAAACCTCCCCTCGCAGGAAATTGGTCAGATGCTCGACTCCCTCTTCGTCGCCTCGATTGATCACGGGGCGACTCCGCCTTCTGCTCTAGCGGCACGCACCGCCGCCAGTACAGGCGCGCCGTTTAACGCCGCGATTGCTGCGGGGCTGCTCAGTATTAACAAGCATCACGGCGGCGCTGTTGAGGACTGTATGCGCATGATCCAGATGGCGCTCGACCTCGCTCAGTCCGAAAATCTGCCGCCTGCCGAAGCGGCGGATCGGCTCGTCGCGGGTTATCGCGCCGAGAAAAAACGCTTACCCGGCTTCGGGCATCGAATTCACACCGCCGATCCGCGCACTAAGCGCCTGCTCGAACTCGCACAGACCAATGGCGTCGCTGGCGCAGCGGTCACGATGGTACAGGCCATTGGCGAGGCAATGGCGCGCAGCGGACGCGAACTCCCGGTCAATGTCGATGGCGCGATGGCGGCGGTTCTGCTCGACATCGGCATCCCGCCGGAATTAGGCAATCCCTTCTTCATGATGGCACGCGTACCGGGGCTGGTCGCCCACATTTACGAGGAAAAGACCCGCGAACGCCCGATGCGCCGCATCCATCCAAGCGATCACGAATACGACGGTTGGCTGCCGGAAGAACTCGAATGATAAAGCTGCTGTTTTTGCTGCTGATGCTCCTTTTAGCTGCACCGATCCAGGCGCAGGATGCGGGAAGCACCGTTATGCAAAAGGAATTCCAGTCCGCGACGCTCAGGCGAGCTTACCAGTACAACCTTTATCTCCCGGCAGGCTACGCCGATTCAGCCCGACGCTATCCTGTCATTTATCTGCTGCATGGGCGCGGCGACGATATGGATGCCTGGCTCAACATATGCGGCACCCTCGACCAGATGATCGCGGCAAAGGGCATTCCACCCATAATCGCCGTCATGCCGGATATGCCGTCGAGTGAGCGTGCCAGTTACTACGTCGATTCGCTTTATACAGGCGCAGATTACCCCGCCGAAGCTGTCGAAACGGCTTTCTTCAGCGACCTCATCCCGCACATCGACGCGACCTATCGCACGCTGAGCAGTCGAAATGGGCGGCTGATCGGCGGCTACTCGATGGGCGGCTACGGGGCCATTCGCTATGCACTCGCCCATCCCGACAAGTTCGCCGCCGCACTCATCCTCAGTCCGGCGGTCTATACGCCGCTCCCGCCCAGCGATTCCAGCACCCGTGAGTTCGGCGCGTTCGGCAAAGGCGATTTGCTGTTTGACGACGCGACTTATCAAAGCCTGAACTATCCTGCCCTACTCGACTCATTTCAGCACAGCGGCTTTTCGCTCTCCATGTTCATTGCCGTCGGCGACGATGAGTATCACAATCCGAAGCCCGAAGATTGGCTGCACGACTTGGACATCGAGGCGCATCTTCTCTACAACCAGGTGGTGCGTATCCCCAGTATCAACGCTGAGTTTCGCGTCTACGATGGCGGACACGACTGGGACGTGTGGACACGCGGCTTTCAAGAGGGATTGAACTTTCTGACGGATTTCATCGACGCTGGCGGCTAATCAGTTGAGATCGACCGCGCAGCGAAAGCCAATCGTCGCACAGCGATCCAGACCGGGATACATCAGCAGGAACTTCGCCGCGAAATCGTTCGGCTGCGCCCCGCCGTCGGCGTACCATTCCGAGCCGAGTGCGCGATAATATGATCCACCCTTGAGGATGGCAAAGCGTGTGCGTCCGTCGCTGCGTTCACTCTCCGTCCATTCCCAGACATTGCCGCACAAATCGTAAATCCCCTCCGGCGTAACACCTTCATGGAACTGCTGCACAGGCGTCGTGCCGTCAAATTGACCGTGATTGCAGAAAGTTGGCTGCCACAGATCGCCCCAGGGATAGCGTCGCCCTTCAACCCCCTGCGCGGCAAACTGCCATTCTTCCTCAGTCGGCAGACGCTTGCCCACCCATTTTGCGTAGGCGCGGGCATCCTCCAAGCTGACGTTGACCACCGGATGATTCTCTAGCCCCGCCGGAATCATGCCATCGCTGCGCCAGTGGGCGAGGAAATTTTCAGGATGCGTCGGCCTATAGTTCGCCCAAAAGAGGAAATCGCCAAATTCGAGATTGGTCACCGGAACGATGTCGAGCGCGAAGGGGCGTATCTCTATTGACCGGGTGAAGCTGAACGGTCGATGCAGGTTCTCATAATTGAGGCGAGGGTAAGCGACGCCAGGAACATCGGTGAAGTCGCACTCACGGACGGTGAAGGTGACGTTCATTTCTCCAGTGTAAGCGGGGAAAGCAACCATCTCCGGCGGCGCTTCGGGTATATGTCCACTCGCCTGAAGATCAGCTTTCACGCTTGCAGGAACAACCAGCGTACCTGTCGGAATCTCCAACGCTGCATAGCGATCCGTTTTAGGCGCTGGCTTCAGCGTTTGGCGGACTTTCTTCGGTGTTGGGTCGAAGTTGGCCCGCGCGTCGAGGGCAGCCAGTTCGTGCAAAAATGGGTCGGAAACTGACGCTGCGACAGACAGAAAAGCGCTCACGCCACGCGAGCGGATAGGGGCGGAAAGACGGGCGAACTGATCCGTAAAGTGTGGCATTAATTCGACGCCGCGAATCAAATCGTAATAGCGGTCGCCATCCCGGTGCGGCACTTCAAGCAATTCGCCGGAAATCGGCGAGTCGGACGCGTTGACGAGTGTCCACAGGCGAGTCTTGTCATCTTCCCAGAGGCTCGCATAGACGCGATCATTCAGCGTTGGGACGAGCGGCGTCCAGCCTTCGCCGCTGAACAGGTCAGGGTAACGGCGCTGGATACCCACCATTGCCCGCAACATCGACTTATCGCGCTCGTTCCACAATATCGGCGTGCCGAAAACGTTCTCCCAGATGACCATGCCTGTCCCGTTCATCCAAGCGGTGTGCAGTTCCGGTGTGTGGTCGTGCTGCCAGCGGCGAATGCGATGCTGCATGTGCCGCCGCTCGAACCACTTGTTGCGCAGCACGCCCGGCACATCGGTGAAGCCCTGCGCCCACGATGAGGGATGCGTGTCCATGCGTTCCAGCGGCATCAGTGTCTCACTTTCGAGGGTGACGCCGGGGCGCACCGCATCGAGCTTTTCGCGCAGGCCAGCCGCCGCGCTCGACATGGTATCGAGGAAAATCGCGTCGGCATCGAGCGCCCGCACGAGTTCGACCAGCGCGTCGATGTCATCCAATGTGATTAGTCTCGATCATTCAGGTTTTGTTACTGCAAGCTTCGGTCGATGGTTGTATCCTCACGTCCATCATG
>DAOUCB010000023.1:0-39344 GCA_034432495.1 Anaerolineae bacterium | reverse complement strand
CGCACCGCATCGCCTTCTACGCGCTCGAACTGGCGAACGCCTTCCATCCGGTCTTTGACAATGTGCGTGTACTGCACAGCGAGGTTCCGCCGGAAGTTGCCAAGGCCCGGCTGCGCTTTTTCCGCGCGGCGCAAATGGCCTTCAAGCGCTCGCTCGACCTGATGGGCATGTCCGCCCCGGAAGTGATGTAGTCAACCAAATTTTTCGTAGGGGTGGGTTCGAGACCTGCCCCTACTCTACCCTAAATGGAGACAAAGATGGGACTCAAGCCGGATCACTGGATTCGCAAGATGGCACACGAACACAACATGATTGAGCCGTTTACCGAAAGCCTCAAGCGCGACGGTGTGATCTCCTACGGGCTGTCCTCTTATGGATATGATCTGCGCATCACTGACGAGTTTAAAGTTTTCACCAACGTCTATTCAGCAGTGGTTGACCCAAAAAACTTCTCGACCGACTCGTTCGTGGACATCCAGACCAACGTCGCCATCATCCCGCCGAACTCGTTCGCGCTGGCACGTTCGGTCGAATATTTCCGCATCCCGCGCGGCGTCCTCTGCATCTGCCTGGGAAAATCGACCTACGCCCGCGCTGGCATAGTCGTCAACGTCACACCGTTTGAGCCAGGTTGGGAAGGCCACGTCACCATCGAAATCAGCAACACGACGCCCCTGCCGGCAAAAATCTACGCAAACGAAGGCATCGCACAGGTGTTGTTCCTGGAAGCCGACGAAGAATGTGAAGTCTCCTACGCCGACCGTAAAGGTAAATATCAGGGGCAGACCGGCGTCACCTTGCCGAAGCTGTAAAATAAGACTCTATAGTATTGGGGCATTGATTAAACCCCTTCTCGTAGGTAAAATGTTACCTATCGGGTGCATAGCTCAATGGCAGAGCGCTGTCCTTACAAGACAGATGTTACAGGTTCGAGTCCTGTTGCGCCCATGTGAGAACGCCTGAGCCATGCCCCGGGCGTTTTTCTTTTAAGATGCTCCCTCAAAACATGCGCCGTGCGCAAAACGTGAGAAACGTGTAAAATACGAGATTGCGAAAATAACAGGATGTATGCTTTAATTACGGATAGGTTCAGCTAACGTTTTAAACCCGTAACTCCGTTTACCGGAAAACGACTATGCAGACACGCACCGAACAAAATCGATTAATCCTGATTGTCGAAGACGACGGCGACACCGCTGATTTCGTGACAGAACTGCTGGAAACGTCCGGTTACAGTGCCGTGACTGCCGACACAGGTGAAATCGCCCTGAGCGAGATTGCCAACGCGCAGCCCGATCTTGTCTTGCTGGATATGAACCTGCCTGACATGAACGGCCTGGAAGTACTGCGCCAGGTGCGTGCCAATTCGCTGCTGCCGATGATTGTCATCAGCGGCGCAACCCATGATCGCAGCAAGGTGATCGCGCTCGAAGAAGGGGCGGATGACTACGTGGTCAAGCCGTTCTCGCCGGAAGAACTGGTCGCACGCGTTCACGCGCTGCTGCGCCGCGTCGTTGAATGGACACCTCCGGCGGATACGCGCCTGCGCGTCCGCCACCTCGAACTGGACATGGCACGGCGGCAGGTCGCTATGCGCAGCAAGAAGCTGCACCTAACGCCCGTCGAATATGGGATTCTGGTCACGCTTATGCGCAGTGCCGGTCAAGTTATAGCCCACGACGAGCTTTTGCGCACCGTCTGGGGCGAAAACTACGAGGGCGATTATTCGGTGCTGCGCGTCAACATTTCCCGCCTGCGTCAGAAGCTCGAAGACAATCCACGTTACCCCACCTATATTGTCACCGCGCCCGGCCAAGGCTATTACATGCCAACGCGTCGCCCTTAGCGAGCCATCAGGATGCGTCTCCGAATTTTTTTGATGCTGCTGGGCGCTGTGCTGGTCGTCGCAACGTTCACGTTTCCACTCTGGCAGCCAATAGTCGAAAATCGAGGGCCAGTCGCCGCCGAAGCCTTTCCTGGCCTCGACCCGCGTTTGCAGTCAGACTTTGTTCGCTTTCCGCAGGAACAGCAGCGCGCCTTTCTAGCGCTTGCGCAAACCGACCCTGATAAAGCGCTGGCAATGGTGACGGCAGCACTGTCACCGCGAATTCTGGTACCTACCGACCAGCAGGCCATGCCGGAACTCAATGCTCCAGTGACCGTTGCCAGCGGAACGTTTCAGCAAATCAATGCCATCCAGTATGGACAGGGCACTGTCAACATCTTTCAGGATGCCACGAATGCCCTGACCATGCGTTTCGATGGCTTCAGTGTCATGAACGGGCCAGATTTACACATTTATCTCACTGCCGCTGACGCACCGAAAACGTCTGCCGATATGACCGTGAATGGCGTCGATAAACTGGACGTGGGTACGCTGCAAAGTAGTTATGGCGGTCAGAATTATCCACTTGTCAGTATTGATGATTTGTCGCAATATCACAGCGTCGTGATTTACAGTCCGTCGCTTGACCTGATTTATACTTATGCACCTTTGTTCGTGCGCCAATAGCGAGGAATGCTCATGAGCGACGATTATGCTGCCCTGGCCTCCATATATGAGACGCTTGGTATGGCGGCCTTCGCGGAAACGTTCACCTCGCGCCTGATAGACTTTGCGCAATCCCATGACTTAACCGGGCGACGCGCCGTCGATCTCGGCTGCGGTACGGGCGCGAGTGTTCGCTGGTTCGCCAATCACGGCTATAACATCACAGGCATCGACAATTCACCGTCGATGCTGAATATCGCCCAGAATTCGATCCCCGGCAGCGGCATCACCTATCAACTGCTGGAAGGCGATATTCGTGCGCTCAGCGATTTGCATGACATCGATCTCGTGCTGGCGCTCGATGTCCTGAACGAACTCAACAGCCTGCGGGATTTGGAAACCATCTTCAAGTCTGTCTCGCATATTCTTGCCGCTGACAAGTGGTTTATTTTCGATCTGCACACGATTGAAGGGCTGGCGCAGCGCGATAACGAAAGCGGTATCATCGCGGATACCGATGATCTGTCAGTTTATCTCAGCAATCGCTTCGACTATGATCGTCAGGCCAGCGCAGGCAGTTACACCATCTTTGAACGGGGTGGAAATAACTGGGAACGCCGCCGTGCCGTCCGAATCCTGCGCGGATTTCCGATTCAGGTCGCGACAGCCTTGCTTCAGCGAGCAGGGTTCGGCATAATCGGTCTCTTAAACACTCGGCTGGAAGCTGTCGAGCCAGCAGATATGCGCGAATCGCGCGTGATTTTTCTGACACGCCGCATCCGCACAGAAACGGATTAAAAACCGTGAACACGGAAGCTGTAGAAAACACGCTGGTTATTCCGGTTGATCGGGAACACAGCGCGATGCGTCTGGCAATTGTCCTGACCTTTATTGCAGTCTGGGTCGGTGGCTTCCTGATTTTTAGCACTGTTATCCCGAATGAGGGTTTCAGCCTGCTCGCCGTACTGCTGGGCTTCGGCCTCGCTTACGGAGTGACCGCCCTTCTGGAACGGTACCTTAAAACCCGCTGGCCCAGCGGGCGCGTCGTGCAGATTGATAAAGATGGTGTCAAAATCCTGAATAAGTCCAAACTCCAGCATGAAATGCTCGCTGAAGACCCGGTCAACACTCACTTCTGGACGTTCAAGATCAGCAAGCGCGCTCGCGTCCCAAAAGGCTGGTCGATGCTGGCCTGCGCGCTTGAGCACGAAAACGAATATCTGACTGTCTATACCTTTATGTCACCCAACCAGGTTGAGACGCTCGATAACGCTGACCAGTTCAAAAAACTGATCGCCAAGCGCAAAGGCAAGAGCCAGGATGATGCCCGCGAAGATTTACGCCTCGCCGGGGAGCAGCGCCGTCTGCGCGATGCCGAAAATCATCGCTGGATGTTTGGCGCAGAGATGACGCCAACCGACTTTATCACCTATATCACCCGGCTTAAAACCCAGTTCTCTGAATGGATACCCACAACCTGAAAATCACACTGCCGCTGTTAGCCGTCCTCCTGCTCGCGTTTACCGTTCCCGCGCAGGCTCAGACGGCGCTCAGCTTACTAACGCCTGTCAGCGGCAGTGTGCCGCCGAACGGCAGCAATATCTGGACATTTTCCGCGCAGAATGGCGCGGTTTTGTCGTTCGCGCTCCATGCGCAATCCAAAGATTTTGACGCCGCGCTGACTCTGACCGACAGCAGCGGACGCGAAGTCATCAGCAGCGACGATTATGACTATCCAAACAGCCTCGACCCGCTGATCGAAGCCATCACGATGCCGCGCACCGACACTTATACCCTGTCGGTCAGTGGCTTTAACAGCACCTATGGCGATTACACGCTGACTATGCTGCCCGGCTACAGCATATCTGCCTACAACGATGATTTCAGCAGTAGTCAGTGGCAAGCGCTGGATTCAACTGTCAGCCTTCAGCAGTCGAATGATCAGCTACAAATGAATGGTCAGGGGATGCGCCAGAACAATGGTCTGGCGTTTGATCCTTCAAGCGCCGCGCTGACGGATGTCTATGCTCAGGCCAGCGTCGTCAATGTGACCGATCCCGGCGGATGGGTCGTTGGAATGGCGGTGCGCCGCGTCGGCAACTCATATTACCTGCTCTCGATCAACTCGCAAGGATTGTGGCGCTTCACCCTCGTCCAGAATGGCACAGAAACCGTGATTCATGACTGGACATCACATCCCAATGTCGTCCCCGGCGCGACCACTTTCACGCTGGCGGTGCTAGCAAAGGGTGTTGGCTTCGACTTTTTCTACAATAGTGGCTATATCGGCAGCACCAGTGACAGCACGCTGCAAGAAGCCGGTCAGATCGGGTTAATGGCTGGCCCTTACTCGTCCACTCCCAGCCAAAGCAGCGCGACCTTTGACGATCTGATCGTCACGATGCCAACACTCGTCGATGGCGCGAACGTGATCCCGCAGGAAGTCCAGGCAGGCGATGGCAGGCAGACGGTTCAGGCGCTGACCCGTAATCACGTTGTATCAGCCAATGGGCAAATGACGCTCACGCTGCCCGAAAGTTCCGTCGAATACGCGCGTCCGGGCATCAACCGCATGATGCTGGGGCGCGGGACACGCTATACCAATTTTGCACTCGGCACAACGGTCAACTTGAGCGCCGCTGGCCCTGGCCCAGCCGGCTGTGGCCTGGTCTTTCGCTACCAGAACGACACCGATTACACCCTCGCCTATCTTGACCAAACTGGAGAATATGGCGTTTCCAAACGCACAGGCGACAGCTTCAGCCCTGGAATTTTCGGGACAAATGAGGCAATTTCTGCCGGAACACATCTACTGCTGGTAGTTGCGAACGATAATACAATATATTTTTACATCGACAGGCAGTTGGTTGGCTCTACAGATAATCCAGCGCAGGAGGGTGAGGTCGGCATCGCCGTCGTCAACTTCGAACCCAACACGACCGCCTGCCGTTACACCAATTTCTGGCTGTGGAACTGGAGCTGACACGAAAGGCAGAATTTTGGCTTCTTTGTCATCCCTGACTCACATTGAAGAAGCAATCCTGCGTACAGTGATCTATGCCGACATCTTCAATTTTCCCCTCACGCGCACAGAACTCCACCACTATTTAATCGCCGAGACTCCCATCAGTCAGGCACAGGTGGAGCAGGCGCTCGCGTCGTCTAAATTTCTCAAACAGGAACTTGATATTCATCCGCCCTACATTGTCTGCGCGGGACATCAGGCATTGATTCCGCTGCGCATCGAGCGCGACAGCGCCTCGCTCAAACTGTGGTCGCTGGCGCTGAATTATGGTCATGCGCTGGGACGCCTGCCGTTTGTACGCATGGTCGCGCTCACGGGCGCGCTAGCGATGCGCAACGCCGCGGCTAACGATGATGACCTTGATTATGTGCTGGTGACCGCGCCGGGTCGTGTCTGGCTGGCGCGCGCTTTTGCGATTGTGCTGGTTAGGCTGGCAAAACGGCGTGGCATCGTCGTCTGCCCAAATTATCTGCTGGCAGAAAGCGCGCTCGCCCAGGACAGACATGATTTATTTGTAGCCCACGAAGTCACGCAGATGGTTCCGATGTACGGTCGCGAGCTTTATGAAACGATGCGCGCCCAGAATCGTTGGGTAGACGACTACCTCCCCAACGCGGTTGCGCCATTTTACGTGGAAGCGGAACCGTCAGGACAGGCAAGCTGGCTGAAGCAAATCGCTGAATTTCTGCTCGGCGGTCGCATCGGCGATGCACTCGAACAGTGGGAATATCGGCGTAAGCTGCGCCGCTTCGCAGGGGAAATGCTGACGCCGCACAGCGCCGCCCAACTCGACGACCAGCACGTTAAAGGCCATTTTAAAGATCACGGGCATCCGGTCATGCAGCAGTATCACGAGCGCTTGCGTGCCTACGATCTCGACGTGCTACCCCTCGCCGGAGACTAAAGCAAAAACGGGCGACCTGTCGTAAACAGGTCGCCCGCTCATTGGATGATTTAAATCGTGTTGCGGATAACTACTTCGTCACCTGACCGAGCGTATCGCAGGCTGGGCACGAGCTGTCGGGACGGAAGATTGCATAGCCGCCCACAGGGTCGTCGGCCGTGAAGTAGGGATAATCCACGTTCCAGACAATCATCAGACGAACGTGACCGCTCTGAGCGGCAGCCGTCGCCGCACCAGCCAGCCATGCAGCCTGCTGCGCGACTGTCGTATTGGCTGCCCAGGCGAAGTTCGCCGGGATGGCCTGGCTGTAACCCTGCCCCGACAGATAACCCAGTTCGGTGAAGCAGACGGGTTTTCCGCCGAAGGGCGAGTAGCCGCGCTGAAGCATCGAACTGAAATAGTAAGTCGGGTAGCCACCACGCGGGTCGCCGCTGTTCTGGGTCGGCGCGATGATTGCTTCGTTGTAGTGCAGACCTACGCAGTCGAGGTAGCTGGCTGCCCCTGCCTGCGCCATCTGCTGCATGTAAACATCGTCGTTGCAGCCGCCAGAACCACAGCCCGCAGAACCGAAATAGCCCGTTGGCGCAGGAGCGCCGCTGATGACGATAACGCCGCCATTCTTCGACTTGATGGCGTTGTAGGCCGCAGCCAGAAGCTGAGTGTACGTCCCACCATTGATCGACGCGGCAGGCCATTCACGGTCGATATTCGATTCGTTCCAGACTTCGATGGCATCCGCTCCCAAACCAGCGACGCCACCCACAAACCCGGCATAGCTGCTGATGTAACTGTTGTAATCGCCCATCTGTGATTTGTCGCCGACGATGCTCAGCAGCGCCTTGAAACCTGCGCCGTGCGCCTGAGCAATGAAGCCCGACGCGACGCTGGGGTCTTGCCCAAGCGAGTAGCGAATCTGCGTCTTGGCCCACTTCATACCTGCACGATTCATCAGGCTAATCGTGTTCGAATTCAACTGAAGCACTTGACCGCCAACTTCGAAGCCGTTCATATTGGCGCTGCCCGCCACTGCCGCAGGCAAATCACCGTTAACAGCCGGAGCCGCTGTCGCAGCAGCCGCCGCTGTCACCGTATCACAGGCCGTCGTGATCGTCGCGTCGAAGCTTGAGCGCCCCTCAAACTGACGACCATCCATCCCCGTAATGACGAAGCGCCAGCCGTAGTAAAGCTGATGCGCCTGTGAAGGATCAATCGCCTTCACGCAGTCGTCGATGCCACCATCAAACGCCTGCTCGGTGTACTGCCAGTTGCGAACAATCGTCAGGTCGGTATGGAACTTGCTCTCCAGTCCATCACGCACTTTCGAAAAGGCGATCCACAGTGGATCGCTTGGTGTTGCAGTCGGCACAGTCTGCGCCTGAATAGGCTTACTCTGGAAAAGCCCGACGGTGAGTATCAGCGTTGCAAGCAGAGCCAGCAGAATTGCGCGGCGTGGAAAGTAGCTACGTCCTTGCATATTTCGAATCCTTGTTGAACTTAAGGTTTCATGCGCATTGCCCGATTTCTATTCAGGCAGTCGGGGAACGAGATTACACGAAGATCGTGAAAATTACTATCCCCGTAGGAAAGTCGTAGGCTTCTTTCCACACGCCGCGCCGCTTCAGCCCAAGACCTGCGCCGCCTGTTCACGCAGGAAAATCAGCTTTTGCAGTGTTGGGCTGTCCCCGCGTGTCGCCAGCACCTGCTCGACGCGATCCATCATCTCGAGCAGAACCGGGCCATAGTTATTGGCCTGCTCCATCAGCAGCGTGCTGGCAGCCTCATCGCTTTCAGTTCCCAGCAAGTCGTTGATGAAGCGCAGTTCCGGCTGCATGTTGCCGCGCAGCGCCGTCAGCACCTGTTCGTAGACCTGCTTGAGCTTCGCTGAGGCATTCAGGTCGCCGCGCCGCTGGGCTTCCTGTACATTGGCTTGCAAAACGGCCATGAACGTATCGTCTAGCAGTTCCAGGTTCTCCGCAATCGCCTGATCCAGATCAGGCGCGGTCACAATTTCCTGAAGCAGACCTGCCGCTTCCTGGAGAGCCGCCTGTGTCTGCTGATCGATGACCGTCGTCAGTTCGAGAATCTTGTCGCGGAGCGCCTCCAGCCCATCACGCTGGTCGGCAGGGGCTTGTCCGATTTTGACGCTTAGTTCCTCGAAAAAGGTGTAATCAAAGGCGGGACGAGCCAACCCAACCAGCGCCTGCAAGCGCTGATCATCCTCGGCATAGCGCAGCGCCAACGTCAGAAAATCCTCGCGCGTCGCATCCTCGCCCAGAACTTCAAGCTCCTGCGCAACTTCGGCGACAGTTTCTTCTTCAGCCTGGCTGCGCGCGATCAATTCCTGTCCGAATGTCGAGAGCGAGGCGATGATCTGCTGAAGTTGCAGCAGTTGACCAGCGACATCCGTGCGGCCTTCACTGGCAAAACGCTGCGCCATCATCGTGATCGTCTGGAAAAACTGCGCGTCGATTTCCGCGTCATGCTGCTTCACGAAATCTGGCAGCATTTCCGGCGGCGTTTGCATCAGGTTTTCCAGCAGCCGCACACGATTGCGCTGCTCTTCCATCATCTCAGGCGTCACGCCGTCCGCTTGCAGCACCTGTTCGATCAGGTTTTGCATGGTCAGCGCGCGGCGCGGCTGAAAAACATAGCCTTTCATCGCACTCTGAGTCAGTTTGAGTTCACGCATCAAATCGCCGATGGTTTTTTCCTGCTGATCTTTCGTCAGGTTCAGTTCCATCGGCATATAGGCAATCAACAGTTCCTTGCTGGCATCGTGATACAGCACCGGCGCGGCGACCGTTACGGGATTACCGCAGTTCGGACAGCGCAGCGTATTCAACTGACCACTGAGTAGGCGGGCTTTCGCCTGTGGGTCAAGCGCAGGATCGATGACAGTATCCACCGTTCCATTGAACGGACGACCGCAGTTCGGGCATTTGAGATTCATTTGTCGGGGCAAGAATTATTCTCCTGTAGGGGGTATGTGAAAGCGCAGCCTCATCGCTGCGGAAGCGTAAAAAAGAAGGTGGAACCCTCTCCGGGTTGGCTTTCGACGCGCATCGAACCGCCATGTGCTTCGACAATCGAGCGCGCCAGGAACAAGCCCAGACCCGTTCCCTGCGTTCGGCGGCTGAGCGCATCATCCACACGATAAAAGCGCTCGAAGATGCGATCCTGATCGCTTTCGGTCAGACCAACGCCGTGATCACGTACATAGACCGTGATCTCATTGTCGCCGACGATGCCGCCCACCTCGATCAGCCCGCCATCGGGCGAATACTTAATTGCGTTGCTCAGCAGGTTGTCGATCACCTGGCGTAAGCGCTGTTCATCACCCTGAATAACCGGGAAATTGGGTGCGAAGGTGAGCTTGAACTGGTGCTTCTTGGTCTGCGTATTGAAGCGCTCGACTGCCCGCGCTGCCAGTTGATCGAGGCGCACGTCATCGAGGTTGAGTTCGAGCGTGCGCTGCGCCTGAATCTTGCTTGTCGTCAGCAGATTCTCAATCAGCACCGCCAGCCGATCCGCTTCTTCCTCAATCACAGCCGAGTAGTCACGCACGACATCTTTGCTCCACTCAACATCGTCACGCCGCAGCGTTGCAGCATGGCCCTTGATCAGAGCGACGGGCGTTTTAAGTTCATGCGAAATCGTCGAAATAAAGACGTTCTGCATCTCCTGGGCTTGCCGAAAATTGGTGATGTCGCGCACATTGGCGACAATATTCGACAGATGCCCATCCGCAGTTAGCAGCGGCGAATAAACAATACCAATACTGAGCGTCAGCCCATCTCGACGCAGCAAATCGCCCTCGACATAAAGCGAGTCGGGCGCATCGTCGGCGTGATTGAACGGCCAACCGTCATCCAGCGCTCGTTTAAGATCGCTGCTTTCGAGTTTCTTCCAGGTGATGACTTCATCGTGGTCAAGACCAACCGCGTCCGTCGAGCGCCAGCCCGTCATGCGCTCCAGCGCGTGGTTGATGCTTAGAACGTGCGCCAGCGGGTCAAGGATCATCACACCATCGGCACTGTGCTGCAAAATCGCTGCCAGCCGTTTGCGCTCGTGGTCGATGCGCTCATAGAGCTGTGCGTTATGCACACCAATCGCCGCTTGGTCGGCGAAACTCTCCAGCACCTGCATGTCGTCAGCGGTTGCTGTCGCCACGAATCCGCGAAAAATGATCAGCAGACCGAGCGGTTCACCAGCGAAGATCAGCGGCAGCGCGAACGGCTGCTTAAGCCGCTGATCGAGCGATCCAGCAATCTCGCTTAACTTGGCGTGGAGTGTATCGTAATCTAGTTTCTCACCAGAGGGATCGAAAATCTGCTGAAGCTGCTCGTTAATTTCGGCGACACGTGTGCTGTCTACACCCATCGTCGCGCGCACGCGATAAACGCCGCTGGCGTCGCGCAGCGTCACCAAACCGACCTGCCCGCCTAGCATCACCACCGATGCATTCAGGACGCGCCGAAGCACCTCCCCAAGATCAAGTTGGGCAGTAATAGCGCGCGAGATTTCGAGCAGGAAATCGCGCTGGCGCACGCGGAAATCAAGCAGCATTAACATAGGAGCATTGTAACATGACCCGCAACGCGCTTCAATTTGAAGTCTATAAGATTTCCGTCTTAAATTCGCTGGAATTGAAGGCCAGATGAAGGTGCGTTTTCTTCGGCGGTTTGTTAGAATAGATGTTCATTTCCAGTTGAATTTTGGTGAGCTACCCCAACAATGACTGAAGTCACCCCGCTCCGTCAACAGTATCTGGACATTAAACAGAAATATCGCGATTGCATTGTGATGTTTCGCCTGGGTGATTTTTACGAGATGTTCGACGAAGACGCCGAAACGGCTGCCCGTGAGCTTGATCTGGTGCTGACCGGACGTAACGCCAGCAAAAGCGAGCGCGTGCCAATGGCGGGTGTGCCTTATCATGCCGTCGAAGGCTACATCGCCCGACTGATTGAGAAAGGCTATCACGTCGCCGTCTGCGAACAGATAACCGAGCCAAATGGTCGCGGGCTGGTCGAACGTGAAGTCACGCGCGTGATTACCCCCGGCACGATTATCGAGCCGGAACTGCTGTCTGAAGACAAACCCAATTACCTGATGGCAATTTATCCCATCGGCGAACTGGAGTCGGGCACATGGACAACCGCTGGACTCGCCTACGCCGACATCACAACCGGGGAATTCGCCGTCACCCAGTTGGAGGGCGATAACGCGGGTATCCTCGTCCTCGAAGAACTGGCGCGCCTCGCCCCGCGTGAAGTCATCATGCCTGCCGCCTGGGTCGAACGCGGCGTGACCTTCCCGGCGGGCATTCATGTTACGCCCGTCGCCGACTGGCGGTTCGAGCGTGCTAACGCCGAAAGCCTGCTAACCCGTCATTTCAACGTCCGTGCCCTCGATGGCTTCGGTATTGGTGAGTTGAACAGCGCCATCTGTGCGGCGGGTGCGACCCTTTACTACCTCAGCGAGACGCAAAAGGGGCAGCTTACCCAAATCACGTCCGTTCGCGCCTACTCAACCGCCAATTTTATGGTGCTCGATCAATTCACGCGCCGCAATCTCGAACTCACCGAAACCATCCGCAGCCGAAAATCCGAAGGCAGTCTGCTCGGCTCGCTCGACCGCACCGTTACAGCGATGGGCGCGCGTCTGCTGCGCTCGTGGATCACCCAACCGCTGCTCGATCTCAAGCGCCTGAACGCTCGCCTCGATGCGGTCGAAGCGCTGACCAAAGACGAAACCCTGCGCGCCGAACTCCACGAATGTCTGCGCAGCGTCAGCGATCTCGAACGCCTGACCAATCGCCTGCTGATTGGCAAAGCTGGCCCCCGTGATTTGCTCGCCTTGCGCCAAACGCTCGAAGCTGTGCCCATCATCGCCTCATTGATTGACCCGATACCCAAGCTCTCCGCATTGACGGAGCGTCTCGATCCGTGTGCCGAGATCAGCGATCACATTGCCCGCGCCATCAGCGACGACACCCCGGCGACGCTCAACACAACAGGCATTATTCGCCCCGGCTACTCGGACGAACTTGACGGCGTACTCAACGCCACCCGCGACGCTCGCGACTGGATCGCCAACCTTGAACCGCAGGAGCGCCGCCGCAGCGGTATTGTCACCCTCAAGGTCGGTTTCAACAAAGTTTTTGGCTACTACATCGAAGTGTCACGCGCACAGGCCGATAAGGTTCCTGACGATTACATCCGCAAGCAAACGCTTGTGAACGGCGAACGCTTCATCACGCCCGAACTCAAGGAATATGAGACGCTCGTCCTCAACGCCGAGGAGCAAATCCTCGACGTCGAGCGCCGCCTGTTCGAAACCATCTGTCGCGAGTTCTGCGCCAGCGCCGAACGTCTGCTCGCGACGGCGCGCGCCCTCGCCCATCTCGACGCGTTCCTCTCCCTGGCAGATGTTGCTGTACGCGAGGGCTACATTCGCCCGACACTCACGCAGGATGACCTGCTGATCCTTAAGGATGGGCGGCATCCGGTCGTCGAGCGGATGCTCGACGGCGGTGTGCGTTATGTCCCCAACGACACCCATTTCGACAGCATGTCGCGCATTCACATCATCACCGGGCCGAATATGTCCGGCAAATCGACCTATATCCGCCAAGTGGCAATTATTACGCTCATGGCACAAATCGGCTCATTTGTCCCCGCTGACGAAGCGACCATCGGCATGGTGGATCGCATCTTCGCCCGCATCGGCGCGCAGGACGAGATTCACGCAGGTTACAGCACCTTCATGGTCGAAATGGTCGAAACCGCCCGTCTGCTCAGCGGCAGCAGCAAACGCAGCCTCCTGATCCTCGATGAAGTTGGGCGCGGCACATCGACTTATGACGGTCTGGCAATTGCCCGCGCAGTCGTCGAGTACATTCACAACAACCCGCGCCTCAACTGCCGGACGCTCTTTGCCACCCATTATCACGAACTGACCGAACTCCCCAACGTTCTGCCTCGCGCGCGCAATTACAATGTCGCCGTCACTGAAGAAGGCGAGGAAATCGTCTTTCTGCACAAGGTTCTGCCCGGCGGCGCGGATCGCAGCTACGGCGTTCATGTCGCCCAGTTGGCAGGCTTGCCCCGCCCTGTTGTCGAGCGTGCCCGCGAACTACTCAAGCAGCTTGAGGAGCAAAGCAGCGACTTTGAACCCGCGTCGAAAAAGCGCCAAAAACAGAATCCCGGTCAGTTGAAAATGTTCGATGACGCACCCAATCCCGCGCTGACCGCCCTCAAAGCCATGCAGGTCGATAATCTCAGTCCTATCGAAGCGCTGACCAAGCTCTACGAACTCAAACGCATGGCGGAGGATTGACGCGCTGGATGCGGTTGCAGTCTCTCGCTTAAAGGAATTCTGATGCAGCCACCGATGCACATCGTCGCCGCCTGCGCCCTGATTTCCAACGCAGACGGGGAAATCCTCCTGATTAACAGTCCCAAGCGCGGCTGGGAAATCCCCGGCGGGCAAATCGAAGTCGGCGAGTCGCTCATCAACGGGCTTCAGCGCGAAATCCACGAAGAAGCGGGCGTTCGTGCCAACATCGGCCTGCTGACTGGTGTCTACTCGAATATCAAAGTACCGACGAAAGTAATTTTCACATTTCTGGGAACGTATATCTCTGGCGATCTCACGCCCAGCTCCGAAAGTAGTGAAGTCGTTTGGGTGAAACGCGATCAAGTGTTGGCGCTCGTCACCCATCCTGCCCTTCGCGACCGCATCAGCGACACACTCAGTTTCGCTGGACACGTCGTCTATCGTGTCTACACCACCGACCCCTATACGCATATCAGCCTACAGAATATTTAGCTCTGGTTCATCATAATTTCATCCGCGCCTGCTTCAATCAAACCAATGTGATCCTGTGAGGTCGCGATGAGCGTCAGCCCGTTCCCGGAAAGTTATTTCCAGCGCCCCGACAACAGCGACGATAGCCTGTTTTACAGAACGCCGCGCAAAGTCGTCCACATCGACGACGGCGCGATTAACGCCCTGCGCGAGCAGTTTGCTCTGCTGCTGCCACCCGGTGGCGTCTATCTCGACCTGATGAGCAGTTGGCGTTCGCATCTGCCCGACAGTCTGAAACCTGCCCGTGTTGTCGGTTTGGGCATGAACAGCGAGGAGATGCGCGACAATCCGCAGCTCAACCGCCATGTCGTCCACGATTTGAACATCGACCCATCTCTTCCGTTCGAGGATGCCGTTTTCGACGCGGCCTTTTGCACCGTTTCGGTGCAGTACCTGACTCAGCCAGTGGCGGTCTTTCGCGAGGTCAAGCGCGTCTTGAAAACGGGAGCGCCCTTCGTCGTCTCGTTCTCAAATCGCTGTTTCCCCTCCAAGGCCGTCGCCATCTGGCAGTCAACCACTGACGCGCAGCATCTGGCGCTGGTCACGCGCTATTTTGAGGATGCAGGCAACTGGAGCGATATTACTGCGTGGCAAAAACCAAGCACCGGCAGTGATCCGTTATACATCGTCTGGGCAAAGAAAGCAGCCACTTAACCGCCACACACGCTTTCGCAGGGAACACCATCACCATCACGATCCAGATTTTTATGTCCCGCTGCCAGACATGCATAAGCTTGATCACACGTCAACTGGCTGCAACTGGCTTTAATGTCTGGACAGGTTGCGCCGTTGGCTCCCCCGGTATGCCCGCCTGATTGTGGCACGGACACGGGCGGCAGCGAAACCGGCGCAGCCGTCGGCGGGATGTAGACGGGAACCGTCGTCGGCGCGTCGAATGAAATCAACTGCCCGTAGACATAAAGCGCCTGCCCCCGATAATCGACCCGATACCAGCTTGAATGCCCCGCGTTGATCGCCTCGCCTTCAATCGATCCGTTTGCCACAACCGACTCCCCAGCCTGAAGTTGAGCGATCTTCTCGCAGGTTTGCGCCGCACAGGTACGCAAATTCGCGGTACTCCGGGCATAAATCACCTGCGCCTGCATCGCTACAACCGCAGGCGGCATTGGCGTAACCGTCGCCGTCAGACTTGGCGGCAGCGTATTGGTGATCGTCTCACTTGCCGTCAATGTCACGTCCAGTGTATTCGTCGGTGCGCTTTTAGTCAGCAGCATCGCGAGCGTGAGTTGGCTGCTGACATTGGTCGCGTTCAACTGGGCAATCTGTGTTTCAACCAAATTCGGGGTATCGGTGGCACTCGGCTGTGGCGTTACTGTAGGCGACGGAATCAACGTGGGTGATGCAGTTTCGCTGGGTTCGGGCGTTGCGCTCGGCAGCACTGCCAGCGTCGGCAGTACGACAATCTGCGGCGCGGCAGGCGCGCAAGCTGAAAATATGTATAAAAGAATCAGCAGGAGTGTCAGATAGCATCTTTTACACATAATACTTACCTGTTTCAAACTAAAAAAAGACACCGAGCGTAAACTTACCCGGTGTCTTCAGTAAAGCTTGTTTAATCGCCAGAGGGGTTCAGCGACTGTTCCGACATCGTTTGCGGCACAGGCACCGCCGGTTCATCTTTGAGGATTTCTTCCGACACCAGCACCCGCTTGAACGCCGCGATTCCGACTTCGATCATTGTCAAATCTGGTGTACGTGTCGTCAGATGTTGCAGCGCCAGGTTCGGGATAATCAGGAAACGCACAATCGGGTTACTCATGTGCTTGGCGGTGAACACCAGATACTCATAGGAAATTCCGGCAATCACCGGAATGAGCAATATGCGCGAGATCAACAGCCAGATGAACGCCGGACGCCCCAGCACCGAAAACACCAGCACGCTGATCACGGCGACTGTCAGCAGAAACGCCGTCCCGCAGCGTGGATGCTCAATCGGATACTTGGCGACCACTTCCGGCACAAGTTCCGCGCCTGCTTCGTAAGCGTTGATCGTCTTATGCTCCGCGCCGTGATAGCCAAACAGCCGCTTTACATCCGGCATCAGGCCAATTAGGCCGATATAGCCGACGATCAGCACCAGACGGACGACGCCTTCAAGGATGTTGACCAGAAAGGACTGGTGTTCCAGGCCGAACAAGCGCTCCAGGCCGCTAGCAGCCGCCGTTGGCAGCAGAAAAAACAAACCAATCCCGAACGCCAATGAAACGATCAGCGTCCCGTAACCGATTGGCCCGTTAAAACTCACCTTCTCTTCTTCTTCGCCGAGCGCCACGTCCGCCGCCCACATCAGCGCGCGCGTGCCGAGTCCCAGTGCATCCCAGAGGCCGACCAAACCGCGCAAAAACGGCGTCTTGGCAATCCGTCCGCGATAGAGTGTTGCATTGAGCGGTTCTTCGTGGATGACAATCTCCCCTTTGGGGTTGCGCACCGCCACCGCGACCTTGTGCGCCCCGCGCATCATCACGCCCTCAATCACCGCCTGACCACCATACGAAAACTGTTTCGCCATCAGTGTCTCCTCAATCGAACACGAGCGGCGTGAGTCCCGCCGCAGTGATTTCCCCTACCTTGACTGCCTCTGCGCTCGACTGAACCAGCAGCGACACCAGCCCCCCTACCGGACAGCCATCGACCTTGTTGCAGGTCGCGCCGGGGAGCGCCAGTGTATAGTTACCGTTGAGCGGTCGCATCGTCATGATCTTACCATACTGGTCGATAAACTGCGCCTGATTTTCTGATGAGGAGATTTGAACCTGTGTCGCGGCAGCCGTCCGCGCCCACGCAACCCACACCGCCTGACCGTCCGCGCGGCGCAGGCGCACCACGTCCACTGTCGCCGTTTGCGCCAGTGCTGCCGCTCGCACGTCCTTCATCTGCGCGATCACCATCGCCCAGCTATCGAAAGCCGGACGGCGAGATTGGTCGGCGCGCAGCAGGCCAAACGACTCCGCCCCTGTCGGGAGCGCCCAGTCATAAAACTTGTACACACCGATGTGATCTGCACTTGCCGCCAAACCAAGCGCAGCCGCCTGAACTAAGTACGCCCCCTGCTGATCAAGGGTGATCTGCCAGTTCGGGCGCGTCACGAGCCACTGCGGATCGAGATTCGGCGAGGCGTTCGTCTCGTCAATCCAGATGTGCTTATCGCTCAGGCCATATTGGTTGAGCAAATCGCGCATCTCGTGGGTAATCGTGTAAACAGTATCGGCGCGGAAGTAGATATGCAGCGTCAGCACGTCGAAGAAATCGCCGTTCGCCGCCGCGTCAGGCAGCGCCGCCAGCGCTTCCAGCAGCCGATCATCGTACAGCCGTCGATGCTGATTCACATCGTGCCAGTAAGTCGTTCCGGCGAGGTGGATCAGGGCATCAGGATTGCCATCTTTCGCCGCCAGCGACGCTACCCGCACCAGTTGAGCGTAATCCTGTACGCTGCCCTCGAATTCATACCCGTAAGTGCCCGCCTCAATGTCTGGCTCGTTCCAGATGATGAACCGTTTGACGCCAAACGGCGCGTAATAAGCCGCTGCTTTACGCATAAAGTTCGCCCAGACGTTGCCGGGATCCTCGACCAGGAGCGCTAGCCCGCGTGGCACGCCAATCATCGGCGTACCGTCCGTCGCCCAAGCGGGCGTATGCGTCACCAGCGCAACGACCTCGCGGTGGCAGTCTTGCGCCGCTTTCAGCCAGCGCTCATCAACGTTGAGTGTATTCCAGTCATCGGCGCTGTTTGGCTGAATTTGCGACCAGTCAAAAATAATTCGTTCCCAGCCAGCGCCCAGCGCGCACACCTCGTCCGGCAGCCAGAAACCTTCGACAACGCCAAACGGACTCGTTTCGCCGCTTGCTGCTTCCGGCGTCGCTTCCTGCGCGCTTACCATTATCATGGACAAAATCGGCAAAAAGAGAATGACCAGTACGATCATGGATTTTGTCGGGAAATGGCGCGCCATGCCCCTAACTTTCTCAAACACAAGGCAAATTTGGAGTTGCGGCGTCCTGTACCCCTCCCTGAATTCGGGGCGGGGTCGGGGGTGGGGTCGCTTTTCCATCAGCGCCCCGCCGAAGCGCGCACGTCGAGCAAATTCAACTGCGCGGTTCGATTACCATTCCACTCGTTGATTTCAAGCTGATACGCCACATCGACGTAAGACGGCAAATGCCCGATCCACTCGCCGAGGTTGAAACCAATCGCGTCCAGCGGCCCATCCCAGGCGCGACCCAACCGCAGCTTGAGGTGGTTTTCATTCCGTCCGACCGTCCGCGAATCCTGCACGCGCAGGTGGCGCGTCATGAAAATCGGCGGCGAATTGCCATGTCCGGTCGGTTCCAGCTTAGCCAGTTCCGCCGCCAGTTCCATGCTGATGCGGTCGTCATGCAGTTCCATATCGACTTCTATCGTCGGCGCAAGGTCTTGCCCATCGAGCGCGCTGTGCGCAATCGTCATCAGCTTGTCGCGCAGCGCAACGACATTCTCGTTGCGTACCGTGAAACCCGCCGCCTGCGCGTGACCACCGTGCCGCACCAGCAGCGCGGCGCACTCGTCAAGTGCGTGCGTAATGTCGAACTGCGGGATGCTGCGGCACGAAGCGCGACTCTCGTCATCGCCTTCTTCCATCACAATCGCTGGGCGGAAAAATTCTTCTGCCAGCCGCCCCGCCACCAGCCCAACAATCCCCGGCTTGAAGTTGCGATTGGATGCAAAAATCAGCGGCAGCGAATCCGCATCGTCCAACTGCTCGCGGATCATTTCCTGCGTTGAACGCGTGATTTCCTGCCGTTCCGTATTCAGGTTGTGCAGCTCTACCGCCAGATCGTCAGCGGCTTTTTCGTCCATTGTAGACAGCAGTTCATAAGCCAGCATCGCGCTTTTAAGCCGCCCTGCTGCGTTGATGCGCGGCCCAATCCCGAAGCCGATATTGATGGCGCTGACGTTTCCGGCCTTCAGCCCTGCCACATTGATCAGAGCGCGTAAACCGGGGCGCTGGGTGCGGTTGATCACTTCCAGCCCGCGCTTGACCAGCAGCCGATTCTCCGCGCGATTCATCGGCACCAGGTCGGCGACGGTGCCAATCGCCACCAGATCCAGCAGATCATTCGGGCTAATCGGCACACTGCTGCGCCCGCTGCCCGCCTCAATTGTCAGCAGCGCTTCCGCCAACCGATAGGCAACGCCCACGCCCGCCAGCATATCTTCACGGTAATCGCAGTCATCCAGTTTGGGATTGATCACCGCCAGCGCGTCCGGCACATCTGCGCCAACCGAATGATGATCAGTGATAATCAGGTCGAGGCCGTAAGCTTTGCCATCTTCGACTTCCTGCACTGACCGAATACCGCAGTCCACCGTGATCACCAGCTTGACGCCGCGCCGCGCCAGCTTCAGCAGCGCTTCGCTGTTCAGCCCATAGCCTTCATCGACGCGATGCGGAATGTAAGGATGCACGTTCGCACCCAGCGCCTTGAGCGCCTGCACCAGCAGCACCGTCGAAGTCACCCCGTCGGCGTCGAAATCACCGTAAACGACGACCAGTTCTTTGCGCTTAATCGCCGTGCGAATCCGCGCCAGTGCCCGGTCAATCGACAGCTTCTTGCCCTTCATCGCCAGAAAGCTGCCCGGTTGGAGATCATTCGCGCTCAGGAAATCGTAAGCCAGGTCGGGTTCGACCAAGCCCCGGTTATACAGGACTTGTGCGAGAACCGGACTCATGCCGCGAAACCGCTGCAAAACGTGTTGTTCAGCAGACGGTGCCACCAGCCAGTTTTTTGCTATCGACATAATCCCACATCATCGCACAAACGTTTTAAAGATTTTAACAGCCTAGACCGAACTCCGCCAGACGCGGTAAAATGAACCATTCAAATAAATAATCACAACGCAAGGAACTATTTTTGACTCAGCACTCAGTCGTCAGTCCTCAATCCAATTCCGTTGTTTTCATGGGCACGCCCGATTTCGCCGTGCCTGTGCTCAAGCGCCTGATCGCCAGCTTTCGTGTCATCGGCGTCGTCACCCAGCCGGATCGCCCCGCCGGGCGCGGTAAACAGGTGCAAATGTCGCCCGTCAAGCAGGTCGCGCTCGATGCTGGAATCCCGGTGTTCCAACCCGAAAAGATTCGTCGCCCCGAAGCCATCGAAATTCTCAGGCAGTGGACGCCCGATGTCTATGTCGTTGCCGCCTTTGGGCAGATTTTGCCGCAGGCCGTCCTCGACCTCCCGCCGCATGGTTCGGTCAATGTTCATGCCTCGCTGCTGCCGCGCTGGCGCGGTGCAGCGCCGATTCAGGCCGTCATTCGCGCAGGCGACGCCGAAACAGGCATCACCATCATGCGTATGGATGCCGGACTTGATACCGGCCCCATGCTCCGTCAGCGCGCTATCCCGCTTGCCACCGACGAAACCGGCGCTTCGCTCCACGACAAACTGGCTGAACTCGGCAGCGACCTGCTCATCGAGACACTACCCGGCTATCTGGATGGCACAATTCAGCCGCAGCCGCAGGACGATTCGCAGTCAACCCTTGCGCCGCGCATCCGAAAAGAAGAAGGCCATATCGACTGGACGCAATCCGCCGCGCAGATTGAGCGTACCGTCCGCGCTTTCACGCCCTGGCCGGGAACCTACACACTCTGGAACGGTCAGCAGTTGAAAATTTTGAGCGGTCATCTCCTCGAAGGGAGTGCCGCCCCCGGTCAGGTCGTCAACGCCCGCAATGACGCGGCGGCAATCGGCACAGGCGCGGGACTCTATGTGCCGGATCGGCTTCAGCTTCAGGGACGCAAGCCGGTGACCCTCGCAGAGTTTCTGCGCGGCTATGACCAGTTTATCGGAGCGCAGCTCAACTGATGGCGCTGCCTGAACCGCCACCGCCGCGTATCCGCCCCATCTGGTTGATTGGGGGCAGCGCCGTCCTGGTCGTGCTGGCGGGCTGCGCCCTGCTTTCGGTCGCTGCCGCTGCTGTGCTGATCTGGTTTTCGAGCGGAATTTCCTCGCATACCGCCACTGCGACACCCAAAGCCGCCGTTGTTGAGAGTCCGACACAAACCATCATTGCCATTGCACCTACACCGCTGCCGGGTATCAACACTGCGCCGCCGCCCACCGCGACGCCAGAATCATCCGTTCGTCCCGCGCCCGATCAGGCCATTCGAAATTACTATCAATACGTCAGCCAGCAGCGCTACGATCTCAGTTGGCCTTTGCTGACCGACACCTTCAAGCAGAAATTCAACTGCTGCGCGCCCAACTACGACTACACGGGCTACGTCAACTGGTGGAACAGTGTCAACTACGTCGATTTCGGCACGGTCAGCATTGTCTCCCAAACGCCAGATCACGCGGTCGTCTACGCGCAAATCTACTACGTCATGAACACAGGCGCGCGCTCCGGCGTTGATAGTAATCCCTATTTCGAACTCGTCTATGATTCCGCCAGCGACACTTGGCGCTTCAACGACAAACGCGCTGCGCCTTAATCCAGAACACTCCAGTCGAAAGTGCTGCTGAATCCATGTCCTATACTGCTGAAACGCGCGTCCTGCGCGTGAACCCTGAACATCCCGAAAGCGATCTGATCGAGCAGGCGGCGGTCGTCATCCGTTCCGGCGGATTGGTCGCCTTCCCCACCGAAACCGTCTACGGCCTCGGCGCGAATGCCACCGACCCGGATGCAGTAGATCGCATCTTCAGCGCTAAGGAACGTCCTGCGGTCGATCCACTGATCGTTCACCTTGCCACCGTCGATCAACTATCTTCAGTCGCGCTCGAATTGCCGCCAATTGCCCAGGAATTAACGGCGCTCTGGCCTGGGCCGCTGACGATGATTCTCAAGCGCCATCCCAGCATTCCGCCAAATGTGTCCGCTGGACTGGAAACCGTCGGCGTGCGCGTGCCCAGCCATCCAGTCGCCCACGCCTTAATCGCAGCCGCTGGCGTCCCCATTGCCGCGCCGAGCGCCAACCGCTTCAGCCGACCAAGTGCGACAACTGTCGCCCATGTTCTCGAAGACCTGCAAGGCCGTGTCGATATTGTCCTCGATGGCGGCGCGACCACCTTCGGCATCGAATCGACCATCGTCGATGTCACCAGCGAGCCGCCGCGTATTTTGCGCTACGGTGCAGTCCAGCCGGAAACCTTCGAGTCGCTGGGCTTCAGCACCGCTGACCACCTGAACACGGGTGACGAAGCTGCCGCCAAACCTGCCCCCGGCATGATGCTCAAGCACTATTCACCGCGCGCTCGCCTCCTCTTTTATGGCGACGGTTCGCCAGTGGAATCGATTCTCAGGCAGATGCAGATCGACGCCCGCATCTTCGCTAGTGAAGGCTATCGCGTCGGCATTCTTGCGCCCGAAAGCGAATCCACCGCCTTTGCTGGTCATGAAGCGGTCGTCATTTCGTTGGGATCAAGTCTGGATCAGATTGCGGCACGGCTGTTCGCGGCCATGCGCGAACTCGACCACGCCAGCGTCGATGTTATTCTCGCGCGTGGCTACGAGCGCAGCGGCATCGGTGCAGCCCTCTGGGAACGCCTGCTTCGCGCCGCCGAAGGCGAAATTGTTCAGGTGAGCAAAAGATAATAACTGGCCTATAAAGTGTCAGCTAGAAATTCTTTCACGCCTCCCAACATACTTTCTACCTCAGGTCGAGTAATTTGCTCAAATTCACCGTGAGCAGCGAAGTTGCGTAGTTTAGCCCATGACTTAAGTTGATCAGCTCTAGCTTCGCTGATTACTTTCGCATTTAGAAGATCTGTTATTAAAGGATTAAGGGTTTTAAAATAGCCGTTTTCTCTAGTTGTAGCAACTGGCGGAGTTTGCTGTTGGCACAATTTTCTTAGCGTGTTTTCAAGAACTGCTCCAGTAAGTATCGCCGCTGAAATATAGTCGTACTTTGCAGATGTATCTTCTCGCAACAATTGTGTTGCTTGATCTAAATAACTTGTGGCGTTCCTTTCCTCAATCTCGTCGGCAATTAGGGACTCAATAAGCCCACGCTTGTAACCAAAATGTATACCTTTGATTAGCCCTAGCAACTTCTCAAGATGGCTGATACGGTTTTCAAGACTTCGCACATCAGCGATTGTGTCTCTTATCGAAATGTTACGATCAGGGGAAAGTTGCTGTAATAAGAGCAAATATTTTGTTTTCAGAGTTGAAAAATGCATTTCTGATAAATCAGGCACATCCGTTTTCTCAGTGCGTTCGTCCCCGAAAGTACCGCGAATTACCCGCGTATTGTTGTTCTTCATCAAGTCAAGCAATTCTGTCCCCTCTTTGAGTAAGGCAGGGAATGTCTGTCGAATTGTTTGATCAATATGAGGAGGGAGAGGCATTTTGAGAATAGAATATCCTGCATTGTACCCTAAATGAACAGTAGGGATAGAAAGTGACTCTATCCCTACTATAATACCCTAACTGCTATACAGTCGAGTTAATACCCTAAAACTCCGACGACCGACTGCACCGACGCGGTGCTCTTGGCGAGCATCGCTTTTTCTTCGTCGTTTAGTTCCATCTCGATCACTTTCTCGACGCCGTTCTTGCCCAGCACCGCCGGGACGCCGACGTAGATGCCGTCGTAGCCATACTCGCCGTTGAGCAGCACCGCTGATGGAATCACGCGCCTCTGGTCGCGGACAATCGCCTCGACCATCTCGACCGTTCCGGCTGCTGGCGCGTACCACGCGCTCACACCGACCAGCCCGACGATTTCACCGCCACCTTTGCGCGTGCGCGTGATTATCTCTTGCAGTTTGTCTTCGGCGATCAGTTCGCGCACCGGGATGCCTGCAACGGACGTATGGCGCGGCAGCGGCACCATATCGTCGCCATGCCCGCCCAGAACAATGCCGTGAATGTCACGCACGCTGATGCCCAGTTCCATCGCCAGGAACGCCTTGTAACGCGCCGTATCGAGCGCGCCTGCCTGCCCGATAACGCGGTTCGCCGGGAAGCCGCTTTCGTGCAGCGCCACATGGCACATCGCGTCCAGCGGGTTCGAGACGATGATCAGAATCGCATTCGGCGAATACTGCGCCACTTTCCGCGCCACGTCGCCGACAATCTTCTGATTGGTTTTAACCAGATCGTCACGGCTTGGGAACTGTCCTGTGACCGGGTCTTTCTTGCGCGGCACGCCCGCCGTGATGACCACCACGTCCGAGTCTGCCGAAAGCGCGTAATCGCTGCCGCCTGTGATGCTCAGGTCGTACTTCATGACCGGGCTGGCTTCGGTCAGGTCGAGCGCCTTGCCCTTCGCTACCCCGTCCAGAATGTCGATCAGCACGACATCCGCCAATTCGTGACTGGCGATCCAGTGGGCGCAGGTCGCGCCGACATTACCCGCGCCAACCACCGTTACTTTACTACGAGTCATAATGTATTCACTCCAATGCTTTCAAGAATCTGAGTCGCTATAGGATAACACCCGCGTCAAGGGCTGCAAGTGAGCATGGTGTTAATATTCGGTGCCGTTTGTCACTCGATCAAATGCGGCGTGATCGCCATCTCAATCAATCGCTGTGTCTTACCGTCCGTTTCGACGATGCTGATCGACGTGTTCTGCACCGATCGATGCAGCAGATCTTCGCCAAAGAATTTGTAGAGCAGCACGCGAATCGTCCCGCCGTGCGAAACAATTGCAATTTGCTCCCCCGGCTCGTTGTTCAGAACATCCGTGAAAGCCATGAATGCGCGATCCTGCATCGCTCGGCGCGTCTCGGCCTTCGGCGGCGCAAAGTCAAGATAGTTCTCGCGCAGTCGGCGCAGGTCTTCAGGATATTTCGCGCTGATTTCGGAGGTGGTCATTCCCTGAAACACGCCCAAATCCTGTTCGCGCCAGCGCGCATCCTGCGTCACCGTCAGTCCATGCCGCTCGGCAACCTGCTCGGCGGTCACGCGCGCCCGTGCCAGATCGCTGCTGTAGACCGCGCTGATCGGGCGTGTGCTGAGGTACTGTCCCAGTTGTCTGGCCTGCTCAATTCCAGTCGCATTCAGGGGTTGATCAAGGTGTCCCTGCCAGCGACCTTCGACGTTCCAGTCGGTTTGTCCATGTCGAATCAGGAGTAATCGTTTCATTCCTCACCTATTAGGGTTGACGTGCGCCCACACTGGCGGCAAAATTAACCTTAATTTGTAGCCCATCTGGCCTGTCAGGAGCAAATTCAGTGAGCACACACATCGATCCAATGAGCAAACCCGTCCCGTTTGGCCTGTCCTTGACGGCTGGCGCTGGCCTCGTTCTGATGATTCTCGCCCTCGGCTTCGGCGTCGTCCAGGGCGCAGACGCCAACAGCACCGTCATCGGCCTGACCTTTGCGGGCGGCCTCGGCCTGCTGATTTTGGGGATTGTCGGCTGGTTAGCAGCGGTTCAGCCCTTCAAGAATTTCGACGACATCAACCAGCCCCAGTTCACCGGGCATCACGACAGCGCTCACGCCGAGCCACACGCTGAAGAACACCACGACGAGACCGCGATTATTCCGCATGGCTAAGCCCATCCCGGCGCGCGAGCCTTTAGGCGACGCCTTTGCTGGCGTCGTCGCAGCCCTCGACTCTACCCAGTGGCTCGCGCTTCACCCCCTCGATGGCAGCCAAACCAGCTTCGAGGGGACGTTTATCATTCGCTATGGCCTGCGCTTTCTCGGCAAACCGCACCTGTCGATTGTCCCCGGCCTCGTCACCCTCGATTACGGCGACATGCTGGTCGGCGCTGTCGCCTGGGACTTTATCACGCGCCGCAGCAATCTTCACCCGCGCGCCGAAGTCTTCGGCTATCGCAGCGATGGCCGTGACGAGATGATGTACGTCAAAAACCTCGATTTGGCGCTCCCCGTCGAAGTGTTGGTTTATCCTGACGCACAGGCAGCAACGCCCATCGCCCGTCCGGTCGCGCTCATCGCCCCTGAAACTACGAACCTGCCGCCGCGCCTGCTCCAGTATTTACCGCGCTATGATACACTTGCTGCTTGGCGACAGAAGGAACTTCCATGACTGACCTCGACTCCCTGTTTGACGACTCGCTCCCCGCAGACCACCGTTCGGGCATGGTGGCCGTTGTCGGTCGCCCGAACGTCGGCAAATCGACGCTCATCAACCGCCTGCTGGGGCAGAAAATCGCCATCGTCAGTCCCAAGCCGCAGACGACCCGCCGCCGTCAACTGGGCATCTACACCAGCGAACAGGGGCAAATCCTCTTCGTGGATACCCCCGGCCTGCACGCCCCCCAGCACAAGCTTGGCGAATACATGGTCAGGATTGCCGAAAACGCCCTCAAGGATGCCGACGTCATTCTGCTGCTGCTCGATGTGTCTGAGAAACCCGAGCGCTCCGACGAACACATCGCCGAAACCCTCGCTCTGTTTCGTGGCAGTACCCCCGTCGTGCTTGCACTCAATAAGTCGGATCTGCTCACGACGGAGAATCGCGACGCCAACATCGCCGCCCACGAAGCGCTCATCCCGCACGAAAAATCGTTTCTCATCAGCGCCCTCAACGGTGATGCAGTTGCAGACCTGCTCGCCTATATCATGGACAAGCTGCCGCTCGGCCCGCGCTATTATCCCGCCGAAGACCTGAGCGACGTCAACATGCGCTTCGTCGCCGCTGAAGTCATCCGCGAGAAAATCATGCTCCTGACCGAGCAGGAAATTCCCTACTCGGTCGCCGTCGAAGTCGATAGCTACAAGGAGCGCTCCGACGACATGACCTACATCAGCGCCCTGATTTACGTCGAGCGCGATTCGCAGAAGGGCATCGTCATCGGCAAAGGGGGCGAACTGATCAAGAAGATTAGTACGCAGGCACGCGAAGAACTCGCCGACATGCTCGGCACAAAAGTCTTTCTCGATTTGCGTGTCAAAGTGCTGAAGAACTGGCGCAGCGATGAAAAGCTCATGCAGCGCCTCGGTTATCGCCTCAACGACAAGGATTAAGCGTCGGGCTGACTTTCCAGCCACGCCTCGATCTGCGCGCCGTGAAAGTCATAGTGCTCGTAAGTGTTATTGGCAACCGCGCCATCAATCGAATCATCCAGCGCCTTCACAACCATACTTTCAGGCTCGAAATCCGCTTCACCCAGCGACTCGATCATCTCCACGACTGTTTGATACGACCGCCGCCACTGTGCGCACACCATCTCGAACGACATCGCGCGGCAGGCGTAGACCGCTCCATCGTTGAAACTGTCATTTTCCTCGTGCTTAATCGCTAGATGTTCGCCGCGTTTCGCGTGCTGAAGTTCCGCAATCGTCCGCTGTTCGTGCGCGATCAGGTGCGACACCACATCCTTGACCGACCATGCTTCGGTCACGCCCGGCACTTCAGGATCGACTCCCGTTGCCACGCGCGTCAATACCCAGTCGAAATATCGGAAACTCCTATCCATGCGCCGCAGCAGTTCCGCTTGATTGACTTCCAAGTTGTTCATACAGTTACTCAATCACAAATTTGATGAACTTAATTTGCGGGAGGAATACCAAGTTGGTCGCAGATTTTGCGGGCCAGGAGATCAGCGATTTCGTTATGGCGAGGAACGGGTGCAGTCTGGTTCGTTTCAGGATTTCGATAAATGCTGTGATTTGCTCCCTCGCGAACGAGAATACATCCATTTTGGAGCAAATATTTGCGCAGCTTTGAAAGCTTCATTTCACTTTATTCGAATTGAATGGCGAGTTCTTCGCGCACAATTTCGCTCTTGCCAGCGATTTCCGCCTCAGCAAGCTCGCGACGTGCAATCATCAATTCTCGCACCGCGTCAAGCAAATTCACTCGTGCTTCCTCGACCGTCTTACCCTGAGAAAACGCGCCGGGAATCTCAACTGCCGATGCCACCCACCATTTGCCATCTTTTTCAAATATCGCATGAAATTGCTGAATCATTGTTCAATCCTTATCACGAAGCCCAACACACTCAGCTTATTCGTTTTTCTCTGTGTCCTCTGTGGTTCAATATCTTTTCTCTGTGGCTAAACCACCTCAATTCACTTCCCCTGCGACATCAGAAACTCGCGACTCGTCTGCACATCAGCGTGCATCTGCACCAGCAGCCCATCGAGACTGTCAAACCTCATTTCGGGTCGAAGATAGCGCTCGAAGCTGAACGTTAGCTGCTGTCCGTAAATCATTCGGTCGAAGTCGAGAATATACGCCTCGACCCGCACGTCATCGCCGTCAAACTGCGGACGAATTCCAACGCTCGTCGCCGCCATAAGGCGTTCGCCATTCAAATTCGCCCAGCCTGCGTAAATCCCATTCGCCGGAATCACCTGTTCTTCCCACACATGGATATTTGCTGTCGGGAAGCCCAGTTCGCGTCCGCGATGGTCGCCATGAACCACCTCGCCTGTCAGCGCATACGAGCGCCCCAGCCACGCCCGCGCCTTCTCGACTTCGCCCGCCAGCAGCGCCTCGCGGATCGACGTGCTGCTGATGGCGCTGTCGGTTTCCGCCACAATCAGGTCGATCATATGCAGCGAGAAGCCTTTTTCTTCGCCTTGCGCCCGCAGAAAAGCCACGTTGCCTTCACGCTGGTAGCCCATCGCAAAGTCCGACCCGACCCACAGCGAACTCAGTTTCAGCCGCTCCAGCAGCGTATCGACGAATGTCGCCGCCCGAATCTGGCGCATTTCCTGGTTGAACGGCAGCGTAATCACCGTATCGACGCCCAGTTCACCCAGGTATTCCGCCCGCTGCTCCGGCGTCGTCAGGTAATAGCGCCCGGTCAAGCCGCGCAGTACCACGTCAGGATGCGGGAAAAAGGTCAGCACGACTGCCAGCCGGTGGGTCGCGCGCGCGTCCTCCACCAGCCGCCGGATCAAATGCTGATGCCCCTTGTGTACGCCGTCGAAGACGCCAATCGTCACGACTGAAGGCTGCTCAAGCTGCACATTGGCGAGATCGTAAAGATGCTTCATTCAGTGTCCGTTCATTCGTCAGGTTGTTTAAAGACTTTGTGCGGCTTCAACCGCCCATCTTCCACTTGCAGCACCGCGACCAGTCGCTCGTGCGCATCGTAAGCCATCACCGCAGCCCCAGCCATCAAATCGCTGAGCGCAAAGCGGCTTGCGTCAATCGCCCGCCCCTGCTCGATTTCGGCCTCGGCAGCAGCATCCAGCACCAGCGCCGGATAGTCTTTCAGCGCTTCCACTGGTGCGATCAGATACTTCGCCGGATCGCTCAGGAGTGTATCAAGCGGCACGGCGTTTTCAAGCGTGAAAACACCGCTGGCAGTTCGTACCAGCCCTGTCAGATGTGCGCCGACGCCCAGCGCCTCGCCAATGTCATAAGCCAGGCTGCGAATGTACGTTCCAGCGCTGCATGTCACGTCAATGACGAACTCCGGTGCGCGAACGCCTCCGATAGCTGTCGTTTCGGCAGGTATTGGGCAGGTATTGGGCAGAACCTCTTCCCTCAGACTGGACACATATGTGCCATTCCAGTCGCTCAACGTTATCGAGTCAATTCGCACCCTGCGTGCTTCCCGCTCGACGGTTTTCCCCTCGCGCGCAAGCTCATACAGCTTTTTCCCACCCTGCTTAATGGCGCTGTACATCGGCGGAACCTGCCCAATCCCCCCTAGAAATGAGGGGAGAATTCGCTCCACATCCTCTCGTGCTATCCCTGAAGCATCGCGCTCCAGCACGATTTCTCCCTCAGAATCGTAAGTGGTGGTGGTCGCCCCCAGCCGCACCCTCGCCTGATAGCGCTTCGTCCCGTGCATCACATAGTCGCTCAGGCGCGTCGCTCCGCCTACGCACAGCACCAGCACGCCGGTCGCCAGCGGGTCAAGCGTCCCGGCATGACCGATCTTCTTGATCCCAGATGCGCGACGCACGCGAGCCACCACGTCATGACTGGTCATGCCGAGCGGCTTATCAACATTCAGGAATCCGAACAGGGAATTACTCCGGTTTGTCACTGTCTTCGAGGAAGTAAACGTAAGCGCGCAGCCGCCCAAATCGCAATTCGTCGGCATTCTTGAGCGGCGTCTTCAGCGACGGTTCAAGCGGATCGCCATTGAGATACGTGCCATTGACGCTATTCAGGTCTTCGATAAAAAAGGTTCGGTTTTCGTAGAGCAAGCGAGCGTGCAGCCGCGAAACACCATTATCTGCGGCATTATTCCGGCTGAGATCGACGTGGGATTGCAAATTCTGGCTCACGGATCGCCCAAATGTAATCGGCTGGGTTACCGTCAGAACCGTCGGTTCTTTCGACCCGCTGATAAACAGGACAATCGAGTTTCGACGTGTCTGAGGCTGAATTGCTTGCAGGGGAGCCGTCCCGACGAGATGACGGGTATTGAAGTTGGTCGCGCCCTGCTCCTGCTGACCAACCAGAGTGGTCACAATATGTTGAACTTCCTTGATGCTCAGGGGTTCCGCCAGCACTACATCTGCGCCTGCGTCCAGCGCCTCATCGACCACCACTGGTTTTTTCTCTTTGGTAATGACGACCAACGGTGTCATATGGTAATTGGTATCACGACGCACGTATCGGCACAATTCCACACCAGGCATGTCCGGCAGGACCCAATCCAGCAAGACTGCGCTCGGTCGCTTCTGCGTAAACAGGCGGATTGCGGTGACGACGTTGTGCGCTACGACCACTTTAAAGCCGCATTGCTCCAGCGCGCCCGTCAGTACTCGCGAGACATCCTCGTCATTTTGGACAAGCAGAATCGTTTGTCCCGTGCCAGGAACCACAGGCTGGCTCATCTGCATACTGACGTCTTTATAAAAACCAAGTGCGTAGGAGGGCGCGATCAATACCCTCACTTCCAGCGGCAGTTTACCAAGTTGTAGACGATCCTGACTGCGAAGCGCAGTTTCCTCATGCGGCGATAACTTGACTCCGTTCAGATAGGTTCCGTTGCCACTGTTCAGATCAACGATCATAAGCTGCCCGGAGTTGGCAACCAGCGCGGCATGTTGCCGCGAAATTCCATAAACGTCCGCGTGATAGGGGGCAAGGTCCACGTCTGGCAGGAAATTGGTCGCTTTATCCGAGCGCCCAATCACCAACCTTTTCTCAAACTGCGCGCGAATTGGTTGGGGTATCGGCGAAGCGACCAGCTCGATCACCCAAGGCAACTGCGACTGTGCCATTGCATCCCCCAGACAGACCCTCAAGGATTATATAGGTCTATTTTATTACAGAACCCTTCATTCGCCTATATTAATCGATGTCACGTTTAGGCACTTATGGAATAACGTATGCACCCTGTTGATAGGCTTCGTGAAGGAGCGGCATAACCCGCGCTTTGGCTGCCTCCAGAGGGCCGTCTACAGTCGCGCCGGAGGCCTGCTTATGTCCACCACCACCGAGGCTGAAAGCCACCTTTGCGACGTCATAACCCGGTTTGCTGCGAAAGCCGAGTTCGACACGTCCGTCTGTGAGTTCCTTGTAGACGACCGAGATCATCGCTTCGTTGGCAGTTACAAGATATTCGACCAGCCCACCGTCGGTGATTTCCTGAAGGTGCGCCTGCCGAACATTCTCCTGTGTCACCACTGCCGAGATAATACCATTTTTCAGTTCCACGCTCGGCAGCACATATTTCCACAACTGAATGTTTTGATAGGGCGTGCTGGCGAGCGTCCGCTGCGTCACTAAAGTCAGCGACGCACCTGCCTGCATCAGCTTCTGCGCATAACCCAGCGTTTCAGGGCGCACATTGCTGGTGCGAAAGCCCTGCGTATCTGTGACCAGTCCAGTCAGCAGCGGCAGCGCCGAAACAGTTGTCAATAGCTGCGGCATTTGCTCCAGCCATTCCTGCACAATTTGCGTTGTCGAAACTGCATCGGGTCGGAACAAAAAAAGATCGCCAAACTTGGTATTGGTCGGGTGGTGGTCGATATTGATTACACGCTGGCTGTGAGCACGACCGTAAATTCCCACATCCCCGGTGCGCTCCTCGTCGCTGGCATCAAGTGAGATCATCAGTTCCCACTCACCCTCGTGCAGCGAAGGAAGGACTCCATCCGAACCGGGGAGAAAACGTAGATAACCAGGCACGCCTTTATCGACCGCCAGAGTTGTAACTGCCGAGCCACGTTCACGCAGGGCGTTCGCCAGCCCCAGCAGCGAACCAATAGCATCGCCATCAGGGTTGAGATGAGTCACTAACAGTATCGACTTGGCGCTGTCCACCGCCTCGGTCGATTCATTCCAGTTCAGAATCGTCATCGTCAGCTTCCAAATTCATTTCGGTTTCAGTGATTGTGTCATCCGGAGGAATCACCAACGTCGCGAGCAGCGCGTTGATCTTCTCACTCCGTTCGAGTCTTGCATCCCAACGAAAGTGCAGTTCAGGAGCTTTGCGCAGGCGTACCCGCTTGGCAACTTCACGGCGCAAAAACCCTTTTGCATGTTCCAGCGCGAACATAACCTCCGGCTCGCGTTCTTCTTCGCCGAGCGCATTCACATAGACTTTCGCGTATTGTAATTCCGGGTCGAGTTCGACCTCCGTAATCGTAATACCCAGCAAACGTGGATCAGCGACTTCCCGCAGAATCAATTGGCTCAGAATCTTGCGAATCTGCCCGGATGTACGCTCCTGTTTGATTTTGCTCATCGTAAAGTGCACCTCTCGACTTAAACACAACGCCACCGCTCAGATGAGGGTGGCGTTGCTGCCAACATCCCAGGATGATTAGCTGACGCGCTCACTCACGTAGCACTCGATGTGGTCGCCTTCCTGGAAATCATTGAAATTACTCATCCCAATACCGCATTCGAAACCGGAACGAACTTCACGCACATCTTCCTGCACCCGCTTGAGCGATGCAATCGTGACATTCTCAACCAGCACCTGATTGCCACGTTTGACACGGGCGCGCGCATTACGGCGAATTTCACCTTCACGCACCATACACCCGGCAATCGTCCCAATGCGGGGAATGCGAAAGACCTGACGCACCTCGGCAACACCGATGGTTCGATCTGCATAGACCGGTTCCAACATGCCCTTGAGCGCCAGTTCAATATCTTCCAGCAATTTGTAGATTACCGTGTACTTGCGGATTTCAACCGTCATCGATTCGGAATGGCGCTGCGCTGCCGTATCAATATCCACATTGAAGCCGAGGATAATCGCACCTGACGCGCTCGCCAGCATCACATCGCTTTCGCTGATGTTGCCGATGCCACTCGACAGGATGCGAACCTTGATACCCTCGCTGTTTTCCGATTCAATCTGATGAAGCGAGTCCACGATTGGTTGCAGCGATCCTTGCACGTCAACCTTGAGAATCAGGTTCAGTTCTTTGGCCTGTCCTTCGGCGTACTGGGCGAAGATGTCTTCCAGCGAAACGGCTGAGCGCACACCCGATGCACGAGCGTCATCCTCAGTTTCCTGACGCTCGGCAACCATGCTGCGTGCGACCTTCTCGTTTTTGACGACTTCGAAGGTATCACCGGCTGTGGGTACGCCACTGAGTCCCAGAACGGCGACAGGCATCGATGGTCCTGCAGACTTAACAGTCGCACCTTTTTCATCGTACATCGCCTTGAGCCGACCATACATCAGCCCAGCAATGACTTCGTCACCTGTGTTCAGGGTACCGTTCAGCACCAGCAGAGTCGCAATCGCCCCGCGATTCCGATCTACCTGAGCCTCAAGTACCACACCGGTTGGCGAGGCCTTCGGATTGGCAACAATCTCATTCTCATCAGCAACCAACAGAATTGCTTCGAGCAGGTCGTCAATACCTTCATTCTGCGGCGCGGATACAGGGACAACGAAAGTCGTGCCATCCCAGTCCATCGGCGTCAGACCAACGTCGCTCAACTGCTGTTTGACACGCTCGACGTTCGCATTACGCTTGTCCACTTTCGTAATCGCCACAATTATCGGAACATTTGCTGCACGCGCATGAGCCAGCGCCTCGCGGGTGGTCGGCATAATTCCGTCGTCAGCAGCGACCACCAGAATGGCAATATCCGCGCCCTGCGCGCCACGCGCACGCATCGCTGTGAAGGCTTCGTGACCAGGGGTATCGAGGAACGTAATCTGGCGTCCATTGTGTGTGACGCGATACGCGCCGATATGCTGGGTGATACCACCCGCTTCACCTTCGGCAACATGCGCTTTACGGATGGTGTCGAGCAGCGTGGTTTTACCGTGATCGACGTGACCTAGAATGGTGACAATCGGGGGGCGATTGATCAGGTTTTCGGGCTTTTCCTGGGCATACACTCGACGCCAGGTTTGTGCGGATTCTGCGCGCTTTTCGCGCTCAACTTTTGCGGCTGCAGCGCTGGCAGACTGCGCCTCATAGCCCATTTCTTCGATGACGATAGCTGCGGTATCGTAGTCAATTTGCTGATTGATCGATGCCATAATACCGTTGGCGATGAGGCGTTTCATGACCTCAATCGGACTGGCATCAATCAGTTCGGCGACCTCACGTACTGTGAGGAAATCCGGTACGAGTACAACTTGCTTTTCCTGTGACATCCCTATCCTCCATGCAAGAGGCGTTGGGTCAGGAAAAGGCTAATTCCTCATCACTCACCCAGCGCAGATAATTTCGTTGTGCAGACAGACAAGAACCATGATTGGTTAATCATGGCTATGTCCTGGCCCGTCGCAATCGTTCACGATCTTCTTCCGTCAGTGGCATCCGCAACGCTTTCGCCAATAGATCGGTCTTCACTGCCGTTTCCCAACAAGCTTCACAATCACAGAGATAAGCGCCCCGCCCGTTCATTTTCCCGCTGCTATCCACTTGAAGCCCCTGTTCGGTGCGGACAACGCGCGTTAGCGCGCGTTTACCCGCTTTGTCCCGGCAGACGACACACATTCGCACCGGAACATGCTTACGGGTTGGGGTGCTCATTTCTACTCGTCCCAGTTGTTCCAGTCGCCGCCACCACGCCCAGTCTTACGCTGGCGTTTGACGACCATCCCGCCCGTTTTCTCGTCAAAAACGAGCTGGCGACCTTTCTTCTTCTTACCCTTGCCCTTCTTATCGGAGAGCGCATCAACGTCATCGTCGTCGTCTTCAAAGACGGCAACTGCCTCAACCGGACGCTTGCTACGACGCGCTTCCTCGGTCTGACGCACGAGAGTTTCTTCGGGTGTTTCATTGGCGAAAAGCACTGGAACCTCGGCGGGTGCATCGGGCGCAGGGACATCCGGCACAGCCTCTTCAGCAACCGGAGGCAGCACTTCGACTTCAGGGATGACCAGTTTGTCAAGGGCTTCCTGCAAGCGGCGGAATGCTTCAGGTGGGAAATCGCTCAAAGCGCGACGCACACGAGTCTCATCGATCAGGAAACGGAGCATAATTTCACCCACGTTCTCGAAAGATTGCAGTGCCTCGGTGATGTTATCTGGCAATTCAAGCGTAGTCACTGGCAGTTGGAACGCGCCCTGCGGCAGCGTCATTCTGACAGCTTCAATTTCTTTGAGACGCGCCTGACGTGCCTGATCGCGCGCCGCAATCAAACGACGCTGGACAATATCGGCAAACTTCGCCAACAGGTTGAATTCTTCGGGCATCACCGCGCGATTGGCGGCGCGCTTTTCCATAATACGCTGGACATCCGCAACCATATCGGCCTGCTGAACTTTCAATGCATTCAGCGCTGGCCCGTTGAGGTTTTCGATTGCTTCCTGAACAGCTTCGGTCACGCTCTTGATGTCGATGCGCCATCCCGTGAGCTTAGCAGCGAGACGCGCATTCTGGCCTTCACGACCAATCGCCAGCGAAAGCTGATCGTCGGGGACAATCACGACCGCTGTCCGACCAATATCAGGGTCATCTTCGAGGTACACACCGCTCACACGCGCAGGGCTTAACGCTTTGGCGATGAAAATTTCCTGATTAGGATTCCACTCGATAACGTCGATCTTCTCTTCGTGGAGTTCCTTGACTATGTTCTGGATGCGAATACCACGCATCCCGACACAAGCACCGACCGGGTCAATGCCTTCCTGAAGCGCCGCGACCGCAACCTTTGAGCGATAACCTGCTTCGCGCGCAATATTCTTGATTTCGACCTGCCCGTTGTAGATTTCCGGGACTTCGTATTCCAGCAGGCGGCGCAGCATACTGCGATGGCTGCGGCTGACCACGATTTGCGGCCCGCGATTGGTTTTCTTGACTTCGAGAACGTAAGCACGTAGTTTTTCGTGCGGTTTGTATTTCTCGCCGGGGATTTGCTGGGCACGCGGCAAAATCGCTTCGGCTCGTCCCAAACCCAGCGTCACCATACTGGCATTGACGCTCTGAACCGTTCCATGTACGAGGTCGCCTTCACGCTCGATAAATTCGTCATAGAGTGAATTGCGTTCGGCCTCACGGATTTTCTGCAAGATGACCTGTTTGGCAGTTTGAGCAGCGATGCGCCCAAAATGCTTGGTCGTCCCTTCCGCCTGAACCATGACCATGTCGCCGTAGTTCGCTTCCGGGTTGAAGTAACGAGCCTTTTCGAGTTCGACTTCAGTTCGGTTATCCTGAATCGAATCGACCACTTCTTTCTCGACAAAAATACGTGGACGTCCCGAAGCCGGGTCGATATGCGCTTCAACACGTTGCGACGAACCCACTCCAGCATCCCGGCGATACGCCGAAACCAGCGCCGTGCTCAAAGCTTCAAGCACAGTCTCCTGTGGCAGCGCACGCGACTCCATAATTTCGTTGAAGGCAACTTCAAACTCACTTTTCATACGACTTGGTCTTAACTCCCGTAAAGACTTTGGGGAATAACGGTGGCGGATTTCACAACAACGACCGACTTCTCAAACTGATCAGACGGTCGCAAGACACTACAAAGACATAAAAAGTGGGATTAAACCCACTTTTCCTACGCCAAAATTCTACCACAATTCATAACGCCTGACAAGCGTCACGGCTCATGGTCTGCACAACTACTTCAGCGTGTCACGATAAACTGCAATTTGCGCGCAATGCTCGCGCTTGTGACCGTAATTTGAATACGCCACCAGATCTTCGAGATCGTACTCCGCACCATACCAGGGCAAGCTCCCCGTCTGCCGCCGTTTCTCGATGGGGATGCGCGCGGCAAGTTCACGCACTTCTGCCTGTGCGCTGTCATATTCCCGCACAATGGCTGCGTAGCTCATGCCTTTGCGCTTTTCGACTTCAAGATCGTTGAAGGTGTAACCCTGCGCCAAATAATTATCGAGGTCAGGCGTCGTCATGTTGCCTAAAAACTGGTTAAGCACATCGCGCAGCAGCAGTTCATGCGAAGCAAGATGCGCAAGGATGTCTCTGACCGTCCAGAAACCGCAAACGCCGCCAATTAGAGTATCCGCTTCATCCAAGCCGCTGATCGCATTCATCACGGTCTGATGACCGTATTTGAGTACATCGTCCAGATTCATGTATTGTTCCGTTGTGAAATGAAGAAACCTGTTTTTAATATATCCGAATGAACGTAGGTTCACAACTTGCAGAAACCGCTTTGGAATAAAAATGGGGAGTGTTCGGCTGAACACTCCCCAGGACGACTGACGATAAATCTAATCGGGCTTAGCCAACTGGTTCCGTTGTTGCCTCAGCCGTGAGGTCTAAATCCATTGTTGACACACCCTGCGCTGGAATAATACTTAAACCGCCTACCTGCGGCGCTGGCATCACCTCATCGACAAATGGCTCAAACTTGAGAACCCGTCCGGCGCTGGCATCGTCCACATAGACGTTGCCCTCGGCGTCGGTGGTGATTCCGCCGACCGTCGTAAATTGCGAATTGTCGGTTGGCGTATCTGTCGGCTGACCGAACGATCCCACGCAGTTGCCTTGCAAGTCATAGACCAGAATTCTACCAGCGTCGGGATCGGTCACATACAGCAGATGGCGTGTCGCATCGATTGCCAGATAGGGACGGTTGCCCAGGTCTTCAAACCAGCCGCGTACATCAAACGTAAATTTGCCCGTGCCCGCCAGATCAAACACCGAGACACGCTTGTTCCATGTATCCGCTACGTACAACAGACCATCCGCGTTATCAATCGCTAAGCCGCTTGGCTCATCCAGTTCACCGAGCGCGCTTCCCGCTGAACCAATATCGCGCAGATAGTTCCCATTCCCATCGTAAACGCGGATGCGCTTGTTCCCTGTATCCGAGACATACACGTTGCCATTGCCATCAACCGCAACGTCACGCGGCCCCCAGAAACCATCGGTCGGTTCCGTCTGAGCATCCGCGCCATATTGACCTGCCTGTCCCCAACTTCTGACCAGACTGCCCTGCGGCGTAAATTCACGGATGCTGAAATTCCAGGTGTCGGCGACGTAGAGATTGTTATTCGGCGCAACCGCAACACCGTTCGGACGGTTCAGCGCTTCGGTAAAATCACCTGTGCCGCCCTGAATCGCCGTGAGGTATTGACCATCCTTATTAAACACAGAGATTCGATTGTTGAATTCCTCGGCGACGTAGACGCGGTTATTGGTATCGTCCACCGCGATGTCGAGCGGGTGGTTCAAGGCCACACCCTGCGGCAGATTAAACAGGACATCGGCAGATTTCTGCTGCCAGTTGCTCGTGCAGACGTTGTTCGTTTGACTGACCAACGGCGTCTGCACCGTCACATCACCCGTGCCAAGATTCCAAACTTGAGCAGCGACATCTTTGCGCACATAAACATAAAATTTCTCAGACACTGGCCAGTTTTGCAGGCTGTAGTCTTTATTGATGGCGAGACCGTACTCGGTGTAATCCCGCTTCCACCAGATATTGAACATGCCCTCGCGGATTTGCGCAGCCTGCGTATTACTGGGTGAGAAATCGAAAGTGTTTTCCACCCGCTCCGGCGTCAGATTGAAATACTCCTGATCCGGCCACCACATGCGGATATATTCGAACTTGTAGTAATTGTCTTCCAGCAACGGCTCGACGCGCGGACGAACATCATCGCTAGCATAGACGACCGCCGCATCCTTGAGCGCCTGCGGCGTCGGATTGCCAGCGAAAAAGGTCGCGTTGGTCAAATGACGGAAATACCAGGTGACGGGCCAGGCATTGCCGCCCCAGGCAAATTTGAGATTTGGGCCGTCGGTCG
>DAOUCB010000022.1:0-41047 GCA_034432495.1 Anaerolineae bacterium | reverse complement strand
CCGTTTGCGCTGCGCACGAGAATTGTGATCCTCATGTGAGCAAATTTCGGCTACACTGAGAGTATTGCAATTTTAAGGCGAGTAACCTGATGTCATTCTTGCAGCGGAAACTCAATGAGCAGCAGCAAAATCAGATCGCAAATAATCGGGCTGTAGATCGGGCAGAGCAGATCGAACCTGTTCAGCAGCAGAGTGCGCCTCCGGCTGCGCCGCCTTCTGCTGGCTCTGCCGCTGCCGAACACGCCCCCGCGCCTCAGGCGACGCGCACGTCCGGCAAGGTGGCTTATCTGCGCAAACTGCTGCGTCCCAAGCTTTTGAAAACTCCCGACGAGGCCGACACCTGGGAACGCAGCGATCCCGAAAAAATTGCCCTACTGAGCGACCGACTCAAGACGATTCTGGATAAAATCACGCAGGAAAAGCCGGAATATCGCGTCAGCCGTCAGGATTTTGAGGAACTGCGCGAAGCCCTTCTCGACGATTTGCTGGGCTTCGGCGCGATTCAGCCGCTGATTGTGGATCGTACCTGTTCCGAAGTGATGGTCAACGGGCCGAACCAGATTTTCGCTGAAATGAAGGGCAAGCTGATCGAAACCGGCCTCGTTTTTGACGACGACGAACACGTCATGTGGACGGCGCAGCGCATCGTCCGCCCGCTCGGTCGCCGTCTGGATCGCGTCCAGCCGATGGTCGATGCCCGCCTGCCCGATGGTTCGCGTGTGCATCTGATCACGGAGCCGTCCGCGCTGCTGGGAACGACGATCACGATCCGTAAATTCCCGGAAAAACGCCTGAATATCAACGACCTGATTTCCTTCGGGTCGCTTAGCCCGGACTCTGCGGAATTCCTCAAAGCCTGCGTCCAGTCACGCCTGAATATCGTCGTTTCGGGCGGTACGGGTTCTGGTAAAACCACGCTGCTCAACGTTTTGAGCGGCTATATTCCTGATGACGAACGCATCGTCACGATTGAGGACGCCGCTGAACTCCAGCTTACCCAGCGCCACGTCGTCCGTCTGGAGACTGCGCCGCCGATACCCGGTGGCGATGGCATCGCCGGAACGCTGACCATTCGCGATCTGGTGCGCGGGTCGCTGCGTATGCGCCCTGATCGCATTGTCATCGGCGAGTGTCGCGGCGGCGAAGCCCTCGACATGCTCCAGGCCATGAACACCGGTCACGATGGCTCGCTGACGACGGTTCACGCTAACAATCCGCGCGATACGATTGCCCGTCTCGAAACGCTGGTGCTGATGTCAGGCATGGATTTGCCGATTGGCGTTGTCCGGCGGCAGATCGTCAGCGCGGTCGATCTGATCATCCAGATCAGCCACATTCGCGACGGCTCGCGCAAGATCACCCAGATTACCGAAATTCAGGGTCTCGAAGGCGACTCCGTCACGCTTCAGGACATTTTCATGTACAAGACTCCGGGGCAGACCATGACCACGCCGGCGACGGTCGGCGGCGGCAAGCTCGAACCGACCGGCTTCCGCCCCAAGATGATCGACCGCCTCGAAGAAAGCGGCTTCCGCCTGAGCGGGCGAATCTTCGGCGCAGGCCAGAATCGCTTCGGCAGCAGCGAACGCAGCTAATCCCCACAAGGGTGCGCCCTGACGTTTTCATAATCAAAACGGGTGGAGTCTCACAACTCCACCCGTTTTGTTTTCGTGCCAATTTCGTTCGTCGATGACGAAAAGCGCAGCGCTTATGGAATGGGCGCGCTTGTGTCCGTCGGCGTCGGTGTCGGTGTCAAGGTGGGCTTGGGCGTGTCCGTAGGCGTACTGGTTGCCGTATTGGTCGGCGTATCGGTGGGCGTACTGGTCGCGGTGGATGTGGGCGTGTCCGTCGGGGTACCGGTACTGGTTGGTGTTGGGGTATTGGTCGGCGTATCCGTGTCGGTTGGTGTCGGCGTCGGCGTATTGGTGAAACTGGTATCGACGGTTGTCTCCGCCGTCGTTTCTGATGTCGTTTCCGCCGTCGTTTCAACGGTGGGTTCTTCCGTCACATCGCACAGCGAATCCGTCGGCAGTGGGTCAATAACATCTGTGACCTCGACCGTGGGGCAGTTGGGCGTCGGTGTCGGTGTCCAGGTGGGGTAAACGATCCGCTGCGTGGGGGTCGGCGTCGGCGTGGGTGTGTCAGGCATGGTGATTGGATAGTTCAGAACCACCCCTTGAAGCGAGTTGAAGGTCTCGTAGGTAAAGGGTCGCCACTGAATCGGGTGCAGCCAGGGGCAGGCGTTGAAAACGTGGCGGTCGTTGGTGATCCCGTCGAGGCCGAGATTCTCTGACGGCGACAGGCAGCGCACTGTGAAAAAGCCGCTGTCCACAATTTCCTGATGGTCTGTACCCGCATCGAGAATCGCGTGCCCGTCGATCACATCCAGTTCCAGCAGTAGCTGCACCTGATCGATGTCCGGGTAGATGGAGCGGTACAAATCCGCCAGATCGCGCGAGACGGGGACAATGCGCAGCGCAATCGTCGAGCCGAGACGCACGTCCGCGCCGTTGACGTTGATGTCTACCTGAAGATGCTGCGGCCCCTGCACAATCAGCGAATCGGGCGCTTGGGTGCATTTCGTCCCGGTGATGCCGGTGCGCAGGTAGAAGGACTGCATCGGCGTCTGCGTATGGCTGGTGACAACGGGCAGCGAACTCACATCGTCGGTGGCGGCGAGCGTTTGCCGCGTAACCCAGCCCGGTATCCCGTCGAAGACGACGCGCACCCAGTCGCCTGCTTCCGTGACCGCGTCCGCAGCGACGCTGGTTCCCGCTGGAACCGTTCCAACGATACGCTGGCTGGTATCCGGCAGATAAAACTGCGCCGCGTCCATTTGCGTTGTCACGTTGGTCATTGCGCCGCCGCCGAAGGCCGTATCCGGCTTGACGGCATTCTCGACCTGAGTGTCGCCCAGCAGCATAAAGACGGTGTTTTGCCCCGGCAGCGTGTCCGGCAGATTCGCCTGCACACTCATGAGCGCAATCCCCCATTTCTGGAAGGTGGTATCCAGCGGGGAAGTGCCGATATTCTTGAGGGTGACCAGTCCGGCGCGGTCGCTCGGCTGTGAGAAGAAATCGGGGGCGGTGTTGTCAATGAACGTGGCCTTCACATCGTTGAAGCCGTAGCAGGCGCTGTTGCGATCCAGCCCCTGACAGTTGTTGCCGATGGAATGGAGCGCCGCTTCGATCAGCGGCGGGCAGGTCACGTCCACCTGGGCCGCGTTCGACGCCCCAAAAGCCCCCAGGCAAATCAGCACGATTGCAAGCAGAACAAGGGTGCGCAAACGGGTCATAGGATGCTCCTGAAAACTCGTAAGACAGACGTAGTTTTTTAGTCGGTGTTCCTGATTGTCTTGGGCTTGTGTTTGTGATCGGTTTTAGGTTTGTTATGTAGTATGGATCGATTAGCTTTCCCGATGCAAGCGATTCAGGCTGGCGCTGGCAATAATTTACGCGGACAAATATTTGGCGGAGTTAATCTGCTTGTGTGCTCTGCTGGCAGAGCGCCTGAACCTCGCTCAATAAGGCTTCCATGCCCGCGACGCTCTGCTTGAGCATCTCGGTGTTTGATCCCGCTGCGCCGAGCAGAACCCCAATCCGCTGCTGAAATTCTGCCGGATGCAGCCGGAAGGTCTCGACCTGCGCGACCGCGCCCTTCTCGTTGATGCAGTAACGCTCGTTGAGCGCGAACAGCGTCTGTGTCATGGTCGCCGTCGCCCGGTAGAGGAAGCCAACCACCTGCGTCACATCAGCGCGAGTGGCGGGTTTGTGCGCGTTTTCCAGCGAAAAGCCTGCTTCCCACAGCCTGCGAATCATCGCCTGCTTGAGCAGCGGCGGATAGGGCATCGTCCGCGCTTTCAGTTTTTGCAGGCGATCATCGCGCTCAAACAGCGGCTGGCAGTAAAAGACTTCGCCCATGTAAATCGTGTTGTAGAAGCCATGCGGATGCCCCGGCTGATAGCTAATACGCGGGCGACCCGCCTCACATTCGGCGATCTCATGCTCGACCTGCGCCAGATCGCGATACAACCAATCGACGCGCTGCCCGCCAATGTCGAGCCAGCCGCCGCCGTTGATCCAGGGACCCCACTCGCCAAACTCGGTGGCGAGATCGTCGGCGTGGCGGTCGTCAAGGTCTTTCGCCAGCGCACGCAGGGCAGCTAGCGACGGGCGCTGATCGGGATCGTAGTAGATGCCGAGGTCGATGTCGGAATTGGGCGAGGCCGCGCCGCGCGCCCGCGATCCGCCGAGGACAACGGCGACCACGCCGTCAATTTCGCCCAAACGATCCGCGACCTGCTGTGCTATTTCCACCCGTGACTCCTCTTCAGAGATGAGCAGCAATTCCCGCGAAGCTCGTTGATTGCCTCGCAAGTCTCAATGAGAATATCATTGCTTGCCTCGTATAGTAATAATACAAATTAAATTCGGATTGAGTTTGGGTGGAGGCTGCCATGCCTGTAAAGGTAGAATATCTCGAACCAGGAATATATTGTTCCAATTGGGTAGGGAATGTTCGCATCGAAGAAGCTTTGGCGGCGACGAAACAGCTTATGGGGGTGGTGACGGAGAAAGGCGACCCTCACTACATCCTGATTGTTGATCTCAGCGAGATGACTCAGCTTCCGTTTGATCTGAGTAATCTGAGCCGCGCTGCAAAAGAGGACAGCCGTGTGGCTGACTTCGTAATCGTGAAACCTTCGAAGATGGCAGAAGTCTTGAGCAAAATGATTAATCAGTTGACGAAGCTTCCAATCCATTCCACTCAGTCGCGGGTTGAGGCCGTCGAAATCTCACGCTCCCTGCTTCAGCGTGCCGAGCAGCACAAGACCGAGTAAGCATACAACTTCTCTCCTCGCTGCACCACCGCAGTTTCCTATCCGAATCAAAAAGGGGCGCGCCGCGAACATTGTCAGCAGTGCGCCCCCGCAAGGAACCCCGCTTGAGCCGAGCGGCTTAAGCGCTTACGGCAGCGGGTTCGGGAGGGTGATAATGCGAATTTCGCTGGGCACGCCAGTCGTGATGTTATTCCCAACTCTGTAGGCGATGGAAATCATTCCTGCAAAGAGTCACACGGCAAGGTTAAGCACGAGCGAAGTTCGGATTAAACCGATTTTAAGAGCGCGGAGTGTGCAAGAGAATCAAAAGGGCGCGATTATGGATCGCGCCCCTCAATATAAACGCTGATTTTGTTATTCGGCGTCGTGTTCGCTGAAGGCGCTTGCGCCGAGCAGCGGCTGCTGGCTGCCCATCAGTTCTTCAAAACCGGAGCGATCCAGCGTTTCCTGCTCCATCAGTACATGCGCGATCTGTTCGAGTTTTTCACGATTCTCGGTCAGGATCGACTTGGCGCGCTGATACGCAGTTTGCAGGATGCGCTTGACTTCGTTGTCGATTTCCTCGGCGGCCTGCTCACTGTAATCACGCTGCTCGTAGAGGTCGCGCCCCAGGAACAGCGAACCGCTGCCGCTGCCGAAGGAACGCGGGCCGAGCAAATCGCTCATGCCGTACTGCGTGACCATCGCCCGCGCCTGATTGGTCGCCTGCTGCAAGTCGCTGCTTGCGCCGGTCGTGAACTGGTTGAAGATAATTTCTTCTGCCGCGCGACCGCCCATCATGGCGACGATCTCGTCTTCGAATTCGTCACGGGAGCGCAGGAAGGCGTCATTTTCGGGGAGCGACATGACGTAACCCCCGGCACGGCCTCGCGGCACAATCGTGATTTTGTGAACGGGCTGAGCATATTCCAGCAGGTGATGCAGGATGGCGTGTCCGGCCTCGTGGTAGGCAATCGAGGTCTTCTCTTTGTTGGAGATGATCCGCGTCTTGCGTTCCGGCCCCATGATCACGCGCTCCATGCTTTCCTGCATTTCGCTCATGCCGATGGATTTCTTGTTGCGGCGCGCCGCCAGAATCGCCGCTTCGTTGATCAGGTTTTCCAGGTCAGCGCCGGAGAACCCAGGCGTGATTTTGGCGAGTGCCTCGATGTCCACGTCCGCCGCCAACGGTTTGCCTTTGGCGTGAACCTTGAGGATGTCCTGCCGACCTTTGAGATCGGGGTTATCCATCACGACCTTGCGGTCGAAGCGACCGGGACGCAGCAGCGCCGGGTCGAGGATGTCCGGACGGTTGGTGGCGGCGACGACGATCACGTTCGTGCCTGTCTCGAAACCGTCCATCTCGACCAGAATCTGGTTGAGCGTCTGTTCGCGTTCGTCGTGACCGCCGCCCAGTCCGGCACCACGATGCCGACCGACCGCGTCGATTTCGTCAACGAAGACAATCGCCGGAGCTTCGGCTTTGGCACGTTCGAACAGGTCACGGACGCGGCTCGCGCCCACGCCGACGAACATTTCGACAAATTCAGAACCGGAAATGCTGAAGAATGGGACACCCGCTTCCCCAGCGACGGCACGCGCCATCAGGGTCTTCCCGGTACCGGGTGGCCCCACCATCAGGACGCCCTTCGGAATGCGCGCGCCCAGCCGGATGAATTTCTCCGGCTCCTTCAGGAACTCAACCACTTCCGCCAGTTCCTGCTTGGCTTCATCGGCTCCGGCAACGTCCGCGAAAGTGACCTGCGGGCGTTCCATATCGCGCACGACACGGGCACGACTGCGCCCAAAACTCATCGCCTGATCCTGCCCGGTGCGTACCGAACGCATCATGCGCCACAGCAGCCAGACGATAATCAGGGTGGGCACGACCGCGACCAGCAGTTGGAAGACCAGCCCGGTGGTGTTATCGCCCTGACGCTCACTGTAACCGACACGACTGAACTGATCCGAAGTCACGCCATAAGTCTGAAGTGCCGTGAATAAGTTCGTCTCGCGTTCTTTATAATAGTAGGCAGGGGTGGAGTTGTTACGCAGAGTCACAAAAACATCATTCCCACCGCGCACTTCAATCGAGGTGACATTGCCCTCTTTGATTTGCTCGGCGAGTCGATCCAGTGAAATGGTGTTTCCTTTGGGCGCTCCATTTGGCGCACCGAAGATCACCACAAACAGCAGCAGAACCACGACGCCTACAACCAGCCAGATACGCTGCGCGTTTTTATTGGCGAAGGGAGAATTGCTGTTGTTGTTCTGGGGATCAGAAGGTTTGTTATTCACACTAAAATTACTCCAAAACCAGTTAAACGACTTGATTGAGGTTTCGTAAAACGTGGCCTAGATAATCACCGCTCATCGCCGAAATTATACACCACTTGAACACTTGTAGGATCAATCTTCGCATAAAATCTGCCGTTTGAGCGAAGATCCACCTAATTTCTATGACAACGTTAACACTCATCCCAGTCCCGTCATAGAACCGGGCAGGTGCGCGTCTGTTTGCCAGCCAGACGACTGCTGCTGAGCGCCCTGAATCACAGACGGGCACATTTGCAAGGATGAGGTCGCTCGGCTCTGTGTAAGAATTGTCTTTCCATTGCGTTTGTCTTTTCCAACCTTTGTTTTTGTCCACTAATGTTCATGTTTGAAAACAAGAGATCAGACTATACTTAATAAGGGATGAATTGAGGCATTCTTGTGAACGAGTGTTTATATTGCGGCTATAAGAAGATCACAGACACGATGAAAACGTGTCCCCGCTGCGGCCTTCCACTCACGCGTGAGAAACAAACCGCGACCCGCGTTCTGGGCGATGCCGGGGAAGAAGTCGGGACACCCCGTTGGGGGACGGCTGGCTTCAGTTCGCGCATGAACCTGGTTATCAAAGTTCACGGTTTTGATAAATCCTTCACGTTTGATGCGGCGCAGATCACCAAAATCACATTGGGACGGCTTGACCCGGATACCGGTGATTCACCGGTCGTGGACTTAACCGACTGCAAGGCGATTGACAAAGGTGTTTCCCGGCGTCACGCGGCGATTATCCGCCGCGATACCGGAACCCTCAGTCTCGTCGACGAGGACAGCGGGAATGGCACTTACCTCAACGGGCAGCGCCTGATTCCCAACCAGCCGCGCATTTTGCGCGATGGCGATGAAATTCGTCTGGGTCATCTCGTCATTTACGTGCGCTTCGAGAAAAGCTAACCTCGCAGCAACCAGCCGCGCGAAATTTGTTTCGCGTGTCATCTCTCAAAGTATAATGTTCTCATCAGAAAAAATGCGCCCAATCATCGGGCGCATTTTTGTTGTCAACTGCGCGCCGCGCCTTTGATTTTGCGACCCGAACGTTCCAGCGCCTAGAGCTTTTTGCGGAGCGTCAGCAGCAATGGCGCGTATTCAGCATGAACCAGTGTGCCATCTTCGAGCACACAATCAACGCTTGGCAGCGCCGCAGACAGCCTTTTACCGCCCGCCTGCACGATGCTTTCGACGACGCGCTGGCGCTGCGCTGCATCGACAAAGGTCAGGTCAGTCTGGTGCATTTGCGCCCGCTTTTCGTAACGGATCGAGGCCTCATCAACACGAATCGCTGTAATGTCGGGATCAGTCAGGAGAACTTCCAGAATGCCGACCTCGATTGGATGGGTTGACATGATCGTTTCCTCATCAGTGATTGTTTCACCATCATAGCATTGGATTGCCCGGATCGATGCAGAAATGGTGCGGATGTCCTATCCCCTGTTCGCATCGGCGTGAAGGCTCGTGCTATCATTATGCGCAGCCTATCTCGGATACCATGATGACGGAACGCACAAACGAAGAGTGGCTGGCTGATCTGCGCGGCGAGCCAGACATTCAGGCACGCGCCCTGAAGGACTTACAGGCGCGCTTGCAGCGGGGCATTTTCTACTACCTCAGCCGCGAACGCAGCGATCTCAGCGGGTTGTCGAACCATGAGCAGACCCAGATGGCGGAAGATTTGGCGCAGGACGCCACCCTCCGCGTCACGGAAAACCTTGACAGCTTTCGCGGCGACAGCCTGTTCACCACCTGGGCGACCCGCATCGCCACCCGCGTCGCCATCAGCGAACTGCGCCGCGCCCGCTATAAGGATTTCAGCCTCGACGACCTGACCGCCAACGGCGATCTGCTGCCGCTGACCTCCAACCCGGTCGCCAGCACCAAACCGCCCAGCCCGGAGCGCGCCGCCGAGCAGGCCGAAGTCCTCTCCAAGATTCAAACCGCCCTCGACGATGTGCTGACCGAACGCCAGCAGCAGGCGCTGATCGCCGTGACGGTGCGCGGCGTCCCCTTGGAAGTCGTCGCCGAGCAGATGAACACCAACCGCAACGCGCTCTACAAGCTGCTGCACGACGCGCGCCGCAAGCTCAAAACGCACCTCGAATCGCAGAATATTTCGATGGATTACTTGCTGAATTTATTTCAGGATCAGTAAGGGTTAGCCATGCTTTCGCCAATTCTCGCCTGTACCAGTGTGTCCGCCGCGATTGACTACTACACGCAGAAGCTTGGCTTTACGCTGGAATGGTCGATGCCAGCGGGCGAAAGCGGGCAGACCGAGTTTGCCTCGGTCAAGCTGGGCGACGCTGAACTGCTGCTCGGCATCACGCACGGTTTTGTCGAACCAGAGGATTTGGATAAACGCGGGATTGGTATTCAGCTTTACATTCAACTGCCCGAAGCACTCAACATTGACGATCTGTACACTCATGCCCAAAGTCGGAACGCCCATATCACCCGCGCCATCGAAACCCGCGACTGGGGTGAGCGCGCCTTCAATGTGCGCGACCTTGACGGCTACAACCTGATGATCGCCCAGCAGGTGCAGCCGTCGAGCTAGCGCGTATCGCTGCCGTCGTCGAAAATCCCCGTCGGGTGACAGCCGATATTCGCCTGATGCGCCTGTAATTCCAGTTGGTGAAACGTATTCTCGTATTTGGTGTCCGGCGGATAGACGACGTTCTCTGCCCAGCCATCCTTGACGAGCTGCGCGTTCACAAACGTATTGCCCACGTAAACATAGCGCAGCAGCCGACCATACTGGTCGGTCTCGCTCGTGTCCTTCACCAGCGTAACCGTTTTGCCGCTCACGAGCGCGGCATCGGCGTCGGTCGCTTCCTGATAACAGGCTTGGTCGCGCTCTGGTGTGTTGACGCCGATGTAGCGCACACGATAGCGCACGCCGTTCATCTGCACGTCAATCGTGTCGCCGTCAACGATGCGCGTCACCTGCGCCGTTTCGCCGCCGCTGGGCGGGCTGTCGATGCTGACGCTGCCAGAATTCGATAAATCCCCTGAACAGGCGGAGGCGAAGATGAGCAAAGCGATCAGCAGTTGGCGCACGAGTCTCAACCTGTATCTTTCAAAACAAACGACTATACTTTAACAAGAACTGATGTTTTAGCCCATTGAGCTGATCTCATGGATGACAACCTCATTTTGACCGATCATCGCGCCCCACGTGCCGATGCAGTCAAAAATCGCGAACTGCTGGTGCAGACTGCGCAGCGTCTTTTCGCCCAAAAAGGTGTGGATGCGGTCAAAATGTCGGATATTTCAGACGCGGCAGGTGTCGGTAAAGGCACGCTTTATCGCCATTTCCCGAATGGCAAGGCCGAGCTGTGTCGCGTGCTGATTGACGAGGATCAGCGCGATTTGCAGGAGCGCACCTTCGCCCGTCTGCGCGAGAATGGCGACCCGCTGCCTGACCTGGAATGGTTCGTGCGCGAAGTGATCGCTTTCGTCGTTCGCAATCAGGTGTTTGTCTTTGCGGAATCGTCGATGGAGATGCTGCTCGGTCACCCCGCGCATCTATGGTGGCGGCAGACGATTCGCGGCCTGCTTGCCCGTATCAAACCGAATCAAGTCGATCTCGACTATATTGCTGATACGGTCTTCGTCATGCTCGACCCACGTACCATCTATTACCAGATGAATGCGCGGGGCTATGATCCCGAACGCATTGCCAACGGCCTGACGGCGCTTCTCAACCAGATCATCGCCTAAAAACCGACAAAATCCGCGTTAAATGGACGCGAGTCCGTTTCTCATCTAACATTAATCTCGCTTTCGGCGCAGGGGTGCTATCATTGTCTCTATTCAAACGGACTACAGTCCGTTTATCCAATATGAGCACCTCTCAGGAGAGACAACCCCAATGGCAACCTGGAATTTTGACCCCGCGCATACCGCAGTGACCTTTACCGCTCGTCACATGATGGTGACGACCGTTCACGGACGTTTCGCCCCGCCAACCGGCAAGCTGGTGTTTGATGCCGCCAACCCGGCAGCGTCCTACGTCGAAGCCGAAATCGACGCCACCAGCATCAGCACCGGCGTCGAACAGCGCGATAACCACCTGAAAAGCCCCGACTTCCTCGAAGTCGATAAATTCCCGACCATCACCTTCAAGAGCACCAAGGTTGAAGTTACGGGCGAGAACGAAGGTAAAATCACGGGCGACCTGACCATTCACGGCGTCACCAAGCCCGTGACCCTCAACGTCGAGCATCTCGGCATCGTCAACAGCCCCTTCGGTGACAAGCGTGCTGGCTTCACGGGTTCGACCAAGATCAATCGTGAGGACTGGGGCCTGACCTACAACATGGCGCTTGAAGCCGGTGGCTTCCTGGTCGGCAAAGACCTCAAGATCGAACTCGATCTCGAAGCCATTCTCGTGCCGGAAACCGAAACCACCACTGCCGCCAACGCCTAAGTTTCGGCTAGTAAATTTCCAGCGAAATTTATTTCGCTGACATCTCCCTCCCCTACGAAAATCCCGCCCCCATGAGCGGGATTTTTGATTCGCGGCGTGATAGTCCCCTCGCCCCCGCCCCCTCTCGTGCGAACAAGTTCGCGTTACGCAAGCGGAGCGAGGGGAGAAAAGCAGAGCACACATTCAGCCGGGCTTCCCAGACAGCACTGCCCGCAGATGTGCCCGCTTGCCCTCAACGTCGAAGCAGTCGAGTTGATTGTCGCGCATCAGCCTGGTCGCCAGTTGGATGGCCTGCGCTTCGGTCAGCAGGCCGTCGTCAATTTCGCCTTGCAGGGTGCGCGTCAGCCAGCGGCGGGACTGGGCGGCGTAAGCGACCGACGAACTCGCCCACGAGGTATCGCCACCAAAAACAAACAGCTTGTTGATCGGCACACTGTGGATGAAGCGGCGCACGAAATTCCCTGTGCTGTAGGGGTCGATGCTCCATGCCCAACACAGATCGACATAGACGTTGCGATAATGCTTGGCAATCGCCGCCATTTCCGTCTCATAGGGGTAGCCGATGTGCATCAGGACAAAGCGCGCATCGGGGTAGCGTGCCAGCAGCGCGCAGAGATTCCCCGGTTTGATGCGTTCGACGGGCATCCGGTGATTGCCTGCGTAATAGCCGGTGTGGATTTTGAAGGGCAGGTGATGGTCAATCGAAAGCTCGACGCCGCGCGCCAGACACCAGTCACCCAGACAAAGCTGCTGCTCAAGCGTGAGCGTTTCGCCGCGCAGATATTGGGCGAGGATCGGAGCGGTCTCGGCGTCGCTGCGTTCGCGCCACAAGAGCGTTCGGTCGTAGGCGTGCTGCGACTTGACGGCAATCGCATTCGGGCCGTATTTGGCGAACAGTCCCGCCATTGCTATGCGGAGCGTATCCAGGTCGTGGACTTCGACGCCAGTTTCGGTCTGAAGCGCGCCGACATCGAACAGGGCGCTGGAAAAATTGAACCACGACAGGTCATACAGAAAGAAATCCACGCCCGACGAGTCGGGCAGGCACGCCCACTCGAAATCATCGACCTGCACGTGATCAAGATTGCCTTCGTCGCGCAGAATCCGCAGCCGTTCCCCCGGTTGGCGGCGCTGGCGGTTGATGTCCGCGCCCGCTTCGATGCCCGCCAGCGTGATCTCGTCCATATTGTAGACGCTGCGGGCGGTCGTGCGCACCGCTTCGCCGTAGCCCGTCAACTGGCAGTGAGGCCAGAAATCCTTGACGCCGTTCCAGCGCGCGGCGATGTCTGGATTGCTGCTGTCGATCAACGCTTTCACAGCTTCGTCACTGGCTCCGGCAGTGACCAGATCGTGGATCACGTAGTTGTCGAACAGGTCTGCCAGCACGTCTGGCCCTGCTTCGATGTACTCCTTTTCTTTACGGAGATGCTCGTGCGTGTCGATCAGGGTGGTCGTCTGAATATGCTGCGCAAGGTCGGTCATAACGGTTTTCTTTCTCATCAAGAAGCGAATTTTTTGAGTCCATCTCAGGTTATTTTAGACGGAAGGCCAGCAGAAACGTAACTTTAGCACCAATTCGGTCGTGATTTCGCGGTCGCTCCGTTCGCCTGTTAGACTCACTCGCTGCATCCATCAGGCGGGCAGTTCAGGAGCAAAGGCAATGTCCGAAAGTGTTTTCACCCCCACCGAGATCGAATATCTGCAAACGGTACGTCTGGGACGGGTTGCGACCGTCGGCGCAGACGGGATGCCGCACGTCGTCCCGGTGACCTTCCGTTACAACCCCGACACCGACACGATTGACATTGGCGGCGGCTACGGCTTCGCCACCCGTAAAAAGTGGCGCGACGTTCATAAAAATCCGGTCGCGTCGCTTGTGGTCGATGATCGCCTGCCGGAGAACAAGGGCGTGCGCGGCATCGAAATTCGCGGCAGCGTCGAAATTTTCATGACGGGTGGCGAGACGATTGTGCCAACCTTCGACCCGGAATTTTTCCGCATCATTCCGCGTCATATCGCCAGTTGGGGCATCGACAGCGACCCCTATGGGCGCTCGAATTCGCGCAACGTCTGAGCGCAATACCTCACTCATCGACTGAAAGATATTTCACCACAGAGGCCACAGAGACCACAGAGGAAAATCAAAAACAGATTGAGATACAATGACCTGTTTCTTTAATCCCTTCTCTGTGTCCTCTGCGCTCTCTGTGGTTGAATGTCTTTTCGCTTTTACTCAGTCCTCAGTCCTCAGTCCTCGATACTCAGTCCCGCTTTATTTGCTATAATTCGACATTACGTATTGGATTATGGAATTGAGGGCGATCACGATGGCAGCGAATGGTGAACTGGTGCTTGTCCGTCACGGGCAGTCACAGTGGAATCTCGAAAATCGTTTCACGGGCTGGACGGATATTCCTCTGACCGAAGCAGGCATGGCGGAAGCCCGTCACGCCGGGGAACTGCTCAAGGCTTATCGTTTCGATCACGGCTTCACTTCCGCGCTCAGCCGCGCCCAGGAGACGCTGCGCATCATCCTCGAAGTTACCGGGCAGACCGACCTGCCGATTGACCGCGATCAGGCGCTCAACGAGCGCAATTATGGCGATTTGCAGGGGCTGAACAAGGACGAAACCGCGCAGAAATTCGGCGCGGAGCAGGTGCATCTGTGGCGGCGAAGCTACGATATTGCGCCTCCCGGCGGCGAAAGCCTCAAGGACACCCGCGCTCGCGTCATGCCTTACTACGACGCACACATCCTGCCGCTGCTCAAACAGGGCAAGAAGGTGCTGGTTGTCGCGCACGGCAACAGCCTGCGCGCGCTGGTCATGGTGCTCAACAATATCTCCGAGCGCGACATCCCCGACCTCAACATCCCCACCGGCGCGCCGCTCCGCTACTGGATCGACCCGGACGGCAAGACGCTCGAACATGGCTATCTGGAAATGGCGCAGGACTAGGGAAGCATTCGCCGAGTCTCAGCAAAGGCTCATCCTTCAGGCGTTGTCTTTCAATTCAGATTAAGTTACAATCTTTATTATATTGAATTGGAGGGAACGCATGGTGAACGTGACCCATCCGGGTCCGAACGACCCGCCAGGACAGCCGCCGATTGTCGATCCGCCGGAAGCCCCGACCATCAACCCACCGGGGCCGCCGACGATTGATCCGCCACATCCACCCGAAATAGACCCGCCGCGCCCGCCCGAAGTCACGCCGCCCGCGCCGCCGACGATTGATCCACCGGAGCCGCCGATCATTATCGAGTCGCGTGCCGATGCGCCTGAGCCTGCCGATAAGGAAGAAGCGCCTGAAGGGCTACCGATCCCGCACGACCCTGTTCATCCCGAAATTCCACCCATGCCGGGCAGCCTCAACTGATCGCGGTCTAAAGCCGGAATAACCCCGGAATTTCTCAAAAAGGCACGTTATTTCGTGCCTTTTTTGCTGCCAGATGTTGGGCTTGATCTTCTTGCTTTCTTGAAAAATGCGTGTGAAACCTGCTGCCCATACCGGATTCTGTATCGCGCAAGAATCGGATAGTTTGAGATCGCTGTCTGGATTACTCTAAAGCTATCAACAAATCAGGAAAGGTCAGGCGATCATGTTGCCGTCGGAATACTTGTTCAACGAACACCGAAAAGACATGTTGCGCTACGCTGCCGAGAACAACCTCGCCCGTGAGGCTGAGGGCGAGCGTACGTCCCTCATCGAGCGGCTGACTCGCATGTTCAATCTGATTCGCGCGCGCATCCGTCGCAGCCCACAGCCTCATATCGAAGCCCGCCCTGCTGCTCAACCGCTCGTCCAGCCGCACTGTGCGCCGTTGGGGAGGGTCAGTTGAGCGTCGAACTCCACGCAGACCTGGTGCAGCGCATCTGTCAGTATATCGAAGATAGTTCGGACTGTATCCCCACGCTCGCCGAAATGGGCGATCACGTCGGGATGAGTCCCTATCACTTGCAGCGGGTGTTTAAGAAAATGACCGGCGTCTCGCCGCGCGACTACGCCGATTCCTGCCGCGTCAAGCGGCTGAAGAACCGCCTGCGCGACGGGGCAAATGTCACCGAAGCGCTTTACGATGCGGGCTACGGGTCGAGCAGCCGTTTATACGAGCAATCCGCCGCGCATCTCGGCATGACGCCGCTTAAGTATCGCAAGGGCGGCGAAGGAATGCGCATCGGTTACACCATCCGCGATTGCAATCTCGGTCGGCTGCTGGTCGCCATGACCGAGGAAGGGATTTGCTGCGTCGATATTGATGATGACGATGCAGCGCTCGAAGCGTATCTGTTCAGCGAATATCCCGCCGCTGAAATCCAGCTTGGCGATCCGGTCATGGGCGAGTGGGTTGAGCAGTTTCTGGCCTTCCTGAACGGTTGGCAGCCGCACTTCGACCTGCCGCTCGACTTACGCGCGACCGCCTTTCAGCTTCGCGTCTGGCAAACCCTGCTTGCCATTCCCTACGGCGAAACGCGCAGCTATCGCGAAATCGCCGAAGCGATTGGTCAGCCGACCGCTGTACGCGCCGTCGCCAATGCCTGCGCCGCCAATCCGGTTCCGCTGGTTGTCCCGTGTCATCGTGTCATTCGTTCGGACGGGGACATCGGCGGCTACGGTCTTGGTGTCGAGCGCAAGCGCGTCCTGCTTGAGCAGGAACACGAAATCGCCCAGCGTCGTAACGACGCCTAATCAACTCTCGGTTGCAGCATCACCCTGCGGGGTACGGCGCACCGCACCGTACCCCGCTTTTCGTTTTGAGCATTTCGATGTTGTAGGGGCGCACCTATGTGTGCGCCCTGGGCAGACACTTGGGTCGGCCCCTACAACAAGCGCGGACAAGTGAGCAAAAAGGACAAAACAGCATGTCGAATTCATTGATCCTCTACCTGGGCACACCCCAAGCCGGGCAGGCGCTGGCGGCACTCGCCGAGCAGCGCAACGATTATGTCTATCTGCCGGAAAACCTGATGCAGACGCTCGGCATGTACATCACTTATTTTCCGCACGTTACCATCCTCGACATGAGCGTTGCCGATGCGCAAGAGGCGTTTGTGCATCTGCGTTCGGTCGAGGCCAGCCCGATGATTCTGCTGACCGACCAGCCTGTCCATGATCCTGCCATTCGCGCTCTGCCGCTCAATGCCTCGGCGGAAGCCGTGCTTGAGGCGCTGGATCGGCTGCGTATCGAACAGCCAGAGAGCGTGTCTAATGGTCTCTTGCACTACGCCTGAAATACCCGTACCGTAGACCTTATGCGTTACGGTTATTTCTGTAAAGTTGTGATTTGAGGAACAGCTATCGTGAACGTCGCAGTGGAATCAGAACTCGAACTCGTTCAGCGAGTCTGTGATTACATCGAGGCGAATATCGAAAGCGCGCCGACGCTCGTCGAAATCGGCGCGCACTTTCACATGAGCCATTTTCATCTCCAGCGCACCTTTAAGCGGGTTCTGGGGATTACGCCGCGCCAGTATGCCGACGGTTACCGGCTGGAGAATTTCAAATGCCTGCTGCGTGAAGGCCAGAGTGTCACCAGCGCGCTCTATGATGCGGGCTACGGTTCCAGCCGGAGCATTTACGAGCGCGCGCCCGAAGTTCTCGGCATGACCCCACTGACGTACAGCAAGGGCGGCGCGGGGATGCAGATTAGCTACCTGATCTGTACCAGCAAGCTGGGACGCCTGCTCGTCGGCAAAACCGAGCGCGGCGTCTGTGCGGTGCATCTGCGCCGCAATAACAACGATGATGAACTGCGTGCGATCCTTTACAGCGAATATCCGCTTGCCGAGATCGTCGAGCGCGACGACGATATGTGTAGCTGGGTGCTGCAAATTCTCGCCCATATCGACGGCACGCAGCCGCATCTTGACCTGCCGGTCGATATTCAGGCGACCGCTTTTCAGCTCCATGTCTGGCAGGCGCTGCGCGATATTCCTTACGGCGAAACCCGTACTTACGGCGAAATCGCCGCTTCGCTCGGTCAGCCAAAAGCCGCCCGCGCCGTTGCCAAAGCGGTCAATGCCAATCATATTGCGGTTGTTGTTCCCTGCCACCGCGCCGGACGCAGGGACGGCGAAGCGACGCAGTATTACTCGCCCGGTGCGGAAGAATCGCGCCGCGTACTGCTGCAAAATGAGCAGGAAATCGTCCATCAGCCTAAGACGCCCTGATCAGGGGCGTCACCCCATTGTGGGGCTTTTCGGGGCCGACAGACTGGCTCATTGATCTTCTTCCTCAATCAGCGTAATCCCGCGCGCGCGCCCCGGTTCACGAAACAACTTTCCCTCCCCCTCCAGCCGCTCCAGGTGGCGGGTTACCGCCGTCATCGAAAGAAAACATCCTTCGCCAATCTCGCGCAGGCTGGGCGGAAAGGTGTGCTCTTTGATATAGGCTTTAATAAATAGATAGACCGATTCAGTTGTTTTGCCGTGCGCCACAACCATCCCTCCCGATGTTACAAAAAATAAACCACCTGCATGGGCATGTATCTTATCATGAATTTAGAACAAAAATTCGATTTACAGGGTAATAAGATGATTTGAAGATCGTTCGTTTGCCGTTTAGATCCGTCACAAATGGGTGTGTTTTTTCATATTTTCGCGTCTTTCAGCATGACAGGCTGCCAGCGGAAGGCCGTATTCGTAACCCCGCGGCGCTTGAGCAGCTCCACAGATTGCCCTGCCAGTCTGCCTTTTTCCCGTGCGATTGCTCCCTCAAACACAGCCTGATTGGATCAATTGCCTTTGTTTTTTTATAATAGCTGTCCACAGGCGCGGAAACGTCTGTGCTCGAACGTCGAGTTTGAGGCATGTGTGATGCAAATTAAGCGCGATTATTCGCAGCCCTTTTTCAGTGATCGCCGCCGTCGGCGCGGCCTCTGGCGCTGGCTGCTGCTGTATATCGTGTTGGTTCTGGGCTTCCTCTTTTTCGTTGATAGCAACTTCAGCACCTTGCAGTTGCTAGCGCTCGATGCGGTCGGGCAGGCTCCGCCGCCGACGCCTTTCGCCAGCGAACTCGCCAACGAAGGCGTCGATAAACTATCGATGGGCGACCTCGCAGGCGCGCGTGATCTGCTGCGGCGCGCGGTCATGCAGCAGCCGAACAACATTGACTATCTCTACAGCTATGGGCGCGATCTGATCGAACTGGGTGTCGATGACAATTCGATCTATCCCGAAGCGATTCAGATTGGCGAGCAGGCGATTCAGGCCAACCCCAACGATCCGCGCGGCTACGCTATCAAGGCGCGGGCAATGGACTTGAACGGCGACTCTGCTAATGCGGTTCCGGTTGGGCAGGCCGGTTTGCAGACCGACCGCAATTTCGCCCCGCTGTATACGGCGCTCAGCAGCGCCTTCCGCGACATTGACCGCTATGACGTGTCGCTGCAATATGCGGAACAGGCCATCCAGCTCGATCCCAACGATCCTGATGCGCACCGCGTTTACGCCCTCGCGCTGATCTGGGTCGGGCGGCGCGACGAAGCGCTCGACCAGCTTCAGCAGGCGGTTGGCTTGAACCCGAACCTCGCTTCTCCGTATTTTGAGCTGGCGAGTATGTACCGGACGATGGCAATTCAGGATGCGAACGGCGGTCAAAGCGATTACGAGATGGCGATTGCCACCTACGAGAAAATTCTCGCCATGCAGCCGAACAACGCCAAAGCTTATCTGCGCCTGTGCCAAACCTATACCGAACTCGGCGATCACCGTCGCGGGCAGGGCTACTGCGAGGACGCGCTCGCTATCAACGATCAGTATGCCGAAGCCTGGCGCTCGCTTGGTCAGACGCAGTATCCGCAGCGCAACTACGAAGGCGCGATTGAGTCGTTTGACAAGTGTGTTGCGCTGGAAGCCAATCGCCCGCAGGCCGATCAGGAAATCGAGTGTTTCTACCTGCGCGGGCTGTCCTATTATTATCTGGGCGAGTGTCAGCAGGCATGGGACATCCTGACCGATTCGATCAACCGTGTTCGCCTGACCTCCGACGATCCAAACAATCCGGTGCTGGTCAACAGTGAGCATGGTCTCGAACTGATCACCCAGAACTGTACGGGCTTCGCCGGGCGTGCTTTGCCCACGCCCATCCCACCAACCGCGATTCCGCCTACGCCCATAGGGAGTTAGCCGATGTATCTGCGTACTCCCAAGCGTTACCAGACCGGGCACAAACGCCGGCATCTGTTCTCGACGCGCTTTCTCTGGCTCTGGATTCTCGCGCCGATCATCATTGTCGGCGGTTGGCTGGTCTATCAGCAGCGCGATGAGCTTGGCCCGCCCGTGCGCGAGTTCATCGCCAATGCCGTCGATAACGCCAGCGGCGGCATTGCCACCATCACCGCGCCGACGCCGCTGCCGACGACCGATCCCGCCGATCATATCGTGCGCGGCGACAACGCCTGGACGCAGGGCGCGATTGAGCAGGCGATTTCCGAGTATCGGGCGGCGGTATCGGGCGCGCCGAATGACGTGCGCGTTCACTACCGCTATACCTATGGCCTGTTGATCGAAGGCGACAACGCCGAGGCGCTCAGCGCGGCGGAAGGTACGGTCACCGCCAATCCCTTCTCGGCGGACGCCTGGGCGATTCGCGCGCTGGCGCTGGAACGCAATGCCAAGTACCCGGACGCGATTGCCAGCGCCCTGCAAGCCCTCTCGCTTGACTCCAAAAACGCCAACGCGATGGCCTTTATGGCGCAGACCTATCTCGATGCAGGGCAGCCCGCCAGCGCCGAGGAAAAGGCCAACCAGGCGATTGCGCTTGACCCCAACAACGCCGAAGCCCATTACGCGCTCGGCCTGTTCAACTACAGTTCATCCTACCTGTTCGATACCGCGCTGACCGAATTCCAGACGGCAAATGAACTCGCGCCCAACCTGCCGCAGATGGCGATTCACATGGCCTGGGCGAACTGGCAGCTTGAAAACTATGACCTGACCGAAGAAGAGCTTCAGCAGGTTATCACCAATAACCCCAACAACCTCGATGCGCTTTACGCCATCGGGCGCTTGCAGTATCAGATTTACGGCGACCCGAACAAGGCCGAAGACTTCCTTTCGCGCTGTGTAGAAAGCGACCCGAAGAACAGCCCCTGCCTGGCTTATCTGGCGCTCGTGAAAATTGGCCTCGGCAACTCACAGGATGCCGCCGCGCTCTACCAGCGTATCATCGACATTGGCACGACCGACCCGCTGGACTATCTCCACGCTGGACGCACCTACGCCACTATCAACGACTGCAAAAGCGCCGTCCCGCTGCTACGCACGGGCTACCAGATGGAGCAGCAAGCGGCAGAGCCAAACGGGGATCGGCTGGCGGCCTTCCAGGAATACATGAGCCAGTGTAATGCGCCCTTCTCACCAGCGGTCACCTCGCCCAATGACTCCGGGACACCGGGAGCGCCGCTGCTTATCCCGCTCGACGGGGGTTGATCACGATCAACCGCGCACACGTCAATTGGCGGCGAGATTTCTCTAATACGCTGGTTTGAGACCTTCAATGAGAAATGCGGGGTGTAGGGGCGTAACTGGTTACGCCCCTACGCTTATCTGGCTGGCTGATTACGGGTGATTGCCGGAATTTTCGGTGATGTAAAGCGTCCCGCTGATATTGGCATTGTTGGCGTAGCTGGCGATCCACACGTCGTACGATCCGCCTGCCGGGTTGTTGAAGTCAATCGTCGGGTTGACCGTGCCGAAGCTGTCATCGACGCAGTAGAAGTTGCCATAGGGGTCGTTGACAACCATCGCCGCATCGCCGTTCGAACCGACAAAGTAAATCCGCAGCAGCGATGCGCCACCCCCACCGAAATTGATGCGCAAATCGGGATGCGAGGTCGCGAAGCCAGAGCAGGAGCCGCCCAGGTACGAGACGTTAACATTGCCGCCGGTCGTCATACCGACGCTGTACGGGTCGGGCGAGAAGCCGTTGCTCAGGTTGGCTTCGCCGTAGTTGGCGCTGGCCTGATAATCGAGCTTGGGATTGACCGGCACGACCTGAATGGGCGCAATCAGCGTGACCGCAGCAATCGGCGGGAAGTGCAGATGCGGCGTCCCATTCGATGTCGGCGCGGCAGTTGGATTGTCCGTCGGTTGGGTTGTGGGTTCAGTGGTCGGCTGATTGGTCGGTGCCTGTGTTGGCGGAACAGCCGTCGGCAGGTTGACGACCGAAACGCCTGCGCAGTTGCCGCCGAGGACGACGACGGTCGCCGAGACCCAGCCGAGCACGCCACCCACGTTGACCTGGAACCAACTGTTATCCGGCAGCCTGCCGATGACCATGCCAGTCGTGTTCGGCGCAAGCTGCGTGACGATATTGAAATTGGTGCCGGGGCCACCGCGCACGTTGATCGACGGGCCGTGTGCCGACGCGACCTGGCACGCGCCGTTCGGGTCGATATTGACGGGTGAGAAAGTTGGCGTCGGGCCTAAGGTCGCGGTTGCGAAGACCAACGTCGGTGTCGGCGACGGCAGTTCGGAAATCACGGTCGGCTGCGGTGCACCCAGCCCGCTGTTCAGGCCGGGGCAAGGGATCGAACCGCTTTCAGTGGCGAGGCAAATGCTGAAACCTTCGTCACCGCTTGCGCCGCTGTGCGTGACTTCGACCAGATAATTCCCCGGCGCTGCCGGGATGCGATAATCGACACCGAGCAGGCGGGTGCTGTTGAGGCCGAGCGTTTCGCCGCTGTCAGCATCGCTGATCTTGACGACTGGCCCTGAATTGGGTGTGCTGCTGTGGACGATCAGCGCGAGCACGTCAGTTGGCGAGCCGGAAAAGCTGTAGGCTTTGCGCGTCGCCTGCGTGTTGACTGTGTCATTGACGGGCTGACCGGGCGTGAGGGCAGTCGGCGGCGCAAGCGGCGCACCTGCCTGCACGCTGATCAAAAACTGACCTGTCGTGCCGTTGGCGGACTTGACTTCAATCGTGTAGCTGCCTGCGCTGGAAAGACTGGGCGTCCCCTGCGCAATCGTCAGTGTGCCGGGGTTGGCAGTGTCGAGGATCATGATCCCACCCGGATCGATCACCTGAAAAGTGGGCGCGAAACCCGGCGTGATCGCCAGCACCTGCACGCTGATGCTCTGCGGCGCACCAACTGCCACCGCATAAGCAACGGCGCTGCTGGCGTCGGTGACTTCGCCTGTTTTGTTCTCACCCACATTGATCGGCGTGGGGGTGGCCTGAGCACTCACCGCCAGCACGCTGAATAGAAAAACACAACTCAGAAGGATCAACAACGCACGCTTGCTTGTACCGCTGGACATGATCAGGGCTGCTCCCTACGTAGCATCATCGAATTCAGGACAGGGTGCGGGCGCGCTGCTGGCTTGTTTGTTTACGGAGTGGAACTCGCACTCTCTGTTTCAGTCGGCAAAGTTGCCTTAATCGGTGCGCTGGCGTAATTTTTGATATGTTCCGGCGCGTCGAGCGTTTTGAGATGGCGCATCTCCGGCCAGATTTTCGCCACCGTCAGCACGACGATGATCGTGCCGATGCCGCCCGCGACCACTGCCGGAACGGTTCCCAGCAGGCGTGCGGTCACGCCCGATTCGAAGCTGCCCAGTTCGTTTGATGCACCGATGAAAATACTGTTGACGGCGGACGTGCGCCCGCGCATTTCGTCGGGTGTCCACGTCAGCGAGAGCGTGCTGCGGATGACCACGCTCACGCTGTCGAGCGCGCCCAGCGCTGCCAGCATCGCCAGCGAGAGGATGAACGAGGTAGACAGCCCGAAGATAATCGTCGCCACCCCAAATCCCGCGACCGCGAGCAAGAGCGTGCGCCCCGCATTCTTGAACGGCGGCAGGCGTGTGATAAACAGCACCATCAGGATTCCGCCTATCGAAGGGGCGGCACGCATAATGCCGTAGCCGTCCGACCCCACTTTGAGAATATCGGTCGCGTAGACGGGCAGCAGCGCAACCGCGCCCCCGAACAGCACCGCGAACATATCGAGGGTGATCGCCGCGAGGATCACTTTGGTGTCGCGGATGAAGCGTATGCCTTCCTTGAGCGACTCCAGCGACGCGCCCTTGCGCGAGAGCGCCAGTGTTCGCCCCTTGATCTGCGTCAGGAGCACCAGAAAGATAATCCCGGCAACGGTATCAATGGCGTAAATCGGCGCGACTTTGGGCAGATGCGCGATCAGGATGCCGGAGATCGCCGGGCCGATGATCGAAGCCGTCTGCCACGCACTGCTGTTCCAGGTCGCCGCATTGGTGAAGGTTTCTGGCGGCACGGTCGTGGGCAGGAGTGTCGAAGCGGCGGGTTGGTAGAAGGCGCGTGCCACCCCAATCCCGAACAGGCACAGATAAATCAGAAACAGCGAGCCTTGCGCCCACGAGAGCAGCGCCAGCCCCAGCGAACAGCTCGCCAGCAAAAGCTGTGTGATCATGACGATGCGCTTGCGGTTGTAGATGTCGGCGATATTGCCTGCGGGCAGCGAGATGAGGATTACCGGGATGACCTGCACCAGTCCGACCAGCGCCAGCGCAAATTCATCGTTGGTGCGCAGCCACAACTCCCACATGATCGCGGCGGAAACCATCTGCGTGCCGAAGGCCGTCAGGAACTGCCCAGCCAGTAGAAAACGAAAGTCGCGGAAACGAAGCGCCGCATACGGATCGTGACGCGCCTGAGGAGACGTGTTATCGGTTGTGCTTTTCAATAGGTGATCTCACTGCTTGTTTCGAGGTTCAACCTTCATCATAGCAGATTGTTTTATGACAGCCTAAGGCCATTGTCGGGCTGAGCAGTTGGGCGAGACCCGAATTTTGCTTTAGAATTAGCGCGCAATAGCGTGGTTTAGGAGACGGTTGATTATGGTCAGCACGATTACGCAGCAGAATAAAGATTACACGCTCGCCAGTTGGAGCGTGCAGGGCGCGTGGAATCCGATTCCGATTGTGAAGGGTGATGGTGTCTATATCTGGGATGCCGAGGGCAAGCGCTACCTTGACTGGGCATCCCAGTTAGTCAACGTCAATATCGGTCACAGCCACCCGAAAGTCGTCAAGGCGATTCAGGATCAGGCGGCGCAGTTGTGCTACGTCAACCCCTCGTTCGCCACCGAACCGCGCGGTCGGCTGGGCGAACTGCTGGCGGAAGTCACTCCCGGAAACCTGAGCAAGACCTTCTTCACCAACGGCGGCGCGGACGCCATCGAAAACGCCATGAAAATTGCCCGTATGTACACCGGGCGTCAGAAAATCCTCACCCGTTACAAGTCCTATCACGGCGGAACCTTCGCTTCAGCGACCGCTGGCGGCGACCCGCGTCGTTTGGGCAACGAACCTGGCGTCCCCTGGATCGTCCGTATGCCCGATCCCTATGCCTACCGCAACCCGATCTATCGCGGGCGTACTCAGCAGGAAGGCGACCAGATTATCGTCGAGATGATCGAAGATATGGTCATTTCCGAAGGCCCGAACGAATGCGCCGCTATCATGGTCGAAGGCTACAGCGGGTCGAGCGGCGTCATTCAGCCGAGCGAAGTTTACTTCAACGGCCTGCGCGCCATCTGCGATAAATATGGCGTTCTCCTGATCATCGATGAAGTCATGAGCGGCTTTGGGCGCACCGGGGAATGGTTCGGCATCGACCACTATCCAAACGTCAAAACCGACATCATGGTCTTTGCCAAAGGGGTGACCTGTGGCTATGTCCCGCTCGGTGGGGCGATTGTCACCGATGAGATCGGCGCTTACTTCGACGATCACGTTTTGCAGGCAGGGCTGACTTACAGCGCTCATGCGCTGGCCTGCGCGGCAGGCGTCGCTACGATTGAAGTCTACCGCGAGGAAAACCTGATCGAGCGGTCACGCGAAATGGGCAAAACCCTGCGGCGCGGCCTGACCGATCTCGCGGAACGTCACCCCGTCATCGGCGATATTCGCGGTGCGGGGCTGCATCAGGTGATCGAACTGGTCAAGAACCGCGACACCCGCGAACCTCTGAGTGAATTCAACAAGGGGCCGAGCGAGCCGATGGCGAAAGCAAGTAAATCGCTGCGCGAAAGCGGCATCAATACCTTTGCGCGCTGGAACATGATTTTCAACACGCCGCCGCTCACCATCACCGAGCCGCAGCTTCAGGAAGGGCTGGACGCGCTCGACCACGCGCTCGATCAAATCGACTCGTACTACGTCGGCTAGGTAAGCCCCGCCGCTTCACAAATACGAAAAAGGTCACGAAAGTTCGTGACCTTTTTTGATTCTGAGTATTGCATGAAAAAAGCGGTCAATTTACCAACCTCCCATTTCATCCCCACAAAAAATTTACATTTCCGAGAAATCATCACGCATACTTAGCGGAAGTCTACGCGATGAATAGCCCTGACAATCCCATCAACCCTCATCTCAAGATTCTCTACATTGGCGGCGATGTTCGCAGCGGAACGACGATCATTGATATGCTGCTGGGCATGAACGCGCATACGCTCGCGATTGGCGAGGTCAACATCATTTTTCGCCAGTTGCGGAAGATCGACAACCCGGTCAAATGCTCGTGCGGCAAAACACTGCACGATTGTGAACTCTGGTCGCAGGTGATGGAGCGCTTTCACACCGCCTTCCCTGCGATGACTCTGGAACAGGCTGATACGATTACGCGGAAAGTCGAGACCTACCCGGAGCGCCTGCGTGATGCCAGCCGCTACTGGGACGACTACGTCCAAATCTGGCGCGTGATGTTCGCTGCCATCGCCGAGATCAGCGGCGCGTCGGTGATCATCGATTCATCAAAAACCGGACGCCACAGCTTATGTCGTCCGCTCAGTCTGGCGCAGGCAGAGTTTGACGTCAGCCTGCTGCAAATGATGCGCGATCCACGCGCTGTCACCTGGTCGAAGCTGCGCCGCGAAATTGACAAAGGGCGGCTGAACGGGAAGTCCGCGATTTTCAGGGCAGCGTTCATGTCCGGGCTGCACTGGAGCATCACAAACGCGAGTACCACCTGGCAGTACGGCGGCGGAAAAAAGCTGCCCTACTACGAAATGCGTTACCGCGATTTCATGGATCATCCGGCTGCGAAGCTGCAAGACATTCAGCAGCACTTTGGCCTCGACTTCAGCCGTTCAATTGAAATTGTCGAAACCGACGGCGAAATTGACAGCGCGCATCTCGCGTCGGGCAACGAACTTCGCTTCCAGTCGCCGCTGCGCCTGCGCCCGCAGCCGCCCACCTGGAAAACGGCGCTCCCGCGTCCAGCGAAGGTCGGCGTACTGGTCAGCGCTCCAATCGCACACTTCTACGGCTATCACGTCAGCGATTATCACACCCCTTGAGTGCAAAGCGGCTTGGTTTAAGGCGTTACAATCGGTCGAATGACGTGCAGGACGTCCTTGCGCGTCATCAGGTCGTCGAGCGTCTCGCAAAATGCTCTTGCTTCCCGGTCATGGGCGTGCGCGTAGATGACGTAGATTGACTTTGGCACCGTTTCGCGCCGCTTGATCTCCAGAACGCCGCTCACATTTGGATTAATCGCCAACAGCCGCACATTCTCGATAGTCGTGATCGGGATCGATTGCTCGACCATTCTGGCGACCCACGCCCAGGTTCCGACTGGTCGCAATATCACCCGGTCGGGATAAAGTTCGAGCTGTGCGCTCAGACACGGCAAAATCATAAGCGGATTGTCCATCACTCCACTCCTTACTCACAGCCACCCCTGATTAAATTGTGATCCAGTTCCGAGATGTTCTACTAGTGAAGAATGTCACAAAATCGCCGGATAGTCGTCACGTTGGCTAAGATAAAGGCAAACGAGTGAACGAGGCGGCTATGCTTCTGTTTTACAACGGCGTGATCCATACGATGGATCCCGCGCAACCCACTGCGGAACTGGTTCTGGTCAACGACCGGGGGCGAATTGTCCTGGTTGGCGACATCAACAATCTGGCGACCATGCCGCCCTTCAAGCGCATTGATCTCGACGGGCGCACGCTGATTCCCGGTTTCAATGATGCCCATGTCCACATCTGGAAACTGGGGCTGCTGCTCACGGTGCAGATAGACGCGCGCGGAATCCCCGATATTCCCACTATTGTGGGGCGTTTCCGCGAACGCGCTGCCAAAACGACGCCGGGAACCTGGCTGACCGGACGCGGCTACAACGAAGCCAACCTCGTCGAACGTCGTCACCTGACGTGCGCCGATCTCGACGCTGCCAGCACCGAACACCCGATTGCCCTGACGCGCACCTGCGGTCACATGATCGTCGCCAACAGCCGTGCGCTCGAACTGGCGGGTATCACCGCTGATACGCCCAATCCTCCCGGCGGCGTGATTGTCCGTGACGCCAGCGGCGAACCGACGGGGCTGCTTCAGGAGACGGCGACCGGCCTGCTGCCGATCCCGGTGCCGGACGACGAAATCCTCGCCCGCGCCATTCGCGAAGCCAATTATCATCAACTCCGGCTCGGCATCACCAGCGCGACCGATCCGCTGCTGACGCCCGATCATCTGCGTGTTTATCGCCAATTGGAAGCCGATGGCGATCTGGCGGTGCGCATCAACGGCCTGCCGATTCGCCGACCGGACGGCGCGGAGAAAATCACGTTTCCACTGCCCGAAAAATATCTGAGCGCGACGCTGCGCATCGACACAGTCAAATTCTTCGCCGACGGTGGTCTGAGCGGCGCGACCGCCGCCATCAGCGAGCCGTACAAGGTGACGGGCGATCAGGGCGTGCTGCGTTTTGAGACGGGCGAACTGCTCGATTTGATGTGGGAAGCCCACGACGCGGGTTACCGGATTGGCACGCACGCCATCGGCGATGTCGCGCTCGATCAGGTGATCGGCGTCTACGAAATTCTCAACCAGCGCAAACCCGGCCTGCGCCACCGCATCGAGCATCTCGGCTTGCCCAGCGCCGATCATCTGCGGCGGCTCAAAGCAATTGATGCGATTGCCGTCCCGCAGACGGTCTTTCTGCCCGCGTTGGGAACTTCTTTCCGGCGCTACCTGCCTGACGATTTTCTGGCGCGCTGCTATCCTGTACGCTCGATGCTCGACGCTGGCCTGACGGTCGCGCTCAGTTCCGACGTGCCTGTCGTCATCGACGACAACCCGCTGCTCGGCATCAAAGCGGCGCTGGATCGCAAAGATGGTAACGGCGACCCGATTGCGCCGGAGCAGGCGATCACGGCTTACGAGGCGCTCTACGCCTTCACGATGGGCGGCGCGATTGCCAGCGCTGATGAGGGTAATCGCGGCAGCCTGACCGTCGGCAAGTGGGCGGATATGGTCGTGCTAAGCGGCGATCCGCTCACTACGCCGCCAGAGGAGATGCTCAACATCAAGGTCGATCAGACCTATGTCGGCGGGCAGTTGGTCTATGAGCGCTAGGGATCAGCTTATTAGGGATGGCTTATAATGGGGAGTAGCAGTTTAGCGTGAGGAATAAGTGATGGCGGATTTGATGATCGATGATGAACTTTTACAGCGCTTACAGGACATTGCAAAAGAAGAAAATCGTCCTGTGAATGAGGTGCTGCGCTCGATGGTGGAACAATATCCTGAAAAACCTTTCGCAGCAGTCTCTGCCGAGGCGCTGCTTGCGATGGACGGCATGTTTGACGACGATGTAACTGATATGTCGGTTACCATTCGTGAGACGATGAAGGATTACTATCGGAAAAAGTATGACGATTCTCATTGATACCAATGTCATACTGGCGTATGTTTTCCAGAAAGATGTCAATCACCAGCGGGCAAGCCAATTAATACACTCAATAGCGAGCGAAACGCGGATTGTCACTGCTCCGGTTCTGCTCGAATTGTTCCAAATGACGGCAGTCCGTATCAACTATTCACGGGCAATCAAAGTTTTCATGGATACAAAAGAAAACTTCCACATCGAAGCGCTCACATCGGAAGATATGCAGCGCATGGAGCAGATCATGAATCAGTACGCAAGCGCTGAGTTTGACTTCGCCGACACCGCCATCATGGCGCAGGCGGAACGGCTCAACGTCACGCGCGTCGCCACGTTTGACCACCGCGATTTTGAGATTTTCCGCCCCGCCCACTGCGACTACCTCGAACTGCTGCCCTGATCAGCGCGGCAGTAAAAACCTCAGCGCGTCCGGCAAGCGGCGCGCCCACGCCGATTCGGTATGCTCGGCGTCCTGCTCGACTACATACTTCAAATCCACGTCGCGCCGATAGCCCTTGCTCAGCAGCAGCGCGTTCATCTGGCGCGCGCTCATTTCGCGTGTTCCATTGTCGAGATAAATTTTCCCCGGCGTGAACGGCGCGGCCTTCACATCGCCCATGATCGCGCCGCCGCCGATCCACAGAGACGGACTCATTACCCCGGCGAAGCCGAAGGTCTGCGGCGCGTGAAAGAAAGCGTACAGACTGATCAGCCCGCCCATTGACGATCCCATAATGCCCGTGAAGTCGCGCTCCGGCTTCGTGCGGAAATCCTGATCAATCACTGGCTTGAGGGTCTCGCTCAGGAATTGCAGATAAAGGTCGCCGCGACCCAGCCACACCGACGGGAATGGATTGTATTCTTGTACGCGCTGCTCCCCGCCGTGATTCACACCGACGACAATCGCCTCGATGCCTTCGCCCGCCAGCTTTTCCATCGTCTCATCGACGCCCCACTCGACTCCGGCGAAGCTCACGCCGCTGTCGAACAGATTTTGACCGTCCTGCATGTACAGCACCGGATAGCGGCGCGCGCTGTTCGCGTAAGAAGGAGGCAGGTATACCAGCACATCACGCTGGTTATCGAGCTGCGGGCTGTAAAAATCTGACCAGACAAGCAGCGTTCCCGCGACGCTCGGTCGGTGCCAGACCTCGCGGGCGGGGTAGCGCTGCCAGAGATTGATTGCCATGAACAAACACTCCACTCAGGGACGAAACTGTGACAAAAACTGTCGCTGAATCATAACATGGTTGGCTCGGTCGAAGTGAAGAGATTGCCATACCTCCCCGTTTCCGCTCCTGCGGCGGCTTTGCTATCGTGAAACTTTCTAATTACATTCAGGGTTAAGTGCGTGTATGATTTGGGGATATTACTAACCAAACAGAAACTGTTTAGGAACTAAGGCGCTTATGCTGTTTGCTGACAAGGATTTGCCTGCGAAATTACATCGCGTTTCACGTATCACCAGCAGCCTTGTATTCGTCACAGCTAGCCTTATTTTTCTGGGATGGCTGATCGATGGCGCAGCCGTTCAAAGTTTCTTTCCGGGGACAAGTCCTATTACTGCCATCAATTTTATGCTGGTGTCAGCCGCGTTGTGGCTGCTGCTTGCCCAGCCTGCTTCCTTGCTGGCGCGTCTGCTGGCGGGACTCGCCGTTCTGATCAGCGTCCTCAAAGTCAGCGAGTTTGTCTTCGGTATTGACCTCGGCATCGATCATCTTGTTTTTCTTGCCCCCTTAGCAAGTCAGCCAAAATTGTTTGCCCTGAACACGGCGCTCGATTTTATTCTGGTCGGGCTGGCGTTTTTGTTCTGCAACTCAGCTTTCGAATCTCGTGTCAAATTGAGTCAGCTTTATCTGCTGGCTGCCGGGTTGATCGCGCTGCTGCCGCTGATGGGAGACATCTACGGGCGCGTTTTGATCGTTCCCAGCACGAACGACCCGTATATGGCGCTGACCACATCCCTGTTGTTTTTACTGCTTTGTCTGGGAGCCTTGTTCATCCAGCTTGAGCGAGGCTATACCGCGATTATCACCTACGATACGGCAGGTGGTATGATGGCGCGTCGTTTGCTGCCCGCCGCGATTTTGCTGCCGATTCTGTTTGATGTGCTGCGTTTGCTGGGACGGCGCGTCGGCCTCTACGATGCTGAAATTGGGATTGCCCTGTTTGTCAGCCTGAGTATTATTGCGCTGGTGATTGTCATCGTGCGATATGCAGGGGCGGCTGACCGCGCGGAACGGGCGCAAAAGAAAGCGGAAGCCGACTTACTTGCCAGTGAATCCCGTTACCGCGCGCTCTTTAAATACTCGAGCAACGCGATTTTACTCTTTAATGAGCAGGGGCAGTATCTGGATGCCAACCCTGAAGCTGAACATTTGACGGGCTACAGCCACGACGAAATTCTCACCCGCAAAGTGGGGGAGTTTGCCGTCGAGCCAGACGCGGGACAGACTGCTTTCGCGGAAATCATCAAGCAGGGGCAGCTAAAAACCGAGTATACGCTTGCCCGAAAAGACGGCAGCCAGGTTCTGGTCGAGTTCTTTGCCGCTGCTATCGAGCCGGGGGTCTATCAGACCATCTTTCATGACATCAGCGAACATCAGGAACTGCGCGAAAATCTGCGTCGATCACTGGAACAGGAGCGCGAACTCAACGAACTCAAAACGCGCTTCGTCTCGATGATCTCGCATGATTTTCGCACCCCACTCTCGGCAATTCAGCTTTCGTCAGACATTCTGCTGAACCATTATGAAGATATGGAGGCTCCCAAACGCCAGCGTCGTTTGGAAAATATCCAGCTTCAGATTGTCTATTTAAGTGAACTCCTCGATAACATCCTGATTGTAGGCAAAGCCCAGATGGTCGGCCTGCACCTCCAAAAAGAACAGCAGAATCTACAGGAGTTCTGCGCCGATTTGGTCGATGAGTTCCGGCTGATTGCGCCCAATCACGAGATTATTTTCAACAGCAGCGGCAACTGCTCGGATGTCGAGGTTGATTCCCGGTTGCTGCGCCAGGCCGTCACCAACCTGCTCTCGAACGCCATCAAGTATTCGCCCGCACGTCAACCCATAGTCGTTGATCTCGCCTGTAGCGACGCCGAGATTGTTCTGAGCGTTCAGGATCACGGCATCGGTATTCCCGAAGCCGATCAGAAGCATCTGTTCGAGTTCTTTCATCGTGCCGAGAATGTCGGCGATATTTCTGGCACCGGCTTGGGCCTGTCGATTGTCAAACAGGCCGTTGACGCGCACGGCGGCTCGATTCAGGTCAGCAGCCTCATCAATACCGGCACAACCTTCATCATTCACCTGCCGCGCAGTCAACCCGCCTGAGCGATCTGTCCAGCGCTGACCTGCCAGATCGTCGCGCGCTCGATGAATTCCGTCGTGAAAATGTCGAGTTCGGTGGTGGTTGTCAGCGTTTGCGTCGCCCCGTTGATCCGCTCTAGCAGGTAAGCGCGGCGCTGTGCATCCAGTTCAGCAACCACTTCATCGAGCAGCAGAATCGGCCATTCACCGATTCGTTGGCGCATCCATTCCAGTTCCGCCAGCTTGAAGGCCATCACGGCTGTGCGCGCCTGCCCACGACTCCCGTACAGGCCGATGTCGCGCTCGTTGATGAACAGCCGCAGTTCGTCGCGGTGCGGGCCGCATAGGGTCGCGCCGCGCTGGATCGAGTCACGCTGTTCCGCTTTCAACTGCTCCGCGAACTGTGGCGCAATCTGGTCAGGCGTCAGTTCACGGTGCAAATCCAGCCCCAGCATGTCGAACGAAAGCTGTCCATCCCCGGCGAAGGTCGGCAGAAAGCTTGGCTGATAGCGCAGGGTCAGCATCTCGCGGTTGCCCGTCAGTTCGTACTGCGCCTGCTGCGCCAGCGCTTGCAGTTCGCGCAAAAAGCGCTGCCGTTCGGCAATCATCACGCTCCCGGCCTTGACCAGCTTCTCATCCCAGAATTCCAGTTCACGCGGGCTGCCGCGCCGCTCTGCGATGCGCCGCAGCAGGGCGTTGCGCTGCGGCAGCACTTTCTCGTACTCATCGACTGCTTCCAGATACACGCCTTCGACCTGACCGAGCGTGTCGTTGATGAAGCGGCGGCGGTCGGAGGGCGATCCCTCGACCAGCGTCAAGTCCTGCGGCAGAAACAGCACGACGTTGACCAGCCCGACGATGTCCATCACGCGCTTTTCGACGCCGTTGATCTTGATCACTTTGCGCAGGCGCGACCCGCCTTCCGGCGTTCGCTCGATCATCAGCGTGATTTCGAGTCGTGTCAGCGGGCGTTTGCTCGACGCGATTTCGGCAGAGATGCGCGCGAACGGCAGCGGCTCATCTTCAACGCGCCAGTTGATCAACTGGCGGTCGCTGGCGGTGTAGGGCGATTTCGCCGTCGCCAGATAATAGATCGCTTCCAGCAGGCTGGTTTTCCCCTGCGCGTTTGCCCCATGCAGCACAACCGGCGCGGCGGTTGGTAAGCTGAGTTCCAACCGGGCGTAGTTGCGAAAATTGGTCAGTGAGAGATGTTCAATATACATGCGCGGCTCGTGGGATAGAACTGTTATTCTACCAGATTCCTCCCTGAAATACTACGTTTTGTGAGGCTGCTTCCGGTTCTGGCGCGGCAAAGTTGCCTGGCTTTCCGAGCATCACTATACTGAGAAATTCCCGTTCGGGCGATTTCCTTCGCCATTGCCGTCCCGGAGGTGAGCCGATGTCGCCATCCAACATCAAGCGCCTGATGAAAATGATCCCGATGCTGGGATTAGCGCTCTGGCTGAACCTGCTAATGGGCTGCGCCCCTGCGACTCCGCCGTCACCAACGGCGACTCCCAGTCCGATGCCATCCCCGACCAGCAGTTTCACCGCTACACCTGCGCCGCTGGGCTTTACCCCGGTCACGACCAACAGCGATTGGACTCCGGTCAAACAGGAGTTTGACGGCGTGACCATGCTGCTGGTTCCGGCGGGATGCTTTTTGCTGGGCAGTACCGGCATCAACAGCAACGAAATGCCGGAGCATCGCCAATGTTTCACCGAGCCGTTCTGGATCGACCAGACCGAAGTGACCAATCAGCAGTTTGCCCGTTTCAACGGTCAGGCGGAAAAATCCAGTTACTGGGATGGGGAACTGTATCCGCGTGACCGCATCACCGGGCTGGAAGCGGTCGCCTATTGTCAGTTGCGCGGTGCGCGGCTGCCTACCGAACGCGAATGGGAATATGCCGCCAGCGGCCCGGATAATCTGCTCTACCCCTGGGGCAGTGACTGGGATGAAACCAGGGCGCTCTGGAAAGAAAACTCCAACGGGCGACCGAAATCAGTCGGCAGCTACCCGACGGGGGTTTCCTGGGTCGGTGTGCTCGATATGAGCGGGAGCGTCTGGGAGTGGACGAGCAGCATTTACCGTCCCTATGCCTATGACCCCGGTGATGGCCGCGAATCGCCGTTGAATATTCGGGATTTCCGGGTTCTGCGCGGTGGATCGTGGGCGAACGAGCCGGCGCAGTTGATTACATCGATGCGCCTGCGCTATGCGCCCAATTTGGCAGCGATGGAAATCGGCCTGCGCTGCGCCCGCACTTACGCCGAGTAGCCGTGCTGCTCGATTCCGCTATACTATGAATACCGAATATTGATCACGGGAGATAACGAATGTCGATTTCGATCAATGGAGTGCATCACCTGGCCTTGACCGTCAAGGATGCCGCCCGGTCGCGCGCATTTTACGAAAAATATCTTGGTTTCAGTCACCTGATGGATTTAGGCCCCAAAGTCATCATGGGCAGCGGTTCCTTGATTCTCGCGCTCAATCCGCCGCCCGATCCGGCGCAGGGTATCCCCAATGATGTGTTTACCGAGAACCGCATCGGCCTAGACCATCTCAGCTTTGGCGTTGCCAGCCGCGCCGACCTCGAAGCCGCGGCGAAACTATTTGACGAAAACGGCATCTCGCACGGGACGATCAACAACCTCGGCGAATACGGTCTGCCGATCAGCGTCATGTCCTTCCGCGACCCGGATAACGTGCAGCTTGAACTGACCGCCCCGAATGAGGGATAGGCATATCAATTTGGGGGCATGGTGCGCCTTGCTTCCATCTGCCTTAAGCGGGTCTCAATTCTGTAACTGCTTCAGTCCGTTGATGAGCAGGTTCCAATAGTTGGCTTTGTCGGGAAGTGTCCCAAAGGCGAGGATGACGGATGCAGGTGGCACAGCGTAGACGACGCGAAAGGGATAGGCCACTATGAAATAGCGCACGGGCGGTAATTTGCCACGCGCTTCAGACATCATCTGCCAGTGGGCGCGTAACTGCTTCACTTCGACCTGCTGAAACTGAATGACCATCCGTTCGACCAGTTTTCGCTGGTTACCGATAGCTTCCCGATAGACCCGGTGTCTGTCTCGTAAAGCATCCTGTAAGGCAGGTGAACCGGGATGGAGCGATGCCGGGTCGATCAGGCTTATCGGCCCCTTTGGAGGGCGGTCTGGAAGCCTCCGACTCTGGGCATCGACCGTGTTCAAAGAAATCTGATGGAGCCATATCCGCCACTTGTCGGGGGTAAAACCCAGCGAACGCAGGGGATTCGGCAACGGGAAACGCTCATCATCGCTGGAAGATGGGGGTATGCCACGCAGCGATTCAGGACTCCCTGCCGCGGAGGATACGGCTGAATGTTGGTCGAAAGGCGGCACCTGGAGTCCGCTTTGTTCCAATACCCAGACCGCGAAATCAAGCCCGTAATCGAATCCCAGGCTGTAATACCAGTCCGTTCTTTGTCGCAAAAACATCAAATCACCTCCCAGTCCTGACCCTGTTAGAAGTGATAAGCTTACCCCGCTGCTGTTGCCTGTGGCGTGCGGGTTGGCGTCTTCGTGAACGTCGGCGCGGTTGTCGGGTTCGGCAGCGTACTCGGCGGCTTGTTGGTTGGCACGGCAGTCGCAGCCGCCAGCGTTGGGATACTGGTACTGAGCGTCGGCACAATCGTGAACAGCGGGCGCGCTGTCGGCACGATCAGCGCTTTGTACAGGTCATCGACCGAGAAATTGTCGGCGCAGGCGAACGCGGTTCGCTCGCCCCAACCGTGTGCGCCGCCTGTAAGCTGCACCCGCAGCCACTGACTCTGCGCATCCTGCGCATCGACAATTACCGTCGTCCCCTGCGGGATGGTCGCGATAATCTGGTCGAGGGGATCAGGTGAAGCGCGCAGCGAGGCATCGCCGTTACTGGCGCTGCACTGCGGCGCAATCATTTCGACCGTGAGCGGCTGCTGCACCATCGTATCCTTGTTTTGCGCATTCAGCGTGAGGATGAGCGGGCCGGTCGGGATGCCCACAACCGAGATACTGCCACTTGCCCCATAGGTTGCCTGCGACGGCGTGCTGGTGAAGTTTTCCAGTCCGCTGAAAGTGGTCGTGTCCGCGCCCGAAGCATTCCAGTCGAGCGTGATCGTCTGCGCCACATAGAGCACGACCTGCGGCGGATTAATCGCGAAGGTCGTGATCGTGATCGGTTTGAAGACTTGCACCGTATCGCTGGCCTGCGTCTGCCGTGAACCAGAAGCCGCGACCAGCACGACGTTGACCGCGCCATCCAGCGTCGCCGTGTTGATCTGCACGCTTGAATTCGTGAGATCGGTCGCGATTTCCGCGCCGTTGACGGTCAGATGCAGTTCGTCCGCGTTGACGACTGCCCAACTGACGGTCAGCGGCTCACCCTGGGCCAGCCGTTCGGCGCTCACCTTGAAATCGCTGATCGCGGGCAGCGCGGGAGCGGGTTGCAGCAGCACGCCCAGCCCGATAATCGTCACCAGCAGCAGCGCCAGCGCCAGTCCGCCGAGCGCGAAGGCCGCCCATGCGGGCAGCGCCGGTTTTTCATCGACGTAGCCGCGTGCTGCAATCGTGAACGAGGCAGCATCGCCCGACCGCGCGATCAGGTCGAAGGAGTGTTCGCGCGCGTCGCCGAAAAAGCGCTGTTTGCGCGGCTTGACCTGTCCTTGCAGCACCGTCCGCTGACCGGGTGGCAGCGTCAGGTGGGCGTTGGGGATGGCGAAGGTCAGGCTGTCGCCGAAGTCGCGCGTGAGCAGGTTGAGCGGCAGCGGCGCGCTCCCCTGATTATGGACGTGCAGGCGGAAGCGCTCCCCTGGTTTCAGTCGGTTGCGCTCCAGCGCCATGCCAAAGCCGCTGAAGGGCAGCACGATCAGATGCACCGTTCCCTTGAGTTTGAGATGGGGATTGCTTTTGCCATAAACGCTGATGGTGATGACATATTCCCCCGGTGCGCTGTCGCTGCGGCGGCGCGGCTTGAAGTTGACGATCACGTCGGCGTTATGCTCCGGTGCGATTTCCAGATCAGGCCGGTCGATGCGCGCCCAGTCTTTCGGCACGCCGCTCACCTCGACGCGGTAGCGTTCGGCCTCGCTCCCGGTGTTCGTGATCGACAGGCGAGCGGAGATGTGCGCCCCCGGTGGAATCGCGATTTCGGGTTCTTCAACTTCGATGTAAAACGGCGCTTCTTCCAGTTCGATGCGCTGGGTCGCTTCTTCCGGCACTGTGATCGGGCGCGTGGGCGTTTCGTCTAAAAAGTGGTAGATCAGCCGCAGTTCGCCGATGCCGATTTCTTCGCCATCGTAGAGCGTGCGCGGCTCGTTGGCTTTCAGGCGCACGCCATCGACAAACGTGCCGTTGGCGGAATCCAGATCGGTCAACTGCACCTGACCATCCTGGTGCGTCAGGCTGGCGTGGTAGCGTGACAGCGTTTCAGTTTCCAGCGGAATTGAGTTACCCGGCGAGCGCCCGATGGAGATCGTCGCGTCGCTCAGCAAGTACGTCTTGAACAAGCCATCCGGCCAAAAAACGTCCAGCCGCCCATAGGCCATGAGCGCGCACTCCTCACTGTTGAATCTATTGCAGGCTGTATTCTAACGTGCGCCGCGCGCCTAGCGCAAAAGTGGGAGGTAAACCGTTGGGCAATGGGTGAATAATCTGTGTCATTTGGGTCTGGATGCGTGCGTTCTCAATCAGCCGCCGCGAGCAGGCAAGCGTCGGGCGGCGCAGGATTCGAATCCAAACCCACCCTAGAAATCTGTTTGAACTTCGCTACAATACGAAATACTTTCGGAAGAAACTAAACCGCGTCGTCTTTGGCGCGTTTGATCACAGTTTGATCACAGAGGATTTTTATGGCTTCTTATCACGGACCCAAAGCGAGAGTGCAGCGCCGTTTCGGTGAAGTGCTCATCCCCCGCACGAAGTACCAGCAAATTCTGGAAAAGCGGCCTTACCCGCCCGGAGATCACGGCAAGGAAAAGCAGTATCGTTCCGGTCGCCGCAGCGACTACGGTCTGCAACTGAGCGAAAAGCAGAAGCTCTCGTTCATTTTCAACATCCGTGAAACCCAGATGCGCCGTTACTTCATGAAGGCACGTCGCCAACCGGGCAACACCGGCATCAACCTGCTGCTTTTGCTCGAACGCCGTCTGGATAATGTCGTTTATCGCGCTGGCTTTGCGCCGACGATTTGGGCAGCGCGCCAGCTCGTCAAGCACGGGCATGTGCTGGTCGATGGCAAGCGCCTTGACTTGCCGTCCTACTCGGTACTGCCGGGGCAGACGATTTCGGTCAAGGAAAGTATGCGCAAGAACGTGCATGTCCTCGACGCGATGGAAGGTGTGGCCTACAACCTGTCTTACCTTCAGGTTGATAAGAACGCTTTCTCGGCTCAGTTCACTACCATGCCGGAACGCACCGAAATTCCCGTGCCGATTGACGAACAGTTGATCGTCGAGTTTTACACCCGCCTCGTCTAAGCGCACCGCAGGCGGAACCACAGCGAATTTCCAAAGCCCTCGGCAGAACGCCGGGGGCTTTTTGTTTGTCCATTTGCTGCCGCACGCCCCCCGATATTCATCCCCGAACAACCCCGAAAAGTAAGGAGAAATACTGGTGCGCCCTGCTGGCAATCTCGCTAAGCTGGAGCCGTCGTTGATCGTTCGCGGATCGCCTTCACAGAAGTACACCAACAGCACATGAATCCAAACCGATATGAAACCTTTGCGGCGCTCACTGCGTCTAATAGTTTGGAACGGAAAGGATGGCTTTCGATGCGCCGCATTTCTGCTGCACTTGTGCTGCTGATCGTTGGGCTGACGGCCTGCGGTCAGAACCCCAGTCAGTCCGAGGCAATTGCCCTCGCCAACCCAACGGCGCTGCCGACTCCGGTCGTGGCGATCCGCGACACCGACAGCTTCGCCGACGCGCTGCGCGCCAGCGGCGCAGATGTTTCCCAGGAAGGCGATGTTTCGCTGGCCTTTTTGCACACACGCGGCACAGTTCTGCGCGTCGGCGACCAGCATGTGCAGGTTTACCAGTATGACGCTGACGCCGATGCTCGCAGCGATGCTGCTCGCTTCTCGCGCGATGGTGCGTGGGTCAGCAGCGACATCGGCGCGACGCTGATCAACTGGTTCGCGACACCGCATCTCTACCAGATGTCGAGTCTGATCGCGGTCTATATTGGTGACCAGAACACCACGCTCAAGCTGCTGGAAAGTCTGCTCGGCGCACCCTTCGCTGGCGGCGCGAATCCCTATCACACCGCCCATTCAGAAAGCTAAGTACTCCATCCAGCGGGAAAGCTTCATTATCGCATCGGGGCTGTAGCACCGACGGGGTTCCCGTCAATTTTGGGTTGTTGCCTGCCGCTTTTTCAGACCTGCGTTCTCCACCCTTCAGGTTTTTCCATCCCTCCGCGAACTGCCGCTGGAACCGATCCCTACAAGATAGAAATGTTTACGTCTCTTAAATAAATTTTTACATTGACTTATTCAATGTTGAGATAATCTCAACACGACGCTGAACCTTCTTCAGGTGCAAGCCGCTCTTTAGGAGCGACTTCGCCCCCGACGGCTGATCAGCCGCCACGTTTCTAATCCGATGTTCGAGAGGATAACCATGGATCAGAAAACCAATCCCCAGACAAGCTCAGGACTAGTCAGTCGTCGTACCTTTCTGCGCTTTTCGGGAGCAGCCGCCGCTGCACTCTTAGCGCAGGCTGGCCTCCCTACTCGCGCCTTCGCCCAGGCTGAAGCTCAGGGTGATGTTGTGATGATGGCGACCTCCAGCTCGATCATTCCGATGATCCCGGACTTTGAAGCCGCGCATCCGGGCATCACCCTTACCCACATTGATTACGATACAACTAAATTCTTCTCGATGCTGGCAGCGGGGACGCCGCCCAATCTGATGCGGACTTCGATCCCTGAATTTCCGCAGATGTACGCACGCGGAATCGCGCTGAGTTTGCAGAAATATTTTGAGGCGAGCACGGTGCTGCGTGAAGACGACCTGGCCTGGCCGAATGACTTCTACAAAGCCAGTGGAAAACTCGACATTGGTCAGGGGGATCGCTATGCCATGACCAACGATTTCTCGCCGGACTTCACGCTGTGGATCGACCTCGACAAGCTCGAAGAAATGGGCGTTGATGCGCCGAGCGAAACCGACCCCCTGACCTATGATCAGGTGGTTGAGCTGTCGCGGAAGCTCACGAAATACGACGGCGACCGTCTGGTTCAGACCGGTTTCGCCTATAACCGCAGTGTTTCGGATCGCTACTGGACAGCCTGGCTGAACGGCATTGATGCGAGCCTGTTCTCGGATGATTTCACCAGCGCCAACATCGTCAACAACCCGGAAGCGCGTGACGCTATCGCCTTCCATTACAACCTGTCGAAAGAAGGACTGGCCTTCAGTTCCAAGATGCCGGACGATTTGGGGCCACACGGCGAATTTGCAACCGGAAAGGCGGCGGCGGTGCAG
>DAOUCB010000021.1:0-16313 GCA_034432495.1 Anaerolineae bacterium | reverse complement strand
AAAATGCCAAAAATCTTCCCGTGAACGGTTTTGTTTTTCGCCCCCTCCTTGAATTCGGGGAGGGGGTCGGGGGGTGGGGTCGAGCGAGAAATTTCCCCGAATGCACATCATCGTGTAAAACGTGTCCTCTCCCCGCTCGCGTGGGAGAGGGAACGAGGGTGAGGGGCTGTAACGGCGCAGCGTGATGCGCCTCTACGCCATCAACTTAAACGCAGGCGCGCTTATTTCGATGTTTATCGAAATAGCCTCTTGACAAATAGAACTTTTGTGCTATAATCTACTCGCTCGATATTGAACGCAGTTCAATCAATCACCTTCGACACACTTCTCAACCGTATTTTCTGTATGACACCGGAAGAGGCGAACAACCTGTGTTTTTGCGTCCCCACCCGATCAGCGAATCACCTTCCCGTCCGTTGTTCCCGTCCGCCGTGTTCCGGTCACTCAATTGCGCTCGTTTTTCCCGTCCGATCTCCGCCCTTCACGGAAGAAACAGGACAGTCACAGGGGGTTTCCACCGCCATCTCACCCATATCCTGCACCCATACCGGAAGGGAGCACCCTCCCTCATTTCGCCTTCCGCTTCATCCGGTCGCGGCACGAGGGAAGAAATTTCAAAATCGCGTTTTTCCGGTCACCTGATACGCAACCGCTTAAAATGGCTTCTCGCCTGCTCCTACCTGACTTCAACACCCGTCGTCAGTGTCACCGCGTCCGAGCCATCCGCGAGCCGCACCCGAACGTTGGTCTGGGCGTCGTACAACCCCACAATCAGCTTGGTCGTCCCCGGTGAGGCGTTCTGGTTAAACGTCAGCGTTTCCGCATCGACGATGTACTCGCCTGCGCGCCAGCCCGTCGTCGGGCGCTGACCGGGAATCGCGTCACTTTGAGCGATGACCTGCCCCTGCGCGTTGAGCAACTGCGCGAACACCGTGTAGCTGGTCTGCGCCGTTTGTTCGCCTGCACGCCAGATCAGCGTCACCTGCGGCGGATGGTCGCTGCTGAAGGGTTCGTCACCCAGCGAGTAGCCAACCAGTTCGCCAACGCCGGAGAAATTCGCTTGAATGGGGTGATCAAACGGAGGTGTTTCCGTCAGAATCGGCAGCGCTTCGATCCGGTAATGCGCCAGAATCACCGAACTGCCAGCCCGCAGCGTTGCTGTGCCGCTCGGCGCATCGACCGGAATACGGATCGTGCGCCAGTCGAGCGTAATTTCACCATGTTCGCTCAGGCGCGTCGGCGCAGAAACATGCCATGCGCCAGCGTCATCCGCCAGTTCGAGATCAGGCAGCGCCCCCGTCCCCTGCCAGAGCAGCGCCGCGCGAATGTCGTCGCCGTTGATGACCGTTGGCGCTTCGGACAGCACAAGGTTGTGACCAATCAGCTTGAGATCGCCCAATACGGCGAGACTCAACGTATTCGGCAGATCAGACTCACGTTTCACGATTGTCCAATCGGCGCTGGCGGCTCTCCAGTCGCCGACCAGTACATCGCGGCCCGAAAGCGTCTGCCCAGCCTGTGGCGGATTGTAGCCAGACGGGTTGGCGATTTCATCGTAAAGGCGCAGATAAACGTGGTAGTCACCCGGCGGTGCGCCATAGGGTAGGCGCAGCAGCGGATAGGCCGTCGCTCCCTCGCCCGCCGCCAGTGCCGAAGTCGTCCGCTGATTAGCCGTCGCGAAGATCGCGTCGGCGCTGGCAACCGTCCAGCCGAGATCATTCTGAACGATCAGTTTGGCTTTCAAATCGGCGTTGAGGCTTTGCAGCAGCTTCAACTGTATGGGCAGGCACAGCGCATGATCGGCGCTGGTGCTTGGAGTCTGTCCCATCTGCTGCACCTGCGCCACTGGATTTCCGCCGCTGTCGGTGAAAGTTAAATCCGTCGCCTCAAGCTGCGGCAAATCAAGCGTTGGCTTGCGATAAATCAGCGTCGTCATGCCGTAGGTCGTGAAAGTTTCCGGCTCATTGACGGTCCCGTTGCCGAGCACGCAGCCCATCATCCCGCGATAATCGGCGCGCTGGGTGTACCAGACATTGAGCGCCACATCGCCAGAAGAAGGCAGCAGCGACAGCGCCGCATCCAGGTCAGCACCTTCAGGCAGCGTGATCCGTTTGGCCTGAACGCCCAGTCGATCCCAGTAGTAGGCCAGTTCGTAGCGGTCGGCATACGACCAGGCGATCACGCTGTCTGCGGCAGTCAGGTGATCGGCATAGTACTGCACCATGCCGCGTGCGTCGTCGTGCTGATAGTCGGGATTCTGCGCGACGATCAGGTCGAAGGCGAACAGCAGCACGAATGGCAGCACCAGCAAAATGCGTAACCAACGCCAGCGAACGCTCGCAAGCCCGACGCCAACTGCTGCCAAACCGAGCGGCACAATCATCACCAGATAGCGCCCGTGCAGGTCGTTGCCGAGGATCATCAACCCGGCGACCAGCCCAACCATCAACACGACCGTATGAACACTCAGCCAGAAGGCGCGGCGCAGCATCGCATGGGCAATCACGAGGACGATCAGCGCGGCAATTGCCAGCATGATCACAAACGCAGGCAGTCCCTTGATCGCCAGCGCCCAGGGCGCGACCCACAGCCCCGCCCAGATTTCCGCCAGCAGTGACAAACCGATCTGCGGCGCAGATGTAATCGCGCTGTTGGCAGCTTGCAGCAGCACATAGCGCTGAAAGAAATAGGGAACCCACAGCAGCCCAACGACACATTGACCGATCAACCAGGTACGCCACGCAACGGGCGGGAACGGATGTGTTTGCAGCCACACGACACCAATCGCGATGAGCAGCGCGACGTTCAGCCAGATCACGGCGATAGGCCCGGTATTGTGGGCATAGAGCAGCGCCAGTTCGCTCAGCCACAGCGCAATCCAGGCGGCGCGGCGGGGGCGTATCATCAATTGCCACCACGCCAGCGCGCAGATCGTGATCAGCAGCGCCAGCAGCGTGTACATGCGCGCTTCCTGCGACGCCCACCACAGCGGCGCAGAGACAGCCGTCAGCAGCGCGGCATAGCGTCCGGCGCGTTCGCTTTTCGCGCCGCGCCGTGCCAGTTGAAAGACCAGCGGAATCAACGGCAGACCCAGCAGCAGCGAGACGAAGCGCAGCGCGAACTCGCTTGTGCCAAAGAAATGCGCAGCCACATTCAGCAGCACATAATACAGCGGTGGATTGGTTGGATCGGCGTTCCAGGCAGCGTCGAGAGTCGGCTGCGCGGCAGCGTAGGCCGACCAGCCTTCGTCAAACCAGATACTCTGGCTTTGAAGATGATAAAGACGAATGGCAGTTGCCAGCAGCAGGAGCACGAGAATCAGGGAGAAACGGCGTCTGAGCATCGCCAGAAATTAGCACAGCCTCCCGCCTCCGTCAACAGGCGAGCAAAGGTTCTGTTCTCAAAATCACAGCAACTGCACGCCAACGCCGCATATCTCCACGATTTTCATTTCTCCTTTCGACGAAACCACTTGCACCAGAGCTTCAGACGGCATTAGAATAAACCTGTCAGTAGAAATAGTCGGGTACGTATGTACATGAGCAATCACGACAAGAATTCATCGCAACCGCCGGGAGCATCGGGGAAACCCAATCCTGCTGATTCAGCGGCAAATCCATCGAACCCGGAATCGCGGCAAACCTTATTTGTTGATTCCATCAGCAAACAAACGGGCATAACCTGCCCGAAGTGTGGTCATGTCAACCGAGCCGGAATTCTTGTCTGCGAAAACTGTGGCACGCTGCTCGTCAGCGAAGCACAGCTCAACGACGAAAAACCTGGCACCAAACGCTTCGACAGCGAGAGAACCGCCGTCGATGAGGCCGAACAGACCTATCGCCAGGCGTCGGAAACCTCCGAATTGCTATCAGCGGCGATGAGTTCAGCCGGGAGCACCCAGTTCACCGAAAATATGGTGCTGCGGCTGGAAATTGATGGCGCGCCGACCCCGATTCTGCTGCACCCCAAAGCTGAAACTTCGATTGGGCGGCGTGACCCCGCCACCGGAACCATGCCCGATGTCGATTTGAGTGCCTATGCCGGTTACCGGCTGGGCGTCAGCCGCAAACACGCCTTCATTCGCCTGCGCAATCAGCAGTTGGAAATTTATGATCTCGGCAGCAGCAATGGCACATCGGTCAACGGTGTGCGCCTGACAGCGCATCAGCCGCACGTCCTGCGCGACGGTGACGAGATTTTGCTGGGCAAAATGATGGTGCGCATCCTGTTTCAGGTCAGGAATCGGCGCAAATAATTCAGCGTTTGAAGTTAAAAGTTAAAAGAAAACACCGCGCGAAATCCGCTCCCATGCGGATTTTGCTTTACTTTCCGTTTTGAACTTTTTCGACTGTGAACTGAGGTTCAGTAACCGAGGGTTTCAGCGATCTCTGCCGCCGCTTTCTTCGAGGCAAAGAGGACGTGGCTCAGGCGGGCATCCTTATCGACCAATACCGCAAGGGTCGCGCGCGTCCCCGCCGGGAAGACGACCATCACCCCTTCTTCACCTTCCATCAGCAGGCGCTGAAGTTCGCCCTGCGCCAGCCGACCCAGCACTTTTTCCGCCAGGCCAATCATCGTTGCAGCCATCGCCGCGACCTGCGGGCTGCTGGTCGGGTTTTCATGCGGATTGTCTTCGTTGCCGGGGGGGAACGCAGCGACGAGCAGCCCGTCGATGTTGACGATCACCGACGCCTTCACCCCCTCAACGGCGATGTGCAGGGTCTTGAGTTGACGCTCCAGGATTTCGCTGCGGTATTCCTGAGCCATATTTAGGAAACTCTCTTTGTAGGTCGTCCAGCATACTCACTTATTCTGAGTATAGCCCACAATATTGCCCCGCTCAACAAAAGTTTTCGCGTGATTTTCTTAATAGTACCAATGTTCGGCACAGCGTCATGGGGATCACCGATCCGATGCTTCTCGTAAAGTCGCCTGCTTCACGTCCTCGTCCGCAAACGTCGCTAAGAGATATTTCTCTCCTTCCGTCAACTGCGCTTTCAGCAGCAGGTCAGGGCGATAACGCCATGTCCGGCGCAGACCGTCCTCGCGCCGCCAGCGCTCAATCGCCGCGTGATTGCCGTCCTGAAGCACCTGCGGAACCGTCAGGCCGCGAAATTCAAGCGGGCGGGTGTAATGCGCCCCTTCGAGGATACCATCAGCATGACTTTCGCGCTCGGCTCCGCCTTCCGCCCCCAACACGCCGGGGATATGGCGCACGACCGCATCGACAATCACCATCGCCGCGAGTTCGCCGCCCGTCAGGACGTAATCACCAATGCTGATTTCGTCGGTGACGACCAGTTGCCGAACACGTTCGTCCAGCCCTTCGTAATGCCCACACAGCAGAATGACGCGCTCCAACTGCGACAGTTCGACCGCGATTTGGTGCGAAAAAACGCGCCCCCCAGGCGACATCAGGATCACCGGCGCAGGACTCCCATCCGCTAACACGCCCTCGACGGCGCTCACCAGCACGTCCGCCCGAAGCAGCATCCCGCCGCCGCCACCATAAGGGGTGTCATCGACCTTATGATGTTTATCGACAGAATAGTCACGAATATTGTGCAGGCGCAAATCGAGCAGCTTTTGGTCACGCGCTTTCCAGAGCATACTGTCGGTCATCGGCCCGTCGAACATCGACGGGAACAGCGTTAAGATGTCGATCCGCATCGTTTTCGTCCGTTTTCCCTACGCGCGTTCATTGTAACTTGCATCCTGCACACATCAACCGGATAATTTGTCCGCGATCAGAGGAGGTTGTCATGGCAGAGCCAAACTATACCGTCTGGGTCAAAACCGGCGATGAGCCGCTCGGCGGCACCGATTCGAACGTCTACCTGATGCTGTTTGGGTCGAAGGGGCAAACCGACTGGATTCTGCTCGATGGCGAAGACATTTTCGCCTTTGAGGAAGGGGCAGTCGATAAATTTATGCTCGATATTCCCGATCTCGGCGAATTGGCGCGCTGCTGCGTCGGTCACGATAACAGCGCCGATCCGGGCTGGTTCGTCGAGGATGTACGCGTGCGCAGCGCCAGCGGCAAGGAATGGGCTTTCAAGTTTCATCAGTGGCTCGGCGAAGAAGAAGCAGGACGACTCGCAACATGCATCGATCTCTCCTAAGCACGCTGCTGCTAGCGGCGCTTCTGTGCGCCTGTAATCTGGTCACGCAGACCGAGACGCCCACCCCCGCCGCCCCTACGGTTTCGTTTCAGTTTCCTGCAAACAACGTCTCGGTTGTCGAAGGGACGGATTTGCAGATTCAACTGCTCGCTCAGGACGCGGTGGGGATTGCTCACGTCGAGCTGCGCGTCGATGATCAACCGCATCAGGATGGCAAGCCCGTCGAGTCTACCGCCGTCTCTGTTTTCACCGTTGATATGAACTGGCTGGCTGAAGGCGTCGGCCTCCATTCGCTGCAAGCAACGGCCTACCGCCTTGACGGAACCGCCAGCACCCCCGTGATCATCAACGTCAACGTTACGGCTGGCGCGGCGCAAACCCAAACGCCTTCGCCGGGTTCGTGACCGTGATCGTGTGGATAATCTCGTCGCTGACGCCGCGTGCCTTAAGCGCCGGAATGAACTGTTCGACCAGCGCCGTGTAACCGCGATAACCGTTCGGCTTCGGCTCACCGTCCGGCTGTGATGGATCGTACCAGCCTGCATCGTGGGAGAGCAGCAGATTCGCCGTAAAGCCGCGTACAATCATCGCGAACACCGCTTCAAACAGCGCCGTCTGATCCGTCTGACTCCCGCCGCCAATCGAGTCAAATTCAACCCACACCCCACGCTGTGCGGCTTCGACGTGCGCCGCCGCATCACCTGTTTGGGCGTGAACCCAGATGAAGCGCGTCAAGTCGTGTCCAGCGGCTTCGAGAGCGCTAATCTCGCGCCGGGCTGCATCGCTGCCAATCGTGTGACTGGCGATCACCGCGCCCGATTGCTGGCTGGCAAGCACCGCCGCCTTCAGATTGCGGATTTCCAGTTCAGTCGGGCCATCATCGACGAGACCAACCTTGATGAAGCCCGCGCGCGAGGTCGTTCCGTCGATGCCTATCGTCAGGTCGCGCACCCACAGTTCTGCCAGCACCTCGACGCTCAAATCAAGCAGTTCCTCCGGGATGAAGCCCTCTTTGTAAACGCCCGTCGGCGCGATGATCCGAATCGGCGTCAGCGACGCCAGATGGCGCAGCACGGCGATATTCCGACCGACCCCCATCGTGCTGCACTCGACCAGCGCCGTCACACCCTGTCGCTCAATCGCCTGAAGATGAGGCAGCACGACCCGCGCTACCTGTTCAGGATCGCCCTGCGCGTACCCCGGCGTCGAAGGGCCGCGCAAATCGGTAAACAGATGCTCATGGGGCAGAAACAGCCCCAGCGTATCGACGGGAACATCACCGGTTACGGTTCGTATGAATGCGTCAGCCATTGGTTCGTCGTCCTAGACTTCTCAACAGGATGCACTGAATTCTAGCACTGAATACCCACAGCGCCCCCTTTGACAAACGATCTGAATTCGGTTAAAGTGCAAAACTAATTAATACGATTTCATAAAAATAGGCGATTATACCCTCAGGGTAGGTATCGTAGAGGCACGCCATGACGTGCCCCTACGATCAAGGGATAATCCCCTAAAAATAAGCATGACTTTGTGAAGTGTTCAGCATATTTGAGTGTAATTTCGCCTCGTTGGCAAAACTATCCATTCGTTCCCTCTGTTTAGTAAGCAGAATGTTCACCACTGTGTTGCTAAAATATTCTTACATAGACAAGGTCAGCCAGCGCCCCCATCAGCCGTTGATGACACACCAGGAGCAAATGACGAGTGGCGACGATTAAAGAAGTTGCGGAACGAGCGCGCGTTTCGGTCGCAACTGTCTCACGAGTGGTGAACCATTCCGGTTACGTCAGCACCGACCTGCGCGAGCGGGTCGAAGAAGCCATGCATACACTCCAGTACAAGCCGAGCGCGCTGGCGCGCAGCCTGCGCCGCCAGGAAACCCATACCATTGGCGTGCTCGTGCCGTCCCTGAACCAACCGTTCTTCGGCACGCTGATCTTCGCGATGGAGAAAACGCTGTTCGCGGGCGACTATCGCACGCTGATTTGCAGTTCCGAAGAAGACCCGCTCAAGGAAGCGGCTTATGTCGATATTCTGCTGCGCCAGCGCGTTGATGGTGTGGTTCTTGTCCCGACAGGTCACAGCACCGAAGGCGTCACCCATCTGCTCCAGGCGCAGGTTCCGGTCGTCCTGATTGACCGGGATTTTCCCAACCTGGCGATCAGCCGCGTTCTGAGCGACAACTACGGCGGTGCATACGCGGGCATGGAGCATCTCTTAACGCTCGGTCATCGCCGCATCGCGCTGATCGGCGGCCCTGCCTACAGCCGGGTCACCAAAGCCCGCACCGACGGAGCGGAACAGGCGATGCGTGATTATGGCGCGCCCCACGACCCCAGTCTGCTGATGATTGGAACCCTGCCCGAATTCGAATTGGGCTATCAGGCGGCGCTCAGTCTGATGAAACGCAGTGACCCGCCGACTGCAATCTTCGCGCTGACCGATGTGGTCGCGGTGGGCGTACTGCACGCCGCCGCACAGTTGAATTTGAACCTGCCGGACGATCTTTCCGTGATGGGTTTTGACGATATTCCACTGGCTGCCTATGTGATTCCAGCGCTGACGACCGTTGCCCAGCCGATTTATGGCATGGGACAGACTGCCGTCGAAATTCTGATGCGGCGGCTTCATAATCAGTATCAACCTCACGAAACGATTCAACTCGATACGCATCTGGTCGTCCGTAATTCAACCGCGCCGCCGAAAAACAAACCCTAATCTGTACGACAAGGATACTCGCAACAATGTCGCTGCTTCTTGGAATCGATATTGGAACCTCTAGCGTCAAAGCGCTGCTGTTTGACCCTGATTCGGTTGGAATTGTTGCCGTCGCGCAGCGCGAATATCCGATTTCCAAACCCGCGCCGGATCGCGCAGAGCAAAATCCTGACGACTGGTGGAATGCGACGGTCGAAATCGTGCGCGCGGTCACCGAACGCGCCGGACGCCGTGACATTATCGCGCTTGGCCTGTGTGGGCAGATGCACGGCACGGTCATGCTCGACGCGAACCATCAGTCACTCGCCCCGGCGATTGTCTGGCCTGATCAGCGCAGCGCTGCCGAAGTCACAGCGTTGGTCAACCGGATGGGAGCGCAGCGCTATACGTCCATCGCCGGGACAATGCCCGCGACAGGTTTCATGGCGGTCACGCTGCCGTGGCTGCGCCAGCACGACCCCGCCCTGTTCGAGCAAATCCGGCAGGTCATTCTGCCGAAAGATTACGTTCGCCTGAAGCTGACCGGAAAAGTCGCCACAGACCCCAGCGACGCCGCCGCGACAGGCTTGTTCGACGTGACCACAAGCACATGGTCAGACGAGATCATCGACGCGGTCAGCCTGCCACGCGCGATTTTCCCGCCGCTGCTGGAATCACAGGCGCTCGCGGGCGACCTGAGCGCCGAGGCCGCGCAAACGCTCGGCCTGGCAGCCGGGATTCCAATCGTCGTCGGATGCGCCGACCAACCCGCGCAGACGCTCGGCAACGGCCTCAGCGGAACGGGCAAAGCAATTATCGCCATCTCCAGCGGCGGACAGGTCGTCACGCCCTTCGTGCCGAAAGACGGGGCGCAAATCCCAACCGACCCGCGCCTGCACGTCTTTAATCACGCCATTCCGGGCATGTGGTATATCCTCGGCGCGACCCTCTCCGCCGGATTATCGCTGCGCTGGCTGCGCGGTGTCATGGGCATGGCGGATCTCGGCAAAGCAGCCTACGAGCGCTTCAGCGCGGAAGCGGCGGCGGTCGCTCCCGGTGCTGAAGGTTTGATCTTCCTGCCCTATCTATCCGGTGAGCGCACGCCCTACATGGATCCGCACGCACGCGGCGGCTTCATTGGCCTGAGTTCCTTTCACGAACAGGGGCATCTCGCCCGTGCAGTCATGGAAGGTGTGGCCTTTGGGCTGCGGCAGGCGCTCGAACTCAGCATCGAACTGGGTGGCGAAGTCGAAGCGGTGATTGCCACCGGCGGCGGCTCGGAAAGCACAGTCTGGCGGCAGATTCTGGCGGATGTTCTGGGGCTTCCACTGCAAAAGAGCCTGCTGGCAGAACAGGCGGCACTTGGCGCAGCGATGCTGGCAGGGGTCGGCGTTGGTATCTACAGCAATTTCGAGGAAGCGGCTGCACAGTCGGCGCAGTACGGCGAGGTGACCGAGCCAATCCGTGAACACACTGCGCTATACAATGCGCTCTATGAGGAATTTAAGGCGCTCTATCCGCGTCTGCGCGAGGATTTCCACACACTGTCGAATATCGGCAGATAGCGCAGCTTTAAAACGCTTGGTGCTGGCCTTTGACTCAGCACTCAGTACTCGGTACTCGGTACTGTCTTTTTATATTTCTGCCCTGTCCAGTAGATGCAGTCCTCAAGCTCGTTATCATCGCAGCGCATGATGTCTTCGAGCAGGCTTTTCATGCTCTGCACATTGAGCAGCAGCGCGTTCATCTCGCGCACCTTGCGCTCGATCAACTCATGCCAGTGCGCCGACGGAGACGCGCTGGTCAGCACATCGTCGAACAGCACCCGCATTTCCGCCAGCGTAAAACCGGCCTGCTGCGCTGTGTGAATAATCTCCAGCCGCTGCAAAACTCCAGCATCGTAGCGGCGGCGACCGCTGACGCGCATTGGTTCAGGAAGCAGCCCGATGCTCTCGTAATAACGCAGCGTCGAGGTGCGTACCCCGGCCTGCTGCGCAACCTGGCTAATCGTCAGTTGCGTCATGGAATTTGCCTCTTGACTTCAAGTTCACTTGAACTGTTAGAGTTAGCCATAACGATGGATGGTTTAATCGAGTTGAGGATAGCCTATCATGGTTCACACAACTTTTGAAGTCACCAGTGACAATTTTCAGGAGCAGGTGCTCGCTTCCGCCCTGCCCGTGCTGGTCGAGTTTGGCGCGGACTGGTGCCCGCCCTGCAAAATGCTGGCTCCCACCATTCACGCTCTGGCGACGAAATACGCCGACAAACTGCACGTCGGCATCATCGACTCGGACGCCTACCCAGAATATGTTCAGCGTTACGGCGTCATGGGGCTGCCCACGCTGATCCTGTTCCAGAACGGCAAGCCGGTTCAGCGCATGGTCGGTTTCCAGCCGAAGGAGCGCATCGAAGCCCAGCTTCTGCCCTACCTCCAGACGCAGAACGCCTGAAGCATCGTACCGCAGAGATCGCAGAGGGCAGATTCCTCTTTTCTTCTGCAACCTCAAAAAGCTCAGGTATGTTTTGGCAGGGGCGCACGGTCATGCGCTCCTACGAACTTCCGCATCCTAGCCGATTCGCTGCCCCGTTGCCGCATCGAAAAACAGCAGGGCGTCGGCATCTGGTAGACAGCGCAGCCTGTCGCCGGGGTGATAGGCCGGGTTTTCTGGAAGCGTAAGCTGCCAATGCTCCTTCCCGGCCTGCACTTCGACGATCTGGTGTCGTTCGGAATAAAACGGCGTTACCTCAAGCACTGTTGCTTCAACGCCATCCTCTGTCAGCACAAACGACTCGGAACGAACGCCAACGACAACCGATGTGCCATCCGCCAGATCGCTGCGGATCGGGTACGGGCCAAAGGTATGCCCCTGCCAGCGATGTTCGCTGACTTTGCCCTCGAACAAATTGATCGTCGGTACGCCGACGAAGGTCGCCACGAACAGATTACGCGGATTTTCGTAGAGCGTCTGGTAATCGCCAATCTGTTCAATCGTGCCTGCGCGCATGACAGCGATCCGATGCGCCAGCGAAACCGCCTCATTCTGATCGTGGGTCACGTAGACTGACGTGACCGGGAATTCGTGCAGCAGGCGCTTGAGTTCGACGCGGGCGCTGGTGCGCAATTTGGCGTCAAGGCTCGAAAACGGCTCGTCGAACAGAAAGACGCGCGGGTCGCGGGTGAGGGCGCGCGCAATCGCCACGCGCTGCTTTTCGCCGCCCGAAAGCTGCGACGGCCTGCGCCCCATCAGCTTATCCAGCCCAATGCCCGTCACTTCAGAGATGCGGGCGACCCGCGCCGGAACCTCGTTCTCACGCTTGCGCAGCCACATGAAAAACCCGACCGACTTTTCCGCCTCCCAGTGAGGCATCAGCGCCCCCTCCTGAAAGACCATGCCAATGCCCCGCTCCTGAAGCGGTACGGCCTCAAGCGGCTGCTGGTCGTAAAGAATTTCGCCGCTGTCCGGCGTCGCCAGCCCAGCGATCAGACGCAGCAGGGTCGATTTTCCGCAGCCGGACGGCCCCAAAATCGCCACGACTTCCCCGTCGCCCACCTTGAGCGAGAGGTCTTGTATCGCGTTGACCGTGCGCGTTTGTTCGCCGTGCTGCGCAAAACGCTTGCTGATGTGGTTCAAAGTAATCGTCGTCACAATGCAGTCCCCATGAAACTTTCACGTGTTATTTACACATTTAGACGTTTCATCATTTTTTATGCGCTTAAAGCGCCTTATTATGAGCCTAATACAAACAATTTGTTATATTCAGGATCGTCAACGTCTATGGATACTGTCCAGCCCGTGAAGTGTACCCACACTGTACTCGAAAATGATATTCATGAATTCGCCCTCGCGGACTCATCCATTGCCAGCTACGAAGCATATATGCAAATCCTGGAGAAAATCTACGAGCTGCGTACAGCCGACAGCCCGACGATGCGCACGCTCTTCGACAGCGGTAAAACCAATCTGCCCATCAGCTATTCGATGAAACGTGGCAAAGAACTGATGGACAAGTTCCCGCACGTCGGTAAGATTCGCACTGCCATTCTCACCGACAGCCTGTTTGAAACACACCTGGTCGATTCGTTCATGCGCCTGCTGCGCTTTCCTAATACGCATGTGCGTTTCTTTGCGGTTTCCCGCCGTGATGAAGCGATTGAGTGGCTGCTTCAGGACAACTAACTCCCCCTTCATGATCCTGTAATTTTTGATCGATTTAATGACAACGAACCAGCCTTCGCTGTGTTCGCTTGCCTGTGAAGTACCTGACCCTGATTTATCTGATAATGTGATGAGACGGATGACCGACCCAATAACTGACCCGATTGAAGCCAAGTGTCAACATATCCTCCACCCGAACGGAATGCACGAATTTACCCTCAGGGAATTCGGCTTAGCGGGAGCAGATGCCTTTATCATCCAGATGGAGCGTCTGTATCAGGGGCATACCAAGAACAGTCCCCCGCTCCGCTTGATCATGAACAGCCCCGGTTCGCTGCCTATCAACTATAGTTTGCAGCGCGGCAAAGAGATGATGAGCAAATATCCTGATCTTGGCCTGCTGCGCGTCGCCGTCCTCTCCGACAGCCTGTTCGAGACGCATCTGGTCGATTCGTTCATGCGCCTGATGCGCTTCCCGACGGTGAAAATGCGCTTTTTCGATGCCGCCAAACGTTCCGACGCCGAAAAGTGGCTGGCAGAAGCGAATTGACCTGCTTCGCGAGTGCGAATTTCGCCTCAGGCGGCACTTGCGCGGCGCATCAATTCGCACTAGTATCAGCGCGTTCGGACGAGAGGAATGGTAGATGAAAGTTATCGACTTACGGAGCGATACCGTATCGCATCCAACACCTGAGATGCGTCAGGCGATGGCCTACGCCGAGGTTGGCGACGACGTTTACGGTGATGATCCGACGGTTAACCAGTTACAGGAAGAGTCCGCTGCCATGTTTGGCAAGGAAGCGGGTTTATTTGTTGCCAGCGGCACGATGGGCAACCTCACGTCTGTGCTGACGCACTGCCAGCGCGGCGACGAAATGATCCTCGGCAAACAGTCGCACATTTTCACCTATGAAGTCGCCAGCGCCGCCGCCTACGGTGGAGTTCAGGCCAACACGCTTCAGGTGCAGCGCGACGGCACGCTCAAGCTTGACGAAATCAAGGCGACCATTCGCGGCGAAAACGTCCATTTCCCGGAGACGCGCCTGATTTGTCTCGAAAATACGCAGGGTGGCATGAGCGGCGCGCCTGTCCCGCAGAGCTATATCCATCAGGTCGCGGAAATCGCCCACGCGCACAATATGAAGCTCCACATCGACGGTGCGCGCATCTTCAATGCGGCAACCTACTTCAATATGCCCGTCAAAGACCTGACCGCCGATGCCGACAGCATCCAGTTCTGCTTCTCGAAGGGTCTGTGCGCGCCGGTTGGTTCGATGCTGGTCGGCTCGCACGAATTCATCAACCGGGCGCGTAAAATCCGCAAGAGTCTCGGCGGCGGAATGCGTCAGGCGGGAATTCTCGCGGCAGCCTGCCTGATTTCGCTCAACACCATGAGCAAACGCCTCGGCGAAGACCATGCCAATGCTCGCGCGCTCGCCGAAGGGCTGGCAGCGCTGCCTTATGTCCAGCTTGATCTCGATATGGTCAAGACCAATATGATCAACATCACGCTGAGCGCCGACTGCCCGCTCAACGCCGAACAGATCGCCGCACGCCTGCTGGCGGATTACAACATCCTGGTTCGTCCCGGCGGCACCTATGGCTTCCGCTTTGTGACCCATTACTGGATCAAGCGCGAACACGTCAATCAGGTGCTCGAAGCCCTGCGCGCCATTCTCACAAGCGCGCCTGCGCAAGCCCATTCGCCCGCCAACTTGGCAGCAGACTAAGCATGTCCACCGGATCGATCCCGCCGCAGCGCGCGCAGCCTAACGCCGAATTTGACGACGAGGAGCTGGACGACCGCGACCCGGTACGTTATCGCGGGTCGGGCAGCGACCCGACCTTCGGCTATCTGTTAGCGCTGGCTCTGAGCTTCGGCCTGCTGCCGCTCATCCCCAACAACGCCGACATGCGTTATACGCTGGTCTGGGGCTTGTTGGGGAGCTTCGGCGTGCTGTCGTGGCTCTTCGGCACGACCACCCGTATCGAGCGCGACAAAATCGAGAACATCGTCTGGGGTGCGATTTTCGGGCTGATTGTCGCCACGCCGCTGCTGCTTTTCGGCGGCACGACGCTCACCACCACCGTCCACCTGATGTTCTCGACGGGCAGCGGCACTGACGTGCGTCCACTGCCGTCCGGCGCGGTGCTGGCTTATCTGGTTTTCGTCATGCCGATGGCGGAAACGCTCTTTTTTCGCGGCCTCATGCAGCACAATCGCGCCGTCGTGCTCGTCGGCGGGCTGAGCAGCATCCTCTCGATTGCGCTGTTCGTCCCCATGCTCGAAGTCGCCAAATATCCTCTGATAGCCTTGATCATCAGCATCGTCCTGGTGCTGATCAACCTGATGTACAGCTACGTGCGCCAGCGCAGCGGACTCGCCGCCGCCTGGGTCTGCCAGATTGTCGTCAATGTCGTGCTGCTTTTCCTGCCCTATCTCACCTTATAGCCGCCTGATCGATCTGCGCGAAGATCGCATCAACCGTTTGCTCAACACTGAGATCAGACGTATCCAGCCACAAACCCAATCGAGGGGTATCCTTTCGCAGCCCCTCGTCAAGCATTTCCGGCGTCCACTCGCCATAACCCGTCTTGTCACGTCCGGCCTCACGCGCCGCGACCACGTCCGGCGACGGGCATAGCACAATCACGTACAGCGGTTGTTTGCGCAGCATGGTGACAACTTCGCTCAGCACATCGCCAATAATCACGTCCTGGTACACAACCGTGAATCCAGCCTCACAATAGCGATTTGCCGCCATCGCTGCCAGTTGATAGCGCAGCCGCAGTTGAGCGTAAGCCTCAACTGCTTCCAGGGGCGACATTTCGACGCGCCCATGGACTATCATGCGCCGAAACACGTCGCCGCGCAGATGCACGCTTTTGGGCAGCCGCTCCGCGACGGCCTGCGCCACCGTCGATTTACCGGAGGCCATAATGCCGGTCATCAAAATGACGCACGGTGAGTTCACGATCAAAAACGATCCTCGATAAACTTGCGTAAATCGTTCTCTATCGTTGAAATATCATGCCGATCTTTCAAAGACAGATAGATATTCCCACCCACATCAGCCGGGATTTTGACGCCTTCCTCGCAGATCAGCAGGGTGCGTTCCTTACCTTTGGTATTCATGAAGTAACCTGCTTCGAAAATCACGTTGTCGCGCGGTGCGGCGCTTTGCTGTCCCTTAGAATTGATCTCATCATCTTTGGTGAACAGGAATATGCCGCCCATACAGCGCTTTTCAGCCTGTTGTATCTCGTCAAGAACCGTTCCGCCAGGTTTGAAATCAGTCATCCAATCCAAAACTCTTACATTTTGAGATTG
>DAOUCB010000020.1:0-16148 GCA_034432495.1 Anaerolineae bacterium | reverse complement strand
GCATTACCGTTTAAAATTTTGTTACACCCCTCACCCCCGGCGAACCAAAAACGGGTTCGCCTTCCCCTCTCCCACGCAAGCGGGGCGAGGGGAGAAAAACGACGCTTTTCGTTGCGCTGTTCTCGGATTTGGGCGAATAATTAAGTGTAATACTGTCTTAAACAGTAATCCTCTGAGTGCTGAGGCAAAGACAACGACAAAATGTAAGGTTCATGGATCAGAATTGTTGGACTGGAACATGGCGAGCGTGTTTTCCGCCCACTGGAGATCAAAGCGCATCCGCTCGATGCCGTAGTTGAGCGTCAACAGCCAATAGCGGATTTCGTCTTGGGCGTCAAACAGGTTGGCGTATTCGAGCGCGCTCGGCGGGACTTCGTTTCCGTAGCGTTCCAGAATCACTTTCACGTCGGCGATGCGGGCTTCGAGCAGCGTACAAATCTGTGCCGAGGTGAGTTCCTTCGCGAAAAAGAGCTGACCGAGCCAACCTTCATGCAGCGCCGGGAAGGTCAGCGGCTCCGCGAGCCAGCGGCGCAGTTCCGTCCAGCCCGCGTCGGTCAGGCGATAGACTTTCTTGTCGGGGGCGCTGATCTGCTCGACACGCTCGATTTCGACCCAGCCCTGTTCATGCATTTTATAGAGGGCGCGATAAATCTGGCTCTGCTCGGTATCCCAGAAATGCTGCACCGAAACCTGAAAGGCTTTGTTGAGGTCGTAGCCGGAAAGCGGTTGATATTTGAGAACGCCGAGGATCAGGTGTTGCAGCGACATTGATGACCTATCTGCGATTATCTATATGCATGTACATCTATATGCTATTGCATATATGAGAATTGTCAAGCGGTTGGTGGTAAGCTAGAGGCTATTACGCACGTTTTATACCCCTCTATCCCCGACCCTTTCTCCCACGCAAGCGGGGAGAAAGGGAGAAAATCCGGTTCTTGTCCCTCTCCTCGCTTGCGTAGCGCGAACAAGTTCGCGCGAGAGGGGCGGAATGCACCAGCGTCCCGGTGAGGGGAATTGAGCTGAGAAGTTTATAACAGGCTCTAGGCGGCAATCTTCAAGCGCGAGAAAGGGAATCGCATGAGCGAAACAGCAGCGGCTGGGAGCGGCTGGGTCTGCCCGAACTGTGGACGGCGCTTCGCCAAAATCAATCAGGGGCATAAGTGCGAAGTCTGGACGCTGAACGATCATCGGGCGGGCAAGCCGCAAGCGTCGATCCAACTGTTTGAGCGCTTCGTGGAGTTCGTTGAAGCGTGCGGCCCGTTTGAATATTCGATCACGAAGGGAAACATCGGCCTGCGCGGGCAGAAGCGGATTTTCGCGGGCGTGATGCCGACAGATAAAGGCTTGTCGGGGTATCTGGACATCGACCGCGCGATTGACGACCCGCGCTTTCGCAGCGTGTCGCCGTATACGCAGCGGTTGTTCGTCCATCATTTCACGCTGACCGCAGCAGACCAACTAGACCAAGCATTTGCCGGGTGGATTCAAGAGTCGTATGCTGTGGGACAGGGGCATCACCTCAAATAGACGTGCTTATTGCCGAATCGTCAAAATAATCTTTGGAGTATGTCATGTCCTCATCGTCAGACGAGGTGAAAGCGCATGTGCGCGAACGCTTCAGCCAGTTCGCGCAGGGCTACGTCCTGAGCGAAACCCATGCGCAGGGCGCGGATCTGGATCGCGTGCTGGAAGTATCCGCACCGCAAGCTGAGTGGATCGCCTGCGACATTGCGACGGGCGGTGGACACACCGCGCTCAAGATCGCGCCGCACGTTCGCCGCATGATTTCGACGGATTTCGCGCTGCCGATGCTGGCGTCGGCGCGTGCGTTCATCCTGAGCAAAAACGCGGACAACGTCGATTTTGTGCCGTCGGACGCCGAAGCGATGCCCTTCGCGGACGGCGTGTTCGATCTGGTGACGTGCCGGATCGCGGCGCACCACTTCCCGAACGTGTTTCGCTTCGTACAGGAAGCGGTGCGCATCCTCAAGCCGGGGGGGCGCTTCGTGGTGCAGGATCATCTGCTGCCGGAGGACAAGAAAGCTGCCGTGTACATCGACGCTTTCGAGCGCCTGCGCGATCCCAGCCACAACCGGGCACTGAGCGAGAGCGAATGGCGCAGTGACTTCATCGCCTGCGGCCTGACCGTCGAGCATGTGGAGCGGCTGGAGCGCAGCGCCAAGCTGATCCCCTGGGCGGAGCGGCAGGGGTGCACGCCCGACGTGATCGAGCATCTGCAAATTCTGCTGGCGCAAGCGCCGGACGCCGTCGTGGACGACATTCACCCGCGCTACGCCGGAACGCCGGACGCCGAATTCAACCATGTGCATATTCTGATCAGTGGGGTTAAGCAGGCATAACTGAGGTCAGGGGCGACCTGACAGGTCGCCCCTACGGATAACTTTAGGGTTTGTATGCAAACCCCTCACCCCGGACGCAGAGTGTCCTTCCCCTCTCCCACGCAAGCGGGGAGAGGGGAGGAAAATGCGGTTTCGCTGGTCAACGAAACAGCAGAGTCGTCAGCGGCGTGCGATTTGCGTATCGTGTTCGCGGGGCAGGTTGTACCAGACCTGATCGAGATATTCGTTTTCTTCCGCGTCCAGCACCAGATCGACGCCTTGCAGGCTGTCGGTAAGCTGTTCGGGACGGCTGGCTCCGATGATGGCGCTGGTGACGACGGGCTGCTGGAGTACCCAGGCCAGCGCGACGTGCGTCAGACTCTTGTCACGCGGCTCAAGGAACTGCTTGATGCCTTCGACTTCCTCGAAGACGGCCTCTTTCCAGTAGCGCTTGCGGTAGAGTTCGCCGCTGTTCGCCAGCGCGAAGCGAGTCCCCGTCTGAACGTCCTGCCCTTTCTGGTAACGTCCAGTCAACATGCCGCCCGCCAGCGGGTTATAGGCAATCACGCCGACGCCCTGCGACTGGCACAGCGGCAGGATTTCGTCCTCGATCATGCGAAAGAGGATGTTGTAACGCGGCTGATCGCACTCAAAACGCGCCAGACTGAATTTGTCACTCGTCCAGAGCGACTCGGCAAGCTGCCATGCCAGAAAATTCGAGCAGCCGATATAGCGCACCTTGCCCGACGATACGAGATCGTCGAGGGCGCGCATGGTTTCCTCAATCGGCGTGTCGGGGTCTGGCCCATGCACCTGATAGAGATCGATATAGTCGGTTTGCAGGCGCTTGAGGCTGGCCTCGCAGGCGCTGATGATGTGACGGCGGTTCAGACCTTCGTCGTTGGGCTGCTCGCCCATGCGACCGCGACACTTGGTCGCCAGCACGATGCGATCCCGCGCGCCGCGCTGCTTGATCCAGTTGCCGACGATGGTTTCGGTCGCGCCGACTTTTTCCAGCCCGCCGCCGAGCGGATATACATCCGCAGTGTCGAAGAAATTGACTCCGGCTTTGTCGGCAACATCCATGATGGCGAAGGCGGTGGCCTCATCGGCCTGATTGCCAAAGGTCATCGTCCCCAGACAGATTTCCGTGACCTTGAGTCCGGTGCGTCCCATCCGTTTGATTTTCATACTTCCTCCTCAACGAGTTCGCGATCCGCTTGATATTCGGGATGCAGTTTCGCCAGCTTGTAATCGACCATCCCCAGCGTATTGTTCAGGGCGTCGATCTGGCGCAGAATGTCTTCCCGATGCGCCAGTAGGATAGCAACACGCTCGTCGTTGCTTTCCTCGCCGTAAGCGTAGAGTTCCGCATAGCGGCGCACGTCGTCGAGCGGCATTTTGGTCTTGATCAGGCAGCAAAGGAATTTGATGCGGCCAATGTCGCTCTGCGAGTAGTGGCGATAGCCGTTGTCGTCGCGGTCGATGTGGGGAATCAAATCGATCCGCTCGTAATAACGCAGCGTATGCACGCTGAGTCCAGTCAGTTCGGCGACCTGCTGAATACTGTAGGGGTTGGTTTGGGTGATCATGCTTTTAGTCTACGCTTTAGAGTCGACTCTAAGTCAAGACCCCAATTTGACAAGCAGACAGCTTATGTGTATAGGCTGCTTATTTCGTCTGGTAAGTATTTCATCACGTTGTCTTCAAGCGCCGTCCAACCTTTCGGCTGATAGTCCTGCAACGGCGACTGGTCATGGCTCCAGCCACCACCTACCCAAAATTTGCGGTCAAAATCAATCACAAACGTGGGACGGACGCGGTCATCCGTGTTCTGCCAATAGAGATGAACAAGCTGCCCTGCTTCTATTTCTTTCGCCATTGAATTCATCCACACTTCAGCGTTTTGATCATCGACAATCAACGTCCCATAGCGGAATTCGCCGGGTTCAGGCAGGTAATCCTCATAGGCAGTGTAGTCGAGTAGAAACATGATCTCCATATCAACGAAGAAGCGCCACACACCCTTGAATTTCACCGCCGCAAGAGTCTCTTCGTCCCAAACGATGAAAGTTTTTCCGTCCACATCGCCACTATTGCTCATACTTTTGTTATCCCTTCCAGCGCTTGCGCGGCGCGATCTGCCCCGCCGAGCGAGGCCAGCTCCGCCGCGAGATCGCGCGCCGTTTGGCGGACGTTTTCGTCGTGCGCCAGCGCCTTGACGCCCTCATAGAGCATCCCGTGTCGGACATCATGCGCCGACAGATTGAGACCGACCAGCGCCTGCGCGACTCGCCGCGCCTGCCCGCGCTGATCGGCGGCGTGCGGGACGACAATTTGCGGGAGGCCGTAGATCAGCGCGGCGTGGGTCGTCCCCATGCCGCCGTGATGAATCATCAGTTGGGTGCGTGGCAGGACATGGGCGAACGGCACGAAATTGAGCAGGCGTGTGTTCTTCGGCAGCGCGGCGATCAGTTTGGCTTTGTCCTCTGGCGCAATCGGGTTCCAGCCGATCACGACCAGCGGCACGAAACCGACTCGCGCCGCTGCCTGTGCCGCCCAGCTAAAAAAACCGAGATCACCCGTGAAGGTTGTGCCAAGCGTGACCAATGCCAGCGGAGCACTTTCGGGAATATCAGTCAGCCATTTTGGCGGCGCGTCGTCGGGCGGGGTCGGTTTGCCGCCGACGAACAGCGTTTGCGGGAGAATATTGTCTGCGTCCGCCGCATACCACGACGGGCTGAAGTAGGTCACATGCAGGTGCGGACTCAAAATCGAAGGCGTCGGGCCTTTGGCAATATTGACGCCCTGCAAGCCGAAGCGTTCACGCAGCCGCGCGATCCGGTTTTGACTATCCGAACCGAGATTTTTCTGCACCGGGAACAGGAAATCCTCGTTCAGTTCCCTCTGCGCAGGCCAGCCACAAACCGCCAGCGGAACCTCGATGGCTTCCGCCGCCAGCGCCGCCGCTGTCAAAAACGGATCGGTCACGATCACGTCCGGTCTGCCGATGTCGTCTGCTAACTCGATCAGCGCCTCGACCGCTTCGCCGACCAGATCCTCGCTGAGCCAGGTATCGAGGGCGCGGCGATAGCGCAGCATGACCGCTTCCTGCGGCGGGATGGTCGTCAGGTCAGGGGCGGGTGGCGGCGGCCAGAGCCAGCCGGTTTTGCGAACCGGAGCGAAGGGAACGCTCGCTTTTGCCAGCGCCCCGCCGACCGCGTTCTCGCTGACCCAGGTCACGTCATGCCCGCGCTTGATCAGTGCCTGAGCGGTCGCTAAGTAGCCGCCCCAGTCGAGGTGACTGAAGAGCGGCGCGGAAACAAACCAGAATTTCGCCATTGAAGAACGGCTCTTAATACAAGCCTATTCCCTTTTTGTAGTCTTCATCCATTTCGCGCTGAAGTTCTTCGGGATCGCCGGGGGTGTGCGTCTGATTCAGGATCGCTTCTGCCAGCGACGCCAGTTCCTGCTGCGCCGCGCCTTCTTCCCACAGCCCGGAGCGGATGATGCACTTGGGGCAGTGAAAATAAACATCCTCGACTGTGACGGCGATCAGCAGCGCCGGAATTTTGCCGTTGACGGCGCAGCGCTCGCGCAAATCGGCGTCGCGGATGAGCTGCGCCCGCCCGTTAACGCGCAGTGTCTCGCGCTTGCCGGGAATGAGAAAAATCAACGCCATCTGCGGGTGTTCCAGAATGTTGATCAGCGTATCAGCGCGGCGGTTGCCCGGTCGATCCGGGATCAGCAGGGTGCGGTTGTTCAGGATTTGTACGAAACCTGCCGGATCGCCCTTCGGCGAGACATCGGCGTTGCCCTGCGCATCCGACGAGCCAATCATGATAAAGGGTGCGTGAGCGATAAACTCGCGCGCGTACTCATCGATCTCGTGAATCACCTTGTCGATCACCAACTGGCTCGGATGACCGAGAATCGAGCGCAGTTCATCGACGTTCTGAATCACCTCTGAAAAGACAACAGCCTCGGTCATGGTTTCCCTCTCGGTCGTAAAGACAATAGCCTATGTCTGCACAGCAGACTCAGGTTTAACAGGCTTCGGTTGAAAAATCTGCAACTTCGGTTGGAAACTCAGGAGCGCGTCGGGCTGGTCGTCAACCACACGGGCTGAAGTTTGCCCTGCGGCATGTGCAGCATCAGGTAGAGCCGTTGGGCTTCTTCCCAGGCGGCTGCGGCCTCGTCGGCGAGACCCAGCGCCGCCTGCTGCTGGCTGCGCGCACTCAGCGCTTCCGCCAGCAAACGCCGGTTCTCCAGCTTGCGCGCCAGAGTCAGCGCTTCCGTCAGACCGTCTTCCGCCTGTGCTGCCTGTTCGCGTGCGAGGTAGAGCCGCGCCTGCCCGACCAGCGCCGCGATCAGCGCTTCACCGTTCTGTGTCTCGCGTTCCTGCGCCAGCGCTTCATCGAGCAGGGTTTGCGCTTCATCCAGTTCGCGCGTGCTGATCAGCGTATTGGCGAGGTTGACCTTAAACTGCCCCGTCCAGGCCGGATCGGACACCAGTTCCAGCGCCTGACGGTGCTTTTCGAGCGCGACAGGGTAGTCGCCCAGCGAGTCGTAAACCAGCCCCAGATTGTCCGTTTGGATACCCGCTTGCAGCGTCAGGTTGTTCTGCTGGCTGATCGAAAGCGCCCGTTCCAGTGTCGCAATCGCGCGGCGTGGTCGCCCAACCAGCAGCAGAAACCAGCCGTAATTGCCGTTGCGCGTTGTCTCCGCCACCGCATCACCCAGCCGTTCGGCGATGCCAATCGCTTCGGTGAAAAATGCATCCGCCGATTCCGCGTCGCCCTGCTCGGCATAAGCATTGGCAGCATTCGAAAGCACGAGGCCGCGTGTTTCCTGGTCGCTCTCGTTGAGCGAGTTCAGGAGCATCAGCGCCTGCTCGTAATCCTTCAAGGCGCGCACGCGATGACCGAGCACTTTTCGCGCGCTGCCGATGTCGCAGTAGAGCCGCGCCACCTGTGCAAACGCCCGCTGTTCGTCATAAATCGCCAGCGCCGCCGTCCATTCGTTGATGGCGTTCTGAAGGTCTTTGCGCCGATGGTAGACCAGCCCTAAATCGCGCCGCGCCTGCGCCAATTCGAGCGCAGTTCCGGCGCTTTCCGCCTGTGTAATCGCCCGCTGATAAGTCGATACCGCGCCCGAAGTATCGCCATTGTCTGCCTGTGCCGCCGCCAAACTGCGCAGCACATCGACCTGCGCGTCTTCCTCAGCCGCCGCTCGCAAATGCGGGATGGCATCGCCACTGTGACCAAGCGTGCGTAACGCGACGCCCAGCGCGCCCTGCGCCATCCGCACCAGCGCCGGGTCATGGAGCGCTTCGGCGTTTTTGAGCGCGATCTGCGCGTAGCTGAGCGCTTCGTCGTTCTTGCGTAAACTGAGGCTGGCCTTGCTCATGCGCGCGACGGTGACTACATATTCCTGATCGGTAGTCTCCGGCTTGAACAGGCGCAAAACCTGCGTGTAGTAAGCGTGGGCATCCGCGAAGCGGCCTTCGTCGAGCGCGCGGTCGCCCAGCAGCAGCGCCCAGTGACGCTGATAACCGCGATAGCCGAGCTGCTCGGCAATGCGCCGCGCCCGGTCGAGCAACTGCTGACCGTCGGCGTCCTGCCCGTTCTGGATCATCGCCAGCCCCATCAGGCCGGTGATATAACTGCTCGGCTCGACATCGCCGGAATTCGCCAGTTTGGTCAGCGCATCGCGCAGTAGATGCGCAGCATAGCTGGCGTTGCTGTCGTGCAGATAGGTATCCGCCAGCCGACCGAGCGCCCGACCTTCCGCGCCTTCGATGCCCGCCGCCCGTGCCAGATCGAGCGCACGTTCGTAAGCGCTGCGCGCCCCCACCCAATCGCCCTGCGCCTGCGCCACCATGCCCATCATCGTATAGGTGTACGAACGCTGCCCATCGCTCTCGGCGCTGTTCAGGATGCGCTGATTCAACTGCTCTGCGTCAGCATATTTCGCCAGCCGCATATAAATTTCGCTCTTATGGAGTTGTGCCATCAAGGCCGCGCCGTCATCGTCCGCCGCCTGCGCGAACTCGATTGCCCGATCCAATGCCGCCAGTGCCTCATCGTAATCTTCGGCAAACTTGGCCTTTTGACCGACCTCAATCGCCTCGATCACCCCGCGTTCATGGGGGCGCGTGACCGGACTTAGAAGGTTCGCCAGTGTTTCTTTGAAATCCATTCGGGGCGTTCCTATTGTCTACTTCCAATCCTATTTTACGCGCGGATCGGCGCGAAAAGCAAAGCCACATGAGCATCGGCTGCGAATTGCGCCCCCAGCCGCCTCACCATGCTATAATTTTCACAAATAAAGGTTTGAGTTTAAGGATTCACATCATCATGGCGAGATCAAAACTCGCGCTGCTGCTGTTCGTGCTGCTAGCCTCGTTCGGCAGCGCTCAAGCACAATCTCTGGAACCGCTGCCGAACGGACTGTTCATCTACAACGTCTGGGTACGCCCGACCGCCCCCACGCCCGCCGACGGCGCGACCCCCGAAGCGCCGCTCCCCGGCACGGTCAGCGGCGCGTACATGACGATTGAGAACACGAGCGGACAAAGTTATACGCTGGTCAGCGTCAGCGACAATATCGCCGAGATGACCATGCTCCATCAGATGTCGGTGGACAGCAAAGGCGTCATGCGCATGACGATGGTCGATCATATCGACATTCCTGCTGGGGAAACGGTCACGCTCGGTACGAACGGCTATCATGCCATGCTGATGAACGTGATTGAGGATATTTACCCCGGCGAGGCCATCCCGCTGACGCTGACCTTCGCCGACGCCGACGGCAAAACCTTCGCTGTGCCTGTCGCCGCGCTGGCGACGGACACCCCGCCCGCCGACGATGCGTTGATTGCAGCCAACGCCGCCGCTATCGAAAACGAGGACGGGACGCTCAGTGTCAATCTGATCCTCGATAATCGCGGCGACCAGCCCGAAACGCTGACCGGAGCAATCAGCGCCAGCGTGACTGTCAACTTCGAACAGACGGAAATTCCCGCGCAGACGCAGACCTCGCTGACCGAAATTCCGGGGCTGTCGGGTGCGCTCAAGAACGACGCCTTCCAGCTTACGTTAATCTTCGATTCGGGCAAGCAGATCACGCTCGCCGTCCCCGTCCAAGTCTCAGGAGCCGACTCATGACCCAACCGACCCCGCCCGTGTCCCGTTCGCAAACGGCGCGCAATAACCTGATCGGCGTGCTGGTGGTGGGTCTGCTATTGGTGGGAATCGCGGCGGTGCTCAGCTTCCGCCAAATGCAGAATATGCAAACAGCGACGCCTACGCCGACGCAGCCCCCCTACGGCGTGATCCCGGTCGATCCGCCGATTGTGACGCAGGATTTCAGCCTGCCTGCCAGCACGGGCGGCTCGCTCAGCCAGAGCGATCTCAAGGGCAAATACACCATGCTCTTTTTCGGCTACACCCACTGCCCGGATTTCTGCCCGACCACCCTCGCCAACTGGAAGATGATCAAGCAGGCATTGGGCACGGATGGTGCCAAAATCAACTGGATTTTCGTCAGCGTCGATGGCGCACGCGACACGCCTGAAGTTATGCAGCGCTATCTCAGCCGCTTTGACCCGGATTTTGTTGGTCTCACGGGCAATGATGCGGTGCTGCGCAAGATCGGCACCGATTACGGCCTCGATTACACGCTGCACACCGAGGAAGGCGAGAACTATTCAGTTGACCACACGACGCGCCAGTATCTGCTCGATCCACAGGCACAGATTGTCGATGAATTCGCCTTTGACAGCGCACAGGCTGATGTTGTCAGCGTGATTCAGCAGGCATTAGCGAAGGGGAGCGCGTAAAGCTTGCGTTTTGTAGGGGCAGACCTACGTGTCTGCCTCGATTTGTAGGGGCGAACACACAGGTTCGCCCCTACAAATCCAGATTCAACGCAAACCCAACCCAATCACCGTCGCGGTGCGCGTGGCACGATCCCGCACAGCACTTCGTAGCTGATCGTGCCGATGCGCTCGGCGATGTCATCCGCTGTGATCACCTGGTCGCCCTGCCGCCCGATCAGCACCACCTCGTCGCCAATCGTCACGTCGGGAATGTGGCTGACGTTGATGCTGGTCTTCTCCATGCTGACCCGCCCGATGATGGGCGCGTACTGACCGCGAACCAGCACCGATCCCCAATGCTGCGGGGCGCGCCGTAAGCCATCCGAGTAGCCGACGGGAATCACGGCGACGCGCTCATAGTCTTTAGCGTAGTACGTCCCGCCGTAGCCGACCGGATGCCCCGGCGGCAGCGTTTTGACCTGCGCAATCAGCGTTTTCCACGACAGCACGGGTTTAAAGGTCTGCGGAACCTGCACCTGCTCAGACGGCGACAGCCCGTACATGGCTAAGCCCGTGCGCACGGCGTTGAAATGGGTCTCCTTCGAGATCAGCGTCCCGGCAGAGTTCGCCGCGTGGATGTATTTGAAGCTGAACCCGGCGGCACGCAGCGGCGAAAGAATCTGCTTGAAGGTTTTGCTCTGCTCCAGCGTGTAATCAAGGTCTTCGTCCGCCATCGAAAAATGCGTGTAGACACCCTCGACTTGCAGGTGGGTCAGCGTCATCAGCGTGCGGAAGAACGGCATCGCGTCCGACGCCAGCACGCCCAAACGTCCCATGCCGGTATCGACCTTGACGTGAACTTTGAGCGTTCCACCGGCTTCGCGCGCTGCCTGATCGTAAGCGCGCGCCAGATCGAGATCGTAGACCGTCACCGTGATATTCTGACGCACCGCCTGCCGAATCACCTGCGCCGGGGTGTAGCTCATCACCAGAACCGGCGCTTCGATGCCCGCGCTGCGCAGTTCGAGCGCCTCCTGCATCGACGCCACCGCCAGATACTCCGCGCCGTTGAGCAGCGCCGTCCGCGCCACCGGAATCGCGCCGTGTCCGTAAGCGTTGGCCTTGACGACCGCGAACAGCGTCACCGAGTCACCCACCAACGCTTTCAATCCGCGCACGTTGGTCGCCAGCGCGTCGAGGTCGATGTCCACCCAGCTAGAATGGGTTGGGCGCAGCATCAAATCCGCTTCGGTGATCAGGTTGGCACGCGACAGATGCGCCGCATCCGCCTCATTCGCCAGCAGCGCCCGCGTGATCAATTCGGTGCGCGCCGACGGGCCGCCCTTGATCAGCACCAGATCATCGGCTGTGAGCGCGTTCTGGTCGCTCAACTGGGCGACCGCATCCTGCATACTGTAAGTGACGCGCACCTTGCGCGCATCCATACCATGATCAATCGCTGCTCGTCCCGCCAGCGCGGCGTCCGTCCCTACCGTGATGAACAGATCGACGCTTTCCGCCGCCTTCTGCCCGACGGCGCGGTGTCCGCGCTGGTTGTATTCGCCGAGGTTATCCATGTCGCCGAAGATGAAAATCGCCCGGTGATTCTCGTCGGTGACGGTATGGAGCCAGTCGAGCGCCGACACCGTCGATTCAGGGTCGGCGCTGTCCGAATCGTCGATCAGCAGCGCGCCGTTGCTCCCATTCAGGGGATTCATCCGTCCTGGCAGCGGCGCGACTGTCGTCAAGGCTTTGAGGGCGTCCGCCAGCGGAATCTCAAAATGCGTGCCGACCGCCAGCGCCGCCAGCGCCGCGTACAACTGGTGACTCCCCAGCAGCGGCGACCAGCGACCGACAAAGCGGTTCTCCCCGTAACGGATGTCGAAGCCCATCCCGGTTGCGCCCAGCACGACGTTGTAGGCGGTCATGTCTGCGCCGAAACCTTCCAGCCCCACGCTGAGCGCGCTGGCACGGGTGTGCGCCGCCATCGCTCGCGTGCGGTCGTCATCGTAATTCAGCACCGCCAAACCCGTCGTTGGCAGATATTCCACCAGCAGTTGATCTTCCTGCGCCAGTTGATCCGCCGTCTCGTAGCGGTCGGTGAAACCGATCCGCGTCACGACGCCAATCTGCGGCTGAACCGACAGCACCATCTCCGACATTTCGCCGGGCTGCGTCGCGCCCAGTTCGAGCACGACGATTTTGTGTTCCGGCGTCAGGTTCGCCAGCGTCAGCGGCAGGCTCAGGCGTCCGGTCACTTCACCGACGCTCTTGTGCACCGGGAAGCGCGTCTGCAACACCTGGCTGATGGCCTCGACCGTTACCGATTTCCCCGAAGTTCCCGTCACGCCGATCACCAGCGGGCCAAGCTTGTTCAGGATGTAATACGACCACTTCATCAGCGCCGAATTGATGTCCTTGACCAGGATGATCGAGAGGCCATCGGTGTCAATTTCCGGCGGGCGCGTACACAGCACGCCCGTCGCGCCATGCTGCACCGCTTCGGCGATGTACTGGTGTCCGTCGCTCCAGTCCGACTTAATGGCGACGTAGAGATTGGCTTCTGCGGCGAGGCGCGAATCGAAACAGAAATCGCTGAAGAGCTGCGCATTCGGCTCGCCAAAAAGTTGACCATTCGCTGCTTCGAGGATGTCGTAGAGACTGATCATAATGTGGGTAAGTGGGTTATGTGGGTTATGTTCATCAGACGAATGACATACATGAGCTTACACTTTTTGCTATAATCACGCCTTCTATGCGAGAAGCCCTGAATCGTTTGTTTTTTGTTCTTTATTCTAAGTCTAGCGGATCAAGCCAAACTTTCAGCGACAACTAATCGCAAAAACCCGGAAATTAAGCACGAAGTACTATTCACTGAGAAGCGCTCCATGTCATTTTATTTCGAGACGATCAAAACGCAAAATCGCGCCCGCGCGGGAATTTTCCATACCCCGCACGGCGACTTGCTGACCCCGGTCTTTGCCCCGGTCGGCACGCAAGCGACGGTCAAGGCCGTTCCCCCGCGTGATTTGCAGGAGATCGGCGCATCGCTGGTGCTGGCGAATACCTATCATCTCTACCTGCGCCCCGGCGACGATCTCGTCCGCGACATGGGCGGGCTGCACCAGTTTATGCGCTGGGACGGCCCCATGCTGACCGATTCGGGCGGCTTTCAGGTCTTCAGCCTCGCCAAGATCAACCGCATCGACGACGAAGGCGTGACGTTTCGCAGCCATCTCGACGGCAGCAAGCACCGCTTCACCCCCGAACTCTCCATCGGCATTCAGGAGAATCTCGGCGCGGACATCATCATGTGCTTCGACCAATGCCCGATTCCGACAGATCGCGCCATCGTCGAGCCTGCGGTCAACCGCACCATCAACTGGGCGGCACGCTGCCGCGATGCCCACCCCGATATGTCGGTGCAGGCATTGTTCGGCATTCAGCAGGGCGGAATTTTCGAAGACCTGCGCGAACAATGTTCGCTGGCACTGCAACCCCTCGACTTCCCCGGCTATGCCATCGGCGGCCTCGCCGTCGGTGAGAGCAAGCCTGATATGTACCACACGCTCGACACCTGCGTGCCGATGCTGCCCGCCGACAAGCCGCGCTATCTGATGGGCGTCGGCGCACCGGACGATCTGGTGCAGGCCGTACTGCGCGGCGTCGATATTTTCGACTGTGTGCTGCCGACGCGCATCGCCCGACATGGCGCGGCGTTTACGCCCGACGGAACGATCAACATGGCGAACCTTGCCCATGCCCGCGATACCAGCCCGGTGGACCCGGAATGTGACTGTTACTGCTGCACTCACTTCACCCGCGCCTACCTGCGCCATCTCGTCAAAGCCAGAGAACTCCTGGCGCATTATCTGCTCAGTGTGCATAACATTCGCTTTCTCATCCGGCTGATGGAATCGCTGCGTAGCGCAATTTTGCAGGATCAACTGGCTGAAGCTGCTGACCGCTTTCTTCAGCGCTACCTGCAAATCGCCTGAGGATAAGTCAACGTTGAAATCGTCGTCCTTGCCTGGTCATCGCCGAGGGTTGCAATAGAAAACGTATGGGGAGTACCAAACGCACCCTCGCTGCGGTTGCCTTTACGCTGGTCAGTTGCAGCAGTCAGATTCTCCCAGCGGCGACGCCGACGACGCATTTCACGTCGCTGCGCCTCTATGCCACAACGCCTGCCATCCCTTTGATTCACAACCTGACCACGACCTACAGCCGCCTCAACCCGTCGATCACGTTTGAAATTTCGACGGGCGACTACGAGGCAATGGTGCAGGAAGTCATGCGCGACGACAGTACCTACCTCGTCACCAATCATCTTGACTCGCAGAGTTCACTCTGGGCGGCACCGATTGGGCAGGACGGTATCGCCGTGATCGTCCATCCAGACAACGACATCACCCGTCTGACCAGCGCTCAGCTTCGAGACATCTATCAGGGCTGGACGAGTCAGTGGTCAGATCTCGGCAGCCGTCAGGGCGACATCATTGTCGTCAGCCGCGAGGCGGGATCCGGCACACGCGCGGAATTCGAAGGCCTGATCTTGGGCAGCCGCCGCACCACGTCCAACGCCCAGATCGCACCATCGAGTGCGGCGATGGTGCAGAGCGTCGCCCGCCAACCCAGCAGCATCGGCTATGTCTCGCTGAGCTACGTCAATGACACTGTTCGCGCCCTGACGATTGACGATGCCGCGCCGACTCTGCAAAATATCTACGCCAATACTTACCCGCTGCGCTCGATTCTTTACATCGCGGGTCAGCACGAACCCAATGCCAGCGACGGCCTCGAAGCGCACTATCGCGCATTCATTGGCTGGATCCAAAGCCCAGAAGGTCAGGCGATTATCGAGCGTGGCTACGCGCCGCTTTTAGGCGCACAGTAAGCCATTCATCCCCGCAGCACGCTTTGCGTCACGCGAAAGGAATTGTCATGAGCCAGATCGAATCATCCTTGCCGGACTATATTGCCGAAGTGGAAGCCTGGCGGCAGGATATGGATCGCCAGATGCGCGCGCCGGGACCCGGTGGCTGGCTGGCGATTGTCGGCATGTATCCGCTCCGGCAGGGCAGCAACACCGTCGGCAGCGCGCCCGATAGCGACGTTCTGCTGCCCGCAGACTCCGCCCCGGAACGGCTCGGCATCATCAATTTTCAGGATCAGCACGGCACGCTCCATGTCACCACCGACGAGCAGGTGACCGTCGATGATATGCCGACTCGCAGCGCCGCCCTGCGCAATTATTATGAACCCGGCGGTATGTCAGTCGTGCGCGTGCGCGATGTGCGTTTCGGCATCATGCAGTGGGCGAGCGACCCCTACAATGTCCGCGTCTGGGACGCCAACAGCCCGAAGCGTCTCAATTTTCCCGGTCGCTTCTGGTTCCCGGTCGATCCGAGCTATCGCGTCGAAGGCCGCTTTACCCCCTACCCACACGCTCAGGGCATGACAGTCGATCACACGGGCGGCGAGACTCAGGTACTTCAGAATATCGGCTTTGTCGAATTTGAGTTGTTGGGGCAGTCGTTCCACTTCGAGGCCGCCGCTTCGGAAAAAGGGGCGGGTTACGTCTGGTTACTCATGCGCGACGGCACCAGCGGCAAATCGACCTACGGCGCGGGGCGCTTTATGATGGCTCCGCTGACCACCGCGAACACGGTCGATCTCGACTTCAACAAATTCTACCATCCGCCCTGCGCCTTCTGTGACTATACGACCTGTCCCATGCCACCGCGAGGCAATGTCTTTCCCTTCCCGCTGGAAGCAGGCGAACGCTTCCGCGAAGGCGATGTTTAATCGCTAAGAGCGTGTTTGCAAATGAGTAATTTGAGCTATTTTGCCCTCATCCCCAGATCTTCTCCATAAGCGAGGCGACGGGAGAAAGTCCCTCGCCCTGAGGGTTGAGGACAGGACAGTTTTAACACAGCAAAGGTCTATCGGGGCGAAAGTATAAGTCAGGAGAAAAGGAGTAG
>DAOUCB010000019.1:0-2434 GCA_034432495.1 Anaerolineae bacterium | reverse complement strand
CGTCATCACCGCCGCCGGAAAAAACCAGCCAGCCGCGCCCATCAAGCCACTGGAAAACACTCTGCACTGGCATTATGACTCCGGCAGGACAAACGTCGCTACAGCGGTCGAAAGCAGCGCCGCCGCCAGGGGAAGTGCCTCTTCGTCGAAGCTGAATTTGGGATGATGATGTCCATAATAGGCATCCGCCGTTTCATCCTTCGCACCCACGAAGAAATAGGTTCCCGGAATGTCATCCATGAACAGGCTGACATCTTCCGCGCCCATCGTCCGCTCAGCCGTGTGCATGACGCTGACCATCGGCTCGAAGGCGCTGCGCAGTTGATCGCCCACTTCCGGGTTGTTGACCACCGGAATCGTCATGCTGTCGAACTCAAGTTCCGCCGTGCAGCGCATCGCCGCGCTCAGGTGATCGCAGATTTCCTGCATCCGCGCCTTGACCAGATCGCGCACTTCGGTCTTGAAATAGCGCACCGTGCCGCGCATTTGCGCAAACTGCGGGATGACGTTGTAGGCTTCCCCGGCGTTGATGGTCGTCACCGAAACCACCACCGTATCCATCGGATCGACGCTGCGGCTGGCAATCGTCTGGAACGCGGTCACAATCTGCGCCGCGCACACAATCGGATCGACTCCGGTATTGGGATGCGCAGCGTGACTGCCCTTGCCCGTTACCTTGATGTCGAACGTCGAAGCGCCCGCCATGACAGGCCCATCCGCGATACCAATTTCGCCGACGGGCATACTGTTCCACAGATGCAGACCGACCGAAAAATCAGGGCGCGGCTCGCTCAATACACCGTCATTGACCATCGCCTGCGCCCCCCTACCCAGTTCTTCGGCAGGCTGGAAAACAAACTTGACTCGCCCCGCGATTTGGTCTTTGTGCGCCGTAAGCATCTTGGCGACGCCCAGCGCAATTGAGGTGTGCCCATCATGACCGCAGGCGTGCATCTTGCCGGGGTTCTGCGAGGTGAAATCGGTCTGGTTTTCTTCGCGAATCGGCAGCGCGTCCATATCGGCGCGTACCAGAATCGTCGGGCCATCATACGCGCCTTCCAGCATTGCAACCACGCCCGTCTTGCCCACGCCCGGCTGAACTTCCAGCCCCAGATCGGTCAGTTCGCGCGCGACAATTCCGGCGGTGCGAACTTCCTCGAAGCCCAGTTCAGGATGGGCATGGAAATCACGACGGCGCGCGATCAGTTCATCACGCATCGCCTCAGCTTCACTTCTAAAGTCGATACTCATCACGCTTCCATTCATCCTAGTGAGGCAGGTTCTCCCTGGCCTCGACGATTTTCCTGCTCAACGATCAAACGTAATCACATGGAACGAATCCATGATACGCGGCTGCTCTTCCAGAGCTTCGGCATCAAAGTTCTTGCGCAGACGTTCCGCCATCGCTTCCATATCAGCAATCTGGCTTTTGTGTTCGCGCAGCGCCATGATCTTGGTTTCGACGTAATCGGTCACGTCCACCTTGATATTCGGGCTGGTTGTCGCGCTGATAAACAACTGCTTGACTTTATGTGGTTCGAGATGCTCGTCGGTTTCCATCGACGGGAAGTTCAGGCGATCACGCGCCGTCGGGTAAACTGCCGCGCAGACCGCTGCGCCAATCGCCCGGTGATCAGGATGATTGAGTCCCCGGTCGCCAAACCAGAAGACCGTCGGGTCGCCTGTGACGACAATATTTGGCTTAAAGAGCCGGATTTGCCGCACAATATCGCGGCGCAAATCAAGGTTTGGCTCCAGTTCACCGTCTTTGTAGCGCAGAAAGATAACATCCTTAACGCCGAGCGCTTTGGCAGCGTTGCGTTCTTCTTCTTCGCGAATCGCCACCAGCCGCTCACTGGTCATTTCGGGGTCTGCGCTGCCCTTATCGCCGCTCGTCGCCAGTACAAAAACGATCTCCGCGCCTTCTGCTGCCCAGCGCGCGAACGTCCCGCCGCAGAAAAATTCCGGGTCATCTGGGTGCGCGAAAATGCCCATCACCCGCTTGACTCCCGTCGCTTGCTCCTGTGCCGTCATGAATCAAGACTCCCTTGAGAGCTGTCCTTAAAAGAGGGATTGATTTAGAAGTGTATCTATTTGGAGTTTAACAAACCCGCGCAATAACGTAAACTCCTCATGTGGCTTTTAGCACCATTTTGGAGCGTATCTGAACATTTATGCATTTCCCGTAATGACCAATTTCTCAAAAGCCATTGGTTGAATATTCGTCTTTTCGCATTCGATTCACCCGATGATTGGCTTCAGTGTGCGCATTTTCCTCCCCTCTCCCCTCCTTGAAATCGGCTGAGGAGAGGACATCTTTGTAAAATGCCAAAAATCTTCCCGTGAACGGTTTTGTTTTTCTCCCCCTCCTTGAATTCGGGGAGGGGGTCGGGGGGTGGGGTCGAGCGAGAAATTTCCCCGAATGCACATCATC
>DAOUCB010000018.1:0-16958 GCA_034432495.1 Anaerolineae bacterium | reverse complement strand
CAGGTGATCGTATCGCCGCGCCGCACCAGTTCCCCGCCGCATTCCGGGCAGGCAAACAGCATATCCCGCCCCAGATTGTTCGGCGTGCTGCCCACCGCCACGCTGCGCACGAAAATGCTTGGCGTAATCAGCAGGCCGCTTTGCTGAAACAGTCCATCGAGCCGCGTCAGCACATCGAGCGGAACCGTGTCTTTCAACTGATCCAGCCGGAACAGCGATACCGGCAGCCGCTGCTGAATATCGAAACCTGCGCGTACTAGTTCGTGCCGGATATGCTCCGGGTGAAAATCGAAATTCAGTTCGACAAACTCAACCGGATCAAGATCGTTGGGGTTCCAGTTTTGTTTTTTGAGCGCGTACCGCACCAGCGACTTGACGTTGCGCTTATTGGCGTGTTCGAGGATGAACACGCCGTTCTGCACCAACACCCGCCGAATCTGTGCCAGCACCGTTTCCACGTTCGCCATGTGATGAATCACCCGCACCATCGTCACCGCATCGAAAACGCCGGGGTGAAACGGCAGATGATAAGCGTCGGCAGCAACGTAGATATAGCGCGTCGAACGCCCTAAATTCTCCTGCGCATACTGCAACTGCGACAGCGAGTAATCCAGCAGCACCACCTGACCATACGCATCGTACTCGTTGGTCAGCCGACCAAAACCTGCCCCCACTTCCAGCAGGCGTCGCCCACCCTGCGGCAGCAATCGCTCCAGCGCGATCCGTTCAACGCGGTCTTCGTAGTCGCGTCCGCGCCCTTCCCAGAACTCGGTACGGTAATTGGAACCCTCATAATCACAAATGGGAGGGCGGGAGTCGTGCGGGTGCGTCATTTCAAACACTCACAATTATCGTCGCGCGATTTTATAGGCGGACAGTCTCAATAATAGTAACGAATTCGCCGAGTTTAACCAGCGAGATCCGTACTTCTTAATACGAATTCATCCATCAGGGGTTGCGTCAGCGAAAGTCTGCCGCGCTTAACCACCGGGAGTCGGCGTCGGCAAAATACCGAGATCGTTCGGCGACGACGACGTCTCCATCTCAACGTCGGACGCAGTCTGCGCGCCATAACTTCCGTTAAAATTATAGCTCGGAACATCCTGAGCGAGCGTCTGCGCTGCCTGCGCGTTGATCGCCGCTGGCCCGCCCGCTTCATAGACCTCCGGGCGAAGCTGCTGATCCAGTGCCGGGATGCCGCCCTCGACGATGATCCCCGTATCGACCGGACGATCCGCCTGTGGGACGGGTTCATTCGCCAGCGTGTAATCCAGCCCCGCCGTCCGCGAAAAACCCGGCCAGGGATTGCGCGAATAGGCATTTTCCGCCAGCAAATCGATGTGCTGCCCCGACATTACCTGCGAAACCATCTGCCCCGCATCGCCAAAGTTATCGGGCAGGTTGTAAAGCGCGCGAATAATCGGCTCGAAGACCAGCCGCAGATTATTCACGGGGTCGTGAATCTGCGTCTGGTTGAGCGGAATCACCGCCCGCACGTCCATCGAAATCGGAAGCTGCGTATCGACCGGAACAGTCAAATCAAGCTGAACCGGAAGTTGCAGCCCGGAAGGCAAATTCAGATACACCTGTGCGTTATTGAGCTGTCCCACCCCCGGCAGCGTGATCGTCGCCGACACGTTGAGCGGAACCGAATGCGTCAGCGTAACCACAGTCTGCTGATTGAGCGGCAGATCGAATTTCACCGGAATCGTATCGCGCACCGGAATCGTCCAGTCAATCGTCGATTCGTCCAGGCCGACGAAGCTGCTGTGCAGCCCGGTCACGAGCGGCGTGACAATATTGTCCTTGATGTCGAAGATGAACAGCACCAGCCCCAGCACGACGACAATCAGCACAATATTGACAATAAATGAGAATATAATCATGAAATTCTTGAAGAATCTGCCGAATGCCCTCAGAACGCGCATCGTCTTTCCCCTGGTGTAGTCGCCTCATCAAACTATACACCAACGAATCGCGCAGGAGCAACAAAGATAACGAGCGGAACAGGGTTATTAATTTTCTGTAATGGAAGCGAGGTTTCCGCTCAGCCCGCGTGACCGCATCACCATTAAGGGAACAACGGATGCCTCAAGGGAAGTTGTAACGGAAGACAGTAGCGGTCGCGTGGAGGGAAAATATTCCGGAAGTGAAAACCGGAAGCGAAAGAAATTTGCGTGGTTTTAAGGGGCGGTAATGGGCAATTCGCAATCGCCCATCACCGCATCCGAATTAGAGTGGTTACAGCCCTGCTTCGTCGCGTAGCAGATCGGCTTTGTCGGTCTTTTCCCAGGGCACGTCGATGTCATGACGACCAAAGTGACCATAAGACGCGACCTGCTTGTAGATCGGGCGGCGCAGGTCCAAATCGCGGATGATTGCTGCCGGACGCATGTCGAAGTGATTGCGAATCAGCATTTCGATCTGGTCGTCGGGAATATTGCCTGTGCCAAACGTCTCCACCGCCAGCGACGTCGGCTCCGCCACGCCAATCGCGTAGGAAACCTGAAGCTCGAAGCGCGAGGCCAGCCCGGCTGCGACGACGTTCTTAGCAATATAGCGCGCCATATAGGCTGCACTGCGGTCAACTTTCGTCGGGTCTTTGCCAGAAAACGCGCCGCCGCCATGACGCGCGACGCCGCCGTAGGTATCGACGATAATCTTGCGTCCGGTCAAACCAGCATCACCCAGCGGGCCACCCGTTACAAACCGTCCAGTCGGGTTGACGAAAATGCGCGTGCCAGCGTCCAGCAGACCCGCTGGAACCACCGGATTGATAATCTGTTCGATCACGGTAGCGCGAATGGTCGCGTTATCGACTTCCGGCGCGTGCTGGGTCGAGATGACAATCGTATCGACGCGCTTGGGCTTGCCGAATTCGTATTCAACGGTCACCTGACTTTTGGCGTCTGGGCGCAGCCAGCTAATTTCGCCTGATTTACGCGCTTCCGCAAGGCGGCGCGTCAGTTTGTGCGCCAGCGAAATCGTCAGCGGCATCAGTTCCTCGGTCTCGTCGCAGGCAAAACCGATCATCATGCCCTGGTCGCCTGCGCCGGTCGCGGCGATCTCGGCTTCGCTCATGCGGCCTTCGCGCGCTTCCAGTGCCTGATCAACGCCCTGCTTGATGTCCGACGACTGTTCCTTGATTGAGACGAGCACGCTGCACGTTTCGGCATCGAAACCGTATTTGCCACGCGTGTAGCCAATGTCGCGCACGGTGTCGCGCACAAGCTGTTGAATATCGACATAAGAATTGGTCGTAATTTCGCCAAAGACGAAAACAATCCCGGTGGTGGTGGAAGTCTCGCAGGCGACGCGCGCGTTCGGATCTACCGCCAGGATCGCGTCGAGCACCGCGTCCGAAATCTGATCACACATCTTGTCGGGGTGTCCCTCAGAAACCGATTCCGAGGTGAAGAAATAGCTCGGTGATGTCATGAACGACGAGCTTGCGAGTTGAGGACGAACTTGAACCATTGATAATCTCCTCTTAGAACTAGGGTGCATCAACGAAAAACGCCTCTCCGACAGGGAGAGGCGTTGAGGCTTTCACTTCACCGCTCATCTGTCAGAGTAATCACTCTGCCGGAGTTGGCACCGTCCCAGCGCTCTGGGGGTTGCCGCGGTTTCACAGGGCCGAACCCTCCACCGCTCTTGATGAGTATTTAGGTTGTCAAAAGTGTGTGGTCTTTCTCACACACCTTACATAAAACTATATCATGACAATTTGCAGATTCAAGAGGTGAAATTGCCCCGCTTCGTAAATTTTCTGCCCGCCCTTGCGACCTTCCCGCGATGGACTAAAATAACGCGCCTGCCCTGCTGATATGGAGACATTTGCTCATGACTGACCTCGATCAGGCAGCAATGTGGGACATCAATCGTGCGGGTTGGGATGCCGCTGCATCACGCTTTTACGGGGCAGCCGCTCTGCCCAACTATGGCCCTTTCGCCCAGACCGAAGACGCGCTCGGCTTACTCGGCGACATTCGTGATCAGGCGGTGCTGGAAATCGGCTGCGGCAGTGGTCACTCGCTGCTCTACCTCGCTCAGCAGGGCGCGCGTGAATTGTGGGGTGTCGATCTATCATCGCAGCAAATCGAATTTACGCAGGCACTCTTGCGAGAGCACAACGTCAGCGCACAGCTATTTAACGCGCCGATGGAGACCAATCCGGGGCTGCCCTACAATCATTTCGACTTTGCCATTTCGCTCTACTCGCTCGGCTGGACAACCGACCTCGACGCGACACTCGCGTTGGTTTACGCATACCTCAAACCGGGCGGCTTCTACGTCTTTAGCTGGGAGCATCCCTTCTATAGCTGCCTTGAGTATCAGCCAGAGACTGGCACATATAGTGTCGGAGAGCGCTACCGCGAGCAGACCTATGTCAAATCGGTCTGGAACGGCGCACCAATCGTCATTCACCAGCGCCAGATGAGCACCTTCATAAACAGCGCGCTCAAGGTCGGTTTTCGGATCGAGCGCTTGATCGAAGAGGTTGATCTGACACAGGCGCTCGAAGTCGATTCGCCTGATCAATGGTATTCGTCCGCACGCGCTCAACTTGTGCCGCCGACCTTCATCCTGAAGTTGCGCAAGCCTGCGAGCGGCTCAAACTGAATTTGCAAATCACAGATGCGCGAATGGATACAGGCGGCTCACTCCTCCCTGTCGCCATCGGACGGTAGGAGCGCTGTCTCGTATTTCTGCTGGAACACGTCAAACGCCGTGCTGTCGAAATTGACGGTTGTCGTGGGGAAGGCCACGCTGACGCCGTTCCGCGTGAGGATACCCATCAGGCGGAAATTGACATCCGCCCGAATAATCTGCATTTCTTCCCAGATAATCGTTTTGACAAAGTAAATGATCAGGATATTGAGCGAACTGTCGCCAAATTCTATAAACTCGACCAGTTTGCGATCTTCGGTGACGCGCTCATGGGCGTCGAGCATCGTGTGAATGTCGGCAATCACGGCGCGCAGTTTCTCTTCGGACGTGTCATAAGTGACACCAAGCGTCATCCTCACCTGACGACGTTTCAGGCGTGACCAGTTCGTAATCATCGAATTGACCACCGTCTGATTCGGAATGACTACCAGCGAGCGGTCGCGCTTGCGCATCCGTGTGCTGCGAAAGCTGATGGTTTCGACGAAACCTTCAACATCGTTGATGACAATATAGTGCCCGACTTTGAAGGGTGCGTCCGTGACGATCACAAAGTAACCGATGAAGTTTGCCAGCGCATCCTGCGCCGCCAGCGCAACTGCCAGACCGCCGATGCCCAGTCCGGCAACGACCCCGGCAAGGTCGAAGCCCCAACCGCTCATGATGACGATGATCATGAACAGAATGACCAGCACCTTGCTGACCTGACGGATAAAGTTGACCACCGTCTGGTCAAATTTCGAGAAGCGTTCGTTCGCCTCAAGATAATTCGAGACCACGTCCACCAGACGATAGAGCGTCCAGAAGATGACGAAACCGAGCAGTGAGTTGATAAGCTGCCCGGTAAAACGAACGAGCGTCGCAGGGACTTCGACGACAATCAGGATCAACTGCAAGCCAATGATGGTGATCAGCAGGCGCAGCGGCGGAGTAATCGCCAGGGCAATCGCTTCATCGCGGCGTGAATCGCGGCGGCGCACGACATTCACAAACTGCCCGATCATCTGGATGATCCGCTGTGCAAAGTTGGGGGCAACGCGCCGCAGCAGCAGAGTGATCACGCCCAGCAGGACGATCACCAAAATTCGGGCGAGAAGTGTTTGGATTTCCGGTGCAATATTCATACAGCCCCTTATACCGTAAGCGCAGCCGCAGTACCGCGATATTACCACATGACTTTAAGTGAACCGTGAGCACAGTGCCAAAAAATACTGTCCCTTTTAGTTGAAGATTTCTCCCTCATTGCGGTATCATCTCTGCGCCATAGGTCAAGAGGGGAAAACGATGCAGGAAACCGATCTCAACAATGCCATGAGTGCCGACATCAAGCTGCTCGGAAATTTGCTTGGCCTGGTCATTCGTGAACAACACGGCTCGGACGGCTTTCGGCTGGTTGAACAGGTGCGCGCCGAAGCCCGCGCTCGCCGCAAGGGTGAGGAAGGCGCAGAAGAAGCCCTGCGCGCCACAATCGACCAACTGGATGCGTCATCAATCGATGTGCTGATCAAAGCCTTCAGCAATTATTTCCAGTTGATCAATATCGCCGAAGATCAGCAGCGCATTCGCGTACTGCGCAGCCGCGAAGCCAAAGGCCCACTGAACGAATCCATTGACACGGCGATTAATACGCTGCACAACGCGGGGACGGACGGCGCTCAGATGCGCGCCCTGCTCGACAATCTGCGTGTGCGCCTGGTCGTGACCGCTCATCCCTCAGAAGCCAAACGCAAAGAAGTGCTGGTGAAGCTGCGCCAGATTGCGCAGCAAATGGCCTGGAAAGATGAGCAGCGTCTCGTCATTCCGCGCGAACTGCACGCGCTGGAAGCGAACATCACCGAAGAAATCGAGGAACTCTGGCAGACTCGCCCGACCCGCGCCTCGCGTCCAAAAGTCGAGGACGAAGTCGATTTTGGATTGTATTTCATCACGTCAGTCATCATGGACGTGCTGCTCGATGTTTACGGCGATTTGCGCGATGCTCTGGAAAAGCATTATCCCCATGAGGACTGGTCGCTGCTGCCGCCCGTCCTCCAATTCGCCTCGTGGATCGGCGGCGACCGTGACGGCAATCCTAACGTCACCGCCGATGTGACGCTGGCAACCCTGAAAACCCTGCGTCACGCCGCGCGCCAGGTCTATCTGACCGAGATCGCCTTCCTGCGCGACCATCTGACGCAATCAACCGACGAGATCGAGGTCTCGCTCGAACTCCTGCAAAAAGTCCAGGGAAGCCTGCATCCCGACCGCTCACCGGATGAAGTTTACCGCCTGATGATGGGCTTGATCTGGGACAAGCTCGACCGTGACGAATACCCGACGCACAACGACCTGCTGGCGGATCTGCGTATTGTCTATGACAGCCTGAAAGCGAACGAGGGCGAATATGTCGCCGACGGCACGCTGCGTCGCCTCATGGAGAAAGTGCGGCTGTTCGGGCTGCACCTCGTCCCGCTCGACGTGCGTGAGGATGCGCGCCTGCATCGCTCGACGCTGGCTGAACTGCTGGCCTATTATGGGCAAGTGGATAACTATGCCGACCTGTCCGAAGCGGATAAACAGGCGCTGCTCACGCGCGAAATCACCAACCCGCGCCCCTTCTTCCCGATTGAACCGAGCTTTTCGGAGACGACCAATCGCATCATCGCCACCTGGCGCGTGATCGCGCAGGCGCATCGCCAGTACGGCGCGACCGTGATCGACAGCGTCATCGCTAGCATGAGTACCGCCCCCAGCGATACCCTGACCATGCTCCTGTTCGCGCGCGAGGTTGGCGTGCAGGATGATGTCGATTTAGTCCCGCTTTTCGAGACGATTGAAGACCTGCGTGCCTCCGCCGAGGTGATGGAAGTCCTGTTCAACAACCCGGAATATGCCAGACACCTGCAAATACGCGGGATGCGCCAGCAAATCATGCTCGGCTACTCCGATAGCAACAAAGACGGCGGTTTCTTCTCCTCAAACTGGAATCTCTATGCCGCCCAGCAGGCGCTCGCTGCCGTCTGCGTCAAGCACGGCATCAAGCTCGAACTCTTTCACGGGCGCGGTGGCAGCATCGGGCGCGGCGGCGGCCCCACCAACCGCGCGATCCTCTCACAGCCTGCGAAAGCCTTTCAAGGGCCAATCAAGATCACCGAACAGGGCGAAGTCATCGCCTACCGCTACAGCAATGAAGCAATTGCGCGGCGACATTTGCAGCAGGTCATGAACGCCGTGCTGACGTCGCTCGGCGCGCCCTCCAAAGTCGAGGTGCGCCCGGAATGGCGTACCGCAATGGACACGCTGTCGCACACAAGCGAAGAAACCTATCGCAAATTCGTCTACGAAACTCCCGGCTTTCTCGATTACTGGTATGGCGCGACGCCCATTAACGAACTGGCACGTTTGCCCATCGGCAGCCGTCCCGCCAAGCGCAGCAAAGGCGGCTTCGAATCGATCCGCGCCATTCCCTGGATTTTCTCGTGGATGCAGAGCCGCGCCATTATTCCAAGCTGGTTCGGCGTCGGCACGGCCCTCGAATCCTACTGCAACAGCGGGGGCGGTCTCGACACCCTCCAGCAGATGTTCCACGAATGGCCGTTCTTCAATGCCATCATCGAGAACGTCGAACTGGACATCGCCAAAGCAGACATGGCAATCGCCGAATTGTACGCCTCGCTGGTGACCGACGAGCATATCCGCTCAGAAATCTTCAGCCAGATGGAGGCGGAACATGAACGCGCCCGCCAGCAGATTTGCGCGATCATGGGGCAGAAGGAACTACTCGACCATACGCCGATGATGCAGTTGTCGATTGAGCGGCGCAACCCCTATGTCGATCCGCTCAACTACATTCAGGTGACGCTCCTGCGCCGCTTGCGCGCCTTGCCGCCGGGAACAGACGAGTCGGATACACTGCTCGACGCGGTGCTGGCGAGCGTCAACGGCATTGCCGCCGGAATGAAGACGACGGGCTGAAAATAACAGGTGCGTCTTTCCAGAGGCGGGCGTCCGCCTCTGGGATCATTTGACCAAACTCCGCAGCAATCTTGGGCAATTTCCACCATCCTACGATCTTTCCGCCTCATTTCAGCGACCAAATGAGAAGGTCAAATCACCCCACTGAGAGATTTGGTGCTAGGATGTTTTATTGGATTACTTTACGGAGGAAAGAAGGATAATTGTGAGACGGCATTACGCTTTTTTAATCGGCATCATGCTGGCGCTCCTGATGGTCGGCAGCGTTTTTGCACAGGACGCCACACCTGAAATTACCCCTGAAGCCACGACGGAAATCGGCCCCCTGAGCTACGGCACACCCGTCACCGGTTCGATTGACGACACCAATTTTCAGCAGGCATGGCCCCTCAGCGTCGCCTCCGGTGATCGCGTTCAGGTCACCGTGACACGCACCAGCGGCAACCTGATCCCCGACGTGCAAATCCTCGACGCCAGCGGTTCCGCCGTCGCACAGAGCTACGGCGCAGATCGCACCTACGCCACCGCCCAGATTGAAGATTCGACGCTCGCTGCCGCCGGAGACTACACCGTCCAGGTCTCACGCAATAATGGCGAAACTGGCAAAACAACAGGCGGCTATTCGCTGGTAGTAACGCCGCTCGGAACAGCCCCCGATAACCCGAACAACCTGACCCCATTGGGCGAAGTCCAAGCCGATACGCCGGTTACGGGCGAAATCACCGCCACCCATTGGTATGACCTGTACACCTACAACGCTCAGGCAGGTGACTCGCTCCAGATTATCGCCAAGCGCACGGGGGGCACGCTGCTGCCTACGGTCGCGATTCTCGACGCCAACAACTCGGAGCTTCGTACAGGCTACAACAGCGGCGACATTGCCGATACCGGCGAATTTGACCTCCCTGGCCCCGGCGCGTATACCGTCGCCGTCAGCCGCTATAACGATCAGGATGGCGATTCACTCGGCACCTATGAAATGACGGTTCATCTGGTTGGCGCAGGCGAAGGCAGCCCGCTGCTGGCAGGCGCCGCTGGAAAAGTCGTCTACGATCAGGAACTCGACGGCACCATTAACGGATCGCAATGGTATCAGGATTGGTCACTGACGACCGACGCAGGCGATACCCTGACAGTTACGGTCAGCCGCAAGACCGATGATCTGATCCCGGAAGTCATTGTATTGGGCGGAAGCGGGCAGGAGATCACGCACGGTTATCCTGACAATACCTATGCCACTGCCCAAATCAATCGCTACGACCTCGCGGGGCCGGGGACGTATACCGTCCGCGTCACGCGCAGAAACGGGCAAACGGGTGAGACCACAGGGGATTACGCGCTGACCGTCGCCCTCAACGGCACAGGCAAAGGCAGCCCCAAGCTGAGCGAACCCGCCGGAGACATTACGCTGGGCACGCCCGTCGATGGCGAAATCACGAACACGAAATGGCAAAATTACTGGACATTTACGGCTGATCAGGGCGGCAAAATCGACGTCAACGTCACTCGAACCGATGGCACACTCTCGCCGACGCTTGAAATCCTCGATGCCAACCAGCAGCAAATGACCAGCGCATATCCGTCAGAGACCCGCGACTCGGCTCAGATCACACGCTATACCCTGCCGGGGCCAGGCAAATATATGATCGTCGTCGGGCGTGAAAACGACCAGGACGGTTACACCTCTGGCAAGTACACCGTCACGGTCAGCCAGACACCCGATTCATAGCGTTTATCCGCATCTGTGGAGGACAGCCAGCACGGGCTGTCCTCCTGCCAAACACACCCGCTGAACCTCCACCGCACCCCGCAAAACATGAGTTATCAGTGAAAGTACGCTTGAAACGGCCTGAAATAGAGGTAGAGTTAAATTAATGTATTCCTTAACAGAAAGGCATCCCTGATGAATGGGGTCAATAGTCGTTTACGGCAAAGTTTCCTCGTCGCGCTGGCGTTGACCGCCGCGCTGATGATGGTCATTCCCGCCGCAGCCCAGGACACGACCACCCCTGCCCCCGGCACTATCAGCGTCAGCGGCGAAGGCATTGTCTACGCCGCGCCGGATGTCGCCTATCTTGAAATTGGCGTCCAAACCGTCGATCCCGATTTATCGAAAGCATTCGCGCAGACGGGCGACAAAATCACGGGCGTGCTCAATGCCCTCAAGCAGCTTGGCATCGACGCGAAGGATATTCAGACCAGCGGGGTGAATGTCGCGCCCCAGAATCAATATGATAATAACGGCAACATGACAGGCGTTTCGAGCTATACCGTCAGCAACACCGTCGAGGTGACAATTCGCAAGGTTGATCAGGTCGAAGCCGTGCTGACTTCGACGATTGCGGCGGGCGCGAACTCGATCAACAGTCTGAGTTTCGGCATTCAGGACACCAGCGCCCTCGAACAGCAGGCGCGCACGCAGGCCGTCGCTCAGGCGAAGGATCGTGCGCAGCAGTTGGCGACCGCGCTCGGCGTTACCGTCGGCAAACCGATCACCGTGACCGAAGTTCCGCAGACTGTCCCGGTTCCGGTCTATGCCCGCATGAATGTGGCAGCAGCGCCGCTGGCAAGCAGCAGTCAGCCTGTCAGCCAGGGGCAGCTCAGCGTCACAGTAGACGTGCAGATCACCTTTAGCATCGGCTCGTAAATGGATCCACGAACTCAAAGTGAGTCTTAGATAGTGATTTTGAGAGAGCGCAACCTGACTTCTCAATCCCCCCCGACTACGCCATTTTTCTCCCTTTCTCCCCGCTTGCGTAACGCGAACTTGTTCGCGCGAAAGGGAAGCTGACCCGCTCTTGGTCAGCAGGGATAGAGGGGTTATGCAAAAGCGGCGGGGATTGCTCCCTGCCGCTTCCACAGTTTATCGCTCGTATTGTGTTTCAGGTTTGCCGCTTACACCATCTCGGAGGCGGGTGCGGCAGGCGGTGCAGCGGGCGCGGCGGGTGACGCCCCTGCCGAACCCAGTGCGCGCTGCAAAAATTCCTTCACCACGTCCACCGCAACGGCTACTCCGACATTCGGCCCGGTAATCAGCGTGTTGACGCCGATGATCCGACCTTGCGAGTCAACCAGCGGGCCGCCCGAATTACCGGGGCGCAGATGCAGATCCGCTACGACCCAATCCTGACTGCCGCTCGGCACTTCGGGAAGCTGACGACCCATGCCAATCAGCACACCGCTGGTCGCAGCATTGGCGACGCCCCAGGGATGCCCCAGCGCCATCACCCACTGACCGGGGTGCAGGCCGTGTGTACTGCCGATCTGAATCGTCGGCAGGTTGTTGGCTTCGACCGACAGCGCTGCCAGATCATGTTGTTCGTCGCGGGCAAGCAGTTTAGCATCCAGCACCCGCCCATCGTTGAGCGCGACCTTGAAAGGCCCATGCTGAACGACGTGCGCATTGGTGATGATCAGGCCATCCGAATGCCAGATCGTGCCAGCACCCGCCCCGCGCGATTCGTCGCGCACCTGTACGACACTCGCGCTCACATCCGTAAGCACATCTGCCAGCGCCGAATTTAACTGCTCAAAGACCCCAGACACGTTAGTCTCGCTCTCCAACTGTGACCGAAAATTCCTGAACCTGCCCGCCGCGCACCGCACGCACCGGGACAGCCGTCCCGACGCGATCCCCGCTCAGCAGCGACATCAAGTCGTCCATGTGCCGGACAGCCTGCCCAGCCATATTGATGATCACGTCACCAAGCAGAAGACCACCCTTGTCTGCCGGGCTGCCGGGTTCGACCGCCACCAGCATCAGGCCAGTTTCCTGAGAAGCGCTGTCCGCGATGTTTGCGGGCAGACGCACAGGCTGCGCGCTCACACCCAGGAAACCGCGCTTGATCCGCCCATGTGCCGCCAGCGTATCCGCCACCCGCTTAATCGTCGCCGATGGCAGCGTCAGGCTGACGCCGCGCGACAGCGCCGAACTGTTCATGCCGATCAACGCGCCGCCAGCGCTCACCAGCGGGCCGCCAGAGAAACCGGGGTACATCACCACATCGGTCTGCACATAGGTGTCGATCCGTCCGCCAGCGTGGGTGCGCCACTCGTCGCCGAGCGCGCTGATCACGCCGAGCGTCGCCTGCATGTCGCCTTCGGGCCGCCCCAGCGCCAGCACCAGATGCCCAACCTTGACCGCGCTCATATCGACCCACTCCGCCGGAGTCAGGTCGCTGGCACTCGCCTTGAGCACCGCAACGTCCGTTGTCGGGTCACGCCCGACCAGGGTCGCCGTGACGCTTTCGCCGTTGGGCAGGCCAACCTTGATCGCTTCGTCACGCTCGACCACATGATGAGCCGTGACGATCAGGCCATCCGCCGACCAGACAATGCCGCTGGCCGACTGACGCCGCCGACCCTCAACACTGACAATGCTCTGCCCGGCTTTCTCCACTGCTGCCGCCAAATCATCCGATAAACTCTGCAATACGTCTGCCATAGAAGTTTTCCCTTCTGGTCACTTCGTTAGAGGTTGATATAGGTTGATGTTGTTGACCGCAATCTGCTTTTGCTTGCGGTATATCCCTATTAGACAACAAACGAGGCGGTCAAGTCACCGCCCCAAATGTGAGGAGTCATCCTGATAAAAGGGATAGGGTACGTGGGTGCGCCCCAATCCTTCGATTTTTTCAGTGCTGCCACATCGCCAGATGCCGGACGGTGCGCGTGCGAAAACCCATGTTCTGATAGAACTTGAAGGCGGTGGTATTTCCCGTGAAAACGTGCAAAAACGAGGTTTCGCCCTGCCGCCGATGCTCCGTCATCATTTCGCTGACCAAGAGCCGTGCATAGCCCCTGCCCTGGTAAGCAGGATGGGTGCAAACCGTACTGATCTCGTGATAGCCGGGCAGGTGAGACCTTTCGCCTGCTATTGCAATCAACTGCCCCTGGTGGCGCAGGCCAATGAAGCGCCCCAATTCAAGCGCGCGCGGCTGAAACGGCCCAGGATGCGTCAAATCGATCAGGCGCAGGATGTCTGGCACATCGGCTGCACCCAGTTCAAGAATGGTTTGATCACCCTCCGGCACATGGATAGGCTGATCGTAGAGCATCTGATAAACATCAATGGAGGCCCCCATCGTCCAACCCGGCAGATCAGAGGACTGCGGAACGCCATCTATGAGCACGACTTCTCCCTGCGCGACGATCTGCGCCAGATCGCGCAGGGCGGCTTCGCTCTGGTCGGGAATGGCAGTTATCGACATTATATCGGCTGGATACCGCTTCGCCAGCCCTGTACCGATAGCGAAATCGGCGTGATAGGTGTTGAGTGAATGCCAGTAAGGTTTATCGAGGACGCTGCTCGTCACGACTGCCTCCTGAGAATAGACTCGTTCGATGCATACCTATCATAGCGCGATCAAGCCCATACGCGTCGCCCGCACAACCGCCTCGGTGCGGCTCTGCGCGCCGAGCTTGGTCAGGATGGCGTTGACGTGAAATTTGACGGTATGCTCGCTGATGCCGAGCTTGGTGGCGATATTCTTGTTCGGCAGCCCTTCGGCAATCAGGTTGATCACCTCCAGTTCGCGCGGCGTCAGCGCGTCAATCAGCGGATCAGGCGAATGCTCTGGGTCGAGCGCACGCGGCACAGCCCGCAGCGTCTGCGCGACCGCAGGCAGCAATACCGTTAAGCCCTGCCCCAGCGCGTTGAGCGCCGCCGCCAGCATATCAGCGCGCGCATCCTGAAGCAGCAGCCCACTCACGCCCGCGCCAATCAGCGCCGCCGACGCTTCAAGCGCGGTCGCTTCGTCAGCGATCAGCGCCAGCACCGCCGCGCCGCTTATTTCACCCAAACGGTCGAGATTTTGCAGCGGCTCCCAGCCCATATCCCAGATCAGAACGTCGGGACGATAAATATCGAGCGCATCCGGCAGGTCGCTGTCGCCGGCGCTCTGCCCAACGATGATAATCCCTGATGCTCCGTCGAGCAGTGCAGTCAGTCCGGCGCGCGCTAAGGGACTGCTGGCGACCACCAGCACGCGCAGATCGTTTGTCAGTGAAGGCATCACAGCGTTTCTTCCGTCTTTTTCGGAACGTCCCTCCATTATGGCGACCAAGCGTTAGAGCAGCATCAGCAGGTCGATTCGCGCATTGACCCAGTCGCTGTCACCCGGTCATCTGGCGAGGAAGCATCCCGGAAACATAGAGGGTGTCAGAAGAACAACATCCTGTATAGTGGAACAAATTAAATTCACTCAAGGAGTCACCCGTGAAGCGTTCTCTGTTATTGCTGGTTATTGGTTTCAGCCTCATGATTACCCCTGTGCTGACGCAGGCACAGCCGCCAACGGGCGTGAGCGTCACCTGCGACGATGGTTCGAGCTTCGACAACGGTGTCGAAGTCAGCGTCAATCAACTGCGCGCAGGCTATACCTATACGGCAACCGCTGTTGGCCTCAATGGCTTCGACCCGGTGCTTGCCGTGCTCGATCCCCGTACCGGGACTGGCCTGTGCAACGACGACAATGCCGCCGCCGGACGCTACGCGGCGTACCTGCCCACCACCGGAACTGTTGCCCCATCCAGCACCAGCGCGCAGGTCAATTTCAGCCAGACCAGCGGCAGTGCGCTGGCGAATGTATCGCTGGTCGTCGGCGGCTACAGCGGACAGGGTGGCGAATTTCTGCTCATCTTTGAAGGCATGAGCGTAACGTCAGCCGATAATGCGGGCGATTCGTTCAGCGTTAACATCACCCCCGGCATGGTCGATTCCGGTTCCGCGCTGACGATGTACATGATCACGCGCGCGCAGAGCCAGGTTGACCCCTACATCTATCAATCGGACAGCAATTTGAACCCGATCAAGGACAGTCAGGGCAACCCCATCGCCTGTGATGACGCCGGATCGCAGGGCTTGTGTCAGCCGAATTCGGTCGATCTGTCGAACTACTCGATCACGCTGGGTTCCAATGCGCTGACAGGTTGGCAGTACGACGCCATGCTCAGTGTTCCGCTGGCAGGCACCCAGTTGAACAATGATCCTTCCCTGAATTATCTCAACTTCGTCATGACCAGTTCGCCGACCGCCGCGACCGAGGGTCAGTATCTGCTCGTCTTCGACATCACGACCGGAACATCAGGCGGTTCCACTTCCAACGGCGGCTTGACGGGTGGACAACAGGAAACGGGCGGAACACAAAATCAAACAGCGCCGACCGCCGTCCCTCGAAGCAATAACGCGGGAACACCCAGCGGTATGAGCGTCACCTGCACCGACGGTTCGAGCTTCGACAACGGCGTCGAAGTCATCATCAGCCAGATGCGCAGCGGCTACAATTACACGGCAACCGCCGTCGGCCTCAACGGCTTCGACCCGGTGCTGGCGGTTCTCGATACCAACAGTCATCGCGGCCTGTGCAACGACGACGATCCCGCCGCCACCTTCTACAAGGCCAATCTGCCCACGACGGGCAACGTTCCGGCCTCGAACCTGAGTGCGCAGGTCACCTTTAGTCAGGGCAGCGGCAATACCTTCGCCGATATTTCGCTCGTGGTCGGCGGCTACAACAACCAGAGCGGCGAATTTTTGCTCATCCTCGAAGGCATGGCCTCGACACCCGGCGACGGCGCGGGCGACGTGTTTAGCGTTAATCTGACGCCGGGAATGGTCGCGTCGGGCGTGCCGCTGACCGTCTACATGATCACGCGCGGGCAAAGCAACCTCGACCCCTATATCTATCAGGCCAACAGCAGCCTCACGCCGCTGGCAGACAGTCAGGGCAATTTAATCGCCTGCGACGACGCCGGGACACAGGGGCTGTGCCAGCCCGGTTCGGTCGATTTGTCCAGTTCGTCGGTGACGATTGGCGCGGGCAAGCTCACCGGCTGGTCGTATGACGCCATGCTCACCCTGCCGCTGACCGGCCTGCGCCTCAACACCGACTCCAGCCAGAATTACTACACCTTCGTCATGACATCGTCGCCGCAGCAGTCAACGCAGGGGCAGTATCTGCTCGTCTTCCACATCGGCGAAACTGCCTAGCCCTTCACAGATCACCCATAGGGGCGCGCCTGTGTGCGCGCCCTGACACTTGTAGGGGCGAGGCGCGCCTCGCCCTTTTACTCCCTGAGAATATGCGCCCAAATTCCCGTAGGGGCGCACCCGTGTAAGCTTGTCCGAAAATGAATCTCAGCTCTACGAGCGGAATTCTGTAGCACAACACGCGGTTTTTCCTCCCTCTCCCCGCTCGCGTGGCTGAGGAGAGGACACCTTTGTAAAATGCCAAAAATCTTCCCGTGAACGGTTTTGTTTTTCGCCCCCTCCTTGAATTCGGGGAGGGGGTCGGGGGGTGGGGTCGAGCGAGAAATTTCCCCGAATGCACATCATC
>DAOUCB010000017.1:0-15306 GCA_034432495.1 Anaerolineae bacterium | reverse complement strand
CGTGAACGGTTTTGTTTTTCGCCCCCTCCTTGAATTCGGGGAGGGGGTCGGGGGGTGGGGTCGAGCGAGAAATTTCCCCGAATGCACATCATCGTGTAAAACGTGTCCTCTCCTCAGCTGAAATCGGGGAGGGGAAGCTGACCTGCAATGCGAACAATGCAACCTGCACTTGGTTGCACGTTCGCACGGTCAGCCGGGGTGGGGTCTGCTTTACTCACCCCGCGCCGTACAGCGCTCGATAGACGCTGTAGTAGCTGTAGACGTTCTGCACGTACTGGCGCGCGCTGTCGAGATCGACCGCCGCCATAAATTGATCGGGATCGCCGCCCGACAGATCGAGCCAGCTTTGCGCGCGTCCCGTCCCCGCCTCGTAGGCGACCAGCGCCGCCGGGATGCTGCCGCCGAAGCGCGTCATTTGCTCCGCGAAGTAGTCCGCCCCAAATTCAATCCCCGCATACGGGCGATACAGGTCGCTGTGCTGATAATTCGCCCACTCAAGCTGCGCCGCGATCATCTGCCCCGCGCTCGAAGTCACCTGCATCAGCCCCTTTTCGCCCATGCTGCCCGTCGCATAGGTGTCGAATAAACTCTCCAGCCGCAGCACCGCCAGCAGCAGCAGCGGATCGATCTGGTAACGTGTGCTGGCATCCTGCACCAGATCGAGATAATAGGCGGGATAGCGCAGCCGGGCGATGTAAGGCGGCGCGTCGAGCGTGCCGATGTTCGCGTTGCGAATCACATACGACGCCGCCACGACCGAGTCCTTATACGCGCCGATGCCCTGAAAATAGATCGCCAGTTGGTATGACGCCAGCGCGTTTTCCTTGTTGGCATCGACCAGATTGTCAAAGGTCGCCACTGCCTCGTCAAACTCGCCCACATCCCACAATTCCCGTCCACGCACCAGCCGCGCATCGGCTTGTAAATCCGCCGCCAGCGTCGCCAGCGAACCCGTCTGCGTCACGCCGTAGGTTTTGCGCAGCCAGTCCTCCGCCTCTGCGATCTGTGCCGTTTCGTCAAACTGGAACTGAAGCGTTTTCGGAGCGGCGAACGGCGTCAGATTGATCGCGATGTCGCGCGCGCGCGCCGCGAAGTAGCTGTCTGGCGCGGCCTGTATCGCCTGCGCCAGCGCATCCGCCGCCGTTTTCTGATCGCCATTTTGCAGCGCCAGCTTGCCCACCCAGAAATAAGCCGTTGCCTGCGCCTCGCCCGTCGTCTTCACCGAAAGCTCGGAGTAGTAGCGCTGCGCTGCCCGAAGATCACCGCTGTTATAAGCCAGCGCTGCCGCCAGAAACAGCCCGTCTTTCGCTTGCGCCGACTGCGGGTATTTGTCCGCCAGCCGATCAATCACCGCCCGCGCCTGCTCCGGCTGATTCGCCTGCCGGTAGAGCAGCGCCGCCTGCCACAGCGCTTCCGGCGCTTGATCGAGGTAATCGTACACGTCGGCGATGTGCATATACTGTTCGACCGCCCCCGCGCTGTCGTTGTTGATCGCCCGCGCCCGCCCCTGTCCGAGCAGCGCGTCGCCAAACAGGGGATCGGTTGTGTAATGGTCAAGAATCGTCTGAAAACTGGTCAGCGCCGCCTGCACGTTGCCAATCTGCGCATAAGCCTGTCCCAGCAGCAGCAGCAGCGACGCCGGTATCTGATCGACCGTATGCGCTTCCGTGAACTGGTTCAGCGCATCAATCGCCCCCTGATAATCGCCGTAATCGTAGGCCACTTGCGCCCGCTCGACGTTATCCAGTTCGACGTTGTTTTGCAGCAGCACCTGCATCGCCTCATAGGCTTCCGGCTGGGTGGGATAATTGTTGAAAATCTGCATCATCCGCACCAGACCGTTCTGCATATCTCCGGCTGCCACCACCAGCCGCGCCGACTGAAGCGCGATCTCCGCGCCATCGGCTTCACTCGTTGCCGCCTTCAGCAAAGCATCGTACTGCGTGACTGCGTCCGCCGTCCGTCCCGCCGCCGCCGTCACCTGAGCCAGCCGCTCGCGCACCGCCAGCCCGCGACTCTCATCTCCCGCCGCCTGGTTGTAGCTGGCGATGGCGCTGTCCGTTTGACCGAGCGCAAGCTGCGCGTCCCCGATCCGTTCGTAAGCGTAGCTGTCGATCAAACCGGGACGCAGCGACAGATAAGTCTGAAAGTCGCTGATCGCATCGTTCCAGCGCGACAGGCCGAGTTCCCCATCGCCGCGCAGATAATGTGCCTGCGCGATTCGTCCGTCCTGCGGAAATGTTTGAATGAAAGTCGTCAGCCCGTCCAGCGCCTGCGCGAACAACCCGTCGCGCAGCGCGGCCTGCCCCAATCCAAAAGCCGCCGTCGCCCGATCCGCCGCCGGAGCGCCTGCCTGCGAGACCAGCATCGTGTAAGCGCCAGCCGCTTCCTCGAAACGCCCCTCCAGCAGATTGCTGTCGCCCCGGTTGAGGGTGATTTCAGGCGCGATAGTTGCCGTCGGCATCACGGTCGCCGTCGCCGTTGGCGAGGGTGTTTGCGTTGCTTCCTCAGTCGCCGTCGCGACGACTTGAGGGGGCTGCGCATTCAAATTGCAGCCCGTCGCCGCCAGCGCTGCGACCAGTGCCGCAGCGCAATAAAGAGCAGTTTTTCGCTTAATCATGTTGGGATTATGCTCGTGGGTATCCGCAGCGTCAATGGTTCGATGGTGAGCTTTGACTTGCATTCGGTTGCAAATCGCCTGCCAGCCAGGGGATGCCAAAACCGATCACCAGATGCCCTGCTTCTGCCAGCGCCTTGCCCAATTCGGTCACGTCGCGAAACGTCCACCAGTGAGCCGCCGACGGCAAAATCGCCACGCCAAAGTCATCGACCACCAGCGCGCTCAACGTCCGCCGCGCAGACTGGGCGTGCTTGCTCGGCAGCAGGGCGTTCGCCTGATCACTGCGTATCAGCGTCACCCGAAAGCGCGACGGCGCGTTCTGCGCTTCGGGAATCTCGGTGTGATAGTGCAGCAGTTGAAATTCAATATAGCCGTACAATCCATTCTCGAAAGGCTTGCCGAAGCGGAACAAACCGCCCGCCCACTGCATTTCGCGTTCTTCCAGCGTATAGCCCGCCGCGCCGAACGCCTGCCCGACGACCGTCAGCAGCAGCAGCCGAAAATATTCCTGTGGCGATTGTTGGTCAGTCACCGCTTGATCCCATACAATTACGTTCGTAACCTACAACACAATCTCCCAATTATACCGACCTTTGCGCGTTTATCCGCGTAAAGTGAAAGGAACCACCATGAAATTCGGCATCTATGTTCCGATTTTTGGCCCCTATGGCGATGCGCGCGTGCTCGTCAATCTGGCGCGTGACGCCGAGCAGGCGGGCTGGGATAGCTTCTTCATCTGGGATCAGATCACGGGTTTTGGCGCGGATAACGTCGTTGATACCCAGGTCGCGCTGACCGCCATTGCCATGAGCACCGAGCGCGTGCGCCTCGGCATCCTCATCACGCCGCTGGCACGCCGCCGCCCCCACAAATACGCCCGCGAGATGCTCTCGATTGACCATCTCTCGAACGGCAGGCTGGTCTGCGGCGTCGGCGTCGGCAATTCCAAAGAAGAATTTGCCGACCTCGGCGACGGTGAAGACGCCAAAACCCGCGCCGAAATGGTCGAGGAAGCCTTGCAGGTTATCACTGGCTTATGGACGCAGACGCCCTTCAGCCACGAAGGCAAATACTATCACATCGAGGATGCCAAATTTTTGCCGAAGCCCATTCAGCAGCCGCGCATCCCCATCTGGATGGGCGGAACCTGGCCTCGACAGGCACCGATGCGCCGCGCCGCCCAGTGGGATGGCGTTTTCCCGCTCTGGAGCGAACAGGCTCCCGGCAAAATGATGCCCCCCGAAGAATTCGTCAAGCTGATCGCCTTCATCAAGGCGAATCGCCCGTCCGCTGATCCCTTTGAGGTGATTCACAGCGGTCACTCGGACGCCGCCACCGCCGCCGAAGTCGTCCGCCCCTATGCCGAAGCAGGCGTCACCTGGTGGCTCGAAAGCATCGATCCCTGGACATTTGGCGGCGACGCGCCTGCCGAAACCTGGCCCGTCGAAGCCATGCGCGCCCGCATCCTCGCCGGGCCGCCCAAGCTCTAATCCAACGCCATGATCTTTTCTCCCCTCTCGGTTTACAAACGGACAGTTTTTCAAATGAGGGAAGCTTTTCGAGAAGCGCCGCTGTAGGGGCGAGGCATGTCTCGCCCGTTTTTCTCCCCTCGCTACGAAGTGGAGAGGGGTCGGGGGTGAGGTCTGTTTTTGAGCAGTCGGAGTTGTAGGGGCAGACCTGTGCGTCTGCCCTTTTTCTAATCTTCTTTGCGTCTTTGCGTCTTTGCGTTGTGATTGTTGTTTTTCTCCCCTCTCCCCGCTTGCGTGGGAGAGGGGTCGGGGGTGAGGGGCTATCTACCCCTTCGCCAGCAGCCTCTCGACCGCTTCCACTGTTGTGACCGGCATCTGGCAGGCGAAATTCCGGCACACATACACCGTTGGCGCGCCGCCGCGCATCACGCGATAGCTCAGCAGCGGAATATTCGCCTCGCCCTCGACGTTCGCCACCGCCAGCGCCGCAATCGCGTTTGGGCGATACGGCTGCTGCGCCACGTCGATCAGCGCCTGCGTCGCTGCATCGTCCAACCCGCCCACAATCGCGATTTCCGCCACACCGTTCACCAGCATATCGACCGCGTTCAGCGCCTCGCCAAACGCCTGCGGATACTCGCGCATCGCTGCCGTTAGCAGCTTGAGCGTTCCGTGCGCCGCCGCGTCGTAATCAGGATTGCCCGTGTACGCCGTCAGCAGTGTCAAGCCACGCGCCGCCAGCGAACTCCCCGACGGGACGGCGTTATCTTGCAGCCCGCGCGGTCGCGCAATCAGCGCCTCGTGATCGTCGCTCGTGTCGAAAAAGCCGCCATCCGGTGCGCGGAACCGTGCCAGCACGGTGTCCGCCAGCGTCCGCGCCGCGTTGAACCAGCGCTCGTCAAACGTCGTCTGATACAGTTCAAGCAAGGCGTCGATCAGTGCGGCGTAGTCTTCAAGATAGCCGCTGATATGCGCCTTGCCATCCTTCGACGTGCGCCACAGCCGCCCCTCGCCGCTCATCATCTGCGTCGTCAGGAACTCGGCACAGCGCACCGCCGCGTCGTGATAATCCGCCCGCTTGAACACCCGCGCCGCTTCGCTCAGGCTCGCCAGCATCAAACCGTTCCACGCCGTCAGGATCTTATCGTCCAAACCGGGATGCACCCGATGCGTCCGCGTCGCATACAGCGTGTCCTTGATCGCCGCCAGCTTCTCGCGCAGTTCATCGACCGTCAGACCTAACCGCTCCGCCGCGACGGCGTCGTCGTTCGGCACGTTGAGGATATTCTTCCCCTCGAAATTCCCCTTCGACGTCACGCCCCAGTATTCAATCGCGATCTTCGCATCGTCGCCGAGCAGTTGCTCCAGCTCGTCCTTCGACCAGACGAAAAACTTGCCTTCCTCGTGTTCGCTGTCGGCGTCGGTCGTGCTGTAGAAGCCGCCTTCCGGTGCGGTCATCTCGCGCAGAATATAGTCGTAGATTTCCTCGGCAATCGTCTTGAAGAAGCTGTCGCCCGTCACCTGATACGTATGCAGATACACCCGGCTCAGTTGCGCGTTGTCGTACAGCATCTTCTCGAAGTGCGGCACCAGCCAGATCGCATCGACGCTGTAGCGGTGAAAGCCTCCGCCAATCTGGTCGTAGATACCGCCGCGCGCCATCTTCGTCAGTGTCAGCTTCAGGTGATTGAGCGCATCCTGATTGCCCGTCCGAGCATAATTGCGCAGCAGAAATTCCAGATTCATCGGGTTCGGGAACTTGGGCGATCCACCCCAGCCGCCGCGCACTTTGTCGAAGCCCACCGCCATGTTTTTGTACGCCGCATCGAGCAAATCCGCGCTCAGGTCAGACGCCAGCCCGCCGATCCCCAGCGCATCGCGTTGCAGCCCCTGCGTCAAATCACTTGCCATCTTCTCGACTTCGTCGCGCTGGTTGCGAAACGCCTCACTTACGCCCAGCAGCACCTGTTGAAACGAGGGCATCCCACCGCGCGGCTCGTTCGGGAAATACGTTCCGCCGTAAAACGGGCGACCATCCGGCAGCAGAAACACCGTCATCGGCCAGCCGCCATGCCCGCGCGAGAGCGCCTGAACCGCCTGCATGTAAATGTCGTCGATGTCTGGGCGTTCCTCGCGGTCTACCTTGATGCTGACGTACAGTTCGTTCATCAGGCTGGCGGTCGCTTCGTCCTCGAAGCTCTCGTGCGCCATCACGTGACACCAGTGACAGGCGCTATAGCCGACACTCAGCAGAATCGGCTTGTTTTCGCTGCGCGCCAGCTTCAGCGCTTCGTCCGACCAGGGATACCAGTCCACCGGATTATCGGCGTGCTGCCGCAAATACGGGCTGGTTTGATCCGCAAGATGATTCATCGACTGCCCTTCAGATTTTTAACATAACGAAATGTCTGTCCACTGTACTCCGCTTCAGGGGATATTTCCAGACTTGCAGCTTATTATCAAACCCCTCTATCGCCTTTACCGCGACTTATATACAGTGGTATGAAATTTACCTGTCCTGTGAATAAACAAACAGCGGCTTACGAGTACGTATCAAGGAGAGACAGTATGCGTATACATAGTGTCACAAACCGGGTCGTTCAGGGGTTACTCTGCCTGCTGCTGTTCGCCGTGACGGGTATGACCGTCACCTTCGCGCAAAGTGACGCGACACCCATCGGCATAGGTCAGAACGTCATTGGCGAACTCTCGACTGAAATCTCCAGCATTCGTTATGTCCTCACGGCCTCCGGCGGCGAAACCGCTGTCCTTCAGGTCTTAGCAATCTCGCCAGGCTTGATCCCCACCTTCCGCGTGAGCAATCCGGCAGGCGTTGAGATCGCAGCATCGGCTAACGCTGACCTTCTGAATATGCGAATGACTACGCTCAGCTTCCCGGACGCGGGCGATTACGTGATCGAGATCGCCAGCGCAAACAGCACAACCGGGCAGTTCGTCCTTTCACTCCTGCCCGCCGCGCCCGCACCCGCACCGACTGAACTTGTGGTCAACCAGATTGTCACCGACGAGGTGAGTAGTGAGACGCCGCTGCACGTTTACCGCTTTACGACCGCAGCCGCCGATGCGTTGATCCTGACGGTGCTGCCCGACGGAGACGCGGGGATCGCTATCAGCCTGTTCGACGAGTCTGCCGCCAGAACCGTCGCCGTTCAGGACGCTTCGCTGCGCGGGGCTGCTATTCACCTTCCCGCCCAGGAACGGCAGTATCGCCTCGAAATTCATGCCGGTGACGCCGCCGACAGCAGCGCGTATTCGATCTGTCTCGGCGTGTGCGCGGCGCTGGCTTCGACCACGCCGTCCGTCGAAACGCCGCTCGATACACCGGAAGCCAACTCGACCGCCTGCACTGTCACGTCAGCCACAGGCGGTTCGGTCAATGTGCGCAGCGGCCCCGGCACACAATATCTGATTGTCGGCAATCTCGCGGCGGGGCAGTCCTACCCCGTATTGGGGCAAACTTCGGGCGGCAGTTGGTATCAAATCAGCGTCAACGGAAGCCTCGGCTGGGTTGCCAGAGCGGTGACGAAGCTGGATGGAGAATGTGCCAATCTGCCGGTCGTGGCTGCATCGGTCAATGCCCAGCTCGCGCCGACCCAACCCCCTGCGCCCACTCAGCCACCACCACCCAGCGGCGGCGACAGTCCGCTGCCCACTGCCGCGCCGCCTGCCGCGCCGACCAACGAGCCGCCACCCGCCGCGCCGCTGCCTGACGTTTCGGTTCGCATCGTGATTGCAGCTAACGAGGGGACAAACAGCGTCGCGCTCCATTACACGGTCTACTACACCGATACAGCGAGCGGCAATGTAAGTGCGCCCTTCAACACCACAGTCTGTCTGGACAAAGACTGCGTCTCGACAGGAGCCATAACCCTTGCGCCGAATACGCAGGTGAGCCAAAGCGCATCCTTCAGTCTGGACAACGTCGATCCGACGCGCCGCATCCATGTCTTCCGCGTCACGGTCGATTCAGAGAACAGCATTGCCGAGAGCGATGAAAATAACAACGTCGCGGTCTATAACACGTCATTCTAGCGTTTAGTGAAGGATGCGTGGAAAGAGCATAGTTCCCCTCGCCTAAGCAAACGGCGAGGGGAACTGGGGTTCACCAGAAGAATTGCAGCCAGTCGAGCAGCTTGCGCGTGACTTCTGGCGTCAGCCGCGCGGCGGCTTCGCTGTGATTCGGCGAGAAAGCGAACAGATTGGTGAAATTCTTCTGCGCCGCTGCGATCAGATAATCATTTTCCCAGCGCGCCTGTTCCCACAGAAACGCCGGATCGCCCGTTTCGCGCCGAATCGGGTCGAGCCACTGGTTGCGATCCATATCGGTCAGCTTGCCAGGGCAAAAACGCAGCGCCAGCATCGAACTCAGCACAAAAGTGAATTGAATTGCCCGTGAGCGCGCATCCACTTCGGCGATCAGCCCCGCCGCGCCGTCCTGCGTGGACATCGCCGCCACGCCGCGCTTGTTTTTGCTGCCCACTTCGCGCACCGTGATCAGCGACATGACCGGAAGCTGTGGGTAACGCCCGGACAGTTCCTTGATCAGGTCAATCTCGCCATCAAAGTAGTGCTGAAGCACCCAGGGCGCGACTTTCGGCAGCGGCTCCTCAACAGCGGGCGGTTCATCATTGCCAAAATGCATCACGTCATCCAAACGGCGTTTGCGCGACGGAATCGTGGAATCTTCGGGTGGGGTGAGTTTATCGTCCTGCGGCATGTTTAAACATCCTTGACTGCATCGCCATCCATTATAGCGGATAGGACGCCAAGTGGCTCAAAACACGCTAAAATCGCTGCCATAATGCTTTGGACGTAAGGGCGGTCAACTGAACGCCCATTTTTAGGAGAAAATATGGCTTACTTACTGGGCTTGGATGTCAGCACCACCGGCTCAAAAGCATTGTTGATTGACGAGCAGGGTCAGGTCATCGCCTCGCACAACACGCCGCACGCCTCCAGTACACCCAAACCGCTCTGGAGCGAACAGAACCCGGCAGACTGGTGGAATGGCATTCTTCAGTCGATTCGCGCCGTCCTCGCCGAACAGCATCAGCCCGACATCGCCGCCGTCGGCCTCACCGGGCAGATGCACGGCCTCGTCCTGCTCGGTGCTGCTGGCGATGTCCTGCGTCCCTCCATCCTCTGGAACGACCAGCGCACGCAGGCTCAGTGTGACGAAATCACCGAACGCATCGGCTTCTCGCGCCTTATTCAACTCACGGGCAATCGCGCCCTCACCGGCTTCACCGCGCCGAAAATCCTCTGGGTGCGCGAAAACGAACCCGAAGTCTACTCAAAAGCCGCCCACGCCCTGCTGCCTAAAGATTACATCCGCCTCATGCTCACGGGCGATTATGTCATGGATATTTCCGACGCTTCCGGCACATCCCTGCTCGATGTTGCCAACCGCCGCTGGTCGAGCGAAGTCCTCGCCGCCCTCGACATTCCAGCAGACTGGATGCCTCGCCTCGCCGAAGGGCCGGAGATCACCGGCGTGATTAACGCTGACGCCGCCGAACTCACCGGACTCAAAGTCGGGACGCCCGTCGTCGGTGGCGGCGGCGATCAGGCAGCCGGGGCTGTCGGCGTCGGCGCAGTCGAGCCGCACATCATTTCGCTGGTCATCGGTACATCCGGCGTTGTCTTCGCCCCGCTGAACAAGTACGCCTTCGAGCCGGAAGGCCGCCTCCATGCCTTCGGTCATGCCGTGCCGGGGATGTGGCATTTCATGGGTGTGACGCTCAGCGCGGCAGGCAGTTTGCAGTGGTATCACGATACGCTGGCAGCAGGCGAGTCGTTTGACGACCTGCTCGCGCCCGCCGCCGAAATCGCGCCGGGGAGCGATGGTCTCGTCTATCTGCCCTACCTCTCCGGCGAACGCACGCCCTACCCCGACCCGCTGGCGCGTGGCGCGTTCGTCGGCCTCACCACCCGTCACAGCAAAGCCCACCTGACTCGCGCCGTCCTCGAAGGTGTCGCCTTCAGCCTGAAAGATTGCTTTGGTCTGATGTCGAACGCCGGGCTGCCTGCTCAGTTGGAAGTCCGGGTCAGTGGTGGCGGCGCGCAGAGTCCCATCTGGAAACAGATTATCGCCGACGTGATCGGCTCTCCGTTAGTCACGACCAACAGCACCGAAGGCGCGGCTTATGGCGCAGCGCTCTTGGCCTCGGTCGGCGCGGGCGTTTTCCCGGATGTCGCCACCGCCTGCAAAACCGCGATCAAGACGGGCGATTCGACCGAGCCGCACAATTCCGCCGCCTATGATCAAGCCTACCGGAATTATCAGGCGCTCTATCCGGCGCTCAAACCGATCTTCCCGCAGATGTGAGAGGATCGCCGCAAAATCCGTGAATTCACTCATGCCGCTCGCGCGGCTTTCGGTTACCCTGAAGTGGAAAATCGCGCCGTGACCGAACTCCTCACCCACCATTAAAGCAAAGATTTATGCAAATCTAATGGGAACGGAGTAACATCATCGGAATATACGTAGCCTAAGGCAAACTTATGTTCGTTCCGCCTAATAATCGCAATAACTCAAACAAGGATGAAAAGCCGGACGGTCAAAACAACCGTCCGAGTGGGCCTCAGTTCCAGATTCCCCGCTGGTGGTGGTTGGTCTTCCTGGGGATTCTCCTGCTTTGGTCGCTGCTGCGGCTGCCGGATATGGTGAGCAGCGTCTCACCCTCACAGCCGATCACGGTTCCCTACTCCGTCTTTTACGATCAGGTGACCAGTGATAACGTCAGCGCCGTCACCTTGCAGGACACGTCGGTTCAGGGAACCTTCAAAACGTCCGTCACCTGGCCGGAATCGGGATCGCCGCTGCTTCAGCAGGGCGTTCAGCAGCAGACTTCCAGAAGCTTCACCTCGACGCTGCTGCCCATCACCGACCCCGAACTCCCGCAAACGCTCCGTGATCACGGCGTGACCATCGTCAGCCAGACGACCGAGCCGAACACGATTCTGCTGTTCCTGCTCAACTGGGGGCCGCTGGTTTTGTTCGTCGGCTTCCTCATCTGGTCAACCCGCCGCGCGCAGCGCCAGATGGGTGGCGTCTTTGGTTTTGGTCGCACCCAGGCGCGTGAATACGACGCCGAGAAGCCAAAAATCACCTTCACCGATGTCGCGGGGCAAAATGCCGCCAAGTCGGAGCTGGTCGAAATTGTGGACTTCCTCAAGGAGCCAGACAAGTACATTGCGCTCGGAGCGCGTATCCCGCGCGGCGTGCTGCTCGTCGGCCCTCCCGGTACGGGCAAGACGCTCTTGGCACGCGCCGTCGCAGGCGAAGCCAATGTCCCCTTCTTCAGCATCGCCGCCTCCGAATTCGTTGAGATGTTCGTCGGTGTTGGCGCGAGCCGCGTCCGTGACCTCTTCAACAAAGCCAAAGCCGCCGCCCCGGCGATTGTCTTCATCGACGAAATCGATGCGGTCGGTCGTCAGCGTGGCGCTGGCTTGGGCGGTGGCAATGACGAGCGCGAACAGACGCTCAATCAGATGCTCGCCGAAATGGACGGCTTCGATCAGAACGAGAGCGTCATCGTCATGGCGGCGACCAACCGTCCCGACGTGCTCGACCCCGCTCTCCTGCGCCCCGGTCGTTTTGACCGTCAGGTAACGGTTGCCCTCCCGGATCGCAGCGGACGGTTCGATATTCTCAAAGTCCATGTGCGCGGCAAACCGCTCTCCACTGAAGTCGATCTCGAATCGGTTGCCAAAGTCACGGTCGGCTTCTCCGGCGCAGACATAGCCAACCTCGCCAACGAGGCCGCGCTGACTGCCGCCCGCCATTCGCGCAAGAAGATCACCGCCGACGATTTCTCCGAAGCCTTCGAGCGTATCGTGCTGGGGACGCAGGCTCCGCCGCTCTCCAACGAGCACGAACGCCGCGTCACCGCCTTCCACGAAGCCGGACACGCGCTCACCTCGGCGCTCACCCCCGGTGCCGATCCGCCCTACAAGGTGACGATTGTCCCGCGTGGTCAGGCCGGCGGCGTGACCGTCTTCCAGGCCGATGACGACCGCCGCCTCTACTCGAAGGATTTCCTGACGGGCATGATGGTCGTCGGCCTCGGCGGACGCGCTGCCGAAGAAGTCGCCATCGGCGAAATCAGCAGCGGCGCTTCCAACGACCTCCGTCAGGTGACCAACATCGCCCGCCGCATGGTCGCGCAGTTGGGCATGAGTCCCAGCTTCGGCCTGCTCAACTTCGGTGATGAGGATCATCAGCCCTTCCTCGGCTACTCCATCTCGCAGGGGCGCAGCTACAGCGAGGAAACGCTCTCGAAAATCGACGCCGAAGTCCGCCGACTGGTCGAGGAGGCGCACGAAAAATCGCTCAGCATCCTGCGCAACAACCGCGACAAGCTCGAAGCGCTGGCGCAGGAGTTGATGGAGAATGAATCGGTGGATCGCAAGCGCGTGCTCGAAATCGCAGGCGTGCCCGATAGGCCGATCCTTCAGGACGATACGCTGGTCGAATCCGATCAGCCGCTCGCCGATGAAGCGCCTGTCACCTCTGACAACAGCAATGCCCGCCCCCTCTCGGAGCAGGAACGTCCCTCCTAAGCAATCCGCACCAGTCATTGACCAACAGCCCTGACAATCGTCGGGGCTGTTTTTGATCTCGCCGCCAATCAGGATCGAATCCGTCCTTTTATGCGCCTACACTCAATGTATATCGGAGCATCAGGAGCAAAATTATGGCACGCGATGGACAGCACGATTTTGATTTTTTCTTCGGCAAATGGAACGGACATCAGCGCCGCCTGCGCGAGCGGCTGGTCGGCTGCACCGATTGGGAGGAATTCGACAGCACCACCGACGCCCGCCCGATCCTCGATGGCATGGGCAACGTCGATGAAGTGGTCATGCAGCGCGAAACCGGCGTGTTCAGGGGCTTCACCGTGCGCATGTACGATCCCTCGACGCGGGAATGGCGCATCTACTGGGGGACAGGCGCAGGCGGCGCGTTGGGCGCGCCCATGATCGGGCGCTTTGACGAGAACGGGCGCGGCCTCTTCTATGATTTCGAGCCGTTCGCCGACAAGGGGCAAATCTTCAGCCGTTTCGTCTGGACAGTCACGGGCGCGGATACCTGCCGCTGGGAGCAGGCATTCTCGGCGGACGGCGGCGCAACGTGGGAAACCAACTGGACGATGGATTTCACGCGGCCAACTTGAAGAGAACCCACCATCGTAGGGGCGCACCTGTGTGTGCGCCCTCGTTGTTCTCCCCCTCCACGTCGTAGCAACGGTCAGGCGAGGGCAGCATGTAGGGGCGAGGCACGCCTCGCCCGTTTTGGCGATATTCGACTACCGGCTTAATAATTTGGCTGATCTTAAATCCAACCCGCGTTTAACGTGTCTGTGCCACGCCATCCCGGATTGCCGCTTCGAGCACATCCGCGTTGATATTTTTCAGCGCTTTGAACTTGATGCAGTAACCCGTGACACTCGCCTTGCCCAGTTTTTCCCCATAGGTCTCGGCGAGGTATTTCTTATCCTCAAGCCCCATGATATAGACCGAGATGCCGCTCGTGTTGGCGCTCAGCCCAATTTGATAGAAGTCTTTGCTTTTGCCATCGGCATAGGTTCGGGTTTGCACGCCATAGCCGATATTCGGATTGGAGACGACCTTATTTTCGCTGTCCCTGCCATCCAGAAACCATAACTGACACGCTGGCATGGCGTCCAGAATCATCTGATGCAGCGCCTGCATATCGCTGCGTTTTGCTTCCGGTTGGCTGGCAATATAGGCGTCGATTTGTTCCTGAACGTTCGTCATTTGCTGCTGGTTATCCATCCTGCGATGCCTTTCACTGCATTATCGAGCGGCGCGACACGCTCTATATGCAGAATCGCCTCATACAGTGAAGGTCTGTCGAACCCCAAGCCCGATTACAGTTTGGATTTGGGCGGCGGTTCTTTGCCGCCATCGGTGCGCAGCGCCTTGATCACCCGCTCAATCTCGCGCTCGAAGATCGCGTTGTCATGCTCCCACCCCGTGAAATCCGCTGCAATCCGCGAACGAATCTCGTCGCCTTTCGCCCCTGTATATTCTGGACTGAACAGAAACCCATCTAGGTTCAGGGGAATCAGCGCTTTTACCTTTTCTCCGCGCTCCTTCATCAGATCGCGCTCTTTCTGGAACGTTTTATTGATTTCCTGATCAACCCACCATTTTTCGCTGAGCGAGCTTTGTGAGCAGCACAGCAAAATTTTGTCCCAGTAGCGAATTCCACGATGGATCTCTTCGTAAATGTCGTCGCCAGGGTTCATCTGCTTCTCGTCCAGCCAGCAGCGAATCCCCCGCCCTTGCAGTGTGTCATGAACGCGCCGGGCGAAATACTGATCCGCGTGGCTGTAGCTGATAAAGCAGGAATAAAAGTCAATCGCTTTATTTAGCATGTAAGGCAAATTCTCAAGTAGGACTTCGGGAATACCGCAACCGCGCAGGAAAATGTCAGGAAGGCGAGACCTAGTACGGAATAATGTATCAACATCAATATAACTCCGAGTTAGATGATGAACGGTTTCAAGCCCCCGTACCTCGGACAAATCAGTTTCAGCAAAAATTGTATTCCCGAACATCGCGTTAGTGAAATCGACTTTATACAACCAAGCACTTCTAAATACAGTATCTGTTAGCTCTGCTCCCACAAAATCTGTTTCCCAGAAATGAGATGCGCTAAGGTAAGCGCCCATCAATTTTGCGTAGCGAAGATTTGCATTGCGAAATTCTACGGCGCGCAAAATTGCATCACCTAACTGCGCCTCCCGCAAGTCAGCATTACTAAAGTCGGTCCCAATAAGTATCACATCGGTGAGATTGACATGTCTAAGATTTCTAGAGCGAAGGTTTGCACGAGAAAGATCAATTGTAGTTGAACGATTTTGTTTTCTCCACTTATTCCAAACCTCGACGCCTTGCTTCAGAATCGCAAGCTGTTCCGCGTTCGCCATGATAAGACCTTTGATCGCCGTCAATGAACATCCATCAGCATAAAACAAAAAGCCCCGCCTGTAACAGCGGGGTTTGCCTCTTTCTCCCCTCCCTGAAGTCGGCTGAGGAGAGGACACCTTTGTAAAATGCCAAAAATCTTCCCGTGAACGGTTTTGTTTTTCGCCCCCTCCTTGAATTCGGGGAGGGGGTCGGGGGGTGGGGTCGAGCGAGAAATTTCCCCGAATGCACATCATC
>DAOUCB010000016.1:0-6307 GCA_034432495.1 Anaerolineae bacterium | reverse complement strand
CCGTTTTCATTTAACACCACGCAGCGGGTTTGTGTCCCGCCGCCATCGACTCCCAATGCCAGCGTCATACGCTTTTACAGCCTCTCTGCTTCTTCAGCGACAATATGTACTGCGACGCCCATGCGTCGAAGTTCCGTAATATCCGACGCGGGCGCGCCGGAATCGGTAATGAGCACATCAATATCACGAACCGGGATAACAGTAGTAAACGATTTGACTCCGAACTTGGACGAGTCTAGTAGAACAATAACCTGATCCGAATGCGCGATCATGGCTTTCTTCACCTGTGTATCGATCATTTGGGGGTCGGTCAGGCCGGTTTCGAGCGTAAAACCGATTCCTGACAGGAAAACCTTCTGAGCATAGAATTGCTGGAAGAAATCTTCAGCAACCGGGCCAACGAACGTAAAAGACACATCACGGAGGATACCGCCTGTGCAGATGACATTTGCTTTGGACAACATCGAGCGCAGTTCGTTGGTCGTATATAACCCGTTTGTTACGACGGTCAGGTTCTCTTTTTCTTGCAGATAGGTCACCATTGCAGTCACCGTCGTGCCCGATTCAAGGACGATGATGTCGTCGGAGAAGACGAAATTTTCCGCCGCGTAACGGGCAATGCGACGCTTGCGCTCGACGTTCAGACGCGCTTTGGCTGCGTAAAGCTGCTCATGCTGAAACGCATTGGAGGCGATTGGAACTGCACCGCCATGAGCCGTTTGAATCTGTCCTTCATCCGCCAGCATTTTGAGATCACGCCGGATAGTCATCTCAGACACGCCGTATCGTTGACTCAATTCGGGGATCGTACTTGACCCCTGATCGAGTATCAGTTTCAAGATGTCGCGTCTGCGCTGTTCAGGAATCATCCCGTAGACGCCTTTCTGTGATGCCTGTGCAAGCACATGCTATCATATTCTTGTGAATATGTGTGAATTTTTGTCACTTTTTGAAAAGTGATTATAATCGTTTAATGGGTTGGGAAAAATCGTAATTTTACTGTTGAAGCGGTTCAGGTTGTTGATTTGCCAAATGTCCGATAGATTGTACATATTGTACACATCAACGGCTTGCGTAATCTTGGATCTCGTATTATTTTTAAATGTATCTACAGGTCTATACATCTTTCATTAGAATTAGCAAGTAAAGTTATTCATGAATAAGGTTAGTGACATCTTTCTGTCCCATGACAGTGTTATTTCGCTCCATGTGCAGTTGCACAGCCAACTTCGTCAGCTCATTTTATCGGGACGCTGGCAAAGCGGTTCGCGTATTCCCTCGGAGAGCGAACTTACAGCTTATCTCAAAGTCAGCCGAAGTACGGTTCGTCTTGCGTTACAAACCGCTGAAATCGAAGGCTTAATTGAGCGAACGGCTGGTCGAGGGACGTTTGTCGCCTACCTTGCTTCAAATGAACACAAAAATCGCCTGATTGCCTTTGTGACCTATGGATTCGACTCTGAATCCCATTTGCTGATGTTGAAAGGGGCGGAACATGAAGTCAAAGCACATGGCTACCAGCTCATCCTCAGCAATGTGCAGAGTCATCAGGAAGAACTTGATATGCTTCAGCGCCTGAAAAGCGAGTACGTGGCGGGCGTGCTGCTTTGGCCTTATGCTGAGGCTTCGCGACCGCAACCGGCCAGCGCTTTCAGCTACCGCGAAATTTCGATCCCGATGGTTTTGATGGATCGGCAGATTTACGGCATGGACTATGACTGTGTAACCAGTGATAACTACGGCGGTGGACGGGCATTGATGGAGCACTTCGTTGGCCTGGGGCACCGCAATATCGTCTTTTTAACGCACTATGAAACCGAACTCCTGACTGTTGTCGAACGCTACCGGGCTTACTGTGATGTCATGCAAGAGGCTGGCCTGACTCCGATGCCGCCCTGGCAGATTGGCGAACGCGGGCATGAGATCGGCGCGAATGATACTTTCCGCTCCTCCGACAATCTCCACAGTCTGGAGCGTCGGCAGATTAAAGAATACCTGTTCGCGGCACAGCCGCGCCCCACTGCAATTTTTGCACTGAATGATTATCTGGCAGTTCTGGCAGCGCGCACGCTGAAGCTGCTTGACCTGCAAGTCCCGGATGTCGTGTCGGTTGGCGGCTTTGACGACATCGATCTCGCGGCACACCTGGAAGTTCCGTTGACGACCGTCGCTCAGGATATGTTTTTGATCGGTAAGCGCGCGGCTCAGCTTTTGCTCGACCGACTTGGTGGACAGGGCGGCCCACCCAAATGTGAAATTATTCCAACGGAGCTTCGAATTCGGAGTTCAACAGGCGTCCCTGTCGGTGTAGAACTTTGAAAGGGGGTGGTGGGTATCGAGTAGCTGCTGGACTGAGTTGACGCAATTTATCGATAAGAAGTGAATTTAGGAGAAATATGATATGAAGTTTCATGTAAGGCGCTTAAGCCTTATCTTGATCGTCGTGTTCCTTATGGGTGCACTGGCGACCGTCTCTGTGATGGCGCAGGATGATGTCGCTCGTGAGGATACGGTCATTTTTGACATTGACGCTTCCGCCGTCCCGAACCCCACCAATTTCAACTGGCTCGTCCCCGGCACGAACAAGAACCAGGGCGCGCACCAGGCGATGTGGGAACCGCTGTTCATCCTCAACTACGAGACCGGCGAAATTCAGCCCTGGGTCGCTGAGAGCTTCACGCACAACGACGCTCAGGATGTCTGGACGCTGAAACTGCGTGATGGCGTCACCTGGTCTGACGGCGTGCCGATGACCGCTGAAGACGTTGATTTCACCATCAATCTGCTGCTGGGTGACACGACCGCAACACTTGGCTACGCCGCTGACATGCAGCACTGGGTCAAGAGCGTCAAGATGGTCGATAACCTGACCGAAGAATTTACGCTGACGGCTCCGAACCCCCGCTTCCAACTGGACTACTTCTCGGTTCGTATCTGGGGCAGCCTCGACATTCTGCCGAAGCACGTCTGGGAAGGGCAAGACCCCTTCACCTTCACGTTCTACGATGCTGACAAGGGTTGGCCGATTGGTACTGGCCCATACAAGCTGACCAGCGCCGCCCCGACGCAGTTTGTCTGGGATCGTGACGACAACTGGTGGGGCGCTAAGACCGGCTTCCATGCGCTGCCGGAACCGAAGCGTCTGATCTGGGTCGTGGCTCCTTCGGAAGATCAAAAAGCTCTGCTGCTGTCGACGCACCAGCTTGACAGCGCCATGAACATCACGCTCGGCGCGTTCGAAGCTGTTCAGGCCAAGAACCCGAACGTCATTGCCTGGCACAAAGACCTGCCGTATGCCTGGGCCGATCCCTGCCCGCGCGAACTGTCGCTCAACACGACCGTCGCCCCCTGGGACGATCCCAACATGCGTAAGGCCATCAGCCTGATTATCGACCGTAACAAGAACATCGAAATCGCTTACGAAGGCACGACCACTGCTTCGCAGACGATGTTCGTTCAGTACGGCGGTATGGCTCCTTACATTCAGGCCATCGTGAATGCTGGCTACGGGATTAGCCCGGATGCCGATGTTGCGGGTGGTCAGGCGCTCATCGAAGCGGCTGGTTATACCAAGAATTCCGACGGCATGTACGCGAAGGACGGTGCGAACCTGGCACTCAACATTCAGGTTGGTAACGACACCATCGAGTATGTCCGCAGCACGAACGTAATCGTCGAAGAACTGCGCGCCGCAGGGATTGATGCCACCAGCCAACCGCTGACCGGCAACACGACCGGCGACAACCGCGCCAACGGCAACTACGACGCTGCCTGGACATGGGACACCTGCGGTTCGGTCAATGAACCCTGGGTTTCGATGGATACACTGAATTCTCGCTGGGCTGTCCCGGTGGGTCAGCGCGCGAACCACAATCAACAGCGTTGGGACACTGACGGCGCGAAAGCCTACAGCGCCATCGTTGACCAAATCGGCTCGCTGCCGCTGGGTGATCCACAGATTCCTGGCCTCGTCGTCGATGCGTACAAGTACATCTACGACGAAACCCCAGTCATCCCGTTGGTGCAGGCTGAAAAACTGGTTCCGTTCGATACGACTTACTGGACGAACTGGCCGACTGCCGACAACAACTACAACCATCCGGCGACCTGGTGGAACAGCACGCACCAGATCATCCTGAATTTGCACAAGGCGGGCGGTTCGTAAGCACGCCACTGTTGGGGTGGAGAAAACTCTCCACCCCACTATTCAAGCCAGATGGGGAGGTTGAAGAGAGGCAATAATGGGTGGAATTACGTTGGGCTATCTGTTGCGGCGGTTAGCCATCTTTGTTTTGACGATTTGGATTGCAGCAAGCATCATTTGGGTGATTCCCCGTGTGGCTCCCGGCGACCCGATTACGGCGATGGTCAACCGTATGATTACGCAGGGCGGTTACATCGAAGACTCGACGAAGATCATTGAAGGCTGGAAAGAACGTTTTGGCCTGAACGACCCGCTGCCTGTGCAGTACGTGCGTTTTCTGGGCAATATTGTTCACCTGGACTTTGGCTATTCTCTAGCCTACTTCCCGACAACGGTCAACGACATTATAGGTATGGCGCTCCCCTGGACGGTGGGGCTACTCCTTGTGGCGGTTGTCATTACGTTTTTACTTGGCAATTTCCTGGGCGCGGTGATGGTTTGGCGTGGTACACCGCGACTCTTTCGAATGCTTATTCCGGTGGGAATGATTTTTACATCACTGCCTTCTATTCTCGCCGCAATCTTTCTGATTTACGTTTTTGCCTTTCTGCTTGGGTGGTTTCCCATGATTGGCCCCTATGACATCGGGATGAAGCCGGGGCTGAATCTGGCTTTTATTGGCAATGTGATCTACCACGCAACGCTTCCCGCACTTTCGATTGTGATTGTCAGTTTCGGTTACTGGGCACTGGGTATGCGCGGCATGATGGTCACGGTTGAAGGCGAAGACTACATGCAGCTCGCACGCGCCAAAGGGCTGAGTCCGTTTTACGTCTTGTATCGTTACATGGTGCGGAACGCTATTCTGCCGCAGATCACCGCTTTTGCGCTCACACTGGGCGGCCTGGTCAGCGGTCAGGTGCTGGTTGAATATATATTTTCTTATCAAGGGATGGGTTCGGTTATTTACAATGCGATCCTCACACAGGATTTCCCTGTCATCCAGGGAACGTCGTTTATCCTGATTCTGATGACGGCGTTGGCGGTTCTCATCATCGACCTGATCTACCCGCTGATTGATCCACGTATTTCTTACGAAAGAGGTTAGCCATGGCGACAGTCGAGACAACCCCAAATGATGTTTCGTCAACGACTCGTGCCGCACCTGCCGCGAAACGAATGGGGCGCTTCAACCGCTGGGACACCCCCTGGCTCAATCCGAAGCTGCTCGCAGGTGTCGGAATCATTGCGGCGATTTTGCTTCTCGGAGTGTTGGGACACTTTTTCTGGAATACGGATCTGGCTTATACGGGCAGTTCGCCGCTCAATTTACCTCCGGTTGGCTTCACCAGTACACGCGGACTCGTTGGTACATGGGAACATCCGCTTGGTACTGAAAACAGCGGACGCGATATGCTGGCGCTGATCATCGTCGGCGCGCCGAACTCGTTTCTGGTCGGCGTTGTTGCGGCGGTCATCGGTATGGGTGTCGGTATTTTTCTGGGTTTCTCAGCCGGTTTCCTCGGCGGACGTGTAGACAACATTATTCGACTGCTGTCTGACGTATCGATTACGATACCCTCGCTGATGGTGCTGATCGTGATTCAATCCCTGCTCAGGCAAGTTGAAGTCACGACGATGGCGCTCCTGATCGCGATGTTCGCCTGGCCTGCGCCTACGCGCCTGATCCGGTCTCAGGTGCTGTCCATGCGTGAAAGCGGCTACGTTCAGATGGCGAAGCTCTCTGGCGCATCGACATTCTCCATCATGTTCCGTGAAATTCTGCCGAACCTGATCCCTTATCTGTTTGCGAGTTTCATCGGTAACGCGACTGGAGCTATCCTGACCGCTGTCGGTCTAGAGACGCTGGGGCTTGGCCCGCAGCGCGTGCCGACGCTGGGTGGCACGATTTACTATGCGCTCACCGCAGCGGCAATTCTGCGTAATATGTGGTGGTGGTGGGGTCTGCCGACTATTCTGCTGGCGATTATTTTCATCGGTTTGCTGCTGATCAACCTTGGCTTTGATGACATCGCTAATCCGCGCCTGCGCCAGTCGTCGAGTTAGGAGAGGAATGATATGACTGAAAAAGAACAAGTTCCTATCCTGAAAGTCCGCGACCTACGGGTCTACTATGAAACGCCCAAAGGCGATGTGCTTGCG
>DAOUCB010000015.1:0-13509 GCA_034432495.1 Anaerolineae bacterium | reverse complement strand
TGGATCGATAGTGGAGAGCGCTCGGTCGCGTGGCTCTCTCTGGATGACGCCGACAACGATCCAGTACGCTTCCTCGCCTACGTCATCGCGGCATTGCAGACAGTTCTACCAGATGTTGGCAAGCACTTATCTGGTTTGCTCGAATCGCCACAGCTACCCCCCATCGACTCGGTGCTGACACCACTGCTCAATGAACTGGCGACAATGTCACAGGATTTTGTCTTGGTGCTGGACGATTATCACGTTCTCGAAAGCGCGGAGATCGACGCAGCGTTGACATTTCTAATCGATAACCAACCGCCGCAGATGTACCTCATCATCACCACTCGTGAAGACCCGCCTTTACCGCTGGCGCGTTTACGAGTTAGGGGACAGTTGAACGAAATTCGCGCCGCTGATCTACGCTTCACAGCAGACGAAGCATCTGAGTTTCTCAATAGCACGATGGGATTAAACCTGTCTGCTGAAGACATTGCCGCATTAGAGCAGCGTACTGAAGGCTGGATCGCGGGCTTGCAGCTTGCCGCCATCTCAATGCAAGGACAGCAGGACAACCGTCGATTTATCGAGTCATTCACCGGCAGCCATCACTTTGTATTGGACTATCTCATGGAGGAGGTACTCAGTCATCAGCCACCACACATTCAGGATTTTCTGCTGAAGACTTCAATTTTGGAGCGTTTGTGTGGGCCGCTGTGCGCGGCGATCTTGCAGCAAGACGATAAAGATGCTCTGGCAACGCTTGAACACATCCGACAGGCAAACCTGTTCCTGATTCCATTGGACAATGAGCGCCGCTGGTATCGCTATCATCACCTTTTTGAGGATTTGTTGCGCGGGCGTTTGCAGCAATACATCAAGACCGCGTCGGATGCCGGGGGCCTTACGCTGCCAGAGCTTCATCGGCGTGCGAGCCGCTGGTATGAAGGAAACGGCTTTGAGGTTGAGGCGTTTCAACACGCGGTCGCCACGCATGATATTGATGAGGCGGAGCGCTTGATGGCGGGTGGCGGAATCCCGCTCTACATGCGTGGCGTGGTTTTGCCAGTGGTGAACTGGCTGACATCGCTACCGGATACTGTAAAAAATGACCATCCGGCGCTATGGGTGGCTCATGCCTGGTCGCAGATGATGTCCAACACGTCATTTGAGGCAATCGAACAGGTGTTAAACTCGGCGACATCTGCGTTACAAAACGCTGATCCAACACCTATTTTACAAGACCTATCCGGACAGATTGCATCTATGCGAGCCACGTTGGCCGTTGCTCAGCACGATGCCGAAACGATGCGGCGCGAGTCTCTCCGGGCGCTTGAATTGCTTGCCCCCAATAATCACGCTATGCGTCTGGGCGCAACGTGGACACTGGGCTATGCTGCGCAGCTACAGGGCGACCGCGCCACCGCCCGCCAAGCCTATCAAGACATTCTCGGCATGAGCGACCCGGAATTCGGCTCCATGTATTCGCTCGCGGCGCTCCTCAGCCTGGGGCAGGTGCAAGAGTTGGACAACCAGTTATCGGACGCAGCGAAGACCTATCAGCGGCTGATTGACTTCTTGGTGAGCGACCCACCGCATCTCATCGCTGGTGAGGGGTATCTAGGCTTAGCCCGTATTCATTATGAGTGGAACGACCTTGCTGCCTGCGAAGATCACGCAAAGCAGGGCTATGAACTCGCACGCAAGGCCCCCCACATTGACACGTCAGCGTCTATTCGGGTTGTGCTGGCACGGCTGCGGCTGACAGAGGGCAGGCTCAACGACGCAACCGCGCTCTTGAATGAGGCAGAACAATTTGTAAACGCCCATGATTTCACCCAACAACTAGCGCCCATCGCTGATGTACGGGTGCGGGTGCTACTGGCACAGGGCGATGTGACAGAGGCGGAACATCGCACACCCCATGCCAGCCCATTGGGACGAGCGCGGGTATTTCTAGCGCAGGGCGACACGTCGGCAGCGTTGGCGGTTTTAGAGCCGTATCACAACCAGATGAGGGAACGCCGTTGGGTAGATGCGCAACTGCGGACAAGCATCCTACTCGCGCTGGTTCACAGTCAGCAGGGCGAGCAGGATACGGCATTGGCACAACTCGCGGCGGCGATTCAGATGGCGGCGGCGGGTGGGTTTGTGCGGCTGTTCGTGGATGAGGGTAAACCTATGCAAACGCTGCTTGAACGTGCACGTGCAGAAGGGATTGAACCTCATGTGGTTGATCGGTTGCTTGCCGCCTTCACGGCGACGGCGCGTGCGATGCTGGATATGCTCGACCCGTTGAGCGAGCGCGAAATTGAGGTGCTGGAACGCATCGCAGAGGGGCTGAGCAATCAAGAGATTGCCGATCAACTGTATCTCTCGCTTCATACCGTGAAGGTTCACGCTCGCAATATTTACAGCAAACTGGCGGTCAAGAACCGCACACAAGCCGTTGCCAAGGGCAAGGCTCTCGGCATTCTGACGGCGGACTAACAACCGTCTTCTCCTCTCCTCAACCCTGAGAATAATCCCCCCCAATAACTCTTTCGAGGTATGACACCCCTTCGGTGCTTCGATTATCCTGTGGTCATAGTTACAACGCTCCGAATGATAGACCACTGAATAAAGAGGAGAGCCAATCATGAAAGCGATCATCTGCACAAAGTACGGACCTGCGGATTATCTCAAACTGCAAGATGTTCCAAAACCCACGCCGAAGGACAATGAAGTCCTGATTAAGATGCACGCGACCTCCGTTACTGCCAGCGATGTTCTCATGCGGGCGCTGGATGCCAAGCTGATGTTCAAGATTATCATTCAGATGGCAATGGGCTTTGGCAAACCTCGTAACCCGATTCTTGGCATGGTCGGGGCGGGAGTGGTGGAATCCGTCGGCAAGGACGTAACCGCCTTCAAGCCGGGTGATGAAGTGTTTGCCTACGGTTCCAAGTCCATGTCGCAGATTCGCTGGGGATTCTACGGCGAGTATATGTGTCTGCCGGAGGATTGGAATATCGCACACAAGCCGGAAAACCTCACTTTTGAGGAGGCAACCGCGATTCCCTACGGAACACTGCTGGCAATGCACGTTATGGAAAAAACCGACATCCAGCCGGGGCAAAAGGTGTTGATCTACGGTGCGTCCGGCAGTATTGGCACGATGGCGATTCAGCTTGCCAAGCACGCCGGAGCCGAAGTCACTGCTGTTTGCAGCAGCCGCAACTTCGACATGGTGACATCGCTCGGCGCGGACAAGGTGATTGACTACACCCGCGATGATGCTGTTGCTCAACTGGCGCGTTACGACTGGGTGCTGGATACCGTCGGAGGGAAGAAAACATCGCCGCTGAAAGACGCCAGCAAAAGCGCCTTGACAGCCAATGGGCAATATCTCTCAGTTGATAAGGGGACACCCACTGTCAGCCGCGAGAAGTTCTTGCGGGTGAAAGAACTGGCAGAGCGGGGCATCCTGAAACCCATCATTGACCGCTGCTACTCACTGGAGTCGATGGTCGAGGCCCACAAGTATGTCGAGACCGGGCACAAACGTGGCAATGTGATCGTGACCATCGCTAGATAGCCGCAATAGGGTCATGCTAATGTCTGAGCAATCAAAGTTTCCCGGTACGTCCTCCGAAACTCTGGTCTATGAGATCAGAGTTAGGGGGCATCTCAGCGACCAATGGCACACCTGGTTTGACGGTATGACGATTGAACTCGAAGCCGATGGTACCTCACGACTATATGGTTCCCTGGCTGATCAGGCGGCACTGCATGGGCTTCTGCGCAAAGTGCGCGACTTAGGACTGCCCCTAATCTCAGTCACTGTCGCTCAGTAGAGTAGGTATCAAGTGACACAATCAACCAGCGATCAAATTACGGGTGATAGCACCATGAAAGCTGTTGTTCGTAGAAAATCAAAACTGACTGTACAGGCGTCGATACGTCCACACCCGGCAACAAGATGGTAACGCTAATGCACATTGACGAGGATGAAAGATGATGACGATGCAAAGATTTTTGACGGTACGCTGGAATAACCTATTGTCAGTGGGATTAGGAGCCCCCACTTTAATTTATGTAATTCTCGCATTCTCAACATCATTTTGGTTGGAAAGAGAAGGATTGATCGGTCTTGGAATTTTTGGAGCGCTGTTCTGCATAATCATTGAGCTTCATACGGCAACGCGGTTCGCGTGGCTTCAGAAAAACTCTGGTAACAACATATCAGTCAAACAGGGCTACGCTCATCCACTTGCTTTAGTCAGGTTGGCGTACAATGCAGTTTTCTGGGTATTCTTGCTTCCGCTTGTCTCGACTATTGACTATGGTATCGGATTTGTAGCCTTTACCATTGTCATATTTGTTCGATTTGCACTGAGCTTGTACACAAATAACGTCGCCAATCTATCTCCTGAGCAATTTGACAGGTATCCATTTAGAATTTGATTAAGATCACGCTATACGGGAAGCTGAACGCAAAACCTCTTCTGTCTGGAAAGCTCTGACGACATACTCCCGCGAATTCATGGTGTGTTGATCATATTGGCAGGTTTCGGTTATCTCGTGGATAGCGTGGTCATCTTCATGCTTCCTGCTTATGATACTATGCCTGCACGCGCCGCCATGGTCATTGCCATCGCAGAAATCGCCTTCCCGATCCGGTTGTTAGTCACCGGGATGTACACAGAACGCTATCAAGAGCGCGTCGCACCCGGTGTCTGAAACCACATCAATGTATAAGCGGTTATTCAACTTAGCAATGAAAACGCGGTTATATAAACTTTCACGAGAGAAATTATGGACGAAGTACAGACAAACACACGCAAACAGATGTCATTGACAGATTATGTGCAATATCGAAATGACGTTCCATTGGGTGCTTCAGGCTCATTACAGAATATGCTTGTTCGCTCTCTTGGGGCAGGGACGTTTGGAAAGTTTTGGCAATACTGGAATCCAATCTGGGGCTACACGTTAGGACGTTATGTCTATAAGCCTCTCAACCGATTTTTGCCTTCAACTGTCTCTCTTATATTGACTTTCATAATTTCAGGTGGGATTCATGATCTTGCAACAATGCTTGTCCGGGGTGTGGCTATATTTGTTTTTACACCTTGGTTCTTTTTGATGGGTATTGTGGTTGTTTTCGGGCGATTGCTGAAACTTGATTATTCAAACCAGGCATTTCGAGTTCGTGTTGCTATCAATGTCACATTTATTCTCGTTTGTCTAATGACAACAATAGGTGTGAAACAGCTTTTATAGAGCTGTTGACCTGCTCCCATTTTTTTGCTCCGGATAGAGTAAGGGATCGCGAATGGTCAGTTTGGACACCTGACCATGTTCGTGCCCGCAAATATACAATCGCGGAAAACAAAAAAGCCCGATCTCATTGACCTGGCCTCACATATTGAACACTTTTTGTACTCATCGAGGACGACGGGGTTCGTTACCTACTGTGTATAAAATATATCTCATTCCGCCGCTCAAGGTTTGGTGGCAGAAACCTCACAGGATTGGCTGGTAAACTTGGCAGTCGTTACCTCGAAGTAGAACCTTCTCTCGAATACGTTTTGTCCTTCTTCTGTTGCGGTTATCCAACAGCGGTACAGCCACGGCGCTTCGTTTTCCCGAAGCGGTAGTTCTGGCAGGGTGGAGTCGCTTTGAGTTAGGACGCCTGTGTTAACATAGTACCTGTGATGAGTAGGTGCAGTCCCGCAAAAGTCAGACTCGTCGTCGGGAGGAAAGCCCTGTGAACTCTCGCGTCTCGAAGCCACTGGTTAGCCCAACCGTCGTTGGACGCCAAGAGTATCTCCAAGCCCTAGATACCGCATTTGATGTTGTCTCTCAAAGGACGGGACAAATTGTGCTGATGACGGGCAATGCTGGGATTGGGAAAACCCGCTTAGTGCGCGAGGCAATGGCGCGGTCACGACAGCGCGGTTTCCTCACTCTGTGTGGACGCTGCTTTGAAGGCGATGAAACTACTCCCTATGCGCTCTTGACGGATTTGTTTCGCGCGCATTTGACGATGACTTCAAGAAAAGTATTCAATCGACGCTTGGGCATTTATGCCCAGGAGATCGTCAAGTTTATGCCTGAACTCCGCTTCTGGATGCCCGATGCCATCCCATCGCCAACATTGGATGGGCAGAGCGAGTTACGCCGTTTGTTTTCCAGCATCAACCAGTTTTTCATCGACCTGTTACAAGATCAGCCCCTTCTGATTGTTTTCGAAGACTTGCATTGGTGCGATGAGACGACGCTCGAATTTCTGCTTCGTCTCGCGCGAATTGTGCCGCTATACCCGATCCTGCTGATTTTTACCTATCGGCACGAAGAGGTTCACACTCACTTGCGGCATTTTTTGACGTCCATGGAGCGAGAACGACTGTCTATAGAATATCGGCTGCTGCCTCTGAACGTGCATGAGGTGGACGAGATGATCCAGTCGATCTTCAAGCTCCATCGTCCGGTCAACCAGGAATTTCTACGACGATTTCATCGACTGACAGGTGGTAACCCCTTCTTTGTCGAGGAGATGCTGAAATCGCTGGCGAACAACGACGATGAGCATTTTAGCAATATTCTGGCGAACAACCGACCACTGGATCATATTCCGATTCCACGTACAGTGGAGGAAACGGTGCTGCGTCGCTCGAAACAGCTGACGGCGGAGGAAGATCAGGTACTGAAACTGGCGGCAGCAGCCGGGCAGGAGTTCGGTTTCGCACTTTTGTGCGAGCTGCTGGACAAGACTGAAGCCGAGATGCTGACGCTGCTGAAAGCGCTGATCGCCGCGCAGTTAATCATTGAAGAGTCGCCAGAGCGATTTGCCTTCCGCCATGCCCTCACGCGGCAGGCAGTTTATACGCAAATGCTCGCGCGCGAGCGCCAGATGCTGCACCAGCGGATCGGAGAGGCGATAGAACAGCATCCGACTGCTGATATGCACATTAGCGAACTCGCGTATCACTTTTACCATGCTGGTGACTGGGCGAAGACAGCGATCTATTCCCTGCAAGCAGGTGAGCAAGCGGTGCGCCTCCTGACTCCGCGTGCTGCAATCGAACATTTCACCCATACATTCGAAGCCTATCGACATCTGGCACAGGCTCCGCCGTCTACGCTGTTACAGGCGCGTGCGGCAGCGTATGACAAACTTGGCAACTTTGAATATGCGCGGCTGGATTACGAAGCGGCACTACAAGTGGCGCGTGAACGCGATGAGTGGCGGGAAGAATGGCGAGCGCTACTCGATCTGGGCACTATCTGGTTGGAGCGAGATTACTCGCGGAGCAAGGATTACCTCGATCAGGCATTGGCGATTTCCAATAGTTATCCCGATCAGCCCGGAATTTATGCTCTTGGACTTACTCGTCTCGCCTATTGGCATATGCACGGGGAAGAAACGAAAGATGCACTACACTATCTTGATAAAGCGCTGCGGGTCTTTGAACAACTTGAAAATCATGATGATGAGACCGTCGAAGTGCTCACCTACATGGGCATCAGCCATGTTTTTTCAGGGGATTTGATTGCCGCTTTGAGTTGGTTCCGGCGTGCTCGATTATTCGCGGAACAGCATGAGCGGTTCCAGGATGCGGCAAGTGCCAAAGCATTGATGACGCTCTGTGCACCGGTTCACGAAACCAATACTTTGGTGTGCAGCGACTTGAGTTTGCAGCAAGCTGAACAACGCTCACAGGAAGCGTATGAACTGGCTCACAAGCTCGGGTTATTTTCACGCGAAATGTTCGCGGACATTTTTCAAACGATGTGCGCGATTACGAGCGCCAACTACGAACAAGCGCTGCATTACGCGGCGCGTGCCTTTTCGTCAGCGGAAGAAGCCGATGATCCTGAGAATCAATACTCGATGCACCACCAATATGGGGTACTCTATACGGATCTATTCCAATATGAGCGGGCGCATCACCATTTAGTCAAAGGCCTGACGCTTGCCGAAGAAGCAAATTCTCAATACTTCCGCCGCTTGAACGCGGGTGCGCTGGCGCTGACCTATGTCGCGGCGGGACGCTTGGATCAAGCGCAGGCGATGCTTGATACCGTCATGAAGGCGGATACACCGAAGTTCTCGCCGGGACAGCGCTTCTGTTGGTATGCGCGCGCCGTGATAGCCTTTCACCGAGGTGATGTAGATGCTGCACTCAAGCTCGTGGATGATCTTCTGCGCGAAACGCCGAATCTGATCGAGGGCAAGGTCGTTCCGCTGCTGACGTGGCTGCGCGGCGATCTTCTTAACGCATTGGGACGCAAAGTTGAAGCCGAGTCGGAATTACGTGCAGCGCGTGATGAAGCGGAAGCACAGGGTGCGCGCGCGATGCTATGGCGGATCGAAGTCTCGTTAGGAACGATGTTGTTGGAACAGCATCGGCGTGACGACGGCGCGCGAGTTATTACCGCCGCGCGGCAGCGGATCAATGAATGTGGCGCGACCATCCCGGATGAGGCGATGCGTTCTCATTTCCTTGAATCGGCTCTTGCGCGATTGCCGCTCACCAGTCGTTCATCCGAGTCTCCCGGCGGATTGACCAACCGCGAACGTGAAGTCGCTGGCTTCGTGGCGCGGGGATATACCAATCGGCAAATCGCTGAAGCGCTCGTCATTAGCCCGCAAACGGCGACCGTCCATGTCAAGCATATTCTCGCAAAACTCAAGTTCACATCGCGCACGCAGATCGCTGCTTGGGCCATAGAAAACAAACTGAGCGCCAGCTAAGCAGGATAAATACCACCCCTCTACCCGGAACATACCCCATCTCGGTCATTTACGTATTCTGATTGCCCATCCTACACTGGAAGTAAGCTGAAGACTTGGTTAGCCAAGAACCGGAAAAGCGCAAAGGAGTATGGGAAATGTTGAGACTTAGATCTGTGATTGCTGCTACTTTTATTATGTTCATGCTACCCATGATAGTTGTCGCACAGGAGGTTACTGAAACGCCTTGGACGGTCGTCGCGAGCGGACTGAACGGGCCGCGTGGCTTGACGTTCGCCCCCGATGGCAGTCTATTTGTCGCCGAAAGCGGCGAAGGCGGGACGAGCATCTCGACCGGCGAAGACGACTGCGCACAAGTGGCTCCTCCAGTTGGCCCCTATACCGCTGGAAAACCAAGCGCCCGCGTTTCGCGGATCGATGCGGATGGCGTTCGCACGACCATTTCTGATGATCTGCCGTCGAGCCAGACGAGTATGGATTTAGGGGGGCTAGTGACCGGGGCAACCGATGTTGTTTTTCTCAATGACGCACTTTATGTGCTTGTTGGTGGCGCGGGATGCTCCCACGCACTCAAGGATACCGTCAACGGCGTTTATCAAGTTAACGAAGATGGCTCGACTACTCTCGTCGCTGACCTGAGTGCATTCTGGCAGGCAAATCCGGTTGAGAATCCGCAGCCCGCTGACTTCGAGCCGGATGGAACGCCTTATAGCATGATCGCCGTTGATGACGCTCTTTTCGTCATCGAGCCGAATCATGGCGAGCTTGACAAGGTCACGCAGGAGGGTGAAATCAGCCGGGTGATCGACATTTCCGCCTCAGCAGGGCATATTGTCCCGACCTCTGTGGTGTACCACAACGAACAATTTTACATTGGCAACCTGAGCATTTTCCCGGTGCCAGTGGGCGCAGCGGGCATTACCGAAGTATCATCCGACGGAGAGTTCATTCACCAAACGCTGGGCTTGTCGATGGTCACGGACATCGCGTTTGACCAGGAGGGGCGGCTGTATGCACTTGAAGCCAGTACCGTCGATGGAGAGATGCCAACGCCGGGAACGGGGCGTGTGGTGCGCTTTGACCTGAATACGGGTGATGTTGAAGAAGTCGTGTCTGGTCTGACGCTGCCAACTGCGATGACCTTTGGCTCAGACGGCGCACTTTATATCTCGAACTTTGGCTTCGGTTTTCCGCCCGGGACAGGTGAAATTGTTCGCCTCGATGCACCGTAATCAAATCGAACTGCATTGCTAAGTGACCGGATGACATGATCAAGGCGGGACGAGAATTGCCATCCGGTCAAACGCATGGTCTTATCGATCATCGCTTGAAACGACAGAACTTCGCGGAGAGAACGATGGGTCACATTGAGAAAAGGGCACTCCTAAACTTGCAAACGAGTCTACGAGGCAGGCTTGTCACATCAGATGATGCAAACTACGATGAAGCCCGCGCAGTTTATAACGGAATGATTGATCGTTATCCAGCAGCAATTGCTCAGTGTGTTAACGTAGCCGACGTGATGGCGGCAGTCAACTTCGCCCGCGAGAACCAGCTTTCGCTTGCCATCCGCAGTGGCGGGCACAGTGTGCCGGGATTAGGTACGTGCGATGACGGACTAGTAGTTGATCTGTCGCCGATGAAAGGTGTGCGTGTTTCCCCTGCAGCGAAAACAGTTCGTGTGGAAGGCGGCTGCACTTGGGGAGATGTCGATCACGCCACTCATGCTTTTGATCTTGCAGTACCCGGCGGTCTCGTTTCGACGACGGGTGTCGGCGGACTGACTTTGGGCGGTGGTCTGGGGCATCTGACACGCACCTGCGGCTTGACGATTGATAATCTGCTGGAAGTCGATATGGTTCTGGCGGATGGACGACTCGTCACCGCCAGCGCCGATGAGAATTCAGACTTGTTCTGGGCAGTGCGTGGTGGTGGTGGAAATTTCGGTGTTGTCACCTCATTCATGTTCCGTCTGCATTCCATCGGCACGGTCTACGCAGGACCGATGCTCTGGCCCCTTGACCAAGCTGTTGAGATCATGCGGTTCTACCGCGACTATATTGTGGCTGCGCCGGAGGAGATGAACGGCTGGTTCGCCTTTTTGACCGTGCCGCCCGTTGCGCCATTCCCCGAGATACTCCACTTGAAGCCGATGTGCGGCATTGTCTGGTGTTATGCAGGTTCAGCGGAGAAGGCTAATGAAGCTTTCGATCAGATTCGAAACTTCAATCCGCCGACGCTAGATTTGGTTGGGTCGATGCCTTACCCGATGCTGCAAGGCATGTTCGACGCGCTGCTCCCAAAGGGTCTACAGTGGTACTGGTGCGCGGAGTGGATCAATGATTTGAACGACGCTGCCATCGCCGAACATTTCAGGTACGGTACGCAGCTTCCTACGACACTTTCAGCGATGCACTTGTACCCAATCAGCGGTGTGCCGAAACGTGTGTCGAAGAACGATACAGCGTTCAGCTACCGTGATGCCAACTGGGGAATGGTCATTGCCAGTACTTCACCTGACCCTGCGGACAATGAGCGCATGATCTCTTGGGCGAAAGCCTATTCCAAAGCGCTGCGCCCCTTCACGGCAGGTGGCGCGTACATCAACATGATTATGAATGAGGGGGAGGAGCGGGTCAAAGCAGCGTATCGGGACAATTACCAACGCTTAGCTGCGATCAAGGCGAAATACGATCCGACCAATCTGTTCCACGTCAACCAGAATATCAGGCCGGAACTCTAACAGCGCTGTTGCCGATGTGCTGTATAGCAACTTTTGCTCTTGCCTGTGATCTGCTCCCGATTCTTTGCTCTAAATCGAGTAAGATTGTCAAGTTAGTTTGATGTAGTGCAAATTCATTCCCGCGTGTATAAAATCCGCATAAACGAAAAAGCCCGGTCGGTTAGATCGGGCTTTTCATATTGAACACACTTTGTACTCAGCGGGGACGACGGGGTTCGATGCCTTCCATGTACAGTTTTTTTTGTTCCGCCGCTCAAACGATGGTGGAACAATCTGGATGCAGAGTAGAGCATATAACCTGTTTGTCGTCATCTCCGAGCGGAAACCCCGCTCGGGTTTTTGTTTTTAGGATTTATCCTTTTAGGTCGGTGATTGAGATAGTACCGTTCGCCTTTGACCCGCCCTCCAGTGAAAACCATCTCAGGTCAATGGCAAGTTCTTCGTATCATGCACATTCGGCTTGTTTGAGATCGTGGAGCTGCTGGAGCCAGCCAGTGTCGTTCACCAGGGTAGCTGCCGGGTAAAGTCCGCGCTGCTCAAAGTAGGTGGATATTGTGTCGATACTAATCACGACATTTTGGCGAATGGACGGCAGCCTAGCGACTTCCGGCGTGCAGAGGGGCAACACCACCTGCACGTCCATCTGGTTCTGCGGATAGAACGCTGCATAAGTGACCACACTCGTGTTGAAACGGTTATCCAGAAAGAGTGCAGCGGGTTGGCCCAGCGTCAAGGTGACATCGCTCAGTGGAAGGCCACTGTTGATGAAGAGAATGCGGTTGATGACGCCCGTCCGAGGTTCCGTGACGAACTGCATTTGAGCCGTGCGAATCGGTGCGGTCAAGACGAACTGGACAGCGAATAATCCGGACGGAGCGGGGGAGTCGGGCATAGAGGCCACCGGTTCTATAGACTGGATCAGCGGGTTGGCGCGCAGGTGATCTAGCGCAGAGACCAGCGTCGTTTGCCCCGGTCGGATTCCCAGGAGGCACGGCGCAGCACAGCCAGTAGGAGGCAGCAGCAGGCCACCTAAGGGGAGGGTCTCGGTGCCGCCCTGTCCGTGAGTGATCCAAAGGGCAGCAATGAACACGGTGAGGGATGGGAGCATGAGCCGAAACGCAATACCGGTCAAGAGATGGACGCCAAGGGAAGTGCGTTGCGAATACATGGCTGAGTCCTTCCACATCTCCGAGCGGGGGTTTCCGCTCGGTTTTTATTTTCGAGATACATCAGGCGCTACATAAGTCTTCCAGTCTGATCTGTGCTAGCCTGCAAACCGGTATTGGGGATTGCAGGCCAGCTCAAGGAGAATGCTTGATTTCGCCGTTAGCGACGCTGCTTTCGCCTAACTATTGCGGCAGCATCAAGACGTGATCGATGACAAAGACCTGACCGTTGGCAAGCGCATAATTGCAGCCGCAGCCCGCCTCATCACTATTGATCGTGAAACTGCCACTGTCACTCGGCTCAATCGTAAGTGTCGAACCTTCCAATGTAGTGAGTATCTGTTGGCTGGCTAGCGCTTCACGATCAAGGGTGCCCGGAACGATATGGTACGCGAGTATGTTGCGCATCAGCGCGGGATCGCTTTGGAGGTTCGCCAGCGTGTCTGCGGGCAGCGCAGCGAACGCTTCGTCCGTTGGCGCAAACAGCACGTTCGGCCCGTCACCCGTCAACTGGCTGGTCAGTTCCGCTTTGTCGAGCAAACTCAAAAGCGTATTGAACTCAAACACCTGCGGCGTGAAGGGGAATTTCTCCAGCTTATTAAAGCTTAAGCCCAATCCTTCGAAACCGCTGAGAAAGTCGATAATCGGCTGAGGACTGTCTTCACCGTTAAAGAGACTGGATAGATAGCCATCATCAGGCTCGCCGGAATAGACTCCACCGAAGGCATTCAGGTATTCTGCACTTGGCTCATAGAAAATACTGGGCGTTCCCCAAGGCGTGATCGGCGGCAAAATAACTTGACTGGGGTCGCCGCTCACCGTAACTGTGATATTGGCGTAGCTCTTGGAGGGAAAAACTGTCGCTCCATACGAACCGT
>DAOUCB010000014.1:0-24049 GCA_034432495.1 Anaerolineae bacterium | reverse complement strand
CGATGAGCGGTGAGCGGCGCAAAACGTATCTGGAGCTGTTGGGCGGATGACAGATGTGTTCGATTGGATCATTCGGCAAGAAATCGAACCGGGTGCGGATGTACGCCCGGTCTTGCAACCGATCTTTCCTCTCGTTGTTCCTGAGCGTGAAGCACGCGGGGTGTTGATCGTTCCCACGTTCAGTGCGGATGCTGAACTGACCGCAGATGCGCCGCCGATGGATCGAGATCGTCTGACGCCTCGTGACGTGCAGGCGCGTGCGTTTCCACGCATGACAGAGACGAATCAGACGGCTATGACGCTGCAAACGCCCAGCGCAGTGGTCAGCCCGGTTCCCCCACCCGCCCCTATCGGAATCGAACCGGACGCACCTATCGTGCCAAAACCGGAAGCGCAAGAGGAATCGCCCGTCATTGTACCGGCAAAAGCGGCGATTCCTGTTCGGCGGGTAGTACCAGCAGCGCCGCCCGAAACGCTCGTTCGGTCGGATGCAGATCAGGTGATACCGTCAGACACAGCGACAAAGATCGCCCCGGATCGCGCTATTCAGCCGGAACGCGCCGGAGAAATTTTCCCGGCAGCACCGAGGATTATTGCGCGCCCGGTTCAGACGCGCCCGCGCGATTCAGCGCCACCCATCGTGCCGAGCCTGCCGATAGAAGAAACGCCCGATTCGCTGCCCGCGACATCGGCATCCGAGCCGCCGGAAATTCGCATCATCATCGGGCGCGTCGAAGTACGTACTACCGACACACCGCCTACCAGTATGAAGAAACCCGCGAAGCCGAACATGCCGCGTCTGTCGCTCGAAGATTACTTGCGCTCACGCAGCAATGGAGGTTCGTCATGAGTTCCGCGCTCGCCATTGCCGCTGTCACCGCCGTGCTGAAAGACCTACTGCAAAATGGGGTGATCGACCATGGATTGACAACCGGGATTGGGAATGTGCTGGTGAGCGCGCTCCCCCCGGATCGGATTCCGGTGACATCGGATCAGGACAGCCGACTCAATCTGTATATGTACTGCTGCACACCGAATCAAGGCTGGCGCAACTACGATTTACCCGCATTCGATGGCGGTGGGAATCGCAAGACGAATCCACCGCTGGCGCTTGACCTGCATTATCTGCTGACCGCCTACGGCAACGAGGAATTTCATGCGGAGATTATGCTTGGCTTCGCCATGCAGCTTCTTCACGAAAACCCGATTTTGCCGCGATCCGCGATCCAGAGGGCGTTCACTCCGCAAATCAGCGTTTCGGCGGGTGCTAACGAACTGCCGCCGATTCTACGGGTGCTGCAAGCGTCTGACCTCGCCGATCAGTTAGAAACGGTCAAGATCACGCCTCACACGCTCGACAGTGAGGAAATCTCGCGATTGTGGGGCGCGTTCCAGACATTTTATCGCCCGACCGCTGCTTATCTAGTCTCGGTGGTGCTGATCGCGAGCAATAAACCTGTCTCGCCGAGCCTGCCCGTACTCACGCCGCAGTTAGCCATAACGACCCTGCGTCACCCGAGCATTGACCGGGTGAATGGACTCGCAAATGCGCCGATCATCTCGCAAAGCACGGCGGAAATGGTCGGGAGTGGGTTCAGCGGTGAGATGCCGACCGTACAAGTCGATGGTGTAAATGTCACGCCAGCGAATGTCACCCGCTTAGGTGATGCGATTATGCGCGCAGTGATCCCCGCTGGATTGAGCGCGGGCGTTCACAGCATTCAAATTATTCATCCGGTACAGTTTGGGACGAGTACACGGCTCGGTGAGCGGTCAAACGTCGCTCCCTTCGTACTCCATCCCACGATCAACAAGACGAACCCAACGACGTATGACATCACCGTCGCTGATGTCCTGGGGCAGCCGAACGACAAGACGATTACGGTGAAGGTGACGCCAGACGTCACCCCAACACAGCAGGCATTGATCGAACTGATTCGCGCCGATGGATCGCTGCTGATCTTCGCGAGTCCCGAGCGATCCGCAGACACCAATACTCTGGTGTTCACAGTGATGGACATGACAGCGGGAGATTATTTCGTGCGGGTGAGAATTGCCGGGGCAGACAGCCCTATGGAACTGGACGCGAGCGGACAGATCGCCGCGCCGAAAGTGACCATCTCATGATCCAGCATAAGGCGAATCAGCGCGCATCGTGCAGGGCGGCATTCAAATGACGTGGTATGAAGCGAACCAGAACGCGCTCAACGCGGAGATGGCGCGGATCACGTCTCTGTTGGTGCGGCACATCGGTCAAGAGACTGACATGCCCGCTGTTTCCGCATCCGGTGGTGTAAGCGCGCTCGATGTGCTGACTGCGCTGTTCGATCTCAGCTCGTTCGAGCGTGATATTGTCGTGCTGTGCGCAGGCATCGAGCTTCAGCCGGATATAGCGCGACTGTGCGCGGAAGCGCACGGTAACCCGAATTGGACGTATCCCACATTCGGGTTAGCGCTAGCGTCGCTCCCGGGTGCGCACTGGAGCGCCCTCACACCGGGGTCGCCGCTGCGTCGCTGGAATCTGATCGTCATGACAGCGAATGAAACCCTGACCCGCAGTCCGATCCGCTTAGACGAACGTATTCTGCATTACCTGGCGGGCGTCGCATACACTGATCAACGGCTGTCCGCATATCTGCAAGCAAGTGAGGTGGAAGACGAACTTGTACCCTCGCATCAAGTCGTCGCGGAACGGATCGCGGCTGTGCTGATGGGCGATTCGCATTCGGCGGTGCAAGTGTGCGGCGACGATCCCAATCTGCTGAGGGCAATTGCCGTCAGCGCATATCGCTTTGCAGGTGTGAATGTTCTCATCATTAGCGCGCGGACGCTGCCTACCCACGCCGCCGATCTGGATGCACTGGCGCGTCTTCTCGACCGCGAGTCACTGCTCAATGCGCAGGGCATCATTATCGAGTGTGACGACGAGCGTGCGGAGTCTCCTGCGCTTCAGTTTGCGGAACGCCTGAGCGAGCGGGTCATTCTCACAACACGCGAACGTCAGACGCTTCATGGACGCGCCGCACCGAGCTTCAACGTGCGGCAACCAGAATCGCGTGAACTGCGAACGGTCTGGGAACACGCTATCGGTGATGGAGCGGCGCAGTTGAATGGCAAAATCGACGCTCTTATCAGCCAATTCCGCCTCAGTCCATCCGCTATTCGCACCGTCGCTACCGAAGGGCGTACCGATCCTGATTCGCTATGGGATGTGTGCCGTGCTTACGCCCGCCCCCGTGTTGAAGATTTGGCGCAGCGCATCGACACGCACGCTTCATGGAACGATCTTGTCCTGCCCGACGCGCAGCTTTCGGTCTTGCATGAGATCGCCATCCATGTGCGCCAGCGCATGACTGTATACGAAGCCTGGGGCTTTGGTGCGCGCAGCCCACGAGGTTTAGGGATCAGCGCGCTGTTCGCCGGGCAGAGCGGCACGGGCAAGACACTGGCGGCGGAAGTACTCGCCAACGAACTCAAGCTCGATCTGTACCGGATCGACTTGAGTCAGGTCGTGAGCAAATACATCGGCGAGACAGAGAAGAACTTGCGACGCATTTTCTCCAGCGCAGAGCAAGCAGGCGCAATTCTGCTGTTCGACGAAGCCGACGCGCTGTTCGGCAAACGCAGCGAAGTCAAGGACAGCCACGACCGCTATGCGAATATCGAGGTGAGCTATCTACTCCAATTGATGGAGCTGTATCGCGGTTTAGCGATTCTGACGACGAACCTCAAAAGCGCGCTGGACACGGCGTTTTTGCGTCGTTTGCGCTTCATCGTACAGTTTCCATTTCCCGATGCACTCCAGCGCGCCGAGATATGGCGGCGCATCTTCCCCGCTGCGACACCGACTGATGGGCTGGATTATCATCGCCTGGCTCGGCTGAACGTTGCGGGCGGCACCATTCGCAATATCGCACTCAATTCCGCGTTTCTTGCTGCTGAACAGGGAGAAACCGTGCAGATGAAATATTTGCTTATGGCGGCACGCGGCGAATACGCCAAGCTGGAAAAAATGCTGACAGAGGCGGAAACAACGGGGTGGGTATGATCCACCTGCAAATTGATCGCCTGGTCTTGCACGGCTTCGACCCGCGTCATCGCCATCGTATTGGTGACGCATTTGAACTTGAATTCAATGCCTTGCTAGCGGAGCAAGGCTTGCCGCCGAACCTGAACAGCAACGAGATAGAGATTCCGCTAGCGCAAATCGAAATCGCGCCAGAGCTACGTCCGGAAGAAGCGGGCGCGGAAATTGCACGGGCGGTATACGGGTGGTTAGTGAACGACTTAGGGTAGCGCAGTGGTCGCAGAACGGATCAGACAGCCAGTTGAAGAACGCCCCGCCCCAGCGGAGCGCAATGCTGCCGGGCGCGACAAGCAATCGTCCGACCTAATTGAGGATGCGCTGCGTCAAAACTCCGGCAAGCCGCTTGATCCCAACGTTCGCGGACCAATGGAAGCGCGCCTCGGTCATGATTTCAGCCGTGTTCGTATCCACGACGATGAACATGCGAATCGAGCAGCGCGTGCACTAAGCGCGGTCGCCTTCACTTATGGCAATCACGTCTTCTTCGAGCACGGCGCTTACGATGTCACTTCGCTGCCTGGACGCCGGTTGCTCGCACATGAACTCGTGCATGTCGCGCAGACGAACGGCACTCCCCCACCGAGCGCTAAACTGACAGTGACGCAGCCGGACGATGCGCTGGAGCAAGAAGCACAGTATATCGCCGAAGAAACCGTAAGCAGCGAAACGATCCCATCTGAGGTTCTCAAACCGCAGATCGAAAACCGCCTCACCGTCGCGCGTCAAACCGTGCGCGACCGTGCTGCCGAAGTTCGCGACCCTGACAGGGCTATCAACAGCCTCATCTGGATCATCATCTGGAATTTGCACAGCGATCCGCTAGACCGCGCGGGGCGGATTCGCCGCCAGTTCCAGCGTCTGGATGCGCAAACACGGGCGACCGTGCTGGATCGAATCCAACATCGCCTGAGCGACGCGCAGTTCACACAACTGCGCGTTCTGTATGCAGAGGAAGCGCCGAGCGGTACGGAAGTCAGCACGCCGTCCGCCCCGCAAACAGCATCAGACGAATCCGCAGCCGATACGGTGTCGGAAGAAACAACGCCCACGACTGAAGATGCAAGTACGGAAACTCATGCGCCCGAAGCAGAAGCTCAAACCGCCGCACCCGAAGCGGAGGTGGAAGCATCTGCCGCAACGGAAGCCACGACACAGGAAGCAGTAGCAACACCATCAGAGGAAACCGCCGCCGAAGCTCCGGCAAGTGCAGAAGCCGAGCAAACAGCGGCGGCAGAAGGCGAAGCGGCTCAAGGCGAAAGCGCCGAACAGCCCAAAGTTGAACAAGGCGAAGGCAGAGAACAAGCCCCTGCCAGCGCGGAAGCAGGCGCAGCGCCGGAAGGTCAAGCGACAGCAGCAGCGCCCACCGTTGATACGGGCGGCGTAGGTGGCGGCGAAACAGCGGATGATGGCGCACTGAATCGTACCGAGGAAGTGCTGCTGCGCAACGCCGGTGTGAGCCGCGATCAAGCGGCAGCGCAGCCAGCAGTCGCCAGTTCAGCAGCAGTTTCTGCATCGCCGAGTCCTACTGCAATCCCAAGCGTAGAGCTGTCACTAGCACAGCCGACCGCTGAAACGCAGGGCGAAGGGGTAGCAGAGAGCGTCATGGGGAGCGTGGTCGATGCGGAACCGCCTCAAGCGACTGCTCAGGAAGTTCCTGCGCAAGCGACAGAAACGCAAACCGAGCAAGCGAACACTGCTCAAGCCGCCGAAACACAAACCGAACCACCAGGCACCCCGCAGGCCATAGAACAGCCCACTGAACCCGCCGATGCAGAACTGCCGCCTCAGGGAAGTACGACGCCAAGACCGGCAGAAACAGATGACACCGCCTTACCGTCCGAGGATTCATCGCCGCCAACGGCAAGTCCTGAATCTTCATCCGAATCGGTATCAGAATCAGAATCTGCTCCTGCTCAAGAGCCAGAGGAAGAACGCGAACCAAGCGATGAGGAACTGCTCGCGCGCGAAGGCGTAACACCAGGCGGGGGAACAGCGGCAGAGACAGCGCCCGCCGTCACAAGTGTCGTTGAAACACAGACTGTCGAGCAGCCCATCGCGTCATCGGCTGGAGCGACTTCCGTTGCCGCCGAACTACCCGATCAAACTGATACAACTGAGCAGGTCGAAGCTGTCACGGCACAGCCGAGTCCTGTCGCTCAGGCAGCCCCCATAGAAGCATCCGTCCCAGTCAACGTGGGCGCGGCTGCACCCGCAGAAATTGAAACCGTCGACGAGCCGCAAACGGCTGAAGTCGAAACTCCGGCTGGGGATATAGTCGCCCCACAGGGCGGGATGGTTGCAGAGGAAGCACCTGTCCCCAATGAGACAGTCCCACAGGGCGAAAGCGCCCCGGCAGAAGCAGGCGCACCCGCGCAAGGTGCATCGTGTCAGAATCCCGAACCTGTGTCGGAGCAAGCAGAGGGGGCAGGCGCTGGCGGTGGGGGTACATGCGGCAGTGGCGGCGGGGGCGCAGCAGCCGCGCCGAGCAGCGAACCTGCTGCTCCCGCCGCCGCAGAGAGCGATCCGACTGCTGCAATGGCACAAGTCGAGGGGATGGCTCCGGCAGAAGCAGGCGCAGCGCTCGGTGGCGTGAGTCAGGCGGCGTCGCGTTCGGTAAGCACACAGCAGCAAGAACTCACCGCCGCGCCGCCGGAAATGGAGCGACCTTCCGGCGCACCGCCGCAAACGGCGCGCCAATCGCCCGCCGCACCGGTGTCGCCGAATACGTCACCAGCGACCGCACCTGCCAATCGCGTCACACCGGAAGGAGGAACCGCATCAGAAGCGCCGCCCGCAGCCGCACCGATTACTGCGCCACTCCCGCAATCGCAGTCGCCGCGCCTGCCAGGGAACGCGGAACTTTCTCCGAATGATGTGCAGCAGGTACGCGCCGCAGTTGACACCCTACCGACCACTGATCCCGCGCTCAACGTGAGCGTGCAGACTCCAACCCTCACGCTCGATGGCGCAGCGAACCCCAATCAGGTTAGTCAGCAGGACACCGCCGTCGCCGCGTCGATTGATAGTGCGCACGCCGGAGCGCAGCAGGACGCCGCGCAGCCGATGGGTGAAAGCCAAGTTTATCCGGTCGTCCCGCAAGAGCGTCTGCGCCCCGATGCTCCGGCAGGTGGCGATCAGGCCTGTGGAAGTGGTGGGGATGGCGGCGGACAGGCGGCAGGCGTTGCTCCGAACGACCCGGTCGCTATCGTGGCGCGTGAACAGGGCGGTGATCAGGTGCGGGCGGCAGCAGGGCGCGCCCGTGGCGATATGACCAGCGGACAGCAGCAGCGGCAGCAAGCTGAGCAAACCGAACGCGCCAGTAAGCAGCAGGAAATGGATGCGGAAGTTGCGCACAATGCCGAACAGCAGGCGCAACAGCGTACATCAGTGCAGAATGATGTGCGCGCACAGCGTAATCAGTGGACACAGGAACAGACGACGCTCATCAACGGCGCGCAGACTGAGCGCACCCAAATTCAGCGGGACAACACGCAGGCGGTCGAGCGCGAGCGCACCGCAGGGAACACCGAGGCGTCGCGTCACGTCCGCGAAGGCAACACGCAAATCGCTTCGGAGCGGCGAACTGCCGAAACACAGGCGGGCAATGAACGTCAGCGGGCGCGCAGCGAGACGAATAGCGGCGGCTTCTTTAGCTGGCTGTCTTCCCGCGTTGCCGCGTTCTTCGATGGAATCAAACGGGCGATTCATGCGGTGTTCGAGGCGGCGCGGCGCGCCATTCAAACACTCTTGCAGCGTTTTCAAGAACTAGCAATGCGGGCGATTGACGCCGCGCGCCGTGCTATTGTCAGCGCAATTCAGGCAGCAGGCGCTCTGCTGATCGCCGTCGGTGATCGTCTGCTGGCAGCTTTCCCCACCCTGCGCGACCGCTTCCGCTCAGCGATTCAGGGGTTGGTCGATGCTGCCGTTGCTGCCGTCAATGCGCTGGCGGACGCGCTCAAGGAAGGTTTGAAGCTCCTACTCAATGCACTTATGGCAGCGCTCATGGCGATTCTACGTGCGCTCGAATGCGTCTATATGGCGGCGGTTAATGTTGTCGCCAGCGCGGTACAGTCGGCGATTCAAGCGGCACGCTCATTCGCGCAGGGACTCGGGCAATTCATCGAACTGATCGGCGACATCGCCGACAATCCAGGTCAATGGTTGAGCAACCTCGGCTCGTCGGTCGTCTCCGGAATTCGCAACTGTCTCTGGGATGCTTTCAAGCTAGCGGTCAAAAATTGGTTCAACTCCAAAGTCGAGGAAGTTCTCGGCCTCGGCTTGATGATTTATCGCATTCTCACGCAGGGCTGCATCACGATGGCGCAGGTCGGCACGATGGCCTGGGAAGGCTTGAAAGCCGCTATCCCCATGGTGCTTATCAGCCTGCTGATCGAAAAACTCGTTTCGATGATCATCCCGGCGGCGGGCGCGATCCTCACCATCATTCAGGGCTTGGCTGCCGCTTGGGGTACGGTCAGCCGGATCATCACGGCATTCCAGTTGTTCTTTGCCTTCCTCAGAGCGGTAAAAAATGGGAATGCGGGCGGTCAGTTCGCGACGGCAGTCGCTGCTGCCGCCGTCGTCGTGATCGATTTCGTGGCGAACTGGCTGCTCCAGCGCCTTATGCGACCGGCACGCGCAGTTGGCGGACGATTGCGCAGTATCGCACAGCGCATCATGCAGCGAATTGGTGGTGCAGCACGGCGCGGCGCACGAGCGCTGCGGCGCGGTATCGGACGAGCGGTACGAGCGGTACGTTCCGGCGCGCGCACAGCAGCAGGAGCGGTTCGGCGCGGGGCGCAAGCCGTCGTGCGCGGCGTGCGGCGCGCCGGACAAGCAATCGCCCGGGGCGCGCAGGCAGTCGTGCGGCGCACGGGTGCAGTTGGGCGCGTCGTCGCGCAGGGCGCGAGAGCCGTTGTGCGAACGGTGAGGCGTGTCGCGGGAGCAGTCGTGCGGACGGTGAGGCGCACGGTCGCATCAATTCGGCGACGCATTCGGTCAGCACGCGAACGCTTCCGCCGCTGGCGTGAACGACGCCGTCAGCGCCGACAGCAGAACGCACAGGAACGCCTGCGGCGCGCAATCGAGGCTATTCGCCCCCCGCTCGAACGCCATCTACAACATGGAATCGGCAATCTCCGGCTGCGCGGTCAACTATTTTACTACCAACTGCGCTATCGTTTGAGGTCGCTTCGAATTCGACCGGGGGCGCGCATCGTTGCCCGAGTCAATCCTGAAGGCGAGGTTGTTAACGCCCCCGAACTCACTCCTTCGCAAATCGGAGCGGCGCTTGAACCGATTTTAGTTGCGGCAGAACGCCGATACATGGAGCAATTGCAGCAGCTTGCGGAAGAGTCGCCCGATCAAGGTATGCAGGCGGCGATCAACCTGATTGCAAGCCGTCGAGCTGCGGCAGCGAGCAGCCCAACCCCAATCAGCGTCGATGTCTCAAATTTGCTGCATTCGCGATCCGAGCAGATTTACGTCATGCGTCGAGTTCGTCTTATGGTTCCGCCTTTGAGAAACATGAATATTGTTTTCGGTCCGGGTGCTGTGCTTGATTTCTCAACCCGGTCATTTATACGTCCTAACCCAACATCGGCTGACTATCGCGGATTTTACGCGCAAGGCCAGGGTGGTATGCGAGGCACCAGCTACCCGGCACTTCTACGCGCGGTCCTGGGTGATGCTGAACGGTTTGGAATCCGCCTGGACAATTTGATGGTCACCATTCGCAGCAGCAGAAGCAGTTTGATGGGCAGTCGGCTCGATATTTTGCGGGCGACTGCTGCGCGGCGCGGAATGGGAGCGGCATTTGATGAGCAGCTTGCGCCTCGTATTCGCATGATTGGGCTGCTCACGCAAGGAATCGAACCCGCACGATCTGAAGGAATGATGGCACCGACGGCACTTGCGTATGTGGCGAGCGACAGCCCGACGCCGCTGCTGGGACGCGGCACCAGCGAAGGAGCGGAGGGGCAATTGGCTCCGCTCACGCCTGTTGGCGCTACGGGTGCTATTGAAAGGCGCGCTGGCGGAGAAGAATTGAATCCCTCTCAGGCGCTTGCCGAGCGGCGCAGGCATCAACGTATCGCGAATATATTCAGCAGGCTCAAGGATACTGTGAAGCGTACCGATATCCGCGCGATGACAGGCTCACTTCAACAAGCGGCGCAAAGCCTGGCGGACGCTTTCAATACGTGGTTGGAATCGCATCGCCGGAATATTGTAACGGTGGAGCAGGTCGAAAATCTGACGCGGACGGTTTACATATTCCTACAACGCTACCATGGAGACTAAAGTATGGCGAAAAAAATCGGTCGGCTGCGCGACAGCAGCGGCCCATTTGAGGATGTGGTCGAGGTACTCAATAAGGCGTTTCGAAACTTACAAGAGGAAAACGGTAAAGTGTTTTTGACGAAGGACTTTGAAGATTACGGTTTCGTTGTGACTTTCCATTGGCTGGAGTGGAATCGGAAACGCACACAGGTGCATGTTGCGGATGACGAGCCACGAGGCGAACGATATGTCACGGTCGAGTCGGATGATCCACTGGAACTTGAACAGACTTACGAGGAAATCGCCAAGCAGCTACACCTGATACCTATCACGGACGATGACGAAGACGGTGAGGAGACATTGACGTGACATCACCCATCTCACCACGACTGATACGAGGCGGGCTGGTCATTCTCAACGACCAACCGCGTGTGATCGCCTTCCAGTATAACCCGGATACGCTCACGCGCTCACTGCAAGTGCAGGGTATCGGCGCGGAAGGCGGTGACCGTTCTGAAGCGCTGCGCCTGAAAGCGCCGCCCGTCGAAACTATCAAACTGGACGCCGAGTTCGACCTGACCGACGAGTTAGAGGGGGATAACAGCGCTGCCAAGCAGTTTGGGCTTCACCCACGACTGGCAGCGCTGGAGACGATCATCTATCCACCAAGCGATACGATCCAGTTGAATAAGGGTTTAGCGCTCGCCGGGACGCTGGAAATCGCTCCTGCTGAAATGCCGCTCGTGTTGTTCATCTGGAGTGAACAGCGGATTTTGCCCGTGCGCCTAACAGAGTTCAACGTCACCGAAGAGGCGTTCGATACGAAGCTGAATCCTATACGCGCGCGTGTCAGTCTCGGGATGCGCGTGCTGACCGTTCATGACCTCCCCACCAATCACCGGGGGAGCGACCTTTATATGGCATATCAAAACCAGAAAGAAGTGCTCGCTGGCAAGCTAAAGCCGAACAGCCTGACCGATCTCGGAGTACGGAGGATTCCATGATCCCAACGATGAAACCGAGTCGCTTTGCAAGTACCAGCCGCTACTACGGTGTTGAAACAGCGACGCTGACCTCGCCAGCAGGCGAGACGATAGTTTATCTGCGCCGCCGCTTCATCCCACCGCCGGAGATGTATGAACTGCTGGTAGAACATACAGTCACCGCCGGAGAACGCCTCGACAACATCACGACGCAGCATCTCGGTGATCCCGAACAGTTCTGGCGCGTGGCGGACGCGAACAATGTCCTTGATCCCGCCGAACTGACGGAAACGGTCGGGCAACGCATTCGCATCACACTCCCACAGGGCGTGCCGGGGTATGGTAATGCTTAAAGGCTATCATCTCACCCTGTTGATTGGGCCAACCATTCCCATGCCAGTGCCTCAGCCTGTCGTACAGGCGTTCCAGAGCGCACAGGTGACGATTAGTTCGGGACAGCGCAGTGGTTTTCAGGTTGTGTTCGCGTTGAGCAAAACGTCCCTGCTCACGAACGCACTGCTGCCGACAGGCTACTTCGATCCGGGAATGCGAGTGGTTTTGATGGTGACAGTCGGCGGTATCCCAAACGTGATTATGGACGGGATCATCACGCGGCAGGAAGTGACTGCAAGCAATGATCTCGGCGCTTCGATACTCACCATCACAGGCGAAGACGTAAGCGTCATGATGGACTTGATCAAGATTCAGGGAATTCCATTCCCGTCCATGCCACACGCAGCGCGCGTCGCCATCCTGATCGCCAAGTACGCGATCTACGGCATGATCCCGGTCGTGATCCCCGAACTGTTCCCAAACATCTCGATCCCGATCCAGAATTTCGAGTTTCAGGAAGGGACAGACCTCGAATATATCAACGGTTTAGCGAAAGAGAACGGCTACGTTTTTTTCGTAACGCCGGGACCCGCGCCGGGAACGAATTTCGCCTATTGGGGGCCAGAGATTCGTGTCGGAGTGCCGCAGCCCGCGCTCAACATCAACATGGATGCGCACACCAACGTCGAGTCGATGAACTTCAGCTTCGATGGGCTGTCGCGTGAACAGCGCGTGATCATGATCCAGGAGCCGTTCAGCAAAATGAGCATCCCAATCCCCCTGCCAGACATTAGCTTGCTCAGTCCACCGTTGGCGCTGCGCCAAGCACCGTCGCTCAAGATCAAGCCATTGGAAGGCAGCGCAAAGCTCAACCCCATTCTGGCGATGGCCCGAGGCCTGGGCAAGACTTCGGAATCGGCGGACGCGGTGAGCGCGTCGGGGCAGCTCGATGTACTGCGTTATGGACGCGTGCTTGGCGCGCGGCAGCTTGTTGGCGTGCGCGGGGCAGGAATTGCCTACGATGGATTATATTACGTGAAAAGCGTGACACATAACCTGAAGCCTGGCGAGTACAAGCAGAGCTTCACGCTCGCGCGGAACGGTCTCGTGCCGCTCACGCCGTTCGTCGTGCCTTAGTATCGGAAAGGATTTTGATGGAAAACGGTGGAGAAAAATTTCTTGGCAAATATCGTGGGACTGTCGTCAACAACGTCGATCCTATGCAAATGGGGCGGCTGATGGTGAATGTGCCCGACGTGTACGGCAGCACACCTTCAACATGGGCGCTGCCGTGCGTCCCGTTCGCAGGCAAGCAGATGGGATCGTATGCCCTGCCCCAGATAGGCGCGGGCGTGTGGGTTGAATTCGAGCAAGGAAACAAAAACTATCCGATTTGGGTGGGATCGTGGTGGGGCAGCGCCGCCGAAGTGCCAGCGCTGGCACTCGCCGCGCCGCCGGTCACACCGCCCACCTTGATTCAGACCGCCGGACAAACGATGCTTATGTTGAGTGATGTGCCGGGTCCAACGGGCGGAATTATGCTCAAGACAACAACAGGCGCGATGATCATGATCAACGATGTTGGGATCACGATTTCCAACGGCAAAGGCGCGACGATCATCATGTCAGGGCCAACTGTTACCATCAACAACGGTGCGCTGGTGATCACGTAGAAAGGGGAATCGGTTATGCCGGGATTTCTATTTCATGTTGGCGCTCAGGCGATGTGTCCGCACGGTGGTCAGGTCACGACGATTTCGAGCAATACGCGCGTGCTGGTCAACGGGATGCCCGTTGCAACAATGGCGGATCAATTCATGATCGCGGGATGCGTTTTCACCGTACCGGGGCCTAAACCACAGCCGTGCATCAAAGTGCAGTGGCTCGTTCCAGCGACTCGCGTCATGATCAACGGGCAGCCTGCTATTCTAATGGCAAGCACCGGACTGTGCCAGAGCGCGGAACAAATTCCAGGAGGGCCGCCGACGGTCACGGTGACACAGACAAGAGTGACAGGCACATGACGCACATCAACCACCCTTTCCACTTTGATGCACGCCATCGCACCGCCGAAGTTGCAGATGGCGAATACATCCGCGATTTAATTGAACAGGTGCTGTTCACATCGCCCGGAGAACGTGTCAATCGACCGGACTTTGGCAGCGGACTGCTTCAACTCGTCTTTGAGCCGAACGAACCTGAACTCGCCGCGACGGTGCAGTTCCTCGCGCAAGGGGCGCTCCAGCGCTGGCTGGGCGATTTGATCGTGCTGGAGTCGATTGAGGTAATCAGCGAGGACGCCACGCTTTCTGTGAGCGTGCAATATATCGTCCGACGCACGCAGGAACGCCAGTTCGCGCAATTTCAGCGAGGGGCGGGACAATGACCACGCGCTACGAATGTTCAAATTCACAGCGCATCGCCATTCTGCGCGATTACGACAAAATCAACGGGATCGACTATCTGGAAGTTGTCGATAACGAGAGCGATCCACCTAATATTCGCCAGCGTTTTCTGGTCGTACATTTCATCCACCCGCTGACTGCTTTACCATCGCCGGATCAGGTGCGCATCCTCGGCGGTGACCGTGTGCAGAACATTCGCGTCGTGGACGTAAAACCAGGCGACGCGCCGGAAATCATGATCGTGGAAGTCAATCAGGCGGGCGATTTTTCGGCATACGCGCTCCAGTTGGTCAAGGGAATCAAGGACGATGCGCCACCAGATGGGATCGATCCGATTCTGCGAGAGATTGATTTCTCGTTTAAAGTCGAGTGTCCGACGGATTTCGATTGCGAATCGCCGCCTTTGCCTGTGCCGGAAACGCGCACCGAACCACAGATCGATTATCTGGCGAAAGATTACGCTAGCTTCCGTCGGGTGATGCTGGATCGCATGGCGCAGTTGATGCCAGCCTGGCAGGATCGCAACCCGGCAGATGTGGGGATCGTACTCGTCGAACTGCTGGCCTATCTCGGCGACCAACTCAGCTATCGGCAGGATGCACTGGCGACCGAAGCGTATCTATACACAGCGCGTCAGCGGATTTCTGTGCGCCGCCATGCGCGGTTGGTCGATTACTTCATGGACGACGGGAGTAACGCACGTGTGTGGGTGCAGATCAAGGTTGTAACGGACATCGTGCGCGGTGCGGGACTGCCTTCGCCGCTCCCCAAAGGGACGAAACTGCTCACACGGGTGAACGGCGTGCCAGATCGAGTCGCGCCGGAAGATATGCCCTACCGCGAAGCCGCACGGCTCGGCGCGGAAGTATTCGAGACGCTGGAAGACGCCGATAAGCTCTATACCGCGCATAATCGAATGAGCTTCTACACATGGGGCGATGATCAGTGCTGTCTCCCGGCAGGTTCGACTTCGGTGACACTGCGCGGCCCGCTGCCCAACCTGGAAAAGAATATGGTGCTGGTTTTTCAAGAGGTCGTCGATCCGAAAACCGGGCGACCGGAAGATGCCGATCCACAGCGCCGCCACGCCGTGCGCCTGACAAGTGTCAAGCCTGTCACCGATGAACTCGGTGGATGGTATGAAGCGCCTGCCGATCAAAAAGATACGGCGCTACCGCTTCAACTGGTCGAAATCGCGTGGGGCACTCAGGACGCTCTCCCTTTCACGCTATGCATCTCATCCGAGATCGCCAGCGAGGTGAGCATTGCGCTCGGCAACATCGTGCTGGCAGATCATGGAGGCACACTTGATCAGCCTGAATATCTCGGTCAAGTGCCGCCTGTCGAACTGACAGCAGTACAAAGGATTGGGACAAACTGCGGACCGGACGCACTCGACATCCCAGCGCGCTTCCGCCCGCGCCTGAACTGGAAGCCGCTGACTCAGGTCGCGCATATCTCCGTCAAAGTGGTCGAAAACGGGGTCGCGAGCATGGAAAACCTGCCGTTCGATCCTGATGCTTCGGCAACAGCGGCGTTTTCTATGCAAGATGCACGCTACCTGCCCGCGATCACAGTGTACGAGACGATGACGAATGATGCGCTGACACAGTGTCCGCCAGCGGGCTTGACCGAGTGGCAGCCGCAGCGCGATCTGTTGAACAGCAGCGCTGACAGCCTCGAATTCGTCGCTGAGACACGTGACGATGGCACAGCAGTGCTGCGTTTCGGAGATCAGACTTTCGGCGCGCGTCCCGATGAAGGACGCCACTTCTGGGCGTGCTACCGCATCGGTACCGGGACGCGGGGGAATATCGGCACGGGCGCACTGGCACACATCGTCACGAACGAGAGTGCGGTGCAGAGCGTGACCAATCCCTTACCCGCGCACGGCGGGCGCGAGCCGGAGACGATTGAAGAAGTACGCCGCAACGCCCCGGTCGCTTTCCGTACGCAGGAACGTGCTGTGACCGCCGACGACTACGCCCGCGTCGCAGAACGTCACCCGGAAGTGCTGCGTGCTGTCGCGTCGTTCCGGTGGACGGGAAGCTGGCGCACGGTGTATGTGACCATTGATCGGCGTGGCGGGCTGCCCATCGATGCAGATTTCGAGGGAGAAATGCGCGCTCTTATGGAGAAATACCGTATGGCGGGCTACGACATCGAAATCAATGCGCCGATATTCATGTCGCTCGAAATCGAGATGATCGTATGCGTCAAACCGGATTACTTCCGCAGTCAGGTGGACTCGGAGCTGCGCATCGTGTTCAGCAACGGGGTACGCCCCAATGGACAGTTAGGCTTGTTCCATCCGGATAACTTCACGTTCGGGCAGACGATTTACTTGAGTCCATTCTACGCCGCCGCGTTGAGCGTCGCGGGTGTGGACACGGTGGAGATCACCAAATTCCAGCTTTTAGGCAATGACAGCACGTCCGCGTTGGCGACTGGCACGTTAACACTGAGTCACCTACAAATCGTGCGGCTGTCGAATGACCCGAACTTCCCGGATCGCGGCGTGTTTCAGTTGACGACGAAAGGGGGTAAATAAATGAGCGACTTTAATGACTGCTGCGAAGGTGAAGATATTGCCACCCCCGTGCTGATCAGCAATTGTCCTGGGCTGTCAGCAATTGCATACCGCGTCGGCACGCACAGCCGATTCAAAGAGACGATGCTGGCGCGGCTGTCCTCGCGCGAGTTCAAGACGCTCCGCAGACTGAGTACGCGGCAGGACGACGATTACTCGATTGCCCTGCTCGACTCGTGGGCGCTTGTCTCGGACATTCTCGCCTTTTACAACGAGCGAATTGCCAACGAGTCGTATTTGCGAACGGCGACCGAACGCCTGTCCACCGTTGAACTGGGGCGGCTCATTGGGTACGCACTCAATCCTGGTGTAAGCGCGACTGCATTCCTCGTGTTCGACCTCAACGATGCCCCGGGTTCACCGCAAACCGTCGCCATCGACATGGGAGTGAAGGTGCAGAGTGTTCCCAACCCGGGAGAACAGCCGCAAACCTTCGAAACGATTGAGGCGATCACTGCGCGCCCAGCGTGGAACGCGATCAAGCCACGTCAGTCGAATGCCCGTGTGACGGACGCTTCCGCGTTCGTCACGCTGCGCTTTCAGGGCAACCAGACGAATCTGCGGGTTGGCGATGGCATTTACTATAAAACGGACAACGGCGCTGAACAGTTCGGTATCGTCGGCTCGGTACAAGTGATCAGCCGTTCACCAACCGACGAATACACCGAGGTCAACGCACAGCTTCTTGGTAAGCTGGTACAGTCATCGAACGCGGCGACCCCGCCCTCATCTGGTATCACGCTGAGCGCAACTACACAGCAATATAAAAATCGGGACGTAGATGAGGAGCTGCTGCAAAACGAATCGGCGGTACAGCGCTTTGACGTGGACGATGTGATTGCCAACTTCAACGCAGTCAGGGCGCAGCCAAACTATGCACTTGCGTTCCATCAGCGCGCAGCCGTGTTCGGACACAACGCGCCTCCCTGGAATAAACTACCTGCCGCGCTGCGAATTGCCGAGACGTATTACATTAAAAGCCAGAGTACGATTATCCCGCAGACGTCCGACGGGATATACAAGAATGACTCCAATAAGTGGAACGATAAGAAGCTCGACAAATATGGCGCAGAATACGATGGACAAACGCCCACAAAGGTCATTTACCTTGACTCGACGTACCCGAACATGGCGGCAGACACATTCATCGTGCTGCGCGATGGCGACAATTGGGCGCTCCTCCAGGTGACCGCAAACGTGGAAATGAGCAAGTCGGAATTCACGCTGACGAACAAGGTAAGCCAGATCACACCCGACAACGCCGACAAACTATCAAATTTCGGTATTCAGACGACGACCATCTTCGGGCAGAGCGAATGGCTGCCCCTCGACCGTAATCCCATCACCGTCGATGTGACTGGCGATCTCATCTCGCTAGACCAATGGCACACGGGCCTACATGTCGGGCAAACGGTGTTCGTCAAGGGAGAGTCGAGGGACGAGCGCGGCGTGATTGTCTCGGAGTTCCGCACCATTAAAGAAGTTTTGCATCGATTCACGCAAGATGGTGGGACGCGAATTCGGTTTACAAAGGTGCTGGGGAACACATACATCCGTTCCACCACCACGATTAACGCGAACGTGGCGGCGGCGACACACGGCGAGACAGTCCACGAAATCCTGGGCAGCGGAGATGGAAGCAAGCCGTTCCAGAAATTCACGCTCAAGCAGCCTCCCCTGACTTACGTAAGCGCGGATACGCCAAGCGGTACTCTCAGCACTCTGCGTGTGTTCGTGAACGACATCGAATGGCACGATGTGCCAACGCTCTACGGAGCAAAACCGGAAGATCGCGTATTCGTCACGCGCCTGAGCGACGATAGTAAGACGACCGTGCAGTTCGGCGACGGAATAACCGGGGCGCGGTTGCCTACCGGACAGGAAAACGTACGCGCGACATATCGGCGCGGTCTGGGACTCGACGGTCAGCTCAAGGCGGATCAACTCTCACTGTTAATCACGCGCCCGGCGGGCGTGCGCGGTGTAACAAACCCACAGCCGACGGAAGGCGGGGATGACCCGGAAAACCTTGCCATGATCCGGCAGAACGCGTCTGTTCATGTGATGACGCTGGATCGTGTCGTGTCGCTGCTCGATTATCAGGACTTCGCGAGAGCATTCGCAGGGGTCGCCAAAGCCTACGCTGTGTGGGCGGACTTAGGCAAGGAGCGCGGCGTGTTTATCACCGTCGCCGCACCCAGGGGCGGCACGATTGACGAAGGAAGCACCAGATATACAAATCTGCTGGCGGCGATCACTGCTTCGGGCGATCCCTATGTCCCCGTGCGCATCAAGTCATATACCAAAAAAACGTTCAAGATCGACGCGCGCGTAAAGATCGACCCAGATTACAATGCCGAGAAGCTGCTGGCAGAGATTGAAACGGTGCTGCGTCAGCACTTCTCGTTCGAGGAGCGCACGTTCGGGCAAAATGTAACCCAAGCCGAGGTGTACGCAGTGATTCAGAATGTGAAAGGCGTCATGGCGGTCACATTGAATGAGCCAAACGCACCCATCAGCGCCGACCTGCCACAATCCGCCACGACCTCGCTCGCGCCAGCGGTGCTGCTTACGCTCGACCCCGCGCCGATCACATTGGAGGTGATGGTATGACGCAGAGTTTAGGCTCCGCAGCAGAACAGCTTTACAATCTGCTGCCTGCGCTGTATCGCATTTACGATTCCGTTGAGGGCAAGCAGATTGACCCGACTGCGGACACTGGGCCGATCAAAGAACTGCTCACCATCATCGCGCGCGAATACCGTGTGATCGAGGAGAATATCGATCAACTGTACGACGATATGTTCATCGAGACGTGCGCGGAATGGGTCGTACCGTACATTGGCGATTTGCTCGGCGTGCGAGGGTTGTATTCGGTCAGCCCCCAGACGAACAGTCATCGTGCCTATGTTGCCAATACCGTCGCTTATCGTCGGCGCAAAGGCACGGCGGCGATGCTCGAACAACTGGCGCACGACGTTACCGGGTGGAACTCGAACGCGGTCGAGTATTTCGAGCGTCTGGCGGCGACACAGTACCTCAACCACCTGCGGCTTGATCGATCACGCACACTTGACCTCCGCTATTGGGAGCCACTTGAGCGACTCGACACGCCATTCGATGCCAGCGCCCGCACAATCAACGTGCGCCGGATCGTCAGCCGTGGGGGCAAGCACAACATCCCGAACATCGGTATTTTTCTGTGGCGGCTCGACGCACGCCGCCTGATGGAATCACCTGCTGTGCCGGTTGGGTCGGACGGGCGGCGCTGGATGTTTAGTCCGCTCGGCGAAAACCGCCAGTTGTTCACTTTCCCACAGACCGAGGACACGATCTCGCATCTCGCCGAGCCAATCAACGTGCCTGCACCGATCTCCCGCCACGTTCTCAACCAGTATCTCGAAGATTACTATGGCGTCTCGTTGAGCCTGTGTATATTCGTGAATGGTAAGGCGGTGCTTCCTACCAACGTTGATCCGCTGTTACACCATTTCGTGCAGGTGTGCGATCTGAGCGACAAAGACGACGGTTCTGGCGACTGGGGGGCCATGCCTATAGGGGATGCAATCGCGGTCGATCCAGTGCTGGGACGGATCGCCTTTTCTACCGCCGACACTGAGCGTGAAGTTGCCGTCACGTACCATTACGCCTTCAGTATGGAAATGGGCGGCGGACAATACACACGCCAACGCGAAAAAACGGACAGTGCTATCCCGGTCATCAAACTCACAGGTGACTTGCAAACCGAGCTGAACAATGTTAGCGGTAGCAGCGAAGTGATCGAAATTCCAGACAGTGGACGCTATACAGGCGCGCTGACAATCACAGCAACAACCGCCGTGCCAGATGGCGAACCCAAGCAGTACGTCGAGTTGCGCGCTGCCGATGGCAAGCGCCCAACGATTGATCTCGGTGGTGGCGAACTGCTGATCGAGCTAGATCATGGAACGCAGGTGACTCTTGATGGACTGCTGATCACGAATGGACTCGTTCGTGTGCATGGCAATGTCGGCACAGTGAAGATCAGCCACTGTACGCTCGTGCCAGGCTGGTCGCTCCACAGGGATGGCACTCCCGCTAAACCAGACCAGCCGTCACTGGTCGTGGAGATAGCCACTATCGATGAGCAAAACGGTATCAACATCGTGATTGACCACTCTATCACTGGAGCGCTGCGCCTGCCAACCAACGAAACAACATTGCTGGCACGCAGTTCGATCATCGACTCGCCATCTATCCCAGCGATTGCCGCCGCCGACTCCAAGACCCCGGCGGGTGACGCGACCTTTGAATGTGTCACGGTACTCGGTACGGTCGCGGTGCGAGAACTGATACTTGCCTCGAATTCGATCTTCACGGAGATTGTCACCACAGAACGGTTGCAAAGCGGATGTGTCCGCTATAGCTATGTCGCACCGGGGTCAACGACGCCGCGCCGCTATGAATGTCAGCCACAGAACGACGAGCGCCCGATCTTCACATCGACACGCTATGGAGATCCCGCCTATGGACAGTTAAGCCGCCAGACTTCGCTGCTGATCCGCGCTGGGGCGAGTGATGACGCCGAGATGGGAGTTTTTCACGATCTGTACCAGCCGCAGCGCGAAACCAATCTGCGTGTGCGGCTCGACGAGTATCTTCGTTTGGGCTTGGAAGTTGGGATCTTCTATACAACGTGACGTCTGATTAAGGAGGCCTGCTATGCGTGGCGATTTCAGCCGCCAAACCTTTGAAAGAACCAAGCACTACTCCGCGGTCCTGATGCAGCAAGGGCGGGTTCAGCTCGATGCCGACTGGAACGAGCAGCAGAACATCACTGAGCAGCGGATCGAGACAGTGACAGTAGATGCAATTGGCATAAGTGGCGCTCCAAACTATGCGCCCGGCTTTGAGATCAAAGCGGATCCGACCGGGATGAAACTGTTGATTGGTCAGGGACGCTTTTATCTGGATGGCTTTCTGTGTGAGAACGAAGAAGAAGTCGCTTATGAGCAGCAGCCGGACCTCATCGAGCCTCCAGCCCTGGCCGATCTCTTGACCCAGGCGGGTACCAAAACCGCGATTGTTTATCTCGATGTCTGGCAGCGTCACATCACTGCACTGGACGATCCCCATATCCTTGAGCCGGCACTGGGTGGGCCGGATACGACGACCAGAGTCAAAACGGTGTGGCAAGTAAAAATTCTGCCTGTCCAGGTCGCCACAGGCGACCAGATTCGCGCCACAGCCACACTGCGCCGCTTTCAACTCGATCTTACAGCCTATATCGCCGATTTGGTCAGTCATGGAGGCGGACAACGTAGGAGTGATGGCACTAGCCCCGAAGGTGACCTGCAAGTTTGGGAGACGCGGCTACAGAATGTGACTCCTGCGGCTGGAACTCCATTTGCTGGTAACCAAGCACGTGTCCTGTACTATGATCTCGGGCAGCTTCGAAGCACTCTCAATAAAGTCAGCGGGGAAGTGGGCGTTTCTGCTACCGTTATCTTGAGTGCGTTATCCCGGCTTGAGACAGACCTGGGGGGGATTGTCAATGAGGCAAACTGTCATAGTGATTTCGATGAATGGTTACAAATGATCGATCCGAGCGTCGCAACCATGACTCCCGACTATAATCGAATCGGCGCAAGTCCTGAACCCTGTGAAATTCCATCTCAAGTGGGTGCCAGCGGCACAGAAAATCAGCTCTATCGGGTTGAAATTCATAAGGCCGGGGAATTAACCGATCCTGCTGGTACCAGTCCTACGTTCAAATGGTCGCGTGACAACGGAACGGTCACGTTTGGTATTGAACGTATTAGCGGTCGGCAAGTGACGGTCACGAGCCTTGGCCTAGACGAGACGATGAGCCTAGCTCGTGATCAATGGGTCGAAATCATCGACGACCGTCTCGAACTTGCGGGACAGCCCGGACAGCTCGTTCAAATCGATACGCCTCCTGACCCAACCACCCTAGTTATGACGATGAAAGACAATGTGACCGTGCTTGCGAGCGGCGCTGATGGCGTTGAACCGACCCGCCACCCGAAGATTCGGCGCTGGGATCAGTCGGGCAATGCGCAAGGTCTTACGACAAGCCTGACTCCCACACCCCTGGAGAGTGGAATTACTGCAAAGTTCTCTACCGGTAATTACAAAACCGGCGATTACTGGCTTCTACCAGCGCGCAGCAACGGTCGTATAGACTGGCCGCCCTTCGAGTCGCCAGCAGTGTCACGTATCCCACTACCCCCAATGGGGATCGAGCACCACTACAGCCGACTGGCGCTTGTCGAGGTCGATGACACAGGGAAACTCTCTGTCAGCGATTGCCGCCGGATTTTTGCTCCACTCGCTGCGCCCGCCATGCGTGTCGTTGCGACCAACTGGGAAAATGATCTCGAATTCTCCCTGACTCGCCTGCTCGACGAAGGGCTACTGATATGGTTTGATGCTGATCCATCCTCCTGGTCACTGAACCCAGGATCGACGATTGTGACCCTCGAGCTGCCAATCGCAGAAAGTCAGCGCTCCAACACGGAACTCCAACGGAATTACTCTGCACTCTCTGTGATTCTGAAGGGCAAAATTCGGGTTGTCGGCAACAATCTCCATTGGGCGCCCGAGTTCGAGAGCTTACGTAGCCTGTTTCATCAACTCGATGTACATGCTTCGCTCTCGGGTATGCGAATGCGGGTGACCCTGAAAGGTCATGTAATCCACTCCGATCAGCATGTGTCAGTTCTCCACCTTGATGGGCAGGTTTTCGGACAGGTGCAGAAACCGCCGTCAGGATCGCAAATCCCACCGATAGCGCTAACCTTTCCGTCGGGTTCCGGGGCGCGCGCCAGCGATTTCGAAAGCTGGTTTTATCTGATCGATGATTCATATGGTTATGGCTATGGCTATGACAGCATTTTCCGCTCAATCGGAGGGGATCTCATATAATGCGTGTGGTCTGGTCCTTCTGGACAAAACCCTTCGCCTGGCGTTATCGGTCACGATGGTTTAGCGAAAAGCAGCATCTTCTGGCTTGGATACTGTCGGTTGAACTGGCTCGCAAGCATTATCCAGATACGGCGTTATACACCGACGATCAAGGAGCTGAGATGCTCATAGAGGGTCTTGGTCTCAAGTTCGATCACGTTTCGCTCGACCTGAACGCACTCAAGGATCACGACCCACAGTGGTGGTCACTTGGGAAGACCTACACCTATCGTTTGCAAACCGTACCATTCATTCACCTCGACAACGATGTTTTCCTCTGGAAACGCCTCCGTCCGGAAGTTGAGTCCGCTTCAGTGATCACACAGAACCCAGAGTATTTCGCTGATGGCGTCTTCTACTATCGCCCTGAACTTGTGGATTACGCGATCAAGGGGATTCATGATGG
>DAOUCB010000013.1:0-15680 GCA_034432495.1 Anaerolineae bacterium | reverse complement strand
CTCGTTCTCGGCATCGACATAGGCGGCACAAACACTAAACTGGGGTTGGTCGCGCCAGATGGCAGCATTCGATCAGCGCGGAAAATTCGCACGGAAGCCAATGGCAGCAGCCCGGACGATTTTTTCAGCCGCCTGTTCGCCGTCATCGACGAAATCATGCACGAGGCGGTCGAAGATGTGATTGGGATTGGTGTGTCCTCGCACGGGGAAGTGGATCGTGAACGGCGACGCCCGATCATCTGCCCGAATACCCCTGCCCTGCGCAACGTCGATGTACGCGGCACACTCGAACAGCGTTACGGTCTGCCCGTGGTGATGAATAACGACCTGACGGCGCACGCCGTCGGGGAGTATTTTTTCGGCTGCGGCGGCGGCATCGAGCGGTTTATGTGCATGGCGATTGGGACGGGATTAGGCGCTGGTATGATTGTCGCGGGCAAGCCGCTGATTATCGACGGAGGAAATTCCGGCAACACCGGGCTAATCATCCTCGACCCGACGGCGGAACGGGATTCGAACGGGATTCGCGGCTCGGCAGAGGGGCTGATTGGCGTCCCCGGCATTGAACGGCTGGCACGCGAACGTTACGGACGCGCGGTAAGTGCTCATGACGTGATCGCGGCGGCAAAACTTGGCGATGACCCGATTGCCAGCGCGATTATGACACAGATCGGCACATGGCTGGGGCAGACGCTCGCCAGCCTGAGCGTGATCTTCTATCCGCAGCGAATCGCGCTGACAGGCGGGACGGCTTCGGCGGGCGCGGTGCTGCTCGATGCCTGCCGCACCCGCTTCGATGACCTGGTGGGCGACTTTTTCCGCGACCTGGACGCCCATACAGGCGGTCACTTCAAAAACGTGGAGATCATGATGGGCGCAGGCGGCAGCGAAACGGGTGTCAAAGGGGCGGCGGTCGAATTGTTTCAGCAGCGCGGGCTGCTTTAGGGAATATAACCTCACCCCGGCTGATCAAAAGAAGGTCAGCTTCCCCTCGCCACTTCGTGGCGAGGGGAGAACATGCAGGCACAAACCGTATGCCTCTGAAGATCAACTCATTCGTTTTGCTTCGCCAGCCAGCGGATCGACTGCTGCCAGATGCGGGCATAGCCCTCCCAGTTGAGGAAGGGTTCAGGACACCAGTGCGGCCCGATGTCTGACGCCCAGATCAACGTGCGCCCCTGCCCGACGGTGCGCACCGCCAGCAGCGGATGGTCGCTATCGCTGAATTTGACGAGCAGTTCAGAATCCGGCTTGAGCACCAGTTCATTGTAGCCAAGCAGCAGCGGCCATTCACCCGTGATGCCGTGCAGAATGGGATGCAGCGGCTCGATGACCTGTGCCAGCGCCCCTTCGGGAACTTCGACGCGGTCGTCAAAGGTGTGGAGGCGAACCGGCAGAATTTCCTCGATAGCGCTGCGATAGTATTTCGCCGAAGCGTAAATGCCCGCGAAAGAGAGATAGCCGCCGCACATCGCCAGCGCGCCACCCTGTTCGACCCACTGCTTGAGCAGTTTGAGGCGATTGGGTGTTGACTGCCCCTTGAGCCAGGTGTCGGGGTGCAGCAGCAGCGTATTCGCGCCAATATCGCTGAGGATGACGACATCGTAGGCGCTTAGCTCCTCCAGCGTGGATGGGAAGCGTTTGGCGGCGAGGTGTGACGGCATGTGCTCGAAGGTAAAGCCGTCGCCGCTGAGCGCTTGTGCCAGCGATTCGACGCCGGTTTCGTAGACGGCGCTGGAGAAGAAGTCCCAGCCTTTGTAATGGGTGCTGGCAGACATCCACGACTCACCCGCGAGGAGGACACGAATATTCGACATGGTCTGCGATGCTCCGTTATGGCATGAAACAGGCTAAGCTGACCGTTTGCGCAGTCAGACGGTGAAAACGCGAATGCCGCGCTCACGCAGCGCCGACGTGAACTCCGACGGCGTGCGCGTATCGGTGACGAAGGTGTGAATGATCGAGAGCGGCGCGAGCGAGACGCTGGAAATACGCTCACATTTGGTATGATCCGCTACAAGAATCAGTTCGCGGCTGATGCTGAGAATTTTGCGGTCGGTCTGGGTTTCTTCCAGAAAGTCATTGGTGATGCCAGCGTTCAGGTCAATCGCACGACTGCCCATAATCACCTTCTGAACGTGGAGTTCATTAAGCGCAAGTTCAGTCAGATGACCGATGAAGGATTGCTCGGAAGCGCGCAGGATACCCCCCAGCCCGACCAGCGTCATCCCCTGAACGGGCGAGAGCATATTCATGACCAGCAGCGAATTGGTGACGACGGTCAGGTCGCGATGCTGGCGCAGGTTGCGGGCAACTTCGAGGACGGTCGTGCCGCTGCCGAGAAAGAGTGTTTCGCCGTCATTGACGAGCGCGGCGGCAGCCTGCCCGATGCGCTGTTTTTCGTCGGCCTGCAAGGCTGAACGTTCGGCAAAAGGCGGTTCGGGCGGGGCACTCTTGAGCGCCAGCGCGCCCCCATGAAAGCGGCGAATCTGCCCCTCCTGCTCCAGCAATTCCAGATCACGGCGGGCAGTGGCAGGGCTGACGAGAAACTCCGCGCAGATTTCGGTGATGGTCACGCGCTGGTGGGCTTCGACAAACTCCAGCAGAAGTTCGCGTCGTTCAAGGCCGGAATATGTGACGGGTAAAGTCATTCGTGAGTGCTCATGGGCATAGACTCTTCGGGTAAAGGTGTAGCATAATGCTCAAGTGTTGTCAAAAACGAGCAGAGATAATCAGGTTGCGCGAATAACCATGCGCCGTTATGATTATTTATGCAATTTTGCTGCGTGTTTTCATTACAAAACGCCCTACGCGGGCATCTGATTTGATGCCGATGTGCAGCTATGTTTCATGATAAACCATGAAAAAACAGGTTCATAGCTGCAAAGTTGGCAAAAGATAACCTGTTTTGCAAGGCGTTCTGACAAATTTTCAACCGGATTCATTCGAAAGGTCAACCTTGTCAATCGAACGTGGTGTTCACACGTATGCCGAAATTACCAGCCAGTCCGAAGTATGGAGCAAGGCGGTCGATGCGTTCTGGCAGCAGGCCGAAGCCCTGAAGACCTTGTGGCAAGTCGGCGGATACGAACGGGTACTGTTCACAGGCTGCGGTTCGACGCACTATCTGGCGCTGACGGGCGCGGCCTTGTTTCAGCAGCTTACGGGCGTACAGAGCCGCGCCTACCCGGCTTCGGAAATCGCTCTGTACCCCGATTTTGTCTTTGTGCCGACTGTAAAAACGCTGCTGATCACGGTGTCGCGCTCTGGCGAAACGACGGAAACGGTTGAGGCGGTGCGGGTCTTTCGCGAACGCACGGGCAGCCCGGTCGTGGCGGTGACATGCGCCAGCACAAGCACGCTGTCCCAGCAAGCCGACCTGAACTTCTCGATTGACGACGCGCAGGAGACCAGCCTCGCGCAGACCCGATCATTCGCCAGTATGTTGATCGTGGTGCAAGCGCTGGCGGCACTTGTCGCAGGGCGCGATGATATGTCCACGCTTAAGGCGCTGACGCCGACAGTGACACATCTGCTGGCGGATTATCACGACCTCGCCAAAACGCTGGGCGAGGATCGACAGATCGAACGCTTCTTTTTCCTCGGCTCTGGCGCACAGTTCGGCATCGCCAACGAGGCGATGCTGAAAATGAAGGAAATGTCGCTGGCCTACAGCGAAGCGTTTCATGTACTAGAATTCAGGCATGGCCCGATGTCGATGGTCGATGAACATTCGCTGGTGGTCGGGCTGATCTCCGAGGACGTACAGCGTCAGGAACTTTCGGTGCTGCGGCAGATGCAGCAGCGCGGCGCGCAAATTCTGGCGCTGGCGGAGGGTGAGATTGACCTGGGGAGCGCCAGTGGCGCGCACATCGTCAAAATAGCGAGCGGCTTGCCCACGTGGGCGCGTCCGGTGACGTATCTGCCGGTGTTGCAACTGATGGCGTATTATCGCGCACTGTCGAACGGTCAAAACCCAGATTTGCCCGCCAATCTGTCGTTTGTGATTGAACTCGACTCGTCGATGACGTGAAAAGAACAAGAAAAGGGGCGCACTGCCATGCGCCCCTACGCACTTGGTTGACCACTTTTCATAGATTGGTTCATTTGCATCTCAGCGCACAGATTGTTATGCTTGAATTGTTAAGAAAATATGATCCCCCATTATTTGATTCGGTGATCATGATTGATGCCTACCGTCTAGCTTAGCAGCAAAGGAGTAGTGCCAATTCTGATACGCCTGCCACTCATTATGAGCGGCGAAAGATTACTTAACCGGGACTTAATAGTGTTTTGGTTTTCTCTATATGTTCACTGGATACGATGACCGGGACTGCCCGCACGCAAGCGTAGACAGTCACTTTTTGCGTCGCCTGTTTTCCAAGCGAACGCAGTTTTTCAATCGTCGGTGAGCCACACAAAGGCAAAGGATAGATGAAACTTAAAGGTCGTGTGTCATCCATTATTACAGTTTCTTTGCTCGTCATTGGTTTCAGCAATATCGCCGCACTCGCTCAGGACACAAGCTCCAGTACCTGCACCAGCTACAACGAAGCGCCTGAACTGGCGGCAGAAGTTGCAGCCGGCAAGCTGCCCCCGGTGGCAGATCGCCTGCCGAAAAACCCGGTGGTCGATGTCCCGTTTGAGGGTATCGGCATGTACGGTGGCGACTTACCCGGTCAGTACGGCGGTGGGCGTCTGGCTGAGTTCCGCTTCTATGGGTATGAGAATCTCGTCCGCTGGAACCCGGCTGGCACCGAAGTGATCCCCAACATCGCTGAATCATGGGACGTCAACGACGGCGCGAAAGAATACGTTTTCCACCTGCGCGAAGGTCTGAAGTGGTCGGACGGGCAGCCGTTCACCGCCGACGACATCCTGTTCTGGTGGACGGATGTCGAAACTGACCCTGAAATTCACCCAGATGGGCCGCACCCGTACTTCATCGTTGCTGGCGAACCCGCGACCGTCAAGGTTATTGACCCGCTGACGATTTCGTTCTCGTGGAGCAACCCGAACGGTCTGTTCCTGCAAAACCTGTCGGCGTCCTACGGCGTGCGCGTCACCCAGTTCGCCAAGCATTATCTGGAACAGTTCAGCAAAAAATCCAGCCCTGACAACGTTGCCAAGCTGATGGCGGCGGACGGCTCGACCAACTACGGTGACTGGTGGACGAATCACGTTGGCAGCTACGGCGACGATTCCGAATACAACAACCCAGACCGTCCGTTTATGCAGCCCTGGATTCCGACTGCTCCGTTCATTGGCGCAGCGCAATTCACCTTCGTGCGCAACCCGTATTACTTCAAGGTTGACCCGTCGTGCAATCAGCTTCCGTATATCAATACCCGCACCTGGACGCTGGTGACCGACCCACAGGTTGCGCTGCTGCAAACGCTTGGTGGTCAAAACTTCATCTCCGGGGAAGACATCAGCCAACCGCCGAATAAGGCCGTCTTCTTCGACAACCAGGACAAAGGCAACTACCGCTTCATCGACGTGATCAACAGCAACTTCAACACGATGCTGCTGCATCTCAACTTCACCCACCCTGACCCAATCAAGGCGCAGGTTTTCAACGACATGAACTTCCGCATTGGCCTGTCGGAAGCGATGGATCGCCAGAACGTGATTGATACCGTTTACGTCGGTCAGGGACAACCCTATCAGGCTGGCCCGCGCCCAGATTCGCCGTTCTACAACGAGCAACTGGCGACCCAGTATACGAACTACGATGTTGAGGCTGCCAATGCCGCGCTCGACAAAGTGATGCCAGACAAAGGCAGCGATGGTTATCGCCTCGGCCCGGACGGCAAGCCCTTCAGCTTCAGCGTCACCATCGACGACGGCTTCCGCACCGACTGGAAAGACGTCATGGCGATCCTTCAAAAGAACTGGCAAGCCGTCGGCCTGGATGTCAAGCTGGATGTCGTTTCGGATGACACCTGGCAGACGCGCAATCAGCAGCCCGATCTCGACGCTTACGTTTGGGCGGGCGAGAATGGCACGGGACAGATTCCAATGCTGGCGATTTCTCAGCGGACAGCGGATTTCCTGCCAACGAATACTGATGGTTCGATCAGTGCAGGCTGGTGGGCCTGGGACATCAAACAACAGGACGCCAGCGCCGAAACCCAGTATGAGCCGGTGACGCCGCCGGAAGCCATTCAGCGGATGTTCGCAATCAGCCATGACATCAAGCTGGCAGCGACGCCTGAAGAACAGAACAAGCTGATGGCAGAATACTTCCAACTCGACGCCGATAGCTTCTACACCATCGGCCTGAGCCTGCCCGCTGGCGACTATCAGGTGTTCAACAACACGCTGCGCAACGTGCCGGACAGCGTGATTCATGGCTGGCTGTATCCGGGGCCAGCGCCGGTCAACTTCGAGACCTTCTATATTGATCCAAGCTTCGCCAAGCCGTAGTAAAATCGGCTGAAGTCGCTTCAAAGGGTCGCCTGAAACCTCACGCTTCAATTCCCTCTCCACGCTGTGGAGAGGGACGTTGAGCGCGTAACCCTATTTCGCGCTCAAACAGGAATGGCGAGAGAGAGCAGCGGGCGACCCTGATTTGCTTTTCGTCGCCCAATGAATCGGGACAGATTTTAAGATGCTGCCTTACATCGTCAAACGCTTTTTGTTCATGATCCCTACGCTGATCGCGATTTCAATTGTCGTGTTCATCGTCATCAACCTGCCCCCCGGCGACTTCGTGGATCGACTGGTAGCGCAGGCGAAAAGCTCTGGCGAAGTCGTCTCGCCCCAGGAAGAAGAAAGTATGCGCAAGGTCTATGGGCTGGACGATCCGCTGCCCGTGCAATACTTTCGCTGGATTTCGGGGATCGTGCTGCGCGGCGATTTTGGCAACTCATTCCGCTGGAAACTGCCGGTCAACACGCTGATCTGGGAGCGGCTAGGGCTGACGTTCGTGCTGTCGCTCAGCAGCCTGCTGTTCATCTGGGCGGTCGCGATTCCGGTCGGTGTCTATTCGGCTGTACGGCAGTATTCTGTGGGCGACTATTCGTTTACATTTCTGGCCTTTCTGGGGGTGGCAGTTCCCGATTTTCTGATCGCGCTGATTTTGATGTACATTGCGTTCAAATATTTCGGGCAAACTGTCGGCGGGTTATTTTCGCCGAACTACATTCAAGCTCCCTGGAGCATGAGCAAAGTCCTCGACCTGTTCAGCCATCTGTGGATTCCCATGATTGTGCTGGGATTAGCAGGTACGGCTGGCTTGATTCGCACGCTGCGCGCCAATCTGCTTGATGAACTACGCCGCCCCTACGTCACAACGGCACGCGCCAAAGGTCTGCCGGAACTGTGGCTGCTGATTAAATATCCGCTGCGCCACGCGATGAATCCGTTTGTGAGCGGACTGAACGATGTATTCGTCAATCTGGTGTCAGGAGCGACGATTGTTTCGGTGGTGCTGAGCCTGCAAACGACGGGGCCGCTGCTGCTCGAAGCGCTGCAAGGCCAGGATACGTTTCTTGCTGGAAGCGCGATCCTGCAATTGAGTGTGCTGGCGCTGGGGGGAACACTGTTTTCGGATTTACTGCTGGCATGGCTCGATCCGCGCATTCGGTTTCGCTAAAAAGAAAAGAAGTACTGAGTACTGAGTACCGAGAAAAGAAAAGGGGATTATCCCTTAACAACAAAGGCACCCACATGGCGTGCCCCTACACACATGTCGTCAGGGTATAATCGCCAAAGAAAAAGCGCTAAACTGCAAAAGCCATTCAGAAAAGAAAAGTTCAACGCAAAGGCGCAGAGAAAAACGGACGCACGAAGATGAGTTTGCATGGCTGAAACTGAAATTTCGATTGCTATACCCGTCGATGATGTGAGCGCCGCTGAAGAGCGCGTCGTCGTCGCCAAACAATGGCGGTTAATCTGGTGGAAGTTTCGCCGCCATCGCCTCGCCATGATCGGCGGCGTGGTGACGATTCTGATTTATCTGGTGGCGATCTTCGCGGAGTTTCTCGCGCCGTTCCCAACCGATACCTTTGCCGCGAAGTATACCTACGCGCCGCCGCAAACGCTGCACCTGATTGATCAGGCAGCAGACGGCAGCATTCAGTTCAACCCCTACGTCAACGGCTACAAGGTTGTGCTGGATTACGCGGCGGGACGACGCAATTTCGAGATTGATCCTGACGTAAAGTACCCGGTCGGACTGTTTGTACATGGCACTCCGTATAAACTGATTGGCCTGATTGAAAGCGACATTCACCTGATTGGCCCGGTTAATCATGGTGACCCGATGTACCTGCTCGGCGCAGATCATCTGGGGCGCGACATGTTCTCGCGCACGATTTACGGCACACGCATCTCGGTGACGATTGGCCTGATCGGCGTGACGTTAAGCCTGTTCTTCGGGATTCTGCTGGGCGGGATTTCCGGCTATTTCGGCGGCTGGGTTGACAACCTGATTCAGCGTCTGATCGAGTTTTTGCAGTCGATCCCGTCGATTCCGCTGTGGATGGGGCTGGCGGCGGCAATTCCGCAGAACGTTCCGCCGCTGCAAGTCTATTTCTTCATCACGATCATTCTGTCCGTCCTGGGTTGGACAGGTTTAGCACGGGTGGTGCGCGGCAGATTCTACGCGCTCAAGACCGAGGATTTCGTCAAGGCGGCACAGCTTGACGGCTGTGGCACACTCAGGATCATTTTCCGGCACATGGTTCCGTCATTTCTAAGCCACATCATCGCGGTGGTGACGCTGGCGATCCCGGGCATGATTCTGGCGGAAACGGCGCTGAGCTTTCTCGGCATCGGGCTGCGCGAGCCGATCATTAGCTGGGGTGTGCTGCTGCAAGAAGCGCAGAATATCCGCGCGATTTCGACCGCGCCCTGGCTGTTCTGGCCGGGCGTGGCGGTGGTGGTCTCGGTGCTGGCGCTGAATTTCCTCGGCGACGGGCTGCGCGACGCGGCTGATCCGTACACGGCGTAAGAGACTAAGAAAAAAGAGATTGAACCACAGAGGCCGCAGAGAACACAGAGAACACAGAGAAAAAGAGTAATAAAGGCGGGTGCGTGGTTGCGCACCCAAAGAAGAACGGTCATTCGCGTAGAAAGATAACGATGGCAGCAGCGACAGCACCTACATCAGCGACGACACCGGAGAACGGTCAGCCGGATAACCTGCTCGAAATCGAGAATTTGCAGGCGCACTTCTTCACGCACGAAGGCGTCGTCAAGGCAGTGGACGGCGTGAGCTTCAACATTCCACGCGGCAAGACGCTGTGCGTCGTTGGCGAATCGGGCTGTGGCAAGTCGGTGACAGCGCGGGCGATCCTGAAAATCATCGATTCGCCGGGACGGATCGTCGGCGGGAATATTCGTTTTCACCCTGAACCAGGCAGTGAAATCAACATCACCGACCTCAAAGCACAGGGCAAGGAAATTCGGGCGATTCGCGGTAAAGACATCACGATGATCTTTCAGGAGCCGATGTCATCGCTCTCACCGCTCTACACCATCGGCAACCAGATCATGGAGGCTATTCGCTGGCACATGCCGGTGACGAAAGCGGAAGCACGCGAACGCTCGATTGCGGCCCTGGCAAAGGTTGGCATCCCGCGCCCGCACGAGCTGATCGACGCTTATGCCTTTGAACTCAGCGGCGGGATGCGGCAGCGAGCGATGATCGCGATGGCGCTGGTGTGTGAACCCAAGCTGCTGATCGCCGACGAGCCAACAACAGCGCTCGATGTGACGACACAGTTGAACATCCTCGAATTGATCCGTGATTTGCAGCGCGACATGGGTATGTCGGTCATGTTCATCACGCACGATTTGGGTGTGGTGGCGAAAATCGCCGACGAAGTGGCAGTGATGTACCTGGGGATGGTGGTCGAACACGGGACGGTCGAGGCAACATTTAACGATCCGAAGCACCCGTATACCCGCGCCCTGCTCGGCTCGATCCCCGAACTGAGCACGCGCAAGCGCGCCCGCCTGAACGCGATTCGCGGCAGCATTCCGCACCCGCTTAACCGCCCGAAAGGCTGTCCATTTCATTCGCGCTGCGATTTTGCTGTCAATGGGGTGTGCGATGCCAGCGTGCCGCCGCTGACGCCGCTGCCGGATGGGCGCGAGGTGCGCTGCTTCCTTTACGGCGACCCGCCGCTGATTGAGGCGAAGGATATTGTCGCTCCGGCGATGACAGAAGCCAGCGATGCCGAGCGCACACCGTTCGTGGCGGAACGGGCGCTGCTGGATGTAAACGACCTGAAGATGCACTTCCCGATGACGAGCGGATTTTTTAATCGGGTGGTCGGTCACGTCAAGGCGGTCGATGGCGTGTCGTTCGAAATCTACGAAGGCGAGACGCTCGGCCTGGTCGGCGAAAGCGGCTGCGGCAAAACGACGCTCGGTCACTCGATCATGCGACTGTATCAACCGACTTCAGGCGAAATCCATTATCAATCCAACGAGAGCGGCGACGTTGACCTCGCCCGACTGAACATGCGCCAGTTAAAACCCTACCGACGCGAGATTCGCATGATCTTTCAAGACCCGCAGTCGTCGCTCAACCCGCGCCTGCCTGTGATCGAGATTGTCGGTGAGGCGTTGCAGGTGAACGGGATTGCGAAGGGACAGGAACTAGAAGATCGCGTCAAGGATTTGCTGCAACGAGTCGGCCTGCGGGCGGAATATCTGCATCGCTATCCGCACGCCTTCAGCGGCGGCGAACGCCAGCGGATCGGCATTGCGCGAGCGTTAGCGCCCTATCCCAAGCTGGTAGTCGCAGATGAGGCGGTTTCGGCGCTGGATGTTTCGGTGCAGGCGCAGATTCTCAATCTGCTCAAAGACTTGCAGGCCGAGTTCGGACTGACCTACCTGTTCATCTCGCACGCGCTGAACGTGGTGGCGCACATCAGCGACCGGGTGGCGGTGATGTACGTCGGCAAAATCGTTGAACTGGCGACGACCGACGTGATTTTCGCGCGACCGCAGCACCCGTATACCGAAGCGCTGCTCTCGGCGGTACTGAAGCCTGATCCGAGCATCCGCGACGACGACTCGCGTATTCGGCTGGAAGGCGACGTCGCCGACCCGGCACATCCGCCGCCGGGGTGCGCCTTTCACACGCGCTGCCGCTACGCGCAGGAGCGCTGCAAGGTCGATGTCCCGGCGCTGCGGCAGACACAAACGGGCCATCTGGTGGCGTGTCATTTCGCGGAAGAACTGGAGCTTGAGGGGATTGCGGAGTAGCGACTGTTGACCTCACCCCTGCTCACCATAAAGCGTATATCATTCAAGAGAATTTGTGCTGTATAGCCATCTCTGGAGAACAATCGTGACACACAAGATTCTCGCAATCTGCCTCGACTGCGGCGATACGCTGGTCGATGAAGCAACAGAAGTGAAAGATGAACTGGAAGTTTCGCAGAAAGCCGACCTGATCCCCGGCGCGGGTGAACTGGTGCGTGAACTGAAGCAGCGCGGCTATCGGCTGGCGCTGGTGGCGGACGGCCCCACCGGGACGTTCATCAACAACCTGACGCCGCACGGAATTTATCCGCTGTTCGACGTGTATGCGATTTCGGATCAGGTGGGGGTCTCGAAGCCCGATCCGCTGATTTTCCAGCACGCAATGAGGCAGTTGGGCATCGACCCCGCCGACTATGGAAACGTCGTGATGGTGGGCAATCATCTGGGGCGCGACGTGAAGGGCGCGAACGACTTCGGCATGATCAGCGTGTGGCTGGACTGGGCACCACGCCGATCCAAAGTCCCGGCTGACGCGACGGAAGTTCCGCGCTATACCATCAAGCTGCCGCTGGATCTGCTGAAGATCATCGACGAGATTGAGGCGGAAGGGTAAAACTTACCTCGCCCCGCTCACCATAAGCAGGTGAGCTTCCCCTCGCCACGCAGTGGCGAGGGGAGAAAAAGGGCGCACGCGGTGCGCCCCTACGAGAGCAATCCCCCGTTAATGACCTACCAATAACGCATAGCGTCGCGGAAAAGCTGCTCTAAAGCAGGCTTGTCAGCGGGGCGCGGCGAGAGCTTGGTCACGCGGTGCTGCGGGAGCGTGCCTTCGGCGAGCGCAGGGACATCAGCATCGGTGAAGCCGACCGCACTCAGGCCGTTGGGCATCCCGGTGGCCTGCATAATGCTGATGATCGCCTGAGCGAGGATTTCGCCTGCGTCCTCATCGGCTGCGCCGCGAATGTCCACACCCATCAGCGACGCGGCATAGAGGTGGCGCTGAGGATTGGCCTGCGCGGTGTAGCGGAAAACGGCGGGCGCATTGAGAATCACCGACATGCCGTGCGGGATGATGGCATGGTCACTCTGATAGGCGTCCGGTCGATAGGCGCGCACCAGCCCCGAAACCGGATAGGACATCCCGTGCGGGAGATGCACTCCAGCGTTGCCAAACCCCATGCCAGCAAAGGAGGCTGCGAGCATAATCTGTTCGCGGGCTTCGAAGTCGTCGGTATCGCGTATGGCGCGCACAAGGTATTTGGCGACCATTTCGAGCGCCTTCGATGCCCAAATATCGCTGATGGGGTTCGCACCCTGATAGGCAGGGCGCATTTTCGGGCTTTCGGGCGCAGGGCGCTGCTGATAGGGCATTGCGGTCAGCGACTCGATGGCGTGGCAGAGAATATCGAGGCCAGAACAGGCGGCGACCAGCGAGGGCAGGCTGCGCGTATTATCAGCGTCGACAATGCCAAGTGTCGGGCGCAGGGCGCGGTGAGCGATGCCCGTTTTAGCCTCGATTTCGAGATAATCGAAGATGGCGACTCCGGTCGTTTCACTGCCCGTCCCGGCGGTGGTCGGTACGGCGATCAGCGGCTTGAGGCGACCAGGAACGGGCATCCCTTTGCCAATGGGCGCGTTGACGTAATCGAGAAAATCAGCAGGGGGATAGGTCGAGTAGAGATTGGCAGCTTTGGCAGTGTCCATGACCGAACCGCCGCCGACCGCAGCGAAGCCGTCAAAATTCCCGGCAGCAGCGAAGGCAATCGCCGCCTTGAAGGATTGATCGGTCGGTTCAACGCGCGCCTGATCATAGAGCACCGGATCAATCCCTTGCGCACGCAAAGCGTCGCAGACCGTGTGGACAGGGGGCAAATCGACCAGATGAGGATCGGTCACGACCATGACGCGCTTGACACCGAGCGCGGCCATATCCGCGCCGATTTCACGAGTCGCGCCTGCGCCGACCTTGAGGCTGGTCGTGTCCATCGTAAAAATGGTTTCGTTAGGCATTTTTCGAGAACCCTATTTTGTGTAAGTGTGCGGGGATTATAACGCGCGGAGAATGGCCTTGTACCTCATTAAAACAGTTTCTTGCAGAATAAAGACGACCTCACCCCGACCTGGCGGTCGTGCCCTCTCCACGTTGTGGAGAGGGCGGCTGAGCGGCGCGAAGCAGGTGAGGTAGCAAGGATTATCAGCTTACCTTCATGATGAACTACGAGCGCTTGCCGCCCGTTCCGACGCCGAGCACCTGCTTGATCAGATCATCGTTGGCGCGAATTTGCTCGGTGGTTCCCTGAAAGGCGAGCTGACCTTCGCGCAGCACAAAGACCTGTTCGCACCACTGCAAGACGCTGCGAGCGTTCTGCTCGACCACGATCAGGGTGATGTTCTGCGCGGCAAGCTGCTGAAGCGTGTGGAAAACGTCGCTCGTCAGGAGCGGGGATAAGCCCGCGCTCGGCTCATCCAGCAGCATGACACGCGGGCGCGAGAGCCAGCCTAAAGCGATGGCGACCATCTGACGTTCGCCGCCGCTCAACTGCCCCGCCCGCTGGTGCTGGCGTTTCGGCAGAATCGGAAACAAAGCGTAGGCTTCTTCGAGCGCGTGGGCAGCGTCAGCACGGCTCAACTTGCGCAGCGCCAGCAGCAGATTTTCACGGACGGTCATGGCGGTGAAGACGTTCTCGCGCTGGGGGACGTAGGCGATGCCTCGCTGACCGATTCGCTCGGTGGGCAGGCCGACGAGTTCGTGATCTTCGAGGCGGATCGAGCCACTGTGAATCGTGGTCAGGCCGAAAATACTTTTGAGCAGGGTGCTTTTGCCGCTCCCGTTGGGGCCGAGAATGGCGGTGAACTGGTTCGCGTCAAACGTCAGGCTAATGTCGTGGAGAATGGTTAGTTTGCCGTAGCCTGCGTCGAGATGGGAAATGGTGATCATACGGATTTACCAAAGATATTGAACCACAGAGAGCACAGAGGACACAGAGAAAAAAGAAACAAGATTGAACGCAAAGGCGCGAAGACGCGAATGCACAATCAGGGTAGAGATTAGTCGCCAAAATAGACTTCGCGGACGGCATCATTGGCGGAGATTTCGGCGGGCGTGCCCTGCGCGAGGACTTTGCCCATGTGCAGCACGTAGAGGCTGTCGACGAAATCAAACAGGATTTCGAGCCGATGCTCGACAATCAGGAAGGTCATGCCCGACTCGCGGCGCAGGGTTTCGATTTGCTGGAAAATCTCGTAGGCCAGCGCGGGCGCGACCCCTGCTGTCGGCTCGTCGAGCAGCAGCATTTTCGGCGCGCCCATCAACGAACGCCCGATTTCGAGCAGCTTCATCTGCCCGCCGGACAAATCAGAAGCGGGTTGGTTGAGGTGCTGGTCCAGCTTGACGCGCCGAAGAATATCAGCGGCATTCCCAGCGCTGGCTGCTTCCTGTGGCTTCCAGAAGCGCCGCCAGGGCGCGTACCAGGGATGCTCACCGCGCTGCTGTTTGACCGGAAGCAGCGCGTTATCGAGGAGGGTCATCTGAAAAAAGAGCGAGGCATCCTGATAGCCACGCGCCAACCCCATCTGAAAAGCCACATCCGATGAAGCATGAGTCAGATCATGACCGTCGAATGTAATCGTACCAGCGGTCAGGTCGAGGGTGCGGGCGATGACGCTCAGGAGCGTGCTTTTGCCGCTGCCGTTCGGCCCGATGAGGCCAATGATCGCGCCCTGCGGCACGTCGAGCGAAATCCCGTCGAGGGCACGCAGGCCATCAAAATCCTTGACGACATTGGCGACACGAAGCACGTCTAGCCCTCCCCCATCTGCTGATGAGCATCGGTGGTGTGGGCGCGTTCGGGCAGCAGCCCTTTGGGGCGATAGAGCAGCATCAGCAGCAGAATCACGCCGAGCAGAATATAGCGGAAATAGTTGAACTCCAGATCCGTGCCAAGCATGTTCAGTTGCAGCGCGACGATGGCAGTCACGCGGTTGAGGATCGTGATCAGCAGCGCGCCGAGCAGCGCCCCGCGACTGCTGCCGAGTCCACCTAACACCACCATGACCCAGACTTCGAGCGTGAGGCCGACGACATAATCGTTGGTGCTGACGAAACCCTCGTTGAGCGCAAAGAGGACACCCGCAATCGCCGCGAGGATTGAGCCGATGAGCATGACCTGGGCGCGCACGCGGGTAACATTCTTGCCGAGGCTGCGCGCCACCGGGTCGTTTTCGCGGATGGCTTTGAGCAAACGACCGTAAGGCGACTGGACGAGTCGTTCGCTGTAGAGGAAGGCCAGCAGCGCAATCAGCAAAATCAGCAGCATGAAGGCGAGGCTGGACGCGCGCGCATCGCCGAGCCAGGTAAAGGGTTGAGCAATCCCTGACAAGCCGCTGCTGGCGCAGGCAATCGGCGCGTAGCCCTGCACGACGATACGCAGAATCTCGCCGCCGACGAGCAGCAC
>DAOUCB010000012.1:0-19391 GCA_034432495.1 Anaerolineae bacterium | reverse complement strand
AAATCTGTATTATCCTATCGTCTGGGTCAGCGGGTGGGTGATTCTGGCGGCAGTTGGCGTCCAGACTGTCGCGTGGAACTGGCGCGCACCGCTGCTGCTGGCACTGCTGGCAGCCTTTGTCCTGAATATCACACTGATCGAGCGTCACGTCAGCGCGAACTGGAACGAACGCGCGCTCACAGCGATTGAACAGACAGCGGCGTCTATGCCCGCTGACGGACGTGGCACAGGCGAGTCGTTTCTGTATCTGGCGCGGCGAGATCCTGCCTTCATTGGCTTCACCTTTGTTAACATCTGGGCGGAAGACAACCTGTCGCGCCGCTGGGCATTGGTTGAAAAGCTGCACCCTGACTGGATCGTCACCCTGCGCGACGAAAGCGCGTTTGCACCGCCGTTCGCTATTCTGAGCGTTGATATGCCGCACATGCATTTGCAAATCGACCATGACGCACTCGCGCGTGACTATCACCTAAGCAAGACGATCACAACGAGCGTGGGCAGCTTCGAAATCTGGCAGCATTCATGTGCGATTTGTGTATCGGTCTCGACTGGAAACAACTTAAAAACACAATAACAATTTTTGTGCTATAATACGCTGTAGGTTACTCAAAAGAAAATATTCTCCCCTGTGTGCAGGGGTTGTGGTATGGGCTGTTTTGTAAAGTTTAGCGTCTAAAATTAGCTTTTATATTTTTCTTACAGGAATCTGATTTAGTGGAAAAAACAAGAAAGGACAAAGCGACGCACATAGGGTGTGCCGCTCAAGTGTTGCTATGGCAAAATCGAAACCAAAACTTCGTATTGTTCCTCTAGGTGGTTGCGGCGAAGTCGGCAAGAATATGACAGTGATCGAGTTGGGAAACGACGCGATCATTGTCGATACCGGCGTGATGTTCCCAGCGAACGACATGCTCGGCGTCGATTACATCATTCCCGATTTCCGTTATCTGACGGAACGTAAAGACCTTACGATTCACGGCATTCTCTATACGCATGGTCATGAAGACCATACCGGCGCGGTCTCACACGTGGTCGATATGCTGCGCCGCGTCCCGCTGTATGCAACGCCGCTGACTGCCGCGCTGCTTGAAGTGAAACTCCGCGATGCGCGCCTTCTGAACGAAACCACCATCAACGTCTTCAAGCCGGGTGACGATCTTCAGGTCGGCCCGTTCAAAGTCGAAAGTTATCACGTCACCCACAGCATCCCGGATTGTGTGGGATTTGGTATCACCACCCCTTACGGGATCGTCGTCCATAGTGGCGACTATAAATTCGACAATACGCCGATTGACGGCAAAAAGACCGACTACGCCAAAGTCGCAGACTTTTCGCGGCGCGGCGTGCTGCTGCTGATGGGAGACAGCACCAATTCCGAGCGGGCGGGCTGGACACATTCGGAAATCGAGGTCAACGGCGCATTTGACGACATCTTCCGCGAAGCGAAAGATCGCATCATTGTGGCGACGTTTGCTTCGCACATCTCGCGCATTCAGCAGGTCGCCAACCTCGCCAAGCGCTATGGACGCAAGCTGGCGATTGCTGGTCACAGCATGACCGAGAATGTCAAGACTGCGCGCAGGATCGGTATTCTCGACATCGACGATGACATGCTGGTCGATCTCAGCCGCATCAGCAGCGTTCCGCCGCACCAACTGGTGATTATGGCAACCGGATCACAGGGAGAGCCATCGGCGGTACTCGGTCGCCTGGCAACGGGGCAGCATCGCAGCCTCGACGTGATGAATGGCGATACGATTATCGTTTCGGCGCACACCATCCCCGGCAACGAGGAAACGGTCAGCCGGACGATCAACAAGCTGCTTCAGCGCGGCGCAGAAGTCTTCTACGACCCGCTTTACCCGGTACACGTCTCTGGTCATGCCTGCCAGGAAGAAATGAAGCTCCTGATGAGCCTGACCAATCCGAAATACTTCATGCCCATTCATGGCGAGCTGCGTCAACTGCGCGCCCATTCCAAACTCGCGATGCAGATGGGTATCTCGCAGGACCACATTTTCGTGGTTGAAAACGGCAACGTGATCGAGGCGGACAAATACGGCGTGCGCAAGACGGGCGAGCGCGTCCCCGGCGGCTACGTCTTTGTCGATGGCAGCGGTGTGGGTGACGTCGGCAAAGCGGTCATTCACGACCGCGAAGTGCTGGCGCGCGACGGCTTCATGATGGTCGTTGTTAATGTCGATGGCGAGACGGGCAAAATGCTCGGCGAGCCGGAGATCATCTCGCGCGGCTTCATTTATCTGCGTGACGCCGATCAGTTGATTGGCAACGTCAAGACAACGGTCAATGATGTACTGATGTCGATGCGGCAGAGCCGGAACGGGAAACGTCGGGAGCGCTTACAGGACTCGCTGAGCAAGATGCTCTACAACGAGACGAAGCGCCGCCCGATGGTCTTCAGCGTGATTAACGAGCACTAAGCGGTGCGTGGATTGTACAGCGTGGCTGGCGACGGAAACTCAGCCGCAAGCCGCTGATACGTGGCAAATGTAAGTGGAAGCGCAGTCCTCGTGGCTGCGCTTTTTCGATCCGTGTGGCGTCTTCGACAAACTGCGCGTCACGCATCTTACGCGCCAGTTGGTCACGGTCTGTCTTGAGCCGCAGAAATACTTCGTAGTCGTTCATGAGGTTTCCTCCTCTACACACACTCACTGTATCAGGAGGTGGAAAACACGTAAACTCATTTAGAAAAAACTAAATCCGTTGTGGAATGGCTGTTCTAGTTTATAGTAATACTTGAAGGTTCATTTGAGGCACAGCCGAATGATTACGCTCCAACTGAGTCCCGGCGATATTGAGCGCGTCCGTTTCGCCTACAGCCCGTTGATTGAGGTCGTCAGCAGTTTCAAGCTGCTGCAAACGCCCGATCTTCAGGCCAGCTACAAAACATGGATTGATGAAACGCAGCGCAAATTTGCGCACATCGAGTTTCCATTCATGAACGCGACGATTCTGCCGCATCGCTATATCGTTGATTTTCTGACGCCGACGCCAACGAAGACGATTCTGAGCTTCGAGGACGAGATTGACCGCGTGCGCGATGTGACGGACGCGCAAATCCGCAAAAACATCGAGTTCACAATTTCCATTGCTGGGTTGAGTCCCATCCGGCAGATGTTCCTCGACCATCCGCGTGAGGCGCTGGAATGCCTGCTCGAAGAAGTGCGCTTCTACTGGCAGCAGGCGCTCGAACCGTACTGGCCGCAGCTTGCATCGCTGCTGGAAAACGACATTCTGTTTCGCGCCCGCGCGCTGGCGCTCTATGGCATCGACTCGATGTTCACCGATCTGTCGGATCGGCTCGAATATCGTCAGGGCGAAATCCTGATCCATAAAGACCACACGCCACATTTTGGGTCGCAGTTTCAGCTTCAGGGCACAGGCGTTCAACTGGTGCCGTCGATGTTCGCGGTCTGCGGCGGCATGTGGCAGGTCGTGCCCGAATATCTGCCCATGCTCATTTATCAGACACGCGGGCTGGGTTTGTGGAATCGCACACCGGGAACTGCACCGAACGAAGCCTTGCAAATCACACTCGGCACGAGCCGCGCCCGTCTGCTTCAGCAGCTCACCGAACCCGCCCACACCAACGATCTCGCGCTACGCCTCAATCTGACGGCAGGAGCCATCTCGCAGCAGTTGGGGCGCTTATCGCAGGCGGGATTGATTGAGTCGTATCGCAGCGGCAGCAAAGTCCTGTATCGACTGTCGGCGCGCGGTGAGCGCTTGCTGGATGTGTTCGCGGAGTAAATTCAAGTGGGCGCACCGTCGTGCGCCCCTACCCTATTGAGGCGATTCTGTAGGTTTAATCTGGGCGACAAGTCGTTTGGGAGCGGTCATGCGATAGCTGTCGGCAACTAAATCGGCGACGAATTCCCAGTCCTGACTGACATCCAGCCACAGCCCGATCCAGCCGTGTTTGCCCACATAGGGCGGCACGAAGAAATGCTCCGGGTCGGAACCCACGATCACCTGCTGAAAACCGGACGGCGCTTTGCACCACACCGATGAACGGTCGTCCATACCGTGATGCATGGCGAAAATCTTGTCGCGCACCTTATAGGAAGGCGAACCCACGCCTCCAAATTCCTCGACAGCTTCGGGCAGCGCAAGACAAATGGAACGTAGTTTTTCGAGTGGATTACTCATTGGCCTGCTCTGCCGTTTCCAGCACCGCCGAAATGAACCAGCGATGCCCGTACGGGCAGAAAACAATCGCATTGCGCACACCAACGCCCTGATCAGCGGCAGGGCGGGCAAGTCGCGCGCCTGCCGCCACTGCACGCTCGACCCAGACATCGACCTCAGCTAACGCTTCAAGATTAATGACCAGGCCAACGGTTGTCCCGCCGCGTGACTGTGGGCCAAGTACGTCGATTTCAGGATATTCGTCCGAGATCATCAGGCGCGCACTGCCGATTTGCAGCTCGGCGAAACCTACACGCCCATCATCACTGGTCATGCGGCTAAATTCGACCGCACCGAAAGCCCGCTGATAGAAGTTGATGGCGTCGCTGGCGTTTTTGGCGATCAAGTAAGGCGTCACGGTCTGGCGACCTAGGGTGGAGTGGTCTTCGCTCATATTTGCTCCCTATATATGAACTGAATCTTTGCTGTTCATAAAATAGCACAAAAGTTCTTTTCGAGCAACATTATTTCAAAAGAGAGACTCACCGGAGTGAGTCTCTCTTTTGAAAATATGGAATTATTTTCGATGCCAGGGCATAAAAACGCGGCGCAGAAAGCGCTGCAAAATATTGCCGCGTGCATCCATCCAGGCTCGGTCAGCCACCTGTCCCTGGGGCGTCTCCGCCGTGGAAGGTTTGCGATTGGGGCCATAGCGTTCGTTGATGTACATGCGCGTAATCGCGGTGACTGAAGGCTCGGCGCTGGGCAAGCCCTGAACAATGGTGCGGCGGCGTTCTTCTGGCGTCTGCTCTGGCGCGAGATGGATGCCCACCAGGCCCAGATAACGTTCCAGACGCGCATAAGCTCGCACGATTGGGCTGAACCCCTTCATACCGCGCCACTCCCACCACCAATATGTCAGCACCAACAGGCCAAGGATTAGCACGATTAGGAAAAGGACTGCAAGCACAATTCCTACAATTGGCAGTGCATTGGAAATAGTGCTGCGCTGGTCTGGACGCAGCGGCGGCGGCTGGGTCGGCACAATCACAGGCGAAGCAGTCGCCGATGGTGTCAGCGTCATGGTCAGCGTCGGCGTACCCTGGGTTGGCTGTTCGGCGGTGTTTTTGAGCGGCACTTCCGGTGTATTGGTCGCTGATGGCGTGGGCGAAGGACTCGGCGTAAAGGTCGCGGTCGGCGGTGGGTTTGTAGGCTGGGGTGCGGGTAGCTGCGGCTCATCTCCCCGATTGATCGGTGCCTGTGCGGCGGTCGGCTCAAACTCAATCCAGCCATAGCCGGGGAAATAGACTTCCACCCAGGTATGCGCATCACGCTCTTCAACGACGAACGCATCTTCGCCGGGATTCCATGTTCCCTGAGCGAACCCAGCCGCCATACGGGCGGGGATTCCCATTGTCCGCAGCATGACGACCATCGCCGAAGCATAGTAATTACAGTAACCTTGCTTGAGATCGAACAGCACCCAATCGACCGGATCCTGACCAGCGGGCGGCTGCGGAATGGTCTCGTTGTAAGTGATGTTGCTGCGCAGCCAGGTCTCGATGGCTTTCGCTTTGTCGTAAGGTGTCTGGGCGTTGGCATCCTTGATGATTTGTCCGGCAAGCTGGATGGTGCGCCCAGTCGCAGATGGCATAAAACTGCCATAGCCGTCTTTGACCCACTGGGGATAATTTTCTCCGGCTGTACGCAGTTGATCAGCGGTGGCACTGCTCATGGAACTGGTCGCGGTATAGGTGTCACCACGATAAAGAACTTTCAGCGGGCGGACAACCGAAACGAGCATATCCTGGCTGACCAGATTCGGGTCAGGGATGTACTTGAGATCGGTGCGCGTTGGCAGATCGATACGAAGCGGCTGAGGCGCAGTGTAGATCAGGCGCGAGGCGCTCAGTCCCATTGTGAAAGTCTGCTGAACAGGGACACGCGCGCCCGCGACAAAGGTCTCATACTGGACATTGAGCGGCGATTCTGGGTCGGTGAGGCGCGTATCGGCGGCTGACGTCCAGCGACCATTGTCATAGTTGTCGAAGACACGCGAACGCCAGTAATAACGGCGTCCCTGCGGCGCGGTCACGAGAAAAACGACCTGATCGCCGAGGCGGATCGCGCCGCCTAACTGAAGCGAATCACCGCCGTAGTAGTCAGCCGTGGTTGGCCCCTGCGTCTCGGCAGACGAAAAGAGACGATTCCAGAGTTCGCTGAGCTGCTGGAGCGGCTCTGACTGCATAAACTGCTGGAAATTCTGAAGGCGCTGCTCAATATCGTTGCGCGGAACCGCCCAGGCCGCGATCAGCACAATCAGCGCAAGGAGCGCACCGACGCGAAAAACCTGCGTGCGCAGGCGGCGTGGGACGCGAATCCCGTTGAGATACCAGTCCCATTCGCGGGCGTCGAGGTTGGAGCGGACGACCAGCAGCAGCGACAGAAAGGTGAAAACGATCAGGTAGCCGTCGAGATTCGACGTGCCGGTATAGTAAATACTGTTGCTGATAAGGATGAGCGCAGGCGGCAAAATCGCGCGCCAGACCCGATCCACGCGGAAAAGATGCCAGGAAACGTTATAGCCGAGGAACCAGAACAGGCTGGCAACCAGCAGCGTAAACACCAGATCATCCTGGTTGATGCCGCCATTAGTGGCATCGACAACCCAGCGAAACAGGCGAGAAAAGACCCCGTAAATACCATCGCCGAGGCCAACATGGAGGTTGATGGCGGCGATTAACAGGACGAAACAAGCCCCGTAAATCCCGCTGATCATGAGGCCGAGCAGCTCATTATACTGGCTGCGCGCCAGCATAAAGCCAAAGAGTACGCTCAGGATTGTGACTGGAATAAGGGTGGCAGAATCGAGGGGCCAACCCGCCGCGCCAAGGGAAAGCGCGGGCATCAGGAGAAGCACTGTTGCGATAATGAGAGCGGTGAAATCACCGGGGGCAAAGAGGCCGCGCAGGGAAGTGCTGATCCGCCGCAGCCAGCGCGGCAGGGGAAGTTCTCGTGTGGTCATCCGATAAGCCTATGAACGCTAACGCCCTCATTGTAGCGGTGAGGTGGGGTGGTGACAACCCACGTCTGACCACCGGACGTGAGCATTAGCCGAGAAAATGGGACGGAAGCGGTCGGGGAGCGCGGGAAGCGCTCGCTGCCGGAAAATCGCGAAAAATATCCGTTGTTCCCTTCCGGGGTGATCCGGTTGCCTACGCACGGGAGAACCACGCGACCGGATTGGGCAGGATTGCATGTTGTGGGGTTTAACGTCGATGTAGGTGGTTGGACAGACTCTATTAAACACCTGATTTGCGCGCTGACAAGGTACATTTGTTTTACAAATGTACCTATTTTCGAGATGGGGCTGGCGTAATCTGATCTATAAGGTGGCGGGGTGTTCGACTATAATAAAAATGTGTCCAAGCAGACCGGGTGACTGCGCCCCGACGTGATCGGGGTGAGGAAAATCCGCCCTCCACAGGGTACGGTGCTGGCGAAATGCCAGGCGGGGTGACCCGACGGCAGAGTGCCACAGAGAACAGATTGCGCCTGAACGTGTTCGCAAGCGAACCTGGTCAGGTTGCGAGGGTGAAACGGCGGTGTAAGAGACCACCGGCGCGCGCAGCGATGCGAGCGGCCAGGCAAACCCCACCGGGAGCAAGGCCAAGCAGGTGCAATGGGGCGACCCGCTCCGCACCGGGTCGGCTGCATGACGGGCGAAGTAATTCGCCTGCAAGAGAGATGGTCACCGGGCGGTCGAAAGATCGCTTACAGAAGGCGGTTTACAGGTCGCTTGGACACGACTGGAAAATCTGCCTCATGAAGGTCGATTTTTGTTCAGGAGAAAATAATTGGAGAAGCAAATAGCGTTTGGTTGGTATGGTGGGAAATACAGCCATCTTGATTGGCTGCTCCCTCTTTTACCTACAGCAGAGCACTATTGTGAACCTTTTGGCGGCTCTGCCGCTGTTCTTATTAATCGGGAACCTTCGCCTGTAGAGACCTACAATGATCTCGACAGCGAAGTTGTCAACTTCTTCAGAGTGCTTCGAGAGCAAAAAGATGAGTTACTTGAATCCATCGGCCTCACACCATTTTCTCGTGAAGAATTCGAATTAGCGATTCAAGAGATCGATGAGCAAGTTTCAGACTTAGAACGAGCTCGCAGGTTTTTTATTCGGGCACGACAGGTAAGAACCGGACTTGCGCAAACGGCATCCAGTGGTCGTTGGGCACATTGTGTACTTACGAGTCGTGCGGGTATGGCAGGTGCGGTATCTCGTTGGCTTGGCAGTATAGAAGGTTTATCCGAAATCGTTCAACGTCTCCTCCGTGTACAGATTGAAAATGCCCCTGCTATAGAGGTGATTAAACGCTATGACAGCCCGGAGACTCTGTTTTACTGCGATCCACCCTATCCACACGAGGCTCGTGGGGATAGCAACGCCTATGGATATGAAATGTCTGATGATGATCACCGACAACTTGCAAAGACCCTAAGGGGCGTAAAGGGAAAAGTAGCGATTTCGAGCTACAAGTGTGATTTGATGAGTGAATTATACGGCGACTGGAATTGCATCGTAGCCCCTGCAAAACATGCTCACTCTATCAAAAAGCTACGCACTGAGGCATTGTGGACAAATTACGAAGTTGCTGAGGTAACATGGAACAAACACCAAATGAAATTCTTAGAGTAGCGTACACTAAAGCATCTATCCAGATTCATGACACGTTTATTGCAGATATAAAGATACGAACACGAATAGAAGCGATCTGTCGCAATCTAAGAAATAGAGCTTGTGCTCGTTTTCTCCTTGCGACCACCCTAATGAAGGTTTACAGACCTGAGGTTGACATCAGAAAGCCTTATACTGAAATCGGGGATCCCGATGCCTATTCCGGCAGGACTTTCGACGAGGCTTACGTTACCTCTTTTGTAGCGCAATATTCACTGCCATGTAATCCTACGACTGCTTTCTTGACGCCTGCTTTCCGCAATCGCAATATCACATTAACCCCTGATCTGGTGATGGTCGGACGTCCAGAGATACTTTACAAAGCAACACTCCAATTGCTAACAGATGTCCAAGAAAATAGCGTTGATGCACAAGTGGTTCTCTTTGAGACAGTACGGCTACTTTTGATTGTTAGAGATGAACAAAAAGAACAAATTGATAGTATTCTGGTGAGCTTACGACATTCCGACGATACAATACCTCTTTCATCAGAAGCGATTGTAAGTCTCATTCAGCAACATCTTATAACAGCTCACTCTAGTCGTTTACCTGTGTTAGTGGTTGCAGCCGCATATCGTTCTGCGGAGAATCGACTTGGTGAGCGAGTTTTGCCTCTTTGGGGGCATAATGCAGCAGATTTGCAGACTGGCTCTTTAGGCGATCTTGAAATAACTCTCGTTAATGACGATAAAGTCATAACCAGTTATGAAATGAAAACGCGACGTGTAACAATCAATGATATAGATCATTCATTGAGGAAAATAAGGGATACAGGAAAAAGGGCAGATAATTACATTTTCATTACAACCGAACGCATCGATGAGCATGTAAAGGATTATGCAGCGAGCATATACGAACAAACAGGCGGAATAGAAGTTGTTATCCTTGATTGCATAGGTTTTCTACGGCATTTTTTACACCTTTTTCATAGGTTGCGCAGCGTGTTCTTGGATACATATCAGCAACTTGTTCTTGATGAGCCAGCGAGCGCTGTTGATCAGCCGCTAAAGGTTGCTTTCCTTGCTCTGCGTCAAGCAGCAGAGAGTCGTGGAGCGGCAAACGAGATTTGAAGGTTTACAGTAATTGTAGTGCTTGTGCAGGAAAGACTGGATGAGGATGCAGATCACCCGGTCTTTTTATTTTCAGGTAGAACGGGCGCGTCATTCGCGAGCGCCAGACGTTACGGCACTGACCGTTCTATCGGGCTTAAAATGAAGGTCAGGCTCGCGCGAGGGATGAGTAATCAAGTTATGGCGCAAATCACTGCTCCCGCACCGAACACATCAGACACAACCAGCAGGCGCGTTTCTCCTGACAGGGTGATCGTTCAGCTTCTGAAAAATCACTGGATGCTGTTGGTCGTCGTCGCCCTGTTCATCGCGAGCATGGTGTTTATCAACCCGCTGCGCGAGACAGCGATGCAAGACGACTGGGCATATGCGCGGACGGTTCGGCATCTGCTGGACACGGGCGAGTATCACCTCGACGAGTGGTTATCGGCAAATATTCCGTTTCTCGCCTACTGGAGCGCTGCCTTCAGCCTGATATTCGGCTATTCGCAGGGCATATTGCGACTGTCCACACTGGTTTTAGAAATGCTGGGGCTGCTTGCCTGCTATAAGCTCGCGAAAGTCTTCGACTTCAGTAATTTGCAAGCGGGCGTGCTGGTGCTGGTGCTGTTCGTCAGCCCGGTCGTGTTTCAGCTTAGCTACAGCTTCATGACGGATGTGCCGCTGATGTCGCTGCTCATCATCGCGCTGTATTTTTATACGCGGTCGCTGAAGGAGCAAAGCAGCCGATGGGCGTTGGCAGGATCGATTGCTGCCGGGGCAGCGATTATGACGCGTCAGTTCGGAATGGCGCTGCTGGTCGGCTGGGGCGCGGTCTGGCTATTTGATCCGATGCGCTGGCGGGCAATCAAGCGCTACGCGATTGGCGCGATCATTCCGGCGCTGGCGGCGCTGTGGCAGTTGTATGTCGGCGGCATTCAGCCGAATTTTGCGGCGCGCTACACCTTCGAGATGCAGCGGGCGTTCATCACGCAGCCGCCGCTCAATCTGGCGGGTGAACTGGTCTGGCGCGGGCTGATGGTGGCACTCTACCTGACACTGTTCGTCGCGCCGCTGGCGGTGGGCGCGCTGCTGCTGTATGGCTCGTGGCTGCGCCAACCCAATCTGAAACGCCGGGCGATGATCATCCTGTGCCTGTCTGCATTCGCGGTGCTGGCAACCTATGTCATCAACCTGCTGCATCCGGGAAACTGGCCCGTGATGCCGTTCATGCCCTGGAATTTATATGTCAGCGGCATGACGCGCATCCCGCTGACACTGGTCACGCTGCTGTGCGGCGTGCTGCTGCTCCCGCTGCTGGCAAAGCGGATCGGTGCGTTTCTTCAGTCGCCACTCCACGAAAAGCTGCTCGACCTGACAGCGGTCGTCTCATTGCTGCTGATTCTGGTGTTCTTCCAGATTGGGGATGAATATTTGCTGGTGTTAGTGCCGTTCGCGCTTTTTGCGGTGGGCAGGCAACTCCGCGAACAGATCAGCCAGCACAGCCGGATCATTATGTTCGCAAGTGTGACTGGACTCGTGCTGGTGGCGCTGTTCACCCGTTATCAGATTGCCGCACGCGCGGCGGAATGGCACGCGGCAGACACCGTTCACGCGATGGGTGTGCCAGAACGCGAGATTAACGTCATCTGGGCGTGGAACAGTTACGAAGGCGCGTTTGACGATTATGTCGCGTCCACCAAAGGCAGTCTGATGAATGTTTTCGCCGAATTCTTTCCCTGGATGGAAGAGCGACAGGCCGCTGCATCGTATGTCGTGACGCGCGATCCGGCGTCGGTGCCCGGGGAAATCATCTACTCGGCGGTTTCTGACGAGGACTTCTTTCGCGCGCAAGAGATTTTTGTCGTGCGGCGAGATGCCTCTGCGCCCTGAGCGCTTGAGGCTGGTCAGATCACGGCGGCGTGGTGGGCTTTTCCGGGGCAGCGAGGGCGACGACCTTCCCACTGAAGGCGTCGATGTTGGCCTGCGCCAGCAGATTATCGACGGTGATGTAGAGCCAGAAGCCGACGGCGACAAAGAGCGTCAGTTCAATGACGGTCAGGCCGATGAGACCCGTTCCCCACTGCACAGTACCGAAAGTCGGCACAAAGCGCAGGGTGCTGAGGACACCCATCGCGAAGGTTCCCCCCAACAACAGATAGGTTGAGAAAACTCGATACCAGGGATGGAAGCGGCGTTTGCGGATGAGGATGCCAGCAATAATGACGCTGCCTATCGCACAGAGCGAGCCGCCAGCGTGGAAAAGATAGTTGCCGGGGAAAAGATGGTCAACGCGGACGAAACCGACGGAGAGCAGCCCCACAATTAATAACGTGTAGAGCACTCGCGCAACGGTCATCCAGCCCTTCCGGCTCAAGAACCGGGTGTCGCCATCGTCGATCATGGTCTGGATGATGCTGTCAATATCGAACCAGAGCACGATCAGCGCCAGCGATCCGCTGAGGAGCGTGCCCGTAAAGAGCGGCGCTGAGGGATTGAACTGCCCCGCGTTGCTGACCGCCGACTGCCACCACTGTTGATTATCGGGCGGGAGCAGCGGCGCGAGCGCAAAGCTGGCTAAAAGCCCAATGGCAAAGGTAAACAGACCGAGCATGAGGACATCGCGCGTGCTTGCCGCCAGCGCGCCGTAAGTCGCGGCAAAGGTGATGACACCGTTAAACAGAATAATCACGACGACGGCATTCGGCAGATCGAGGATCAGGTCTTTAAAGGCGAACGAAAGCCCCAGCCAGAGGATCGAGATGACGACATAACTGCCGTAGAGGCCGGCGATCGTGTAGAGGATGCGCGTCAGCCAGAACTGCCAGCGCGGCAGATGGGTAAAATCATCGAGCTGCGCAAGCTGCCCATTGAGCCGATAATACTCGGCAAGCTGCTTGCGATAAGAAAAGGCGACGGTGAATAAGACCGAGATCAGCGTGCAAAGGCGGGCAATTCCGGCGATGTTTCCGCGTATCGTGCCATCCTGTTGGTTGGGGAAGAAAATCGACGCACCCACGTCGCCAGCGGCGTCGATTAAGCGGGTCGTCTGGGTGCGAAATTCGCAAAACCAGTCACAGCCTGCGTGTGGGGATTCATCGCGCCATTCGACAAAGGTGTTGAAAAGATTGTAGAGCGTGGGCAGACGGCGCATGTTGAGCAGGTTGAGGCTGGAGAAGACGATCAGGGCGATCAGGACACCCGCAGTCGCCATGAGTGAATAGATCAAGGCCGTTTTGACGCGCTGACGCTGGAATTCATATTGCCTGGAGAGCTGGTTTTCGAGCAACTCCTGAATATCCGGTGTAGCGGGCGCACCGGCGCTCTGAGCGACCAATGCAATCAACTGCCCATTCTGCTGTACCATCGCTGCCTCCGTAAGTGCGGAACTGGCATTTCACTGGCAAGGCTGAATGGTTATATTATAGGCCAAGCGCAGTTCGTCCGAAACCAGCGCCGACAGCAATGGCCGGGGGATGACGCTGCAATACGTGAAGTAAATGACAGCGACGATGGGAGATTTAGCATGACAAAACGAATGGACGCACAGAATCGTCGCGGCAGCACCGTCGAAGGCCCGACGGAACAAACCATCAATCAAGTGAGCGCGATCATTGCGCTGGTACTGATCATGATCGTGTTTGTGCTGCTGAGCCAGGGCGTGATCAACGGGCTGGTGGCGATTGGTCTGACGGTCGCCATCGGCTTTGGGACGAGCACGCTGCGCAATCGCTGGGGGAAGCGTCTGCGCAAACGCAAATAATCAGGACGCGTTGTGAGCGTCCTGAAGCTGTTTGTTGACGGTTTTGAGGGCCTCGCGGCGCGCAGCGGCGTCGAGCGTTTTATACGACCCAGTTTTCAAATGGACGTGATAAATGGTATCGCCGACGGTGAGCGAGGCGTCCGGGGCGCGGGCGGAGTCGATTTCCGTGCCGCCCACGACGCTCAGGCCGCTGACCGGGGAACGATTGACCAGATATAAGATATGTTTTTCTTTCAAGACATGGCCTCTATGTGGATTGCTAAGCATCTTCCCATGAAAGCATTGGAACGCGCGTAACCCGATTTAAGGCGCTGTGGGTGGTACGCTGGCAGCGCGAATATCGTTCCAGTGCAGCATATTGTGGTAAATGATGAAAAAAAACATCTCGCGCGTGGTAATCGTGCCAAGCGCCGGATGCAGAATGGCAATCGTGTCGAGGTCAGATTCGCTCCAGCGCCCCAACCCATCGATCATGCGGTTATGAGCCTCATTCCAGAGATCAAGCAGATAGACTTGCACATCGGGCGTGTCGTCAGGAATGCGAAAGGTCGTGGGCATGACTGTATCGTAGTCTTCGGCGCGAATCCCTTCAGCGAGACGCACCTGATAACGGGCGACGAGTTCGGCGTAGGTTTGTGAGGGATACGGTGCTGTGCCAAATCGTCGCTTGAGGGCGTCGGGTGGGAAGGTGATGGCTTTGGCGAAGGGTTTGACACTGAGGAGCAGGTGCTTGAGATAGTTGGCAGGCGACCACGCTTCAGCAGTTCCGCGTTCAAAATCGGCAGCGGGAATGGATTGGACAGTAGCGGTGAGGTCATGCTGGACGGCGCGCAGATGTTCGATGATGTCGGCTTTGGTCTGAGGATCGCTCATATGCGTGTGCTCCTAATCAGTTGACACAAGCATTAACCCCACAGAACGGCGCAGGTCACGCCAGAAATCCTGATCACCGCCCACAGGCGTAAGATAGATAATCATGACAATTCTTTCACAAGTCTAAGTCAATCTTTACACTTTTTCGGAAGCCAGCGGCTATACAATATTCATAAGTAAGCGCTGGAGGCAGATCATGGGCGTAACGATCAACTGGGATCACAAAGAAGCGGGAGTCATGCTGTACACGGTCGAGGGGCGCTGGACATGGGAAGACCTGTTCGCGGCGATTGACCAGGCGCGAGACATGGCGGACAGCATCCCAAACGAGCAAGTACATTCGATTATCGACATTCGCGCCGGGAGCATGTTTCCGCATAACGCACTGGTCCATTTCCGCCGGATGTCCAACGGCGCGGCAAACCCCAAGCTAAAAGCGGGAACAGCGGTGCTGGTGGGCGATAATTTCTTCGTCAAGACGCTGGTGGACATTATGAGCCGCTGGAACTACCGGTCGATGCAGCATTTCGCGATGACGACGACGCTCGACGACGCGCGTCTGTTTCTGGCGCAGCAGTTGAACGAGCAGGACAAAGCGCAACCCGCGTAAAGCCCATCAGCCCGGAACTGCACTCTGATCCTCGCGGCGCAGCCATTGTGAAAAGAGCAGCGCCAGCCCTGCAAGACCGATCAGGAGGACACCCGCCCAGATCGAGGCGTTGATGTCGCGCTCCAAAATGTTGTAGATCAGCAGCGGCATCGTCTGGGTACGTCCCTGCAAGCTGCCTGCGAACAAAATCGTCGCGCCAAATTCCCCCAACGCCCGCGCCCAACTCAAAACCAAGCCCGCCGCCAGCGGACGACTCGCCAACGGCAGTGTGACAAAGCGAAAGAGCGACCAGCCGGACGCGCCATCGACGCGAGCCGCGTCTTCGATTTCGCGGGGAACGGCCTGAAAGCCGATTTGCGCGGAGCGGATGTAAAACGGCGCGGAGACGAAGGTCTGCGCGACGACAACCGCCGCTGTCGTGAACGGCAAGCTAATGCCAAAGGCGGCAAGCGCATCGCCAAAGACGCCGCGCCGCCCGAAGGCGACGAGCAACGCCAGCCCGGCGACAGCAGGCGGCAGAACAATCGGCAGTTCAAGCAAAATATTGAGGGCGCGGCGCAAGGGAAAGCGCCTGCGCGCGAACACATAGGCCAGGGGCGTCCCAAAGAGAATTATCAGCAGGAGCGTGAGCATAGTCGTCACGAAGCTGAGCAGAATCGCGGCGAGGATGCCGGACTGCGGCAGTTCGTTCCAGGCTTGCACGCTGATGGCGCGTCCGACCAGCGCGACGATGGGAAGAGTCAGAAATAGCAGCGCAATGATGGCGACGAGAGCGATCAACCAGCGACTGAGTTGAAGGCGACGCATAACGCTCCAAATCCAAAGAAGAGAGATAGCAAAGATTCAACGCAAAAATGCAAAAACGCAAAACGCAAAAACACAGCGGCGCAGTGGATAAAATAAGGGCACGTTTGAAACCTGCCCCTACGGATTATTTTCGCATAAACGGCGCGGAAATGCTTAACCGCTGACAGCGAGCGGATTCAAGAGCTGTCCAACGAAGCGGCAGTGCCATTGGTAGGGTGTGACTGTGGCAGGCTGTTCGGGGACGCGGACGGAAACGAAATTCCATTTAACAAGCACAGCCTGCCCCGCATCAGACAAAACGTAGTCAATGAATTTCTGCGCGAGTTCGGGATTGGCGCTGTCGTTGGTGATGGCAATTGGATAGGTCGCCAGCGTATTGATAGCGTCAGGGATGGGGAGCGCGATGACCTGATCGGCAATGTCAGGCGTGACATCCGAGCGATAGACAAAGCCCGCGTCGGCTTCACCGAGGGCGACCTTCGCCGACACCTGACGGACATTGTCTTCCTCCGAGACGACGTTCGCTAAAAACGCCGTCTTATAGGCTTCGCCATAAGCAGGATCAGCGGCGAGTTTGTCGAGCATGGTATTGGTGTAAGTGCGGACGGGAACGGCAGGCGCTGCCAGCACAAGTTTAACGCCGGGATTGGCGACATCACGCAAAGACTGGATGTTCGCGGGATTATCCGCAGGCACAATCAAGACGAGACGATTCCTGGCGAAGGTACGCGGCGCAGAGGTTGTGGCGATGCGCCCCGCTGTCTGAGCGTTCGTCATCTGCAAATTGTTGGCGCTGGCGAAAATATCTGCCGGAGCGCCGTTGGACAACTGAGTCGCGAGCGTGGAAGAACCAGCGAAATTGAAATTAATGTCAACACCGGGGTTGGCGGCCTCAAAGCCAGTCGCGAGTTCACTGAAAGCATCCGTGAGCGACGAAGCGGCGAACACAGTGAGCGATTGACTGGTCTGCGCAGCGGCGGGCAGCAGGCCAAGCACGAGCAGAGCCAGGAGAACGACAACCAGCAGTTTCGATTTCATTCAATGTCCTCGTGAGGGTCGAGTTCGCAACGATCCAGCCAATCCAGAATTGCTTCCAACTGGGCAACTTCCAAATCCAGCGCCAAGCGCCCAACGCCGGGCGCGGCACAATCCCGTTCCACGATACGAGCGGCGCGGCGCTGGCGACAGCTTTCTTTCTGGCGACGAACAAGTTCGAGCGTGGGCAGGTTGAGCAGGCGCGCAATGTAGAGCCGACTCAGAAATTCGACACGCACGCGGCGAACGCTTGCAGAAGGCTGCGCTTCGGTCAGCCAGGCTTCGAGACGCTGCACCCCTGCCCCGGTGAGCGTGTATTCGACGCGGGTGGGCGCATCAGCGGACTCGATGGCACGCCCAACGATCAAACTTTGCGTTTCGAGGCGCTTGAGGACGGCGTAAATCTGACTGGTACTGAGCGACCAGACATGCCCCAACTGCGCCGGGTCACGGAAGCAGTCGATTAGCTGGTAGCCATGCCGAGCCTGAGCAGCCAGCAAACCGAGGAGTGTTTCGTCGGGCAGCAAATTCATAATAGCCCTATTCTATGCTGGAATAGCTACATTGGTCAAGTAGCATACGCGATCAATGTTGCTTATAATCGAACGTAACGTTTTTATTCTCTGTTCATGTCATGGATTTTTCACAATGCCGCAGATCGTCATGATTGTTGATGATGACCAGATGAACCGCGAACTGTTGGAAACCGTCGTGAAGCGGGCGGGTTATTCGGTCACTCATGCGAACAGTGGTGCGCAGGCGCTTCGAATGGTCGCCGCGCAGCCGCCCGATTTAATTCTGCTGGATGTTCGCTTAGGGGAAATGAGCGGGTATGATGTGTGTTCGCGCATCAAGAGTGACCCTGAGACCCGTTCGATCCCGATCATTATCCTGACTGCCGCCGATAACGAGCAAGATCGGCAAGACGCTATGCGCGCCGGGGCGGATGATTTTTTCCCCAAAATGCGCGGCTGGCAACCTCTGCTCGCTCAGGTGACGACCATCCTGGGAAAAGCCTAAGCAGCGTCCGTTTCACGTTCTGAGAAAACAGAATTTCAAGCGCGCCCACAGAGCAAAATTGTCTGCGGGCGCGCTTGATTCTATAGAGACACCTCCAAAATTGCCCCTCACCCCTGCTGACCGTGCGAACAAAAGAAGTTCGCAATAGGTCAGCATCCCCTCGCCCACGCAAGCGGGGCGAGGGAAACAAACCTGCTGAGTCAGGCTCCGGCAATCCTCCGAGTAAGGGGCGAGGCGTGCCTCGCCCCTACATCCTATAGCGTCGTCCCCTCAGCGCTAGCGGGGCGAGGGAAAAACGCAAAGATTTCACGCAACGACGCAAAAAGGGGGAAGAAAAGGACAAAGGTGAAGAAATTTTACATTTGTGTGGCAGAGTGAAACGGCTTGACGGAGGGCGCGCGTAGAGGATGCGTGCTGGCAAGCGGAGGGGTCTTCTGGTAAAAATGCAGCACAGAGCAAGTTACGAGGCAGCTTGATGCGACGAAATTCGCGGAGCGGGCCGCCCGCTCTGCTGGCGTTTCTGCTGGCGGCGGCGCTGGTCTTCGGCGCTTACTACATCTGGCAAGGGGTGCAGACCTATCTGCGGACGGGCGGACTCGGCGTGGTCGAGTCAACGGCGCGAGCGCAGCAAGTCGATACAGCAACAGCAGCGGGATTCGTCGCCCGGGCGACGCTACCTGCTACCCTACTGCCGACCGCAACCTCGCCCCCACCCTGCCAGGACTTCCGCGTGATCGTCCCGGCGGCGATTGTACGCGAAGGCCCCAGCACGTCGTCGGCGGTGAAGACTCAATTCAATGAAGGGACAACCGTCTGCGTGCTGGGTCAGGATGCAGGATCGGAGTGGTACAGCATCGACATTAACCCAAGTACCAAACGAATCGAACTGGGTTACATGAGCGATGTCCTGATTGAGGCGGCGAATCCGACCCTAACGCCGAGCATGACTTTGACGCCTTCGAACACCGTGTCGCCCCCACCAACGGTCACGAATGTGCCGACTGAGCGACCGAGTGCGACCTCGACCAACATTCCGACCGCGACACGCGATCCACGCCTAACGAATACGCCCTATCCGACCGCAACGGCAACCCCCACGCAGTCGGATACGCCGCAGTTGTTCCAGAGTGCGTGAAAAAGTCACGGGGACTGGGACTAAGAGGGTGTTTGTAAAATCAACATTACAGCCCTCACCCTAAATCCCTTTCCCTCAAGGGCTGAGGAGAGGACACGTTTTACACGATGATGTGCATTCGGGGAAATTTCTCGCTCGACCCCACCCCCCGACCCCCTCCCCGAATTCAAGGAGGGGGCGAAAAACAAAACCGTTCACGGGAAGATTT
>DAOUCB010000011.1:0-11549 GCA_034432495.1 Anaerolineae bacterium | reverse complement strand
CAACTGCTCGATGTGTCGGCTGCTGCGGAAAGTACTCCTGATGCTGGCCCTGAAGCCGCGCCTGAACCGACACTCTCTGCGACCGATAACCCGGCTGTGCCGGATGCGGTGGTTGTTCACACGGTCGCGCGCGGTGAAACAATGTTCCTGATTGCAAAACAGTACGGCGTTACCGTCAATTCGATTGTGCAGGCCAATCATGTCAGCAGCCCAGATGTGATTTATGCTGGTCAGGATTTAGTGATTCCGGGCGTGCAGGCACCCAAAATCGCGCTGGACGTTCCCGCAATGGTGCAAAGTCTCGATATTACGCCGCTGCTGTTTGTCGAAGGGGAAACCGGGCGAATTCGGCTGACGACGAGCAGCGGAGTCAAGGTAAGCGGGACATTTATCGGCGAGACTCTGCACGATGCTGCCGATCAGGAAGATACCCAGCACACGCTGCTGGTCGGGATTCCCGTTGGTACTGCTGCCCAGGTCGATCCCATCAACCTGACCCTGACGGACAGCGCGGGAACACAAACGCCGCTGACGGTAAATGTGCAGATTATCGCCGGAAATTATGGTCACCAGAGCATTCAGTTGATGGCTGGCCTGGAAGACCTGCTTAATCCTACGCTGCAAAACAATGAACTGGCGCAGTTGCAAAGCATCACCAGCAACTTTACACCGACACGCTATTTCGACGGCTCAATGGGACTGCCGGTCGCTGCACCGCTTTCGGCTTCGTTTGGTGCGACTCGCTCGTATAATGGCGGCGCATTTGCCAGTATCCACACCGGGACAGATTTCGCGGCTGCAATCGGGACACCCATCCTCGCCCCGGCAGCGGGGCAGGTTGTGTTTGTCGGGCATTTGGACATACGTGGTAACGTGACCATCATCGATCACGGTTGGGGCGTGTTCACCGTTTACTGCCATCAAAGTCAGCAAAATGTCGAGGTGGGCGATACCGTCGCAGTGGGGCAGGTGATCGGCGCGACGGGCAGTACTGGGCGAGTCACTGGGCCACATCTCCACTGGGAACTCTGGGTAGATGGTGTGGCGGTCGATGCAATGCAATGGGTGAACGAATCTTTTTCTTCTTAGGGACGCCAGATGCTGCGACGGATAGACCCATTGCAGATTTATGCTGATGTTGGTGGCAAGAAACTGGTCGATGCGATCAAGTTCTGCGAGAAGACCAACGAGAGGTATAACCGCAGGTATCTTGCGCGCCGCCGTTCGTCGACAGTATGGCACGAATTGGGCAGTGTACAGCAGGTGCAGCGTGGGGATAGTTTGCTGCGCGTTGTCTGTGAAACCGGCTGGGTCGAACTTGGCTGGTTTGCTCCAAACGCCCTGCGGGTTCGGTTGCGCACAAGCGATGGAAACTTTTCTCCGCCAGTCTCCGATCTGGTCAAAAAAATCGACTTTGGCGCGGTGACATTCGACCTCCGGGAGAATGATGACGAGATCATACTGCGCTCGTCGTCGCTTGTCTGTACTATTCAAAAGAAAGCATTTCGCCTTCGCCTGGAGACTTACCCGGATCGGCGGGTTGTCTGTTCCGATCTGGCGGGAATGCAGTGGAGTGATTCCGGCGATGTGCGGCTGTCGATGACGCTGGCGCAGGATGAAGCCTGCTTCGGATTGGGGATGCGCGCGACACGACTGAACCTGCGCGGCAAACGGTTTCGTCTTTGGAATGTTGATCCCGGTGCTTACAAGCGTGACACCGATCCGTTGTTCTGTTCTGTGCCGCTCTATATCGGCCTGAAAGACGATTTGGCGTATGGTGTTTTCTGGGACAACCCAGGCCGGTCAATAGTTGAACTGGGTAGTACCGCCGCGAACGAACTTTCGTTTGAGGCGGAAAACGGCGAACTGCGCTACTACCTGATTGCTGGCGGAGATACGAATGCCGTTCTCGCGCGCTATGCCGAACTGACGGGGCGAATTGAGATGCCGCCCCTCTGGTCGCTTGGCTACGGTCAGGCACAGTTTCGTTACACTTCGACACAGGATTTATCGCGTGTGGCGACAGAGTTTCGCCGCACAGGGATGCTCTGCGAAACGCTTTATCTCGATTTATTTCAATCTGCTGGGGACGTAGCGCAGCTTCAGCCGATCATTGCTGAATTGCACGCGCTTCAGTTCAAGGTCATCGCGACCATCATTCCGGTTGTGCATGGGGATGATGCTGCGCAAATCGACCGGAATCTGCTCCTACGATATCCTGATGGTGAGCCTGTCCCTGTAGCGACCTGGTTTGGCGTTTCTTACCTGCTCGATTTCAGCAATCCGGCACTTGATGACTACTGGACGAGGCGGATCGCCCGCTTGATCGAAAGCGGTGTCGATGGACTGGCGCTGGAACTGGCAGAACCCACTACTTTTGGCGCTTCGGGCAAGCCGGAAACGCCGCCCGATTACGCTGAACAGTTCAGTGGAATCCATGCTTTGAAGCATAATCTGTATGCGACCCAGATGGCGCAGACAACTGACGCTGCGCTCAGGAAACTCTGCCCCGAAGATCGTCCAGTTGTGATGTCTCACACGGGTTTTGGCGCAGCGACTGGATTGGTCTGGACAGGATCAAATTCGGCATCATGGGATCAATTGCGTCTGAGCATACCCATGATCCTCAATATGAATTTATCCGGGCTGCCCCTGACAGGCGTCAATGTAGGAGGCTATTTCGGTGAAAGTGATGGCGAACTTTTCACACGTTGGCTGCAAGCGACCTGTTTGCTGCCGCTGCTGCGGGCGGACAGCGGAGCGGGAATGCAGCCCCGCCAGCCCTGGGCTTTTGGTCAGCCTTACGAGTTGATCAACCGTTTGACACTCGAATTGCGCAAGAAGCTGCTCCCGTATCTTTACGCGCAGATCGCTCTGCATCGCGAGTACGGGCTGCCAGTGGTACGCCCCCTTTTCATGGCGGAACCGGAGAATTACGCTCTACGTGACGTGGATGATGCTTTTCTGGTCGGCGATATTCTGGTCGCGCCGGTACTTGAGAAAGGCGCGAGCGGTCGAACACTGTATTTGCCGCGCGGCCTATGGTACGACTATTGGACAAATGAGGCTATTTTCGGCGGGCAGTTGATTACAATTACAGCGGCACTGGAACGACTGCCGTTGTTTGTTCGTGCGGGCGCAGTGCTGCCGGAACTGCGGACCTCAGGCGAGCTGCTGCTGCATATTTACCCTGGTGATTCGGAAAATGCGCTTTACGAGGATAGTGGTATTGGTCTTGATGGCGAAAGCGGCAATTATCGCTGGGTCTATGTTACCTGTGAATGGGATGAGGATGTGCGTTTCTTCATCAGCAGGCGGACGGCGGGAAGTTATCAACCGGGGTATAAAGCGATCCGGGTTGAGGTCGTCGGGCTAACGGAAGAACCAATGGATGTAAAGCTGGATCGGCAGAGCGCTCCGCTCTGGTATTACGATAATGGTGTTTTGGAACTGACCGCTGAAGACAATTTTCGTCGCATTGAAATCATGCGCCGCTCCGTGCCAAACGACCGAACCATCACGCATCGCCCCTGGTAACTCTTTTCCAGCAGTTCACAATAAATAAGAGAGGTATGCCTGCGCATACCTCTCTCTGTGCGTTTATGACCGCTTATGATTTGGCAGGCGCTTCACCGTAGGCGTCGTCGAGAGCTTCAAAGTTCGTGAACAGGAAATGATCGTGGTAGTAGTGAATCCACAGGAATGAGAGAATGGCAGTGTAGTAGGCGATGTCGAAGTGCGTATTCTGGTCGATGTCAGGTCGGAGGATGCCCGCCGCCAGATAGACTACCACGAAAACCGTCACCGAGCCGACCAGCATGATGGTGCTGAGCACAAACAGGCCGCGTGAGTCCTTGCCTTTGCTGAAGCGCTTGACCAGCGGAGCGTTATCAAGCTGACCGTACTGCTGGCGAATCTTGATGATGTAGAAGGTAATGGCGAGATACTGGAACGAATGCCAGGTATTCAAGCCCTGGAAGGCGGTGTCGAGGTTGGGCAGTGCGGGCATGGTGAAGGCGACAGCGACTGTCAGCAGGATGAAGATGGTCTTCGGCCAGTTGATGTAGCCATCGCGGTACTCGATATACGACTTGACCAGAAAAGCAATCAAAGCGATGCCGAAGGCGATGCTCATCAGGACGAAGAACCACTCATGCTGGAACAGGTCAGGCACGACCGAAGTCAGGTCGTTGACGCCGACGACGAATGATCCCTGGCTGATTTTGAGCGCTGCGAATGGGAACAGGCACGTCGCGATCACCGCGTAGTCGATCAGACGCGCTTGCAGCGTCACTGCGCTCTTGCGCACGAACTTGGTTTCTTTGTGCCGGTATAGTTCGACGATGTAGGTGACCTGATGCAGCACATGCGTCGCCGCCCAGAAGAAGAAAACGGTCAGCAGCAAATGCAAATTCAGGAAGGCCAACGAAACCACGACAATCGGGATGATGATCGAGGAGCGGATCAGCATCGGGTAGCGCCGTGCGAAGCCCTTATCAAGTCCGGTGCGCAGGAAGGTGGACATCATGTGGGGGCCACCAATGGCAATCGCAACGAAACCATTGACGACGTTGCGGCTGATGTCATCGTTGACGCCGAGCCGAACCAGCAGTAAATAAACCAGATAAGGCAGAGGGACAAAAATAACGCTCAGCGTAATGAACATCAGGTCCCAGTTGCGATTCCGCAGCCATAACCCCGATTGGCTTTGAACCGGATTGGCAGCGGACAGACTTGCATTAGCAACAGCCATTTTTTGCTCTCCTCCACACGTAAACTCGCGAACGGACGCGAACAAGTTATCCATATTTGCAAATTGCTTAGCGTTGCAAAGTAATTTTATAGCAAATTGCGTTCGGGGTCAACGTGTTCGGGAAAAGAGGGCAAAATGATCTGCGGAAGTCGGTGAATTAGCGGGGGATTTCATGATGCTCGCGGCAGCGCGCTTCATAAACCTCTTTCGCGCCGATCATGATAATTGGGTCATCAAAGCGGGCAGGGCTGCCGTTCACAAGGCGCTGGGTTCGGCTGGCTTGTTCCCCACAGATGACGCAAATCGCGTGGAGTTTGGTCACTTCTTCAGCGTGTGCGAGCAGTTCGGGCATGGGGCCAAACGGCTCACCGCGAAAGTCGAGATCAAGCCCTGCGCAAATCACACGGATACCGCGTTCAGCCAGGTCTTCGGCGATGGAAATGATCGCGTTATCGAAAAACTGAGCTTCATCAATGGCGACAACGGTTGTCTTTGGCAGCAGCAGAGCAGGGATTTCCCCTGCGTGCGCGACAGGTTTGGCATCTATATTCTGTCCGTCGTGGCTGGTGACGCGCTCAAGCCCGTAGCGATTGTCAATAATCGGTTTAAAAGCCTGTACGGTTTGTTTGGCGATGGTGGCACGGCGCACGCGGCGAATCAATTCTTCGGTTTTGCCACAGAACATGCTGCCGCAGATCACCTCGATGCGGCCAGAATGGTGAATCATGCTTCCCCCTGAAGTTTAGATTTTGGCAAAAATAAAGGCAGGCATCTGTTTTGAATGCCTGCCTTCAAATTATGCTGAATGCAATTACTCGCCTGACGCCTTTGGAACATCGTAACCGCGATTACGAAGCGCTTTCTTGACATCGCCAATCAGCTTGCGGCCAACACCGGCGATTTCCAGCAGCGACTCTTCGCCCTTTTCCTGAAGGTGGGTGATGAATTCGCCAGCGGTGGTGAGGTTATTCTCACGCAGCAGAGCGATATAGCGCTTGTCCACGTTCAGGTCGGAGAGGGGCAGGTTCGCCGGGGTCTTGGCAGCTTCACGCTGTTCGACTTCGGCGAGCTTAGAGTCGCGCACCTGAAGACGCTTCATGAAGCGGTCAACCTGACCTTCGGTGTCCACGATGCGCTGTTCACCCGTATAGAAGGGGTGGCAGGCCGAACAAATGTCGGTGCGAATTTCGGCGACGGTTGCGCCAGTGGTCCAGCTATTGCCGCAGGCACAGGTTACGGTGGCTTCGGGATACCACGTTGGATGAATTTTTTCCTTCATTTTTTCCTCTATCCGCACACGGTCTGTCCGTATGCAATCGTAGATACCTTAGACGCCCGCTTAGCGTGCGTCCTTACTCCGACTTTTTTGGCAGTTCAGCGTAAACGCTGATCTGCTGGCGGCCAGGCTTGCCGCGCAGCTTCTCAAACACGACGTAACCTTCAATCTTCGAGAAGATGGTGTAGTCGTGACCGAGGCCAACATTTTCACCGGGGTGAAAGTGCGTCCCATGCTGGCGAACGATGATGTTGCCGGGAATGACATATTCGCCGCCAAAAGCTTTCACGCCCAGGCGCTGCGAATTACTGTCACGACCATTACGAACGGAACCGCCACCTTTTTTGTGAGCCATTTTATAACCCCTATGAATTAATCGCGTCGATTTGGAGGCGCGTATAATACTGGCGATGGCCGCGCATCTTGCGAGTCTTGGTGCGCTGGCGATACTTGAAGACGAGAATCTTCGGAGCGCGATACTGAGCAACAACCGTTGCCGAGACCGACGCACCTTCAACGGTGGGCTGACCAATAACGGTCGCGTCGTCGTTGCCGACGAGCAGCACATCCGTGATTTCGACTTTTTCGTTCACATTCTGGGGGAGACGTTCAACGTCAACAGTGCGACCAACTTCGACGCGGTGTTGTTTTCCACCGGCCAAACGAACAATTGCGTACATGGATTTCTCCAATTCTCTCTTACCGCCGCTGGATTTGCGAACCTGAATAAGCTGGCAAGTTCAGCGGGGAAAATTGGTTAGGCAAGAACGTCAATTCTAGTGGACAAACCGCAGAGCGTCAATCCTCGGTTAGCGAATGAACATCGCATCGCCAAACGAGAAAAAGCGGTAGCCTTCGTGTTTGGCGGTTTCGTAGGCGTTGAAGATATGTTCACGTCCCGTGAAAGAGCTAATCATCATCAACAATGTCGATTTGGGGAGGTGAAAGTTGGTAATCAAGCCATCAACCACGCGCCAGCGATAGCCGGGGTAGATGAACAGATCGGTATCTCGATCAAACGCGATCACAGGACGCCAGGGGCAGGCATCGAGCGGTTCGTCGGGATGCGCAGGGTCGCCGCCTTCGCTCAGGATTCCAGCTGTTTCGAGCGTGCGCACGACGGTTGTCCCAGCGGCGATAATCCGCCCGCCTGCCAGCTTGCCCTCGTTGATGATTTTCGCATCGGTCGCCGACAAAATTGCGCGCTCGCTGTGAATGTGGAAATCCTGAATATTTTCCTCTTTGACAGGCATAAAAGTACCGAGGCCGATATGCAGGATGACCTCGGCAAAAATGACACCTTTGGCACGTAGCGCGACGAGTAATTCCGGCGTGAAGTGCAGGCTGGCGGTTGGCGCGGCAGCCGAGCCTTTCTGCTGACTGAAAACCGTCTGGTAACGTTCGGGATCGATCAGCGGTGTATGGATATAGGGCGGCAGCGGCATCTCGCCAAGCTGGTCGAGCCAGTCGTTGATCGGCTGGCTGAAGCGGATGACGCGCTCACTTTCGTGCAGCACTTCGGTGATTTCGGCGCTGATGCCTGTGTCACCGAACACGAGCTTTGTGCCTTCAAGGATGCGCCGCCCACCGACAAGCACCTGCCAGCGCACATCGTCCAGTTGACGCAGCAGCAGAACTTCGACCGCGCCACCGGTATCTGCTTTGGAGGCGTGCAGTCGTGCGGGGATGACACGAGTCGTATTGAGAACCAGCACGTCACCGGGATTGATGTAGTCAACTATCTCGCGGAAAATGTGGTGCTCGATTTCGCCTGTTTGACGATCCAGCAGCATCAGCCGCGACGAGTCGCGTGGTTCTGCGGGCGTCTGGGCAATGAAAGACTCTGGAAGTTCGTAATCAAAACTACTGAGTTTCACGGTTTATTGATCAATCGTATAACGATATTGACGACGATAGTGAGCACCACGCTGAGAATAATCGAGGCGAGAATCGGCACGATGCACGAGAAACCCTGACCCTCAACCCGCAATGTGCCGGGAAATCCGCCGAGCGAGTTGCCAAACAGCATAATCAGGCCGCCGATGACGAGAATCACCGCGCCGATGACCAGCATGATACGTCCGAGCGCTTGAAAATCCATCGTCTCGTCGCCTCAGAATAATCCTGGCTGACCGTTGTCGCCCTTGTAGAGAATGCCCATGTGTTCGTAGGCGCGCGCGGTGGCGACTCGTCCGCGCGGCGTGCGTTTGAGAAAACCAAGCTGCATCAGGTACGGTTCGTAGACATCCATGATTGTCGAGCTGTCTTCGCTGATCGAGGCCGCAATCGTTGGCAGCCCGACCGGGCCACCCTCATAGTTGATGATAATCGTCTTGAGGACGCGGCGGTCGATGTCGTCCAGACCGAGAAAGTCGATGCCCATCAATTCGAGTGCGTCCCCTGCGACAGGGCCAGTAATCACGCCTTCAGCGCGGGTTTGCGCATAGTCACGGGCGCGACGCAGAAGGCGCAGGCCAACGCGCGGCGTCCCGCGTGACCGTCGGGCGATTTCGGATAAGCCTTCCGGCATGATCTCTATTTTAAGCATGTGCGCCGCCCGGTCAATGATTTTTTCCATTGCAAGTTCTTCGTAGTAATCGAGGCGGAAGCGCACACCGAAGCGGTCACGCAGCGGCCCTGCGAGCAGCGAAAGCTGCGTTGTAGCGCCAATCACCGTAAATCGCGGCAGATTGAGGCGGACATTTTTCGCGGCTGGGCCTTTGCCGATCACGATGTCAAGCGCGAAATCTTCCATCGCCGGATACAGAATTTCCTCGACCGCGCGTCCGAGGCGATGAATTTCGTCGATGAACAGGATGTCTCCCTGCTTCATGTGCGTCAGAATGGCGGCGAGATCGCCCGCGCGTTCAATCGACGGGCCAGCGGTAATGCGAATGTTGGCGCTCATCTCGTTGGCGATGACGTGTGCCAGGGACGTTTTGCCGAGGCCGGGTGGGCCATAAAAGAGAACATGGTCGACGGGTTCTTTGCGCACCGAAGCCGCTTCGATGATGATCTTGAGCTGCTCGCGCACGCTGTCCTGTCCGATTAATTCGCGCAGCAGTTTGGGGCGGAGAGCGATATTTTCGCGCTCGTCGCGTTGGGGTTTGCCGCTGACCAAACGCCCGTCATCATCGGTCATTGAATGCTCCAAAATTGGATATATGTTCTATTGCTAAGTATAGCTGAAGGGAGGGGGTTCTATCAAGCGGGTATCATTTGGTGCAACAAAATACAAGAATCCTGGGTTTCCCTTGTCGCGTCCGCTTGCCGCTTCCGGTTATGCTTCCCTTGTCGCATCCGTTGTTCTCTTACGGCATTTTCCGGTCGCGTGGCAGCCGAGCGGTTTCCCTACCGGATCACAGTCGTGTGAGGTGCTTTGACAGGCAGGGTGGTGAGCGCGTACAATCTGCCCGATTTTTGAAGGGGGATACCATGACCGAAATGGTTCACGTTTCACAGCATCCACTGGTTCAACACAAATTGTCCGTCCTGCGCGACGAAAGCACCGATCATCGCAGTTTTCGCGAGCTAATGCGCGAACTTGCGCTGCTGTTGGTCTACGAAGCAACACTCGACCTCAAACTTGCCCCGCGTGATGTGAAAACACCAATGGGGATTGCGAAAGGCTTCAAAAACGAAGAACCGATTGGCCTGGTTCCTGTCCTGCGGGCGGGGCTTGGCATGGTCGAAGGCGCGTTGATGCTCCTGCCGAGCGTTCAGGTCTGGCATATCGGCCTCTATCGCGACGAGCATACCCTCCGTCCAGTCGAATACTACAACCGCTTGCCCGAAAAACCAACTGTGCAACTCTGTCTTGTCCTTGATCCAATGCTGGCGACCGGCGGTTCAGCAGCGGCGACGATTGACATCCTCAAGCGCTGGGGCGTGCCGCGTATCAAGTATGTGGGGCTGATCGCTGCGCCGGAAGGAGTCAAGCATCTTAGTGAGGCGCATCCTGATGTGCCGATTCATCTCGCTGCCATTGATGAGCGCCTGAACGAAGTCGGCTTCATCGTGCCTGGATTAGGTGATGCCGGGGATCGCCAATTCGGAACATGACCAGTTTTTTCCTGGTTTTCGGGCTGGCGTTGAGCACAACGCTGCTCCTCGTTCCGCTTGCGGATTGGCTCGGCAAGCGGCTGAATATCACAGCGAAATTTGGCGGACGCCGCCAGAGCGAAGCCGATGCCCGCCGTGTCTCGAAGCTGGGCGGAATTGCGCTCTACGGCGGTTTTGTCGTGGCAGTGCTAGCGGCGCAGCTTCTACCTGTGCCTCGCCTCGATTCCTATGAGGTTATCCGCTTGTGCGGGCTGCTACTTGGCGGTTCGGTCGTGTTTCTGGTCGGCCTGGTCGATGACATCTACGATTTGTCGCCACTCTTTCAGTTCATTGGTCAGTCGCTCGGTGCGGCGATTGCCATTGCCTTTCAGATTTTTATCGAATACTTCAATAATCCGCTGACCGGGCAGCAGACTCCACCCTGGCCGTTTATCGTGACGGTTGCACTCAGTTTCTTCTGGCTTGTTGGGATGATGAACACGATGAACTGGCTTGATGGGGCGGACGGACTGGCAGGCGGAGTAACCTTCATTGCGGGTGCAACCCTCTTCATCAACAGCGCCTTCCGCATCGAACCCGCGCAGACCAGCGTCAGTCTGCTGCATCTGGCATTGATGGGTGCGGCATTGGGTTTCATCCTCTACAACTTCTTCCCGGCGCGGATCATCATGGGCGGCGGGGCGACGTTCCTCGGCTACGTATTAGGAGCGCTGGCGATCATTGGCGGCGCGAAAATGGCGACGATTTTGCTGGTCATGGGGCTGCCGCTGGTCGATAGCCTGTGGCAGGTGGTGAATCGCCTTCGGCAGCGACGCAGTCCGTTCAGTGGTGATCGAGGACATTTGCATTTCCGGCTGATTGATCTCGGCATTAGCCAGCGCAGGCTCGTCATCGGTTATTATCTTTTTTGTGCCTTGTTCGGGGTACTGACGCTGATTACGGACAGCCGCTTCTTCAAGTTTGCGGCGCTGGGGCTGCTGGGGCTAATCGTTGTGGCAGGCTTCTTAATCCTAAATCGTTATAGACGTTCTTCCTCTTCTTCGTCCTCCTCCTGATCTTCCGACTCGTCTTGTTCAAGTCGATCTTCATCATCTTCATCGTCTGTGAGCGGCGCGGCGAGCCTCGCTGATTCGTGCTTGACCGCAAACGCGGGCAGCTCGATATGGGCTTCGGGCAGCGGCTTTTCGGGCTTGAGTTCGTCGTCATTTTTGACAACGGCGGTTCCGGTGATGATTTCAGGATTGGAGCGCGTGATCGGCGGCACGCCCGCAGGCAGAACGGATTTTTCTTCGCGGCTGACAATGATCGACTCAGATAGATCTTGGCAACAATATACTTGACACACAAAGGATTTGTGCTATAATTTAACTATAAATTTGCAGTAAAAGAATAAGAAAAACGATGACCACTGAAACCAAAACACCAAAGACATTAACCGAAACCATCCGCTATTTTAGT
>DAOUCB010000010.1:0-20797 GCA_034432495.1 Anaerolineae bacterium | reverse complement strand
GCTTAGCGCCTAAAGCGGTGATCGTCGCCGTGATGCGCAAACTGCTGCATTTGGCCTATGGCGTCATTCACTCCAACCGTCCGTTTGATCCTCACTACGGTCAAGTGGCCGCAGCCGTGACTGCCCCCACTTGACTTGCAAGACGGGATCTCCCCGCTTGCGTAACGCGAACTTGTTCGCGCGAAAGGGAAGCTGACCTGCAATGCGAACGAAGTTCGCACGGTCAGCCGGGATAGAGAGGTTGTAGGGGCGAAGCGTGCTTCGCCCATTCTCCGTCTTGAATAGGTAATCTGCATAAACCCCAAGCGATTCAACCAGCGGCGATTCTTTTTCGTACAAGCCTACATGGGTCTGCCTTTACAAATACTCACATTTTTCGATACTCCCGCGGACGCCAGCAAGTTGACATGCCGCCCCGAAGCGTGTTACTGTTAGCAGAAATTATGGGAGCGTTCCCACAAGTTCGTTTTCTTGGAAAACTTTGCCGACACAGTCCGTTTTTTTGCTCCTTTTGAGAGCGCTCCCCCTATAGCTCTTATGGAGGCAATCATGCGTTACGGACATTTTGACGATGCGCGCCGGGAATACGTCATCACCCGACCGGACACGCCCCTGCCCTGGCTCAACTACCTCGGCAGCGAGGCCTATTTCGGCATCATCTCGAACACGGCGGGCGGCTACTCCTTCTATAAAGATGCGCGCTTGCGCCGCCTGACCCGCTATCGCTACAACAACGCCCCGCTCGATACGGGCGGACGCTACATCTACCTGCGCGACAACGCCAGCGGCGCATACTGGTCGCCAACCTGGCAGCCGACGCGCAGCGCGCTCGACAGCTACACCTGCCAACACGGCATGGGCTACACCATCATCAGTTCGACCTATCAGGGCATTCAGGCCAGCACACGCTATTTTGTACCGCTCGGCGAAAATCTCGAAATCTGGCAGCTCACCGTTACCAATCAGCGTGATCAACCCGCCGATCTCTCGGCCTTCTCGCTGGTCGAATTCTGCCTGTGGGATGCCAACGACGACGCCACCAATTACCAGCGCAACCTGAGCATCGGTCAGGTCGAAATCGAAGACGGCGTGATCTACCACAAAACCGAGTATCGAGAACGCCGCGATCACTTCGCCTATTTCGCCTGCTCAGAAGCGCTGGCGGGCTTCGACACCCAGCGTCAGGATTTTCTCGGCGCGTATCGCGGCTGGGAAACGCCGCTGGTGGTCGAGAACGGCGCGTCCGCCAATTCGGTCGCGCACGGCTGGCAGCCGATTGGCTCACATCACGTCAAAATCAGTCTCGCCCCCGGCGAAAGCCGCGTGATCAACTTCATCCTCGGCTATCAGGAAAACCCGGTCGATGACAAGTTCGACCCGCCCGCTTCGCAGACGATCAACAAGAAGCGCGCCAAACCGACGATTGCGCGCTACCTGAAATCCGACGAAATCGACACGGCTTTCGAACTGCTGCGCGTCTACTGGGACGATCTTCTGATGAAATATCAGGTCGAGACGCCTGACGAGCATACCAATCGCATGGTCAACATCTGGAACGCCTACCAGAACATGGTCACCTTCAATATGTCGCGCTCGGCGTCTGGCTTCGAGACAGGCATCGGACGCGGCATGGGCTTCCGCGATTCGAATCAGGATTTGCTCGGCTTCGTCCACATGATCCCGGCGCGCGCCCGCGAACGCATCCTCGACATCGCTGCCACCCAACTCGAAACAGGCGGCGCGTATCACCAGTATCAACCCTTCACCAAGCGCGGCAACAATGCCGTCGGCGGCAATTTCAACGACGACCCGCTCTGGCTGGTGCTGGCGGTCGCCGCTTACGTTAAGGAGACGGGCGACTGGTCGATCATGGACGAGAGCGTTCCGTTCGATAACCAACCGGGCAGCGAAACCCCGCTCTACGAACATCTTCAGCGCAGCATCCAGTACACGCTGGATCGGCTGGGGCCGCACGGTCTGCCCTTGATTGGGCGCGCCGACTGGAACGACTGTCTCAACCTCAACACTTTCTCCGATACACCGGGCGAATCGTTTCAGACGACCACCAACCGCGACGGCAAGGTTGCCGAGTCGGTGTTCATCGCGGGTCTGTTCGTGATCGCGGCGCACGAGATGGCGGAAATCACGCGCCGCTGCGCCGACGAACGCGATATTGAGCGCTATGCCAGCGCCGCCGCGCAAATGGACGCCACCGTCCGTCAATATGGTTGGGATGGCGCGTGGTTTCTGCGCGCCTACGATCACTTTGGCGCGAAAGTCGGCTCGGCGGAATGCGCCGAAGGCCAGATTTTCATCGAGCCGCAGGGCATCTGCGTGATGGCGGGGATTGGTGTGGAAGATGGCCTCGCCGCAAAGGCGCTGGCCTCCGTCAAAGAACGCCTCGCCACGCCGCACGGCATCATTTTGCAGCAGCCCGCCTATTCGCATTACTACCTCAACCTCGGCGAGATTTCGTCCTATCCCCCCGGCTATAAGGAAAATGCAGGCATCTTCTGCCACACCAACCCCTGGATCATGATGGCGGAAGCCGTCGTCGGCAATGGCGACGCCGCCCACGACTACTACAGCCGCATCAATCCGTCGGCGCGCGAACACATCAGCGAACTGCACACCTGCGAACCCTACGTCTACGCCCAGATGATCGCCGGGCGCGACGCGCCGACGCACGGCGAGGCCAAAAATTCCTGGCTGACCGGAACCGCCGCTTATAATTACGTCGCCATCACCCAGTCGATCCTCGGCATTCGCCCTGGCTATGAAGGGCTGGAGATCGCCCCGGTCATCCCGACAAACTGGACGGGCTTCAAGGCGTCGCGCGTCCATCGCGGCATCACCTACGACATTACCGTCACGCGCAAAGGCTCTGGTAATCACGTTTCGCTGGTGGTGGATGGCGTGCCGCAGTCCGGAACCGAAATCCCGTTCATCAAAGACATCACCTTCCGTCATGTGGTGGTGACGCTGGAATAATCGCTTTACGTATTGACGTTCATTTCTGATCTCACCCGCTTCGCTGCGCTCAGCCGCCCTCTCCCTATGGAGAGGGCACGACCGTCAGGTCGGGGTGAGGTTTCTTTAAGCTGTCAAACCACTCCAATCCTCTAAAATCCCAATTCCCCAACCTGCCCAAATGGACAGGTTTTATTTTCGCTGTTTTCAAATATACTTAGAGAATGAAACCATTAGATAATGAAACTAATTTCTCTGCGGAAGCGCTGGCGGCAGCCCTCTCGGACACCGTGCCGCTGGTCATGCGCAATATCCGCGCGGACATGCGCACTCAGCCCGGCCTCGACTTGTCGGTGCCGCAGTTCCGCACCCTGCTCTTTCTGCGCCGCCACCCCGGCGCGTCACTCTCGGAGGTCGCCGAACACATCGGCCTGACCCTTCCGACCATCTCCAAGATGATTGACCGTCTCGAAGGGCGCAATCTGCTGGCGCGGCTGGCTGCCGCTCATGATCGACGGCGCACCAGCCTTGAGCTGACGCCGCACGGGATTGAGATCCTGAAAGCAGCCTCCGATACATCACGCGAGCGACTCGCCAGACAGTTGCTCGTGCTCACGGACGAACAGCGCGCGCATCTCATCGAGGCGATGCATATCCTGCGCGGAACGTTTAGTTCCGAATCGACTTTGGAAAACGATACCGATCAAAATCAAAAGGACAAGCGCTAATGTATGGTGGTATGGGTGGCGGGATGCACGGCGGTGGCGGCGGCATGTGGCGACGGATGAATGCCACCGACGAAAAGCCCGAAATTACCTGGAAACTGCTCAAACGAGTCTTTACCTATGCGCAGCCGTATCGCTGGAAGATCGGCGCGATGCTGCTGATGCTGATTGCGTCGAGCGGGCTGGCCTTAGTCTCGCCGCTGATCATGCGCGACCTGATTGACGACGCTATCCCGAACCGCAATCTGACCCGGCTGATCATTCTGGCGCTGGCGCTGCTGATTGTGCCTGCCATCGGCTCAGTCATCAGCGTCGGACAGCGCTATCTGAACTCCAGCGTCGGTGAGGGCGTGGTCTACGATTTGCGTACCTCGCTTTACGCCCATTTTCAGGATATGTCGCTGCGTTTCTTCACCAATACCAAAGTCGGCGAACTGATGAGCCGCCTCAACAACGACGTGGTCGGCGCGCAGACCGCCATCAGCAACACGATTGTCAGCATCATCACCGACGTCGTCCAGCTTGTGACCGTCGTCGCCGTCATGCTGGCGCTCGAATGGCGGCTGACCCTCATCAGCGTGATGATTGTGCCGTTTTTCATCTGGGCGGCGCGCAAACTGAGCGTGCGCCTGCGGGACATCGCCCGCGAAACGATGGACGCTAACGCCGAAATGAACGCCATGATGGTCGAAACGCTCAACATCAGCGGCGTGCTGCTGGTCAAACTGTTCGGGCGCATCCCGGAAGAACTGGCGCGCTTCAATGAACGGGCGCGCAAGGTGCGCAGCCTCGGTATCCGGCGTGCTGTCTGGGGCGTGATCTTCATGGTGCTGATCGGGCTGTTCTCGGCAGTCGGGACGGCGCTGGTCTACGGCATCGGCGGTTATCTGGCAATTCAGGGCGCGTTCACGGTCGGCACGATTGTCGCCTTCGGCGCGTACCTGCGCACGCTCTACAGTTCGCTGCAAGACCTCGCCAACGCCCCTGTCGATATTGCCACATCGGTCGTCAGCTTCGAGCGCGTCTTTGAAGTCGTCGATCTGCCGCTCGAAATCGCCGAGAAGCCGAACGCGCTCGTGCTGAGCGATACACATGGCAACCTGACCTTCGAGGATGTCTCGTTCAAGTACGAACTGCGCGAGATGAACCTGCTCAGCGAAGTCAAGCGCTATGGGCAGGTGTCCAACGTGACCGCCGTGCTGTCTGGCGGAAAATCCAGCAACGGCAAAGCTGAAGGCGACGACGAATCACCACGCGCCCACAATCAGGCGCGTGAAGCCGCCCTGACCGACATCTCGTTCGACGTGAAAGCGGGGCAGTTGATCGCGCTGGTCGGGCCAAGCGGCGCGGGAAAAACGACCCTCACCTACCTGATTCCTCGCCTCTATGATCCGACAGCGGGGCGCATCCTGCTCGATGGTCACGACCTGCGCGATGTGACGCTCGTCTCGCTCATGGAGCAAATCGGCATGGTCACGCAGGAAACACACCTTTTTCACGACACCATCCGCACCAATCTGCTTTACGCCAAGCTCGACGCGACGCAGGCGGAAATCGAAGCTGCGGCGCGAGCCGCCAACATCCACGATTTCATCATGGATCTGCCCGACGGCTACGACACGATTGTCGGCGAACGTGGCTATCGTCTGAGCGGCGGCGAGAAACAGCGCGTCGCTCTCGCCCGCGTAATTTTGAAAGACCCACGCATCCTCGTGCTCGACGAAGCCACCAGCCACCTCGACAGCGAATCTGAGGCGCTCATTCAGGAAGCGCTCAAGCGTGTGATGGCGGGGCGCACCAGCATTGTCATCGCCCATCGCCTGAGCACCATCCTCGCCGCCGACATGATTCTGGCGATGGATCGCGGTCACATCGTCGAGCGTGGCACGCACAATGAACTGATCGAGCAGGGCGGATTGTACGCGCATCTCTACGAAACGCAGTTCAAGCGTGAAAGCACCGCTGAACGCGGTTGATGGATGACACGCTGTGGATGATCATCATGTTCACCGGTCAAATGTATAAAAGAGTGTAAAAACGACGCCAACTGCCCTTGTGGTTACGAACAAATTCCCTAGAATTGCGGATTATCAGCCGTCAACAGAGGGAACCACTCATGAACGCGGAAGAACTTCGCGCCTTGCAGCAGCCGCTCAAGGAACAATATCGAGCCGAGCCAGAAGCTGCGCTCATCACGCTCAAAGCGCAGGGACGCATCGGCGAAGGCATCACCTGTAAGGTCGATACCGGACGCGCGCTTGTGCAGGCAGGGCTGCATCCTGCGACGGGAGGCGACGGTCTGAGCGTTTGTTCCGGCGATATGCTGCTTGAAGCGCTGGTCGCATGTGCCGGGGTAACACTGCGCGCCGTCGCCACAGCGATTGGCGTCACCTTAGGCGAGAATACGATTATCCATGCCGAAGGCGATCTCGATTTTCGCGGGACACTCGGTGTCTCGAAGGAAGCCCCGGTCGGTTTTCAGGCCATCCGCTTGAGCTTCGACCTCGATACTGACGCCGCCGCAGAGCAGATCGCCAGCCTGCTCAAGCTGACCGAGCGTTACTGCGTCGTCTACCAGTCGCTGCGTCAGCCCCCGGCCTTCACCGTCAGTCATACGCTCGTCAATTGACAATTCCGGCCTCAGGAATCAAAAACGGGCGTGCCAGTGGCACGCCCGTTTATTTTTGCGCGAACAGCGAAGCCTAGAATTGATTCCAGAGGTATTGGTTCTGAACTTCGTGGTGGAACTGAATTTCAGCCGCCTTGATCTTCGTTCCCAGCAGACGTGGGCAGCGATCCGCAGACATGCGCTTCAGGCCAGCATATTTCTCCGCGACTTCTGCGCCCAGCAGCGACTTGATATAGGGGCTGGCTTCGAAATCGTCAATCGCGTCGTAGATGTTGTCCGGCAGAATGGCATCCGCAGCAACCGAACCGACTGTGCCTTCAATACCGGTCTTGAACAGAGTGTAAATCGCCAGGTATGGGTTAGCATCCGGCGCAATCGAACGAACTTCCACGCGCGCCGAGCGGTGATTGCCAATCGGAATACGCACCATGCTGCCGCGATCAATCGGCGACGCCTTGATCTGGTTCGGCGCTTCGAAATGCGGGTCGAGGCGGCGGTAGGCGTTGACGCTGGGGTTGAGGATCAGGCAGATGTCGCGCCCGACCGTCAGAATGCGGTTGATGAAATCCCATGCCGTTGTCGAAATGCTTTCTTTGCCGTCGGCCTGCCAGAACAGGTTGGTGTCGCCCTTCGAGACCGACATATTGGTGTGCATCCCCGTGCCGTTGACGCCCGTCACCGGCTTCGGCAGGAAACTCGCCGTCAGGCCGCTCTGACGCGCCACCTGGCGGGCGATCAACTTGTAGAGTTGCACCTGATCCGCCGCGATGACCGCTTCCGAGTAGCTATAGTTCATTTCAAACTGCGACGGCGCAACTTCAGGATGATCCTTCTCGTTGGCGAAGCCCATCGCCCGCTGAACTTCCGCCGCCCGGTCGATGTACGACCGCAGATCGTCGCCGGGGAGCGAGTGATAGTAGCCCCCCGTCGCCACAAATTCGAATTTGCCCGTATCGACGTAATTCTGTTCCGCATTGATGCCGCGGAACACGAAGCCTTCAATTTCGTTCGACAGATTGAAGGTATAACCGTTCTTGGCAAATTGATCCGCCGTGAAGTTCTTCAGCACCGAGCGCATGTCCGCCGGGTAGGGCGTCCCGTCGCGCTGAAGCACTTCGCCGAAAGCCAGCACTTTGCCCGTTCCGAACACGTCCGAGGGCAGCCAGTAGAACGCGCCCCAGTCGATGCCCAGGCGCAGGTCAGACTCGACCTGCTGCGAGAAACCGCGCACCGATGAGCCGTCAAAAGTCAGATTGTCGGCGGATTTCAACAGGAACTTCTTGTCGTAATCCAGCATGTGCAGGCGACCTTCCAGGTCGCTGAAGCAGACCGTCACTGCCTTAATCCGCTTCTCGTCAGCCAGATACTTCATCCGCTCTTCTTGAAGCTGATCCATCGGAGTACGGTTCGAACGCTTGGACTTGGCTTCCAGGTTGAGTTCTTCAAGTTCAGCGTAGGGGATTTCCAGAAAGTCGCGCAGTTCAGTGCTCATATTTAATCCTCAGATACCGGGAGCGATTAAAGAATTGAGTCTAGGGAAATTGGTTAGAAAATTTATGTAAATATCCACTAAAAAACAGCGGTAATGCTTAGTCGAATCTGACAGTCCTCACTCAGAAACGCCCCATCTATTGCGATCAGAGCGCTTCGCCTTAATACGGCTGCATCGAACTGTTTACGGCGAATTTCAGCCTGAAAATGGCTGTCCTGCCAGGGCATTAGGGCTGATGTGCCTTCCGAATTCAGGCAAGTTGTCACAAATCACCATCTACGTTATTTCCAATCCGCATGTTAGTTATTTATGACAATTTGATCCAGCCTGCACAATCGAAGTCACCCGCCCCCATTTCATCTCACTGGCTTTCAGGATGCGTTAGAATGTCTGCCACATCTTTCAGCGCCATAGACTTAAGGAGCGTAGATGCGCATCGGTTTGATTTCAGACACGCACATGCCCCGTCGCCTGAAAACCCTGCCGCCCATCGTTGCGCAGGTATTCGCCACCTGCGACCTGATTCTTCATGCAGGTGACGTCGGTGAACTTTGGGTTCTCGACCAGTTGAGCCAGTCCGCGCCCGTCATCGCCGTGCATGGCAATGACGAAACGGTTGAAGCCACCAACGCGCTCCCCTTTTTGCAGACCCTCGCCATTGCGGGACATCGCCTCGTCTTAACCCATTCCCATAATCCCGACCGTCACATGGAAATGGAACAGCGCAAGGATGATACCTGGCCTCATAAGCTGCAATATCGGGCAAATTATGGCAAGGCGCACGGCGCAAAGATTGTCATTTGGGGTCATACGCACATCCCCATGCAAGTCGAGCATGATGGCGTTCTGCTGATTAACCCCGGCGCGATTGCCTCCGGCGGCCCCTGGACAAAGCAGATTTTGCAGACTGTCGCCGTGCTAACTCTCACTGCCAATACTGCGCCGCAGGTGCAGTTTATCAACCTCCAGACGGGCGGCGAGTACATCCCCGACATTGACTGGAACACCGGCTTTGCCGAGCAGATCGTGAAAACCAACGAGCGTATTTTTACGGATGAATTTTTCACGCTGCGCGAATGGTTCATGCAGGCCGTTTACCCGCTTGCCCCTGATTATCTGGAGGACGCCATTTTCCCCCTGTGTCACGAGGTTTGGGAAGGAAACCGTAAAATCATCACTGTCGAAGATGTAGCAGCAGCATTGACAGCATCGGGCAATACTCCGGCTGAGATCATGACCTTACTGCGTCAGAACGAAACGCTTGCGCCCTATCTCCATTCATGATCGCGCTGCATCGCATCGAAATTTCTTCTTTTTGACTTTTTATTGAAAGGGATTGCTCATGTTTTGGGAAGAATTGACCAGCGACGAATTTGCCCACGCCGTCGAAACCGGCGTTTGTCTGCTGCCGCTCTCGGTCGTCGAGCGCCACGCCCATCACCTGCCGCTGGCGACTGATATGTACATCGCTCGCGATCTCTGCCGCCGCGCCGCCGCGCTTGAACCCGCCGTGATCTTCCCCGACATGATCTTCACGCAAATTCTTGAAGCCCGTCACACCGCCGGAACCATCGCCATCGACGCCGACCTGATTGTCGCCCTGCTCGACAACGTCTGCCGCGAAATTGCCCGCAACGGCCTCAAGAAGATCGTGATCGTCAACGCGCACGGCGGCAACGGCAGCCTGATCCACTTCTTCGCCCAGACCCAGCTTGCCAGTGCCCGCGATTATGTTGTCTACGTCGCCGAACCACCGCTTGCGCCCGAAGATCAGGCCGCCGTCAGTGCGCAGTGGGAAACGACCGTCGATGGTCACGCCGGAGAAGGCGAAACCAGCATGATTCTGGCGATCCGCCCCGATCTCGTCCACCACGATCAACTGCGCAGCGACGGCGAGGGGATGCCACAGGGACGCCTCAAAGCGCTGCGCGACCTCGGCATCGACACCGGCATCTGGTGGTACGCCGATCACCCCACCCACTATCGCGGCGACGGCACGCCCGCCACCGCCGCCAAAGGCGAACTTGTCCTCAACGCCCGTGCCAAAGCCCTTGCGCAAGCGATCCGCCTGATCAAAGCGGACACCGAAACCTTACGACTGCAAAACGAATTCTTCGCCGCATCACAGCACTAGAGCGATTTGGCAACCTGCTGAAAATCGTATATGTCGGATGGTCAATGCCATTGCATAATGAAATCGAACGTTTCGGCATGAGGCACGCGCATGAACTATCTGACTCTGTTTTCAGCCCAAAACCTTGCGCTCCTGAGCGACTGGCTCCGTGAAACTGGCGAGCTTTACGTCGATGTTTATGTCCCGCACAGCGATGGCAGCAGTTTGTCCTATTTCGTGTCCACAATCGAGGATTTGAAAGCCTTGATTGCCCAGCAGAACACGCCGGAACTGCTCGTCACGATCTTTCACCATCTTCAGTTTCCGTTACGCGGCGTAGCCGCTGACGCGCTGCTGCAAGTGGCGCTCGAATACATCCCGGACGGCGAGTGGTATACGATTGTCTCGCTCGACCACGCCTACCCAGCGGCGACCATTCTGCTCGGCAGCGGCAGCACCCATGAGCAGCTTCAGGCCGATTTTGAGCGGGTTCAGGGCGCAAACGTCGCCATCGGGCAAAACCCGTTCGATATTCGCAAGGAAGCCGACTGGCTGCGCACGCACCCTGAAGAAGTCTTTGAGGTGTCAGTGCTCAAAGGCAATCAGTATGCGGTCGTCAAGAACCGCGACTATTGATCGAAGAAAACATCGACTAAAGGGATATGGACGGGGCTGCATCCGGCAGCCGGGAAATCGTCTGACAGGTCTGGCGCAGCATCGACCCTCATAGAACGGGAATGGCTTCATCAGACTGTACCCAGGCGAAACTCAATGTCCTTGTGGGGGAAAAGAAACATGGACAGCAACACCGAAACCCTGAAGCAAATCCTCGATGCATTCAACCAGCACGACCTCGACACGATTATGAGCTTTTTCGCCGAAGACTGCGTCTTTGAGATGCCGCGCGGCCCTCATCCCTGGGGCGAGCGCTACGTTGGCATCGAGCAGGTGCGTGCAGGGCTGGCGACTCGCTTCACAGGCATCCCGAACGTGCATTACGGTGACGACACGCACTGGGTCTGCGGTGATCGCGGCGTCTCGGAATGGCTGCTCACGGGAACAACGGTTGCCGGCGTTCAACTGAGTGTACGAGGCTGTGACCACTGGCAGTTCCAGAATGGTAAAGTCATCCGGAAAGACTCTTACTGGAAGATTGTCGAATAGTCTGGCTCGAACCGCCGCAGCATAATCCGACACACGCATGTTGATCGCCTTCTATCTTTCCTTTGCGACTTCGCGTCTTTGCGTTAGGATTTTGGCTTTTCGCGACAAGGATCGCCCTCATGCACTATCGCCGGATGCCTATCGAAGTCGAGTCGCCCGAACAGCTTGGCTACAGCACCATCCTCTACAACCTCGCCGAAAGCTCGATCACCGACGCCCGTCTCGGCGATTTGAATCTCCAGCTTGATGATCTCGTTCTCGCCTACAGTGACCATTTCGGCAAGCCGGAGCTGCGCACCCTGCTCACGGCAGGATCGCCGCCGCTTCAGCCCGATCACGTCCTGCTGACGGTCGGCGCGGCAGCAGCCCTGTTCATCGTCGCAACCTCGCTGCTGTCCCCCGGCGATCACATGCTCGTCGTCTACCCGAACTACGCCACCAATATCGAAACGCCGCGTCAAATTGGCGCGGACTACGAGTTCTTCCAGCTTTCCTTCGACAGCGGCTTCCAGATCGACATCGACGCGCTGGCAGCGCGCATTCGTCCGCAGACGCGCTACGTCAGCATCACCGTCCCGCACAACCCCACCGGCGCAATGATCAGCGAGGCGCAGCTTCGCCAGTTGATCACGCTCGTGGAATCGAAAAGTTGTTTGCTGCTCGTGGACGAGACCTATCGTGAGATGGCCTACGACGCCGTGCTGCCGCCTGCGGCTTCGCTCTCGCCCAGCGTGATCAGCGTCTCGTCGCTTTCGAAAACCTATGGCCTGCCGGGGATTCGTCTCGGTTGGCTCATGACGCAGAATACGGAACTGATGCAGACCTTTCTCGCTGCCAAAGAGCAGATTTTCATCAGTGGCTCGGTGCTCGATGAAGAAGTCGCCTATCAATACCTGCTCAACCGCGACGCCCATCTCACCCGCATCCGCGCCGATATTGCCCGCAAACGTGCGCTCGTGCAGGACTGGATCGCCGAAGAAGCCTTGATGGAATGGGTTGAGCCGCAGGGTGGCGTCGTCTGTTTCCCGCGCATCAAGCCCAGCGCTCCGGTGGATGTCGAACGCTTCTACGCCACGCTCAACGGCAAATACAAAACGATGGTTGGCCCCGGTCACTGGTTCGAACAGGATCGCCGCCACATGCGCGTCGGCTTCGGTTGGCCGGACGACACCCAACTGAAAACCGGGCTGGAAAACATCTCCCACGCCCTGCGCGAAAGCCTCGACCCATCGTCATAGCGAGATTTAAGGTTATTTAAGGCGATCTACACAAAATCTGTAAATCGTTTCCATATAGTCAGCCCGTCTAACCGATTTACAGGAGATCGACATGCACCACAAATCACGTTTTCTATTCGCCGCCGGGCTGATCGCCGTACTCGCTATCGCAACCGCCTTACAGGCCGCTTCCCTGCCGACGTCCATTACTGCCACCAGCACCGCGACCACCGAAGCGACAGCAGAAAGTACAGCCGAAAGCACGCTCGAACCGACCGCCGAAACAACGGCGGAAAGCACTGAAATCCCCGTAACCTGCGATAGGCTCAACCTGAATACCCTGACCAACGACGAACTGCTGGCGACTATTCCTGGTTTCAGCAGCCGCATGGTACGCGAATTCCAGGAATACCGCCCCTACGTCAGTATCCTTCAGTTCCGCAAGGAAATCGGTAAATATGTCGACCAGCCCCAGGTGACGGAATGGGAACAGTACGTCTACGTTCCAGTCGTTCCCAATGACTCCGACCAGGCGACGCTCATGCAGCTTCCCGGCGTCGATGAAACCATTGCCGACGCTCTGATTGCGGCGCGTCCTTATGCCACCGATCAGGACTTCCTGGACGCGCTCGAAGCGCAGGTGACTCCCGAAGAATTTGCCCAGTCGTCCTGCTATCTTGACCTGAGCGCAAGTGCATAATGAACGAAACGGTTGAGGGACGACTGCGGCGTTTTCTGCTCCTGCTGACCATCACGGTCTTTCTGGCGACGCTCGTGGAATTGATCCTCGAAGAGCACACCAAGGAGACGCTTCAGTTCATTCCGTTTTTTCTCTGCGCGCTTGGGCTGATCGCGGTCACGGCAGCGCTGCTGCGACCGCAGCGGAAAACACTGCTCGTGCTGCGCGTCTCGATGATTATTGTGGCACTTGGCGGGGTGGTCGGCGTCGCCACCCATCTTCTCAACAACTACGAGTTCGAACAGGAGATCCGTCCGACTGCCGCCCTCGCTGATTTGATCGTCGCTACGCTCAAAGGGGCAAATCCCCTGCTTGCCCCCGGCGTGCTGATTTTCGGGGCGCTAATCGCGCTGCTGGCGACGTACGGGCATCCCGCCCTCGCCAAAACGGAAGCTGCCCCTCTGTTGGAAGAAATCCGCGCCTGAACAGAAACTTGACCCGCAGGATCCGGCACGCCGGATCCTGCGGTCTTTCTTTATGGCGCTCGCCGCTCGACAATCTGCCCATGCTGCATCACCACCACCGCATCCATCCGATCCAGCAGCACCCGCCGATGAGTCAGCAGAATCAGCGTCTTTCCCATCGCTTGCGCCAGAATTGTTTCCAGAATTTCCCGCTCGTTGATTGCATCGAGGTTGGCGGTCGGCTCATCCAGCACCAGGATCGGTGCGTCCTTGAGCAGCACCCGCGCCAGCGCGATTCGCTGCCGTTCGCCGCCGCTCAGTCGAGCGCCGTTCTCGCCCACCAGCGTCGCGTAGCCTTCCGGCAAACTCAGGATGAAATCGTGGATTTGGGCAGCCTTCGCTGCCGCGATCACGTCGGCCTCACTCGCCTCGCGTCGCCCGATCCAGATGTTCTCGCGGATCGTCGTGTTGAACAGATGCGTCCGCTGCTCCATCACGCCAATCATCTGCCGGACATCAATCTGTCGGTAGTCCCGCAGGTCGCGTCCATCGAGCAGAATTCGCCCGGAATCCGCCTCCCAGAAGCGCGCCAGCAGGTTGACCAGTGTCGATTTGCCCGATCCGCTTGCGCCGACAATCGCAATTTTCTTTCCCTGTAGGATTTCCAGCGACGCGCCATCAAGCGCTGGTTCTGCCTCTGCCTGATAGCGAAAGGTCACATCCTCGAAGCGCAAGTCACCACCTTGCGGCACATTGGCTGGTTCAGCGGGATCGTTGACAGCAGGGGCAGCATCGACCACTTCAAACAGTCGTTCCGCCGCTGCCACGTTCGCTCCCAACTGCGCCGCCACCTGTGCCAGCGGCATCAGCGCCTCGAAGGCAGCCACCGTCCCCAGCGCCAGCGTTGCCAGCCAGATTGGCTCGACGCGCGGGATTGCGACCGCCAGCACCACCAGCGCCGCCCCGTTCGTCAAGGCGACCATCAGTGCCACCTGCGCGCCGTCCAGCCACGCGAGGTGTAGTTCCTGTTCGCTCAGCCGCTCACTGAGCGTCTCTAGCTGCGCCAGTTGATCCGCCGCCCGCCCATAGACCACCAGTTCACCGATGCCCTGTACGGTGTCGATCAGCGCCGCATTCAGGTCTGATCGTGCCTGTACCTGCGCCCGTCCCGCCCGCTGACCGCGCCACCACGTCATCAGCGGCGCGCTGATCCCAGCCGCGAGCATGAAGGCCAGCGCCACCACTGCCACCAGCGGATCGAACGCCGCGAACACCAGCGTCAGCGCACCCGTAATCACCAGCGCCACCAGCGGCGGCGCAATCGCCCGCAGATACACGTTTTGCAGGCTCTCGATGTCGTTGACCACCCGGCTCAGCAGATCGCCGCTGCGGAAATCTGCGAGCCGCGCCGGAGCCAGCGGTTCCAGCGCCTGGTAAAAGCGCACCCGCAGCGCCGCCAACAGCCGAAAGGTTGTGTCGTGTGAAACCAGCCGCTCCAGATAGCGAAACACGCCGCGCGCGATCCCGAAAAAACGCACCGACACCACTGCCACGCCCAGCTCGGCAATCGACGGTTGCAGCGCCGCTTTCGAGATCAGCCAGGCCGAGGTCATCATCAGGCCGACGCTGCTGGCAATCGTCAGCACACCGAGCAGCGTCGCCAGCGCCATCCCGCGCCAGAAGGGCAGCACCAGCCCTACCACCCGCCACAGCGTCCCCCTCGCACGGGCTTCTGTAGGGGCTAGGCGTGCCTTGCCCTCTTCTCTTTCTTTGCGTCTTTGCATCTTTGCGTCTTCGCGTCTTTGCGTCTTTGCGTCTTTGCGTTAAATCTTTATCGTTGCGGATTGTTGGTAGAGCCGCCGATACGCCCCATCTGCCGTCATTAATTCCGCGTGTGTCCCTTGCTCGACGGCGCGTCCCGCCTCCAGCACTACGATCCGATCCGCCTTGACGACGGTACTCAGCCGGTGCGCGATCACCAGCGCCGTCCGATTCGCCATCAGCCGCGTTAGCGCCGCCTCGATTTCCGCTTCCGTGTCGGTATCAAGATTTGCCGTCGCCTCATCGAGGATCAGCAGCGGCGCATCACGCAAAAACGCCCGCGCAATCGCAATCCGCTGCGCCTGCCCGCCGCTCAGCTTCAGTCCGCGCTCCCCGCACAGTGTTTCATACCCGTCTGGCAGACTCAGGATGAATTCGTGCGCGCTCGCCTGTTGCGCCGCCTCGATCACGGCGTCCATCGACGCACCCGGTTTCCCCAGCCGAATGTTCTCGGCAATCGTCGTGTTGAACAGATATGGTCGCTGCGACACCCAGCCAATCTGGGCGCGCCACGCCTCCGCCGGGATCGTCTGTAAATCCACTCCATCGATCAGGATGCGTCCGCCTTCTGGCGCAATCAGCCTCAGCAGCAGGTTCGCGGTGGTACTTTTGCCGCTCCCACTCGCGCCCACCAGCGCCACCCGCTGCCCCGGTTCAATTGTGAAGCTCAATCCATCGAGGGCGATGCGAAAGCCAGGGTTATCATCCCCGACTGCCAGCGTATTGGCCTCCGACCGCCTGTCTGAATGTCCTTGACCGCCTGTGAAAGCGCCAGTTTCCGACCAATACGAATATCGCACCGCATCAAACCGAATTCGCATTTCCAATGGTTGAGTCGGCCCGTTGGCATCCTCGGAAACCGTCACGCTTTCCGGCGCACCCAGCACCGCGAAAATGCGTTCAGCAGCGGCTTTTCCCTCCGTTCCCGCGTGATACTTCGCTCCCAGCGTCCGCAGCGGCTGGTAAAACTCTGGCGCAATCACCAGCAGAAACAGCGCCTGTTCGAAGCCAATTCCTCCCTCAATCAGACGCACCCCAATCTCCACCGCCACCAGCGCCACGCTCAGCGTCGCCAGCATCTCCAGCGTTAGCGCCGAGAGAAACGCCACGCGCAGCACCTGCATCGTCGCCGCGCCAAACTGCCCCGTGATCCGCGCAATCGTCCCAACCTGGTATTGGCTGCGGTTGAACAGTTTGAGCGTCGTTAAGCCCTGCATCACGTCGAGGAAATGCGCGCCGAGGAACTGCATCTCGCCGAACTGCCGCCGCGCCAGCGCCCCCGCCGCCATCCCAATCAGCGCCATGAAGATCGGGATCAGCGGCGCAGTGATCAGCAGCACAAGGAAGGTCAGCAGATCAAGCGGCACAACCACCAGCAGAATCAGCAGCGGAACCAGCACTGCGCCGACCGCCCCCGGCAGATAATCGCGGAAATAGGCATCCAGCTTCTCGACGCCTTCGGTCGCTGTCAGCATCAGTTCGCCACTGCGTTCGCCCTGCGTGTAAGCTGGGCCGAGTGCCAGCAGCTTCTCGCTGAAGCGCCGCCGCAGCGCTGCCTTGACGCGAATCGCCACCTGCGCCGCTGCCGCCGAACTGCCAGCACTCAACAGCGCCCGCAAGCCGATCACGACAGCTAATCCCAACAGCAAACTCGCCACGCCTGCCAGCGGCTCGCCACGCAAAAACACCCTGTTGATCACGCGGCTGAACAAGAGCGCCTGCACGATGACCAGCCCAGCTACTGCCGCCGTCAGCCCAACCGACAGCAGCAGCGTGCCGCGTGCAATTCGTGCCTCCGCGATCAGCCGCCGGTCGATATTTTGCGGACGTTTTTTCTCAGCACTCAGCACGCGCTACTCGCTACTCAGCACTTCTTTTTAATACTCCAACTGACTCTTGGCGGTAAGCCGCTTGCGAAACACCCAGTAACTCCAGCCCTGATAGAGCAGCACGACCGGCACCAGCGTCAGCGCAATCACGCTCATCACCTGCAAACTGTAGTCGCTCGATGAGGCATTGTAGATCGTCAAATCGAACTGCGCGCCCAGCGTAGAAGGCATCACACGCGGGAACAGCGTCGCGAAGATCACCAGCGCCACGCCCAAAATCGTCACGCCGGAGCCGATAAACGCCAGCCCGTAGCGCTTCCGCGAGATGCCAAAACCCACGCCCAGCAGCGCCACCACCGCCGCGACCAGCCCCAGCACATTGACCGGATTCAGGCGGCTGAACAAATCAGTATTCGAGGCGCTGAGCGCCACAAACGCCAGCACAATCACGACGACCGGCAGCCACAGCAAGCGCACGATTCGGCTCACCCGCTCACGGATTACGCCGTCAGTCTTCAGTTCGAGAAATAGCGCGCCATGCAGCAGAAACAGCCCAAGCGTCACCAGCCCGCCGACCAGCGCATACACGTTGAGCAGGTCGCCGAAGGTGCCGACGTAGGTCATGCTGGCATCAATCGCCACGCCTTTCAGGATGTTGGCGAAGGCCACGCCCCACAAAATCGCCGGGAGCAGGCTGCCCACAAAAATCGACCAATCCCACAGCGCCCGCCATCGCGGATTCTTGTCCTTGCTGCGAAACTCAAACGCCACGCCCCGCAGGATCAGCGCCAGCAAAATTGCAAACAGCGCTAAGTAAAAGCCGCTGAATAAGGTCGCATACCAGTTCGGGAACGCGGCGAACATTGCCCCGCCTGCCGTCAGCAGCCAGACTTCGTTGCCATCCCAGACCGGGCCAATCGCGTTAATCGTCATCCGGCGTTCATCATCCGTATGCGCAATGAACGGCAGCAGAATACCCACGCCGAAATCAAAACCTTCGAGAAACAGGAAGCCCGTAAACAGGACTGCGATCAGGATGAACCACAGCGTTTGAATGTCCATCATCGCCTCCTAATACGCGCCTTCGTAGCGCTGCGTCGGTTGATTCTGATCGTTATCGCGCCAGGGGATCAGCTTGTCGTCGTCCACCCGCGCAAACTTTTGCAGCAGATAGATGTCGGCAATCATCAGCAGCCCGTAAATCAGCGTGAAACCGATCAGGCTGATTGCCAGCATCTCGACAGTCACGTTCGGCGACACGGCTTGATCCGTCCGCATCAGCCCCTGCACGATCCAGGGTTGGCGACCGACTTCGGTCAGAATCCAGCCGGTGCTGTTCGCCAGATACGGCAGAATGATCGCCGGGATCAGGATAATCAGCAGCCAGCGTCCCTTGCCGGGGTTGAACTGGTGGCGGAAGGTCAGGAACAGACCGATCACGCCCAACAGCGCCATCAACATGCCTGCGCCCACCATCGCCCGGAAGCTCCAATAGGTCAGCCAGATGGCGGGCGGCACGTAATCACCGGGGCCGTACTGCTGCTCATATTCCGCCTGAATCTCGTTGATGCCATGCACCAGCCCGTCACCTGTGTGATAGGTCAGCAGGCTCAGCAGTGACGGGATGCGAATATTGATGATCGAAGTGCGATCCGCCTCGTTGCCAATCTGGAACATCGAGAGGCCAGCCGGATCTTCTGAATTCCACAATCCCTCCGCTGCTGCCAGTTTCATCGGCTGTACTTCTTCCATGCGCTGTCCCTGAGCGTCACCGAAGTACATCGTTCCCATGACTGCCACGAACCCGACGATCAGGCCAAAGCGTGCCGACGAACGGAACCAGTCCAGATGGCTGCTTTTGTTGCGCAGCAAATGCCATGCGCTGATGCCCAGCACGAAGAAGCCGCCCGTCGTCAGCCCTGCCAGCGCGACATGTGGGAACTGTACCCATAGGTTCGGATTGCTGATGAGCGCGCCAAAATCAACCATCTCTGCGCGACCACTGGCAGCAATCGTATAGCCAACCGGATGCTGCATAAACGAGTTCGCCACCAGAATCCAGAAGGCCGAAAGATTCGCCGCCAACGCCACCAGCCACATCGTGAGCAAATGCACGCGCTTGCCCAGCCTCTCCCAGCCGAAAATCCAGAGACCGAGGAAGGTCGATTCGATGAAGAAGGCCGCCAGCGCTTCAATCGCCAATGGCGCGCCGAAAATATCGCCGACGAAGCGCGAATACTCCGACCAGTTCATGCCGAACTGGAACTCCTGCACAATGCCGGTGACGACACCCATCGCAAAGTTGATCAGAAATAGTTTGCCCCAGAATTTCGCCATGCCCTTGTATTTCTCATCCCCGCGCACGACGTAGAGTGTTTCCATAAAGGCGACGATTAGTGACAGACCGAGACTGAGTGGAACAAAAAAGAAGTGGTAGACCGTAGTGATCCCGAATTGAAGTCGGGCAAGCGTTAATGCATCCATATCTGGCCCTTTCTGCCTATTTACGACCGACACTTTGACGAAGCGCAGTCTGATCTTCGCACGGCGTAGATAGCAAAGAAGTGACGTATATCACTATTATATCGTGATTTTCTTCACAAAACGCTGCCGGTTTGCGGGGAATTGAAACAGAGGCGGGAATTAGTTGTAACTTGACGTGATTACCGCATCGATAGTCGCATATTTCAGCATTCGCGCCACCGAGACGCGGTGATGCCCATCCACAACAAAGTAAATCCGGCCTACCCGAATCAAGTCCACAGGGGGCAAGGCTGTCCCCTGAAGCATCATCGAGGCAATCCGCACCCAGCGTGTTTCCGAACGATCATTCAGCGGATAGAAATTGCGGTCAAAATCTTCGGAGCGGTTAACGCTTCCCTGAATCAGGTTGAGATCGACGGCCTGAATCATCGAAGTGTGAGCGACGTTCGGCACATCAGCGCCGACACAATCGCTCAGCAAAAGGAGGCGATAGGAATAGCGCGCGACGCTGGCAATCAGTTTATCCAGATTTCCGCGCCAGCGTGCGCGTTCAAACAGAGGGCGTGCCTGTGGGTTGAAGGCCGTAATGCCGGATTGTTTGGAATCGTATCTCACCGGGGGCATAGGGGGAAACATGAGGTCGTTCTCCGCTGCAATACCAGTGCAGCATTCGTTCATCCTATCTTATGAATACGGATAGAACGAACGAAAGTTACGAACAACACCAGCACCGCACAGGAATCGCAGCGGTCAAATCACCTCAGTGTTCCCGTTCCCTGTCTTAGAATTGCCCCTGAGGATAATCCGGTGTGAACTCCAATTCCGCCAACCGTTTCTGGATCATCTCCCACGTCGCCGGGGATGTCCACGTCACCGTAATGCTGTGGGTCGGCAGATGCGTATGCACAGTGCGCACGCCGCCAATCTGGGTCAGCTCCGTTTCGATCAGTTTGGCATCCTGCACCATCATCGTCGGAATCATGAACGTCCTGCTGTCCATTTTGCCAACTTCCTTTCAAATCCTATTTCACATTACAGTAATTATATCATTGCTTTTTGTTTGCATTGCGCCTTTGCGCCAAATCATTTATCTTCAACTCATTTCTCTGAGGGAGTCGCCGCTCATGCTCGCCATTGACCGCAGCCGTTTACAATCCCTGCTCAACGAAGAAGAAGCACGCTTCGAACGCGAACATCCCCGCTCAAAAGC
>DAOUCB010000009.1:0-25275 GCA_034432495.1 Anaerolineae bacterium | reverse complement strand
CGCGAACAGCATGGCCGTGATGGCGAGTGCCGCCGTATTCGGCAGCGCGTCCGCCAGCATCTGAGTCACCGGGCGGCGCGAAATATAGCTCTTGCCCAGGTCGCCATGCAGCGAATCGTTCAGGAAGCTGAAATACTGCTCCAGAATCGGATCGTCGAGGTGAAGCTGCAAGCGCAGGTTGGCAATCGTCTCGGCATCGTCGTGCGAACCTGCCAGAAACTGCGCCGGATCACCGGGCAGCACACGCACCAGCAGAAAGACGAGCGTATAAATTCCCAGAATCGTCGGGATCAGTTGAATAATTCGTTGAAGTGCGTATCGCAGCATGGGATTGGGTTGGCTATTTCACGGGGTAACGGATTAATCCGCTCCCGAACTCTGTTGGGAAAACTGTCGGGGCGCACCAGTCAACCGAAGGTTGTACGTGCGCCCCATTTAAAGTGAATTCGACTCGACACCTATCGGTGTTTTGTCCTTTCCCCTCTCCCCAACTCGTTGGGACACCCGCTTTGCGTGGGAGAGGGGAGGTTGACCCGTTTTTGGTCAACCGGGGTGAGGGGCAATCTTACGAACCCAGCGTAATCAGCTTGAACTGGGTGTTGCCCTGATTATCAATCGGCATTCCACCCAGGCGCGGGTTGACCAGCGAGTTATTGCTGGGGTGGTAAATCGGAATGACTGCCGCTTCTTGCCCGACCGCCAGTTCCTGGAACTTCTGCCACAGGGCATCCCGTTCAGCACCCAGCGGTGTCACCTTCGCCTCGTCATAGAGCGCCTGCACCTGATCGACGTTCTCGTAGTCGCCATAACCGCAGTTAATACGTGAGCGCACCGTACCTGCCAGCACCTGCGTTGCGATATTCTCGGCGTCAGGATAGTCGAAGCCCCATGAGATCGAACCAGCCTGCATCGTGCAGTCGTTGCGATCCTGCGTGTACACCGACGATTCGGTTGAATTGACCGTGATGTTGATCCCTGCGGGTGCGGCTGTCTGCTGAATCGCGTTCAGTACCGCGTTTTCAGTTTCAATTTGGGCGGTGCGCAGCGTGATGTTCACGCCATCAGGATAACCCGCGTCCGCCAGCGTTTGCTTGATCGCAGCCGGATCGTAAACGAACGGCTGGAAGTTCGGATCATAGGCACTCAGTCCGGGCGGGAACAAACCCTCTGCCGGGACGCCCTGACCTTGCAGCACGGTATCGACAATCGTCTGACGGTCGATGGCGGCAGCCAGTGCGCGGCGTACCACCGGGTCTTTCATCACGTCGTCATGCAGATTGATGCGCAGCAGGAAGGTCGAGAGCAGCGGCACATCGACCAACTGCTTCGAGAAGGTCGGATCATCCTTCAAACGCTGTACGTCGGTCGGCGCGACCGAAACAATGTCGAGGTTACCTGCTTCGTATTCGAGTTCGGCTTCCGACTGCTGCGGGATGACCTTGATCACAACCTGCTTCACATCCGGCGCGCCGCCCCAGTAGCTGTCATTGGCAGCCAGAACAATCTGCTGCTGTGGGGTGTATTCGCTGATCGAGTACGCACCCGCGCAGATTGGGCCGTTGGTGAAATCGCTGTCGCCTTCGGGGACAATATAGCCACCGGGCAGCGTTAGGCTTTCCAGGAACGACGGCAGCGCTTTGGTCAGGGTGATTTCAACCGTCATCGGATCGACCACCTTCACGCCGCTGATGCTTTCGGCAGGCGGAATTGGTGTCGGGGTGGGGGTGCCGTCGCCAACCTTATCGGCGGCAGGACGCACGTCCGACCAGCCAACCACCGAGCCAAGTACCAGTCCAGCAGTATACGACGTACCTGTTGAAGCTTGTGCCAGCCGATCCAGCGTGTATTTCACGTCGGCGGCGTCGAAGCTGCTGCCGTCGGTGAAGGTCACGCCGTCACGCAGATGGAACGTGTAAACGGTGCCATCGTCAGAAATATCCCAGCTTGTCGCCAGTGCGGGAGCGGGAGCGAGGGTTGTCGGGTCATAAGTGACGAGGCCATCGCACACATTGCGCAGCACGAAGAATTCGTCGGTGCTGGTTGCAGCAGCGGGATCAAGCGTGTTGGGCTGTGACTCTTTGAAAGCGGTCGTTACCGTTGTGGCGTCTTGCGCGAAGGCCGTCGAAACGACCATGGTGAGCAGCGCGAATAGGGCGAGGAAACGAAGTTTTTTCATGCCAGTATCCTTTGTTCCTTTTCTTTAAGTCACTCTCTGACAGAAACAAAAAACCTCGGAGCGATTCCGAGGTAGGTACGCGGTTGATCGTTCGCACAGGGAAAGCATTGCCAGCTATGAGCAGGGAACTATCCACCAGTTTGTGCGCATCACCTGGAAATCCAACACTGCGGTTACGGGTTGGCTTTGGAAGACGACCAGGCGAAACTCTTGGCGTTTTATAGGGGCATAGCACACTATGTCCATCCACCAAAATCAGACAGGTCGTCTACACGTAATCTTCGCGCTAGAATGTAGCATCTCGGTTAGTGACTGTCAATAAGACCAGAAGAACGAAAAGCACATGAAACTTACAATCATTGGTGGTGGGAGCGTCCGCACGCCCCGGTTAATTCCTTCGCTCGTCAAGCGTACTGAAGCCCTCAAACTTGAAGAAGTCTGGTTGATGGACATCGACGCCGATAAGCTCGAACTGATCGGCAGCTTGTGTCAGGCGCTGGCGGAGCAGCAGGGCGCGACCTATCGCATCATCACGACGACCGATGCCCGCGAAGCCATAAGGGATGCCGACGCGGTCGTTACCAGCATTCGCCCCGGTAATGAAGGCGGCAGAGCAGTTGACGAACGCATCGCCATGCGGCATGGTGTGTTGGGTCAGGAAACGACCGGAGCCGCCGGGTTTGCGATGGCGATGCGCAGCCTGCGCGCCATCCTCGACTATGCCCACATGGTTGAAGACATCGCCGCGCCGGGAGCATGGATCTACAACTTTACCAATCCGGCGGGGCTGGTCGCGCAGGGCTTGACCTATGCGGGAATCAAGCGCGTTGTCGGCATCTGCGACAGCGCCAATGGCGCGCAGCACGCGGTCAGCCGTTTTCTCGACGTGCCCATGAAGCGCGTCCGCCACAGCGTTTACGGCCTCAACCACCTCTCATGGACGGGCAGCGTCCGCATCGATCCTGACGAGGATGGCAGCGGCGGTGAAGAAGTTTTCCCGGCGCTCCTCAAAGACGAGAAATTCATCCAGTCCAACCATATGTCGATGTTTGATCCCGGCCTGGTCGAGTGGCAGAAATGCTTCCTTAACGAGTATCTGCATTACTTCTACCACCGCGATGAAGTGCTGGCGACGCTCCTTGCCAAGTCCGAATCGCGCGGCGAAGAAACCCTGCGGCTCTCAACCGAGATGCTTGAAAAGATGCGCGCTGCCAGCTCGACCGAAGGCGTGATCGAAGCCTACCGTGAGGGGATGGGGCGGCGCGGCGCGACTTACATGGCGCACGCCCGTCACGGCGAAGATCGGCATAAGCTGGAACCCGTCGGCGACGATGAGGAAGGCTACGCTGCGGTTGCGCTCGGCTGTATTCAGGCCATCAGCACTGGGACAACGCTCTATACAGGGCTAAACGTTCCCAATCGCGGTGCAATCCCGCAGATGGCGGACGACGATGTGGTTGAAGTCACCTGCCGCGTCGATGCTGACAATATCGTGCCGCTGCCCGTCACCGGCATCCACGACGATCAGCTTCGCCTGATGCAGACCGTCAAGCTCTACGAGCGCCTTGCTGCTCAATCAATTTTGCAGCGCTCGCGCGAACTGGCGATTGAAGCGCTCACTGTTCACCCGCTCATCGGCTCGTATCCGCTGGCGCGCACGCTTGTCAACGAATTTCTGGAAGCCCATCGCGACCTCGTTGGAGAGTGGAACTAGGCCACCTGTCTTACTGTCGTGCGTTGTGTGTTGGGGCGTCCACTGAGCGCCCCTCCCAATGTCCTTTTCCGCCTGTATCAGCGCCAGTTTCCGACCCACAAAAAGTGTCGGAATCTGGTTTGAATTGGGGATGAATCCGCATTGAAACGCTGTGAAATACTGATCCCCGGTCACTACTTCTGCGACCTGATCTTCACCGGAATCCCCGGTTTTCCTTCCCTCGGCACCGAGCTTTACACCCAGAATCTCACGGTGGTTCCGGGTGGCTGCCTGAATACTGTTACGGCGCTGCGGCGTCTGGGCGTGCATGTCGGCTGGATGGGGCAGATCGGCAGCGACATCTTCAGTCAATTTGTCAACAACTGGCTGAAGCAGGAACAGATCGACGATTCGTGGCTGACGTACACCGACCAGCCGATGCAGCGGGTGACGGTGGCGCTCTCGTACCCGGCGGATCGTGCGTTCATCACTTATGTCGATCCGCCTGTCGATCTACTCGACGCTGTGCGGCAGGCGGTTGAGGATGACGAATGCTCGCACCTGCATTTCACGGGCTTTAACAGCGATCCGCGCATCCCCGATTTGCTCCGTGCCTGTCATCAGCACGGCATCACCGTGACGATGGATTGCCAGCATCGGAACGAAACCCTTGCGTCGCCGCGTGTGCGCGAAATTCTGGCGCTGCTCGATATTTTTATGCCCAATGCGGGTGAAGCCATGCGCATGACCGAAACGCCCACCGTCGCCGATGCGGCGGAAATTCTCAGGAAGATCGTGCCGCTGCTGGTGATTAAAGATGGCGCGAATGGCGCGCAGGCGTGGCACGGCGATCAGCACATTTATGCGCCCGCCCTCAAGGTCGAAGTCCTCGACACCACTGGCGCGGGCGATGCTTTCAACGCAGGTTTTCTGACAGCCTTTCGCGCTGGGAAAGATTTGGAGACCAGCCTGCGCTGGGGCAATATCAGCGGCGGCCTCTCGACAACGGGCTACGGGGGATGCAGTAGCGCGCCAACCCGCGAAATCGTGGAGCGCTATCTGGTAGCGGATTCGTAGTTCTTTCGCACGAATTCGCGGCATAATCGGCAGCTAATATCACATCTTATCTACTTAAAAGGGGAATTCTATGACTGTTAAACCTGTGAGTCCTGACTATACTGCCGCAGCGGATCGATACGACGGCAAAATGCCTTACAATCGCAGTGGACGGAGCGGCCTGAAAATCCCGGCGATTTCGATTGGCCTGTGGCATAACTTCAGCGGCGTTGATCCAATTGAGAATTCGCGCGCGATGCTGCGTCGCGCCTTCGACCTCGGCATCACGCATTTCGACATTGCTAACAACTATGGCCCGCCCTATGGTTCCGCCGAAGAATCGTTCGCTCAGATTTATCGTAAGGATTTCGTTCCTTACCGTGACGAACTCCTGATTTCGACCAAAGCGGGCTTCGATATGTGGCCGGGGCCATATGGTGATTTCGGATCGCGTAAGTATCTGATTGCCAGTCTCGACCAGAGCCTCAAGCGCATGGGGCTGGACTACGTTGATATTTTCTATCATCACCGTCCAGACCCAGAGACGCCGCTTGAAGAGACCATGGGCGCGCTCGATCAGATTGTGCGTTCGGGCAAAGCGCTTTACGTTGGTATCTCGAATTACAACGCCGAACTGACTCGCAAGGCTGCCAAAATTCTGCGTGATCTAGGGACACCCTGCCTGATTAATCAAGTAGCATACAATATGCTGCATCGCTGGGTTGAAGCCGACGGCCTCGTCAAAGCGGCTGAAGAGGAAGGGGTTGGCCTGAGCTTTTTCTCGCCGCTGGCACAGGGACGGCTGACAGATCGCTATCTGCACGGTATCCCCGACGATTCGCGTGCGGGCAAAGACAAGCGTTTCCTCCGCCCAGAGAATATCACGCCGGATTATCTCGCGCAGGCGACTCAACTCAACGAAATCGCCAAACAGCGTGGACAAACACTTGCTGAAATGTCGCTGGCCTGGGTACTTCGCCACAAAGCCGCGACCACCGCGCTGATCGGCGCAAGCTCCGTCGCGCAGATTGAAGACGACGCCGGGGCGATGAAAAAACTTGGCTTCACTGATGCTGAACTCGACGCCATTGAAGCCGCGCTGAAGCTCAAAGCCTGAGTATTCTACGAATCGAAGGCCGCAAAGGAAAGATTTTCTTTGCGGCCTTCGAGGTCTTTGTGGTTGAGTGTTTTGCTTTGTTCTTTCTCTCCTCGCCCCGCTTGCGTAACGCGAACTTGTTCGCGAGAGGGGAGGCTGCTCTCACTCGCGCTTGAACAGCGGCAGTGCAATCAGACCCATAGCCGCAGCGAAAACCGCCAGAAAAGCCACGTCCAGCCAGAAAGGGAAGTTCCCCGCATTGAGCGTGATGTAGCGCATGGCATCGACGCCGTAGCTGAGTGGATTGATCGTGATCAGCGGTTTCATCCAATCCGGCGCGCTGCTCGTTGGATAGATCGCGCCGCTGAGGAAATACATGGGCATAACGACGAAGTTCGAAATTGTGCCGAAACCTTCGAACGACTCCATCCGGCTGGAAATCACCACCCCCAGCGCCGTCAGCGCAAAAGAGATCAGGAACATCACGAGCAGCAGTTCGACGATCATCAAGGGACTCGGCCAGATACCGATGAGTGGCGCAAAACACATCGTAATCGCGCCCTGTAAAGTGGCCTGCGTTGCGCCGCCGAGAACTTTGCCCACGATGATCGACAGGCGCGAGACAGGCGCAGCCAGTACTTCCTTGAGGAAGCCAAACTCACGATCCCAGATCACGCTCATCGCCGACTGCATCGAGGCGAAAATCAGCGTCAGCCCAATCACGCCGGGGAAAATGTACTGTGTGTAATCGTGACCGCCCGTTAAAGCGGTGTTGCTGATGACGGTTCGCAGGCTGCTTCCCAATATCAGCAGCCATAGAATCGGACGGGCGATGCCGCCGAGCAGACGGCTGCGTTCGCGCCAGAATTTCTTCACGTCGCGCAGCCAGATGCCATAGACGACCTCGACATCACGCAGCGATCCGGCTCGCTGTGTAGCCGGCGTGTACTCTGATGGAAGGGGAACCGATGGGGTTGTCATAATGCCTTAAAATATCTCCTCTACACGCGGCCCCGCTGTTTGGCGGATAGGCGGTGTTGATCCTTCGCACCTTCTTCTTCACGAATGGTGCGTCCGGTTAGCTTCAGGAACACGTCCTCAAGTGTCGGGCGGCGCACCTGCATTGTATTGACGCTTAATCCGGCTTGCGCCATTTCCATCATCAGATGGGGTACGAAATGATCCGCCCCCTCGACCTGAAATGTGACTTTGCCTTCGCGCTCAGTTGCCGTGACCTGATCGTGCTCAGCAATGAACTGGATCGTTCGCGCATTGTCATCCGTCGTCAGTTCAACTTGATCTGCGCCAACCAGCTTCTTGAGTTCAACTGGGGTATCCAGCGCAACGATTACACCGTGATCAATGACGGCAATTCGGTCGCAGTTTTCCGCTTCGTCCATGTAATGGGTGGTCATGAAAATGGCAGTGTGATGCCTGTCGCGCAGTTGGCGCACATACTCCCAGATATAATTGCGCGTCTGCGGGTCAAGCCCGACGGTTGGCTCATCCAGAATCAGGAGGCGTGGCTCGTGCAGCAGCCCACGTGCGATTTCCAGGCGGCGGCGCATTCCACCGGAATAGGTTTTGACGATCCGATCCTTGAAATCAGTCAAATCCATTAGGGCCAGCACCCCTTTGATGCGCTCGGCGCGTTCGCCGCGCGGAATGTGGTACATCATGCAGTGAAATTCGAGATTTTCCTGCCCAGTCAGCGTGCTGTCGAGCGAGTTGTCCTGAAAGACGATCCCGATTGACGAGCGCACCTCGTCGGCAGACTTTGTCACATCCTGTCCGGCGACGTGAATTTGACCGCTGGTTGGCTGGAGCAGCGTGCTTAGCACCTTGATTGTGGTTGATTTGCCCGCGCCATTAGGCCCCAGAAAACCGAATATCTCTCCTTCATGAACGTTGAAGCTGATGTTGTTGACGGCGGTGAAATCGCCGAATCGCTTGACCAGCCCCTGAACCTGAATGACGTCACTCTCCAAGACGAGAGGCGGGCTGGATTTACTGACTAACGTCTCGATCATCTTGCTCTACCTCGTGAATCAGCACGGTTTGCAATAAACTCATTGCTCGCCGGATGATGGTTTGATCTTCTTCGGACAAATTTTCGACCATTGCGGAAATGCGATCCATCATATGGTTTTGTGCGCGTTCATATTCCTGTTGTCCTGCCTCCGTCAGATGGAGCAGGGACTGGCGGCGGTCATTCGGGTCTGGAATTCGGGTAATCCAGCCGCGTTCGACCAAAGCCTGAACCAGTTCACCCGCCGATTGGAAGCTTACCCGCCGCCGTCGCGCTACGTCACTGACGGTCATCGGGGCTTCGGCAAGGTAGGATAGTACCCGGAACTGCGGCATGGTTGTTTCTTCGCCGCCTTCCTGTCGCAGTTCGACAATCATGACCCGGTTGAGCAGCGGCAAGATCGACAGGAGATCAAGGGCAGTTTCATGTGCTGTGGACATCACACTCTTTTCAACAGGATTCCTGATATTCAGGATACCTGTATTTATCATCTACATCATGAATAATAGATGAGAATTCAATGGAGTCGATTATGAAAGGTGCGTGGCATGGAAGCAAAATTACATCCGCAATGATGATGATGACTTGCGATATATCCCAAATATCCCAAGCACGAATCTGCCGGATTATTCGTGTTTTGAGCGAAGCAGCGGCACAATATCCCAAATTTTGAGTTGAGGCGATTTTTAAGATTCGATGAACAGATTGCCATCCGATGCCGCTGATCAACTGCGCGGTCGGCGCTTCATCACTGCCGAATTTATGTACAGACCGCGCCCGCGTGAACCTCGTGCGCGGCAGGTCTTCGATTTCGCGCTCAACTCGCGCCTTGAAGAACTGAGTCGCTGCAACCAGGCTGCCGTTCTGCTGATTTGCGACAGCGCTGCGACTGGTAACAGCTTCGCCGATCTCCCTTCGAGGTATCCCGGCCTGACTTTCGTCACCGCAATTGTGAATCCCGAACCCATCGCCGAGGCAGCACGCGATACCTACGCCGATACGCCTGCTCACGCCCAATGGAATAATCCGGCTCATTGGCGACGCTACGAAGTTACGGATCGCTGGGCGCGCATCCTGTATGCGCTAGAAGTCGCCCGCCAGCTTCCTGCTCCCGGTTATCTGATCATGCCTGCTCACGATGCAGTCTGGGGACGGGGTCTGCTGGCAGCGCTGACACGCCTCAGTGAGCAGCACGCCCAAAATGGGATACCCGCTGCGGTCAGCCCATATCCGCGTGATCAGCATTCATCTGTACCGGGTGTAGACATTCCATCGGAAATCATTGATGCACTTAACGCAGCTTTTGCGCGCGATTCATGGCTGCGCTGGCGGCTGCGATCTGGCAGCTATCAGGCGTTTTGGGGGAAAATGGGCATGATCCCGTTCGTTTGTTGTGACATTGTCAACAATGTCGAAACAATGATCTGGGAAGATGATCTCGAAATCGACCGTGTATTACGGGAACGTGATTATGCTGTTGTTGCGAGAATGACCCATCCATCGCTTTATCGTCAGGCGCTGCCTGTGTTTGATCGGGCGGGAGTCCGCGCTGTGATTGAACGAACACTGCATTATTCACTCAATATCCCCGGGGAAAGCAGTTTGCTGACGCGCCCGCTCGACCGAATCGGGCAGATGCGCAAAATACTTAGTCCGCGTTTCGCCCACGCACTTGCGCTCTCAGAGGCAATTACTGCCGAATGTCAGGCGGAAATCGCTCAGCGGCTCAGTCATTATGCGATGTCTTGGATGGATTGGGGCGCGTATCGTTACGTTGTTCGCGTTGGCGATCCGCTGGTTCAGGTCTGGAAGTATGAAGGGGATATGGTACAATTATGAGAGACAAGTACAAATAAGATAAAAAAGCGAGCAGTATGATTCCAGCAAGTGACATTCGCAAGGGTACGGTTCTACGGTTGGATGGGAATTTATACCGTGTGATGACCACACAGTATAACAATCCCGGTCGTGGCGCGGCTTCGATGCGCGCGCAGTTGATGGACATCGCCTCAGGGCAGACGCAGTATCGCGTGTTCTCGGCAGAAGACAGCCTCGATAATGTCTTCGTCGAAACCGAAGATGTGAAGTATCTCTATGGCGACAGCGATCTTCTGCATTTCATGAACAATGAAACCTATGATCAGTATGATGTCAATCGTTCCCTGTTTGGGGATGATGCACTCTATCTCAGGGACGACATGGATTTGCAGCTCATGACGACCGAAGGCAGCCGTGTGATTGACTATCAACTGCCGACGACCATGACTTACACGGTCGCGGAAGCTGAAGTCGCGGTGGTCGGAAACACGTCGGGTGCGGTGACGAAGAAAGTCAAGACCGACACTGGGCTGTCGATTACGGTTCCGAACTTCATCAGCGAAGGCGAGCAAATCAAGGTTGATACGCGCGACGGCTCCTACGTCGGGCGCGGCTAAAACAGCGCTGTTCTTCGAAATTTAAAATGCTCACGCTGGTCAAGCATAATTACCGTGGTCGTGAGCATTTTTGTTGCGTTACATTCGCTTTGGTCAGTGTCTACTCAATATAAATTGGATTGGTTAGCGCCCGAACGACCAAATCCTCGCTGTCTGGCTGGACGAGTTGGGCGCGGACGTAAGAAGTTTGCGCTATCGGCACTGTGAAAATAAAAGGCTGATCGTCCTGCACCACCGGCGTTGCGCGCAAAATCCCATCTGAGCCGATTAACTGCAATGTCAGTCCAGTACCTCCCGTCACGCGCACGGTGACATCAAGCGTATCTGAATCACGCTTGACGACATCGCCACTCATCGCTTTACCAGACGAGAAATATAGGCGCGGCCCGTCAGGCGCATCGGACAGGAAAGCGTGACCTGCCCGCAATTCCGCCAGCAAACGCGCTGCGGTGGGTTCGCCTGGGCAATAAATCCAGGTTGTTGGTGTGCCGAGGCGGGCCTCATGCTCCTGATGCAAACGATGCATATCGCTGCCACCGACCGCCACCAGTCGCTCGCCACGTTTCAGGCGTTCTTCCCAGAAACCCAAAGCAATGTCATTCATATACATCCAGGGGCCGTTCCACACTTCAACACACTGCTTGCTATAGACCTGCTCGTATTCCCAGGGGGGGCCATATGGGCGCGGGTGATTGACTGAGGCCAACGCAACATGATCGTAGGCGAAATTCAGTGCTTTTTGCATATCATCCGGTGACATGACGCGAAAATCGACCCAGGTATCCGGCCCCCAAACGTTCCAGTGTCCGCGATAGGTGGTGACTTCGTAACCAGGAATCAGGACGATCTTCTGGACGCCGAGTGCCGCGATCTCCATCAGGTGCGTGACGTTGTTATGATCGGTTACCGCCAGAAAATCCAGACCCAGTGCTTGCGCAGCGTCGATGACCGCTTTTGCCGTCGAATCGCCATCGCTGTGGATGGTGTGGCAGTGAAGCTCGCCTTTGTACCAACCGTCTTCATGACGGGGTGGATGATAATTTGGGCTGTCGAGCGTAAGCATGGGAGCGAAGTCGGTCACATGCGTTTCACCGAACTCGAAAGTGACATCAACCGTATAGTGACAGCCGTTGGGGCCAACCTTGTAAAATCCGAGCGAGACGTGCCACATTCCTGGTGTAAGTGGCCCAGGCATGTATCCTGGCGTCGCGTCGGTCGGCGTGACGAAGAATTCACTGCGCTCACTGCCTGACCAGCCGCGAAAACCCGCTTTCAGAAAATCCTCGCCACGCCAGTCAAACAGGCCGATGTCAACCGTATTGCCGCCGCTCAACGTCGGGTCAGAACTGATTTGTTCGCTGTAATGGTAGTGAACATCCAGCCGCGCGACGCCCGTCGGCATTTCAAAGGGAACATCCAGATAATATTTTTCGCGCCCGGCAGGAGCAAAGCCTTCCAGCGTAACGGTTGTGCGGCTGGTCATTTTCGTATCCCTTGAAGTTTGTGAGACAGACGCATGTTTCTCGTGAGGTTAATACTGAAAAACTACGTAAATCTACGTAAATCCTGTGAATTCTTCGCTGAGGATAGCGCTCAGTCGGATCGCTGTCAACTCAATTTACAAAGAAATGTTTGGCATGAATGTCGTTGCGATTCGGTACGGGTTAAGTGTTAAAATGACGCACTTAATCCATGCGAGAATACCGGAGCAAAAAATTATTATGAATCGCATCTTTATTAATCCTGATTTCCCCCTGGCGCAGATTGACCGCAATCTGTTTGGCGGTTTTGCCGAACATCTGAGGCGCTGCATCTATGGTGGAATTTATGAACCCGGTTCGCCGCTGTCTGATGAGCGCGGCTTGCGTATGGACGTGATTGGCGCGCTGCGCCGCCTGCAAATGCCGCTGATTCGCTATCCGGGTGGCAATTTTGTCTCCGGCTATCGTTGGCTAGATGGTGTTGGCCCACACTATAAGCGGCCCGTCCGTAAGGATATGGCCTGGAACGTCCTTGAGTCCAACCAGTTTGGTACCAACGAATTTATCGAATTCTGTCGTGCCGTCGATAGCGAACCGTATCTGGTCGTCAACTGTGGTGACGGCGATATGCGTGAAGCGCAGGATTGGGTCGAATATTGTAACGGTACGGAACAAACCGAAATGGCTGACTTGCGCCGTCATCACGGCTACGGGAATCCCCATAACGTCAAATACTGGGGTATTGGCAATGAAGTTGACGGCGAGTGGCAGATTGGCTATAAGACGCCTCAGGAATATGCCCGCGTGACGACGGAATTCGCCAAAGTTATGAAGTGGGCTGACCCGTCGATTAAACTGATTGCCAGCGGTGTTTCGAACTGGGCGGCGGCGGATTTTGTCGAGCGTGGGCAGCTTCTGCTCGAACAGGCTGGCAGCCTCATTGATTACCTCGCGGTTCACTGGTACGTCGATAACGTCAAAAACGATTTCGCGACGTACATGGCGCTCTCTGATTTGTTCGATGCACGTCTGAGCGCTTATGAAGGATTGATTCGCGCCGTTCAGGTTGAGCGCGGCAGCAAGCACCCCGTTTACATTTCGGTAGACGAGTGGAATGTCTGGCATAAAGGTGGCGCAGAGACAGCGGCAGAGACTATTTACACGCTTGAAGACGCGCTGGTCGTGGCGATGCAGTTAAACGCCTTTATCCGCCACGCCCAATCGGTCAAGATGGCGAACATTGCTCAGATTGTCAATGTGTTAGCTCCTGTTATCACGAAACCGGACGGTCTGTTTTTGCAGACAATTTTCTATCCGTTTGAACTCTACAGTCAGTATGCAGGAGCGACGGCGCTCAATATTCACTGGGATGGCGATACGTTCAGCGCGGGCGACCAAACCGGGCTTCGGACGCTCGATGTTACCGCGACACTCAGCGCTGACCGCAAGCAGCTTGTCCTGTTTGTCATCAATCGCTCGGAGCATAATGGCGCGGAAACCCAGGTTTCGCTAGCGGAGGGGCGCATCAACGGGCCAGTGAAGGTTCACACGGTCAACGGACCTAATATCAAGACGACCAACTCATTCGACCAGCCCGGTCAGGTACACACCTGGGAAACGCAGACTGCCGCCGAAGGCAACAGCCTCCGTTTCACTTTTGAACCCCATTCTGTGACAGTGCTGGTTTGCCCGCTTGGATAGCGCTTAGCTTTTCTTTTCGGGATACAACGTGAGTACGCCTGCCTCATTCGCGGCGCAGATTCCGCGCTCAGTAATCAATCCTGTGACGAGGCGGGCGGGTGTTACATCGAAGCCGTAATTGCCGACGGGGCTATCAGCAGGCGTGATTTGCACGTCCACCACCTGACCATCGTGCAGCCCTGACATCATTGTCACTTCGGCGGGATTGCGCTCCTCAATTGGTATTTCGCGCACGCCGTCACGCATCTTCCAGTCGAACGTCGAGGAGGGTAGCGCGGCATAGAAGGGCACATGGTTGTCGTGTGCTGCCAATGCCTTCAGATAAGTGCCGATTTTGTTGGCAACGTCGCCTGTATAAGTCGTGCGGTCGCTGCCGACAATCACAAGATCGACCAGGTCATGCTGCATGAGGTGACCGCCAGCATTATCGACGACCACATGATGATCGACTCCATGTTCGCCGAGTTCCCAGGCGGTCAGCCGCGCCCCTTGATTGCGCGGACGCGTCTCATCAACCCAGACATGCACCTTGATGCCGCGATCATGCGCCGCGTAGATCGGCGCAGTCGCTGACCCATAATCGACGAACGCCAACCAGCCTGCATTGCAGTGGGTTAGCACGTTGACGGTTTCACCACCTTTACGCTGGCTGATCGCTTCAATCAGGCTGACACCATGCTCACCGATTCGACGGCAGAAGTCGGCATCTTCGTCGGCGACCTGCTGCGCAGTCGCAAACGCGATCCGAATCATTTCCTCGATGTCCTGCGCGGCTTGCATTGCTATCCATTGCCGTTCAACCGCCCAGGCGAGATTAATCGCCGTAGGGCGGGTCGCGGTCAGTGTGCTGCCGTCGGCGCGAATCGCTGTGAGGAAGGCTTCCCGGCTGTGACGCGGTGCATTGAGGGCTGCGCAGTACATCCCATAGGCGGCGGTCGCGCCGATTAAGCCCGCGCCGCGCACGACCATCTCTTTGATGGCATAGGCGAACGCATCGACTGTCGTTAAGTCGAGGACTTTGAATTCGAAGGGCAGCAGGCGCTGGTCGATAACTTGGACAACCTCTGGTCGCTGTGGGTCAACCCAGATCGTGCGGTAATGTTTGCCGTGAATATTCATGGGTACAAGCCTTTCAGAACTCAGAGAGGAAGCTCAGTCTTGCGGCGGATTCAGGAGCGCTTCGGTAAGCAGGAAATTATGGGAATTTTTATATAGATTTCTCTTTTGCATCAGGTGATAATTGCACAGGCGAAAGGCATAGCGCACATCCGCTTGCTCGATGGCGTACTCGGCTTCATCGAGCGAAGTCTGCACTAAACCGATTCGCCGCACCCCCCAGGGTTCCCGCCGAAAGTTGTATTTCTCAATCAGGGCAGCGAGATCGACTTCCGGCTCAATGATCTCGTGGACTGACCAAAAGACGTTCGAATGCCTGATCGAGATGACGACTTGATCTGCCATGTTGATGCGAAATAGAAGGCCCGGTTCGGTGAAACAGGTCGATGACCAGAAGTTCTGGACCGTCGCCAGCGGATACAGGATACAGGTGCGGATGTAGCGGGATGCCAAACGCAGAATTTGGTCGTAGTCCGGGCGATCCAGCAATTTCAGGAACTGCTTGTGATGGCGCGGATTGGGTTCATCGCCCAAAACACCAGAGCCGAGCGGAGAATAATCGAGGTCTTGCAGCCACTTTTTCTGCTCTGCCTTTGCTACGACGAGTTCCAACTGACTCATCGGTTCTCCTTTTACACCTTCGCTTGAGCGAAAATTGATTTCAGTGCGGGATAAGCGGCGCGAAACAGCGGATATTTTTGCTCATAGCGCTCGTGCTGCGCGAAATCTGGCTGCAAGGTCGCCCGAAGCGGAAAAAAGCCGTCAGGCGCGTAATCGGGCAGCGTTCGATTGATGACCTGTGCCGACAACAGCGCCCCGCGCACGCCGACATTTTCAGCATCGGCTGCAATCTGGATAGGGATACCGAGCACATCAGCGAATATCTGACACCAGCCTTCTGAGCGCGTGCCGCCACCCGTCAGGGTCAGTGTCGTCAGGTGCTCCTGCAGCAGAATGTCGAGCACCTGACGATAGGCAAAGACCACACCTTCCAGCACAGCGCGGTAAAGATCGGCGCGCTCCGTACTGCTGCTCAAGCCGATGAGCGCGCCGCGTGCTAGCGGATCACTAAAGGGGGTACGCTCGCCATTGAGATAAGGCAAATAGATCAGATTACTCATGGGGCGCGCCAACGCCTGCTCTATAACGTTCGCATAGTCATCGATGCCAAACAGATCGCGTGCCCATTGCAGATTACCGCCTGCTGTCAGCACGGGCGCAATCGGGATGAACTGGTCGGCGCGCGCATGAGCCAGTGTGAAAATGCCGAGATCGGGAGCGTGCGGTTCGGATGCCGTGAAAGCGATCCAGCCGCTGGTACCGAGGTAGCCGTATGCGCGTTCGATCTCGCCGCAGCCTGCGCCCAACGTAACTGCACCAGAGTCACCCGGCGCATGATACACAGTCAATCCCGCTTTCAGACCGAGGGCATTGGCAGCAGATTCCGTGAGTGTCCCCACCTGCGCCCCGCCGACAACCAGCATCGGCAGCAGTTCTGAAATCGTAGGAATCCCCATCGCATTGAAGTCTGCTGCATCGAGCCAGCAGCGCTCGCGCAAATTCATCAGCCCGGTAACTGAGGCGGTTGTCGTGTCCGTCGAAGCTGTCCCGGTGAATTCGAGAATCAGATAGTCCGCTGCGCCTAAAAGGAGGGTTTTCGCGCGCTTTAGTGCTTCCGGCTCATGGCGAAGCATCCACAGAAATTTCGCCCACAGGCTGTCTGCCGCCTGATCGTTTCCCGTCAGTTCACGCAGCCGACTCTGCCCAAAGCGTTCAATGATTTCGGAGGCTTCGCTGCGAGCGCGCATGTCGCTGTAAAGTATGACGTCCCGAATGGGTTGATTGTCACCATCGACCAGGATCATGTCCTGCATCTGTCCAGTGACGGCAATCGCGCTGACCCGTGCGAAAGCGTCATCGGCCTGCAAGGCGCGGCTGGCTTCCAGTGTGGCGGCGTGCCAGTGCCGTGCGTTCTGCTCGACGATGCCGCCTGCTTCACTGTGTGTCGGATAAGCCTCAGTCTGACTCCGTATGATCTGCCCCTGATCGGTCAGCAGGGCAGCTTTGACAGCACTTGTGCCAATGTCGAAAATCAACCAAGTCATAGCAGGCATCTCAGTCAGGCACGCGATAAAGATAGACGTTCATTCTAACGCATCTGGCGCTTCAGGAAAGAAGTTGTGCGCGTGGCATTCGTCCTGACGCGAGTATAATCGGTCAATTCTGAAACAAAATTAATGGCATGAACAGGGGAAGAACATGGTGGAGACGCGTTTGGATTTAAGCGGAAAAATTGCGCTCATCACAGGTGGGACGGGCGTGTTAGGATCGGCGATGACAAAAGGATTGGCGGCTGCCGGGGCATCGGTCGCAATTCTGGCACGCACCGAGGCGAAAACACAGGCGCTTGCCCGTGAGATTCAGGCATCTGGCGGAAAAGCAGTCGGGATTTCAGCCGACATTCTCGATCAGGCGTCGATTCAGCGAGCAACCGATCACGTGCTTCAAACCTATGGACGGATCGATATTCTGGTCAATGGAGCGGGCGGCAACCGATCCGACGCAACCGCCGTTCCGGGTGAGCGTACTTTTTTCGATCTTGCGCCGGATGTGCTGCAATGGGTCTTCAATCTGAATTTCACGGGCAGTGTGCTAGTGTCGCAGGTGGTGGGCAAGCAGATGGCACAGCAGGGCAGCGGCGTGATCCTGAACATTTCGTCGATGGCGTCGTTCCGCCCCATGACGCGCGTGGTTGCCTACGCGGGCGCGAAGGCCGCGATCAATAATTTCACCCAATGGCTCGCGGTCTATATGGCGACTGAACATAGTCCGGCGATCCGTGTCAATGCGATGGCTCCTGGTTTTTTTGTCGGTGAACAGAATCGTTTTCTGCTGATTGATGAAAAAACGGGCGACCTTACCCCGCGTGGTCAGACGATCATCGCCCACACGCCGATGCAGCGCTTCGGCGAACCGGATGATTTGGTCGGGACGATGCTCTGGCTTGTTTCCGACGCCTCTCGCTTTGTGACCGGGATCGTTGTCCCAGTGGATGGAGGGTTTAGCGCTTTTGGCGGGGTGTGAGGTGAACTAGATTTAGCAGTCGTCAACGACCTGACGCAGCGTCGCGGTATCGAGTGTCTTCTTATCGAGGAAGGCAACCGCACCGGCTTCGAGGCCGAGGCGATGAAATTCGCTGTCGGGGTAGGCGCTGATCAGAATCACCCGCGATTGTGGGGATAGCACCGCAATCTGATGTGCGCAGTGGATTCCATTTTCGTCTCCCAGCACCACATCGACCAGCGCCAGACTTGGCTTGAGATGCTGAAGCATTTCAACGGCCTGCCGGGTATTTTCTGCTTCGTAGATGAGCATATGCGGATTGATCGAGCTGATGGTGCGCATAAGCTGCTGTCGATAGCGGGTGTTGTCGTCTACGATGAGCGCTGTGAGCGTACTGGGAGATGAGGAAGGCATAGGCGTGTGCGTTGCTCCACTGGAAACACCGATAATATCTGGATGCTGCATGACGTGGTTTACTGCTTCTAAACGGCTGCGGACACCGATCACTTTGTAAAGGCGCGTCAGATGATTTTCGACTGTCTTGACGCTTAAGCTCAGCGCCAGTGCGATTTTGCGGTTGTCGTAGCCACGATAGAGGAGGCGCAGCAGATCAATCTGACGGTCGGTCAGGCGACCATACGAATTTGGGTTTGGTTCACGCAACTGAAGCAGCTTATCCACTATCCGGCTGGAGACCCAGCGCTCACCTGCGAGTACGCGGGTGACAGCCAGTCGTAAATCGCTCAATGGCTGGTCTTTCAGGTGGTAGCCGTTTACGCCAATCCCCAGCAGCCCTTGCACATACACGTCATCATCGTAAGCGCTGACCACCAGAATCTTCATTGCGGGATAATCCACATGAATCTGCGCAATCGCCGAAATTGGCTCAAAATCGGGCATGGTCACGTCGATCAGCAGACAGTCCGGTCGCATCGATGCAAGCATTACGAATAAGTCGAGACCATTGCCGACTTCACCAACAATTTCGATGTTCGGTAAATCTTTCAGGGCATTTAGAATTCCCGAACGAACAACCGCGTGATCGTCTGCCAGAAGTAATCGTGTGTTTTTCATAACAAAGTGAACTTTCTAAGTAGCCGAATACGACGCTCGATGATGTTCGCCGTTTCAGAACTAACTATAGCATATTCACCTTATGGAGGCCGCAAAAGATGTTTTCGAGGGAAATCCCCTAATCTCTTTGGGAGGTATCCGTCTATGGTTTAAGGGGAAATGATCAAGCAGGAAAAATTCAGGTTCGTTATATTTAGAGAGGCTTTCATCAGAAAGCGTCTCACTCACGAATATAGATCATCAAGAGGGAGGCAGCAAGGCAAAAGTGTACAAAGTATGGCATCTCTGTTTAGTATTTTTCGTTAAAACCATTCTAGGAGGAAGTAATGTCTAAAGTTGGTTTTCGTGTAGGGCTGCTCGTTGTCCTGTTAATGAGTGTGTTTGGCGTCGCGCTGAATGCAATGGCACAGGATTCGAAGGCGGATGTTGCCGTTCTGCTGCCGGACAGCAAATCGTCGGCGCGTTGGGAAAATGATGACCGCCGCTTCCTTGGGGCAGCTTTCGATGCTGCTGGCGTGACCTATTCGATTGTCAACGCCGAAGGCGATGCTCAGACGCAGCAGACGCAGGCCGAGCAGGCCATCACTAATGGCGCGAAGGTCATTCTCATGGTCAACCTCGACAGCGGCAGCGGCGCGGCGATTATCGCCAGCGCGCGTGATGCTGGTGTCAAGGTGATTGACTACGACCGTTTGACCATCCAGGGCGACGGTGCAGATTTCTATGTCAGCTTCGACAACGTGGCTGTCGGTCGTCTGCAAGGCCAGGGCCTGGTCGATGCCGTGAAGGCTGCTCAGGCGGATGGCTCACTGACGGGCGATGTGAACGTCGGTATCCTCAATGGCGCGCCAACCGATAACAACGCTACCTTGTTCAGCCAGGGTGGTCACGAAATTCTTGACCCGTTGTTCAATGATTCTACCAGCGGTTGGCACAATGTGGCTGAGCAGTCCGTCAATCAGTGGGACAATCAGGTTGCTCTGACCGACTTCGAGCAGATGCAGACTGCCCATCCCGAAATCAATGCTGCGCTGGCTGCCAATGATGGTCTGGGCCAGGCTGTGATTACCGCCCGTGAAAATGCGGGTCTCCCCTATATCCCGGTGACGGGTCAGGATGCGACGGTTGGTGGCGTGCAGCAGGTGCTCGCCGGTCACCAGAGCATGACGGTCTACAAGGGAATCAAGCAAGAAGCTGAAGCGGCGGCTGCGCTGGCAATTGCACTGGTCAAGGGCGATGACACCGCCTCACTGGTCACGGGTTCAACCAACAACGGCACGAAAGATGTCCCATCGGTGCTGCTGACCCCGGTCTCTGTGACCAAAGACAATGTCGCCTCGACCGTAATTGCGGACGGTTTCCGCACATGGGAAGAAATCTGCGTTGGTGATTTCGCGCAGTACTGCCCAGCGGATGCAATGATGACCCCTGAAGCGACGATGGAAATGACCGCTTCCAGCTAATCGGGCAAATGCTTAAAAGGGCGCGGCGTAACGAAATTTCGTCTACGTCGCGCCTATTTGATCACCAAAGAGAAAAATGCTGTAGGATCGCAGAAAGGCTGCGGGCCTCGTCGGGAGGTGTCCATCAGCGAAAAACAAAATAGCATTATGTGAAGGAGCATACTTTGTCGGTACAACCTTTGTCGGAAGTACAACCTCTGCTGAAATTAGTGGGTGTGTCCAAGCGTTTCGGCGCGGTACAGGCGCTTTACAAAGTCAATTTTGAAGTCAAACCGGGCGAAGTCATGGCGTTGGTGGGTGACAACGGCGCTGGCAAATCGACCCTCATCAAAGGCATTGCTGGCATTTATGCCTATAATGAAGGCGAAATTCTGTTTGACGGCAAGCCTGTTCATATTCACAGCCCGAAAGACAGTGCCACGTTAGGAATCGAAATTGTTTATCAAGACCTCGCGCTTGCCGACAACCTCGATGTTGTGGCCAATATGTTTCTTGGGCGCGAACGAATCCATTTCCCCTGGCGGCTCGATGAAGCGGCAATGGAAAAATCTGCTATCGAGACGCTGACTTCGCTGTCGGTGTCCACGCTTCGTTCCGTGCGTACCCCAGTAGCGTCGCTTTCCGGCGGTCAGCGCCAGGCGATTGCGGTCGCGAAAGCCGTCATGTGGAATTCCCGCGTCGTCATCCTCGACGAACCAACGGCGGCGCTCGGTGTTGCACAAACACGGCAGGTGCTCGATCTCGTGCGTCGTTTGGCGGACAAAGGGCTGGCGGTTATCCTGATTTCGCACAATATGTTCGACGTGTTTGAAGTTGCAGACCGTGTCACCGTCCTTCGTCTCGGACAGAATGTCGGCGTTTTTAATCGCGCAGATGTCAACGAGCGCGACATCGTTTACGCAATCACCGCAGGCTCGTTGGAGTCTGTTCCAGGAATGACTGATGATGACCACAATTGATCCAACCCCAAAACCAGAAAATCCACTTGCCGCAAGTGCGCAAAGTATGTCTTTTGTGTCCTATGTGCGTGCCTATTTCCGACGGCTTGTTTCCGGAGACCTTGGATCGCTCCCGATTGTTGTCGGGATGATCATCATCGCTATTATTTTTCAGCGGGCAAATTCGAACTTTTTAACACCGCGTAACTTTGTCAATCTGATTTTGCAAATGGCAGGCACGACCATGATTGCCTACGGCGTGGTTTTTGTACTGCTTTTGGGCGAAATCGACCTTTCGATAGGCTATGTGAGCGCGGTATGCGGCGTGGCAGTCGCCATGCTCCTGCGCGACCCGGCGGCGGGTTGGCAGTGGTATACAGCGATTCCGGTTGCGCTGCTGGCAGTCGCCGGGATTGGGCTGCTGCAAGGCGCGATTATCACGCTCTTTCACGTTCCATCGTTCATTGTGACGCTGGCGGGTTTACTCGCCTGGAACGGCGTCGTATTGCACCTGATTGGTAACGGTGGCACCGTCGTGATTCAGGACAAAGTCGTGATCGGCATCGCTAACTCGTATATTCCGCCCGACGGGATTTGGGGGTGGGTCGTCGCGGCCTTGTTCGTGGCAGGCTACGCGGCTTTACAATTCAGGCAGTATACAAATCGTCGAAAACAAGGGCTGAGCACGCGTCCGTTCTTGTTTATCCTCATCGGCGTCGTCATTCTGGCAGTTCTCAGCGCGGTAATCGTTGCGGTCGTGAATCAGGATCGCGGGCTTCCCGTTGTGGGGATTATCCTTCTTGTTGTCGTGATAGTGCTGACATTCATCGCCCGTAGCACGCAGTTCGGGCGCTACGTGTATGCGGTCGGCGGCAGTGAAGAAGCCGCACGGCGCGCAGGCATTAGCGTATCCCGCATTCGGATCATCGTCTTTATGATTTCAAGCACGATGGCGGGTCTCGGCGGCATTATCCTCGCTTCCCGGTTGCGCTCGGTCGATACAGGAGCGGGTGGAGGGAATCTTCTGCTTGACTGTATTGCGTCGGCGGTTATTGGTGGGACGAGCCTGTTTGGCGGACGCGGTTTCGTCGCCAGCGCAGTATTAGGCGCGTTGGTGATTCTGAGTGTCGATAACGGCATGGGTCTACTCAATCTGGCTTCCGGCGACAAGTTCATCATCACGGGGATTGTGCTGCTCGTCGCGGTCATCATTGACGCGCTGTCACGCCGCCGTCAACAGCAGGCAGGTATCGCGTAACCTCGCTGGTTTTCTCCTTCAAATTAAACAGGAGTCCACAGCGCTGCTGGACTCCTGTTTTTTATCAACTCCCCGTATCCTGTTTCCAAAATTGGCGCTTCATAAGATTTTGCGACAGAGCGCACCCACCCGTTGCCATTACTGCTATAGTTAAAGCCATAGTGAATTCCTGAAAAGAGTAGCAAGTGTTTAGCCAATGAATCCTGTTTTGCAGGTCGATAAGCTGTATAAACGTTTTGGAACGCTGGAAGTCATTCGCGGCATCAGCTTCGAGATTTACCCCAACGAGGTTGTCGGCTTAGCAGGCTTGAGCGGCAGCGGTAAATCCGTAATTGCCAAGCTGTTGGCCGGATTGTACACGCCGAACAGCGGCACGATTACCATCAACGGTCAGCGCCTGCTCCAGAAATATGATGCGTCGCGCCTGGGCCTCGAAGTGATTCATCAGTATCCTGTGTTGGTTGATGGATTGAGCGTCACCGATAATATCTTCCTCAACCACGAGTTATATCAGCCCTATATTGGGCGCTTCCTGCACTGGATCGATCAGGCTCGGATGGATGGTGAAACCACACGCCTGCTGAAATTATTGGAAGCGCAGGTGACTTCGCCAGATGCGCTTGTGCGCAATCTGTCCAACGAGCAGCGGCAGGCTATCGCGATTGCCCGCGTGCTCGTGCATCCCACCGATATGATTTTCGTGGATGAGCCGATCCTGCTCAGTTACGCCTACCAGCAGAAAGTTCTTCTGCTGATCGAACAGTGGCGACAGCAGGGCAAAGCAGTTATTTTCAGCAGCACCAACCTGGATCATCTTTTTGCTGTGACGGATCGCATTCTAGTGCTGCGTAATGGTGAACACATCGACTCGTTTCGCACAGATATGACCAACCGGGAAGAAATTGTCGCGGCGATGGTCGGTTATACGACTGAGGAACAGCCGACCCCTGCTTTTTGGGCGCTCGATTCCTATTATCGCGCTCGTGAAAAGGCCGATTCGCTGCACCGGCAAACGCTCCTCCTCGAAAAAGACCTTGAAGCGCAGGGGACGCTCAATCAACAGTTGCTTTCGCAGCTCGCAGGGCAGGTGAAGGCGCTTGATCAGGCGAATACAGCGCTCCAGGACGCACATCGCCGCTTGCTGACCGAGCGAGAACAGGAACGCAAGCATCTCGCGCGCGAACTGCACGATCAGGTCATTCAGGATTTGCTGACGACCAATTATCAGCTTGAAGAAGTCGAGGGGCAGCAGGACGTTTTACCGGACGTGCGCGAGCGGCTTGAAGATGTGCGCGGCACGATTCGCCAGTTGGTGGATGACATTCGCCGGATTTGCGGCAGTTTGCGCCCGCCGACGATTGACAGCCTGGGTCTGCCTGCCGCGCTACAATCCTACGCTCGTGAATGGGCGAAACGCACCGGAGTCGAAGTCGAAGTCTGCCTCAAACTCAACCCGGGTCGCCTGCCGGAAGCAACGGAACTATCGATTTTTCGCATCATTCAGGAAGGACTAAGCAACATCCAGCGCCATGCCCACGCTACCCGTGTTGAGATTACGCTGGAGCATACTTCTCCCCGTACACTGATGGTTTCGATTGCCGACAATGGCGTTGGGCTGACCGAAAGCTTCGATATTGGCAAGCTTTCCGGGCAGGGGCATTACGGCCTGTTGGGCATCAGCGAGCGAGCGGCGCTGCTGAGCGGGCATGTACGGATTCACAACCGGAGCGGGGGCGGGTTGCTGCTTCAGGTGGAGGTTTCGCACCCGCGCATGGAAACGATCATCGGTGCGCCGCGCAAACGCTCCGAGATCATTTACCGCTATTAGGTGACTGACGCTGATCCATGCCAATAAGTGTTCAATTGAATACCGTTGTTGCAAACCAACGGGGTGAAAAAAGCGTGCCATCACGCGGACGATATGTGCTAGATCGACAGCTAACGGACACGTCAAAAACACATAGCAGGATAAACAGGCGCACCCATATGCGCCCGTAGCGGTTGTTATCCTGACATTCCGGCGATTTTGAGAGGGTTTCGCGGGCAACGTTCAGCCAAATCCGTCGTCGAATGTCGTCCAAACGGGCGAGGTGTGCCTCGCAACTTGAGGGCAAGGGCGCACACACGGGTGCGCCCCTACAAACCATCCGTCCACAAGCATGACACTTTTTCAACACCCTCATGGCGTGCTCCTACGATACCTACCCTGAGGGTATAATCGCCAAAAGTTATGAAGGGTAAGAACGGGCGAGGCGTGCCTCGCACCTATGAGGGCAAGGGCGCACACACGGGTTCGCCCCTACACGTACCGGGCGAACCCAAGGGTTCGCCCCTACGAGTGCCGAGCGTCGGAAACGTGGGCGAGGCAACGCCTCGCCCCTACAAAAACATCCCCATGATTCTTATGGTTGCACTTAGATCGTGATGACTTTGTGTTCGATCAGCCAGTCGAGCGACTCGTGGACGGCTTCGAGCGAAGTGTAGCGCGGCTGATAGTTGATGAGGCGGCGCGCTTTGTCGATGCTGGCGTTGGGGCTGTGGGCGATGTGATCCCAGGTCGAGTTGGCTTCGTTCTCAGGCACAGTTTTGCGCCATTCTTCCCAGCCAAGAAAATCGAGGTTGGCTTCCTGACCAAACCAGGCAGCGACGGCTTCGGCGTAACCGCGCAGGGTGATGGCTGCGGGTGAGACCGCGTG
>DAOUCB010000008.1:0-19914 GCA_034432495.1 Anaerolineae bacterium | reverse complement strand
AAGCATTGAGCCGCGCTACAATAGTTGCATGATAACTCTGAAGCGAATGCGCGCGGGGTACGGAACGGCGGCGCTCCTGATTGCGGCGATCACGCTGATTCTGTGGCTGCTGCACAATACGCTGACGCTGGCGAATTTTTCACTGGTTTACCTGCTGGCGGTACTGGTGATCGCGATTCGGCGGGGCATCCGACCGTCGCTGTTCGCCGCCCTGCTCAGTTTCATCTGCTTCAACTTCTTCCTGATTCAGCCGTTGTATACGTTTCTGGTCTACGACCCACGCGAACTACTCGACCTGATCATCTTCTTCGTCGTCGCGGCGCTGACCGGGCAACTGGCGGCACGAGCGCGAATGGAAGCGGAAAATGCTCGTCAACGGGCGCTGGAACAGATGATCCTGTTCAAGCTGGCGAGCGCCTTCAACCAGTTGGCGACGACTGAGGGCGTCTACGAAGCGCTGGTGAAAACGCTGCGCGAAGACTTGAAGGCACTACAGGCGCAAATTCTGCCGGATGCGAGCGTCGTGCAAAATCACGAGGAAAGAATCTTTTATCTGCTACTGCGCACCAACGACAGCGTTTATGGAACCCTGTGTGCGTCATTCGATCACGCGCTGACACCGGTACAAATTCGTTTGCTGGAAACATGCGCGAATCAGGCGGCGATGGCCTTGCATCGCATCGACCTGATTGAGCGGGCGCGCAAGAGCCGAACCTTCGAAGAAGCGGATAAACTAAAAACAGCGCTGCTGCACGCCGTTTCGCATGATTTACGCACGCCGATTACGATCATCAAAACGTCGGCGCACAACCTGCTCACACTGCGCGACAGCCTGCCGCAAAGCGAACAGGTCGAAATGCTCGAAGCCATCGAAGGCGAGGCCGACGATCTCGATGAACTGGTAGGGAATCTGCTCGATATGTCACGACTGCGGGCGGGCGCACTCCAGTTAACTATCCAGTTGAACGACCTCGAAGAAGTCGTCGGAGACGTGGCGGCGCGGGCTTTTCAGCGGCTGCATCAGGAGCGAATCAGGATCATTTTCCCCGACGAAATGCCGCTTGTGCCATTCGATTACGGGCTGATCTTGCGGGCGCTGACGAATCTGGTCGAAAATACGCTGCGCTACGAACCAGCGGGATCCCTAGCGGAGATCATCGGCGGCGTTTACGGCAATGAAGTGCGCGTCGCCGTCGTCAATCACGGCGAAAGCATCTCGCCACAGGAGCGTGAACAGATCATGGAGCCGTTTTACACAGGCAAAGATGGGCATGTCGGCTTAGGGCTGCCGATTGTCAAAGGAATTATCGAAGCGCATCGCGGACAGTTGTGGGTCGATGACACACCCGGCGGCGGTGCGACCTTCTGGTTCTCGCTGCCGCTGAAGCCACCTGAACCGCACACCCCCAGCGAAGAGGAACTCGAATGACAGAAACAGCCATACAACCGATTCCGCCTGCGGTCATCCAGTTTTGCAACGCGGCAGGTTTCGGTACCATCGATTCCGTAGAAATTCTCAAAGGCGGCGCGGTCAACCTGACGCGGCGGCTGACAACCCATGCACAAACGACGCTGATCCTCAAAGAGAGTGCCGACCCCGCGCCTGACCTCTACCCCTGTGAAGCAATGAGTCTGCGGACACTGCGAGCGGCGGGGCTGCACACGCCAGAGGTGCTGGCTGTCGGCGCTGACTTTCTCTTACTGGACGACGTGGGCGGGGAAGCGCTCGACGATTCCGGCTGGGAACGATTGGGACGGGCGATTGCTAGCCTGCACCTGCATACCAACGAACGGTTCGGCTTCGAACAGGATAATTATCTGGGGCTGCTGCGCCAGTACAATCCCTGGACAGACGACGGTCACGAATTTTTCGCGAAGTACCGCATCCTACGCTATTTATCCGTTCCGGTATGTGAGCAAACGCTGACAGCAGAAGATCGGTACAGGCTCGAACGATTGGCACAGCGCCTGCCAGAGTTGATCCCGGTTCAACCTGCTTCGCTGCTGCACGGCGATCTGTGGCACGCGAACACGCTGCTCAGTCGAACGGGCGAACCTGTAGTGCTTGATCCGGCGGTGTATTATGGCTGGGCGGAAGCCGAATTGAGCATGGTGCGGCAGTGTGGCGGGGTTCCACAGGTGTTTTTCGACGCCTATAATGAGGTCAATCCGCTGACAGAAGGTTGGTGGGAGCGACTGGAAATTCTTTACGTCCGCGAGATTTTGAGCGTGATCGCCCATTTTGGTGATTATGGGAACGTCACCTTAGCGAAATTGCGCGCGGTACTCGACAAATTCGCCTGAAATGAAGTCGGAGCACGCTCAGAGCAGGTCAAGGGAAAGCACATGAAAGTTCTCGTGGTTGACGACGAACTCCAGATTCGCAAACTGCTGCGTACCGGGTTAGGTGCATATGGCTATCAGGTGATTACGGCAGCTACCGGACAGGAGGCGCTGGTCGATACGGCGCAGCAGCAGCCAGACGTGATTATCCTCGACATTTCGCTGGGGAAACCACCCGATGGGCTGGAAGTCTGCCGTTCGCTGCGCGAGTGGTCAAAAACACCGATCATCATGCTTTCGGTACGCGGCGACGAGAAAACCAAAGTCGTCGCGCTCGACGCAGGCGCAGACGATTACCTGACCAAGCCCTTTGGCATTGAAGAACTGCGGGCGCGAATTCAGGCGGTGCTGCGCCGTACCGGGGATGAACCGGCGAATGCCCACCAGACGCAAATCGTCACGGGCGACCTGCGCATCGATTTGGTCAACCGCCGCGTTTCGGTGGAAGGCGAAGAAGTTCACCTGACGCCGAAAGAATATGAACTGCTGCGACTGCTGGCGACCAATGCGGGCAAAGTCCTGACCCACAGCCAGCTTTTGCGCGAAGTGTGGGGGACGGATTACAGCGAGATGGATCATTACGTGCGCGTGTTCATCAACCAGATTCGCAAAAAGCTGCGCGAAAACCCGGCGCGCAACATTCGTTATATTTTGAATGAGCCGGGGGTCGGCTACCGCTTTGTCGATCTCGACTCTTGATAGAAACTTTACGGATTGTTAGCGCACCCTCTATACGCTTGATGTGCCGACGCAAATGGCTGCTCCGGCGCAATTCGCCGCGCTCGAACATCAGGTAGGTTAAGCCTTATCCCTCTCCCATGCAAGCGGAGAAAGGGGCAAGACCAAAGCATTTCTCACACAGTTCGTCTAAGCCTTGATACCCCAGCCACCGCCGCCCGGTGTCTCGATAACGATGCGGTCGCCGGGCTGCACCTGCCCTGTCCATTTGCCGCCGAGGCTGGTTTCCGTGCCATCGTGCAGCAGCCGATTTTTGCCCTGCTGCCCCGGTTCGCCACCGCTTAAGCCGTAAGGCGGATAGATGCGTCGTTCACTGTTGAGCGTCACCTGTGCAGGCGTCAGGAATTCATACTCGCGGACGATGCCGTCGCCGCCGTGATGGAGTCCCGCGCCACCCGATCCCTCACGCAAATGATAGGCTGTCACACGCATGGGTAAGGCGTATTCGAACGCCTCGACAGGCGTGTTGCGCGTGTTGGTCATGTGGCTGTGGCGTCCACTGATGCCGTCACGACTGGAACTTGCGCCGTGTCCCCCGGCAATCGTCTCGTAGTAGACGAAGGCGCTGCCAGCCTCGCTGCTGCCTCCGACCGTGAAGTTGTTCATAGTTCCCTGACTGGAGGCAGGAATACGATCAGGGAGCGCCTGCGCCAATGCACCCAGTACTGTGTCGGTGACACGCTGCCCCGTTTCGGTGTTGCCGACCGCAACCGCTGCCGGAAAGTCCGGACTGAGCAGGCTGTGCGACGGCGTAATCACGATCACGGGGTCGAAGCAGCCGTGATTGACCGGCAGATCATCCTCTGCAAGCAGGCGCACGCAGTACCAGGTCGCCGAGCGGACAATCGGCGCGACAGCATTGAGATTGCCTGCGACCTGCGGCGCGCTTCCGGCAAAGTCGACGGTCATGCGCGATCCATCGACGGTGATCGCCACGCAAATCGGAATGCGGTATTCGCGCTGACCATCCCCTTCAAGCGCATCCTCAAAGCGATACACCCCATCAGGAATGGCGGCGATCACGGCTTCAGTCATGCGGCGCGAATAGTCGAGCAGCGCGTCGGAATGAGACTGGACTTCGGCGAGGCCATGGGCTTCGACCAGCGCTCGCAGACGGCGTTCGCCGACGCGCTGGGCTGCCAACTGCGCTTCAAGATCACCGAGACGTTCTTCGGGGGCGCGGCTGTTGGCAGTGATAATTTTCAGGACGGAGTCGCTGCGTTTGCCGCCTTCGACCAATTTGATCGGCGGCAGAATCAACCCTTCCTGATACAGTTCGGTGCTGAGCGGCAGCGACCCCGGTGACATGCCACCCACGTCAGCGTGGTGGGCACGGCTGGCAACGAAAAATTCTGCCGTACCATTAACGAACACGGGCGAGACCATCGTCACGTCGGGGAGATGCGTGCCGCCGAAATAGGGATCGTTGAGGACGATCACGTCGCCTTCCACAAAGGTATCAAAGGCGCGAACCGCTGCTTCGACCGAGGCGGGCATACTGCCAAGATGTACGGGAATGTGAGCAGCCTGCGCCATCATACGGGCATCGTGATCGAACACGGCGCAGCTAAAGTCGAGGCGCTCGCGGATATTCGGGCTGAAGGCGGCGCGTTGAAGCGTAACGCCCATTTCTTCGGCGACCGATTCGAATAAGCTGCGAAAGACAGCAAGGCTGATAGCATCGACAGGCATGGTGGACTGCTCCAAAAGATCAAAGATATTGAACCACAGAAACCACAGAGAAAAATCCGACGTTATCCTTGTGTCGTTAGGTCATTAGAATGAGATTGTGATAGGCATCAACCTGTGCCGACCAGCCTTCCGGCACGTAAACCGTGCTGTCAAGTTGAAAAATCAAGGCTGCACCATTGAAGCTTGCGCCGGGGATGAACTTTTCCCGCTGATAGTGCGGCACGCCCTGTTTGTAACCGATCAGCGCGCTGGAGCCGTCATTGTCCTGAAGCGGCGCAGGCGTGAACAGCAGTTTTTCGAGCGTACCGACGGCCTGCAAGCGCAGGTTGACGAGTTCGACGGCGCGACCGGGGAGCGCATGACCGTAGGCGCGCTCGTGGGCGGCATGGAAAGCGGCTTCAATATCGATTGACGGCGCAAACGGAATTGTCAGTTCGTAAGCCTGCCCGCGATAACGCGCATCGAGCAGCGGCGTGAAAATCATGTCCGCAGGATCAATGCCCTCGGCTGCAAGATCGACTCGCGCCTGATCAAGCATCTCGGCAAGCAGCACATCCAGCGGGGGATCGTTCAGGCCCAGCAGCGAACGGCTGGTGTCGCGCGTCACATCGGCAACGAGCAGGCCGAGGGCACAGAGGACACCGGGATAGCGCGGAATGAGCACACGCGGGATGTTCAGGCGCGCAGCAACGTCGCAGGCGTGAAGCGGACCTGCCCCACCGAAAGCGACGAGTGTGAAGCGGCGCGGATCGTGACCACGCGCGATGGACACCCGCCGGACGGCGCGGTCGATATGGGCATTCGCCAACGCGATCACGCCACGCGCTGCCGCATCGAGCGAAAGCCCCATCTGGTCTGCGAGCAATTGCAATGCTGCCTGCGCTGCGTCGATGTCGAGCGCCATTTGCCCGCCGAGAAAATGCTCGCTGTCGAGCCGCCCCAGCACAGCGTTGGCGTCGCTGACTGTGACATGCGTTCCGCCGCGTCGATAGGCAATCGGGCCGGGGTCAGCACCCGCGCTTTCCGGGCCAACGCGCAGCGCACCACCGCTGTCGAGCCGCGCAATCGAGCCGCCGCCCGCACCCACTGTTTCGATGTCGAGAATGCGCATTCGCAGCGGCAGCCCGTCGATTTCGGCCTCACTGCGGCGAATCGGCGCGCCGGGGCAGAGCGCCACATCAGTCGATGTGCCGCCAATGTCCAGGGTGATGATCTGGTCGAAGCCTGCCAACTGAGCAAGGTAAAACGCGCCAATTACGCCAGCAGCAGGGCCGCTGAGGGCGGTCAGGATGGCACGTTCGCGGGCGCTGCTGGCACTGATGATGCCGCCGTCAGACTTCATGACACGCAGGATTGAGCTTTGCGACTGCGCGTCCGTATGGGGCAAGGCGTCTTCAAGATGCCTGAGATAACGACTCATGACCGGACGGACGTAGGCTTCGAGGGCGACGGTGCTGGCACGCTCATATTCGCGAAATTCGGGCAGCACTTCGCAGGAGAGCGCGATGCGTGACTCGTCGAGGGGGCCACGCTGGAGCATACGCTCGCGAACGGCAAACTCATGGGCGGGATTGATATAGCTGTAGAGGAAACAGACTGCGACCGATTCGATGCCTGCGCGGGCGATTTCGTCCAGTACACGGTCGAGTGCGGCGAGGTCGAGCGAGGTCAGGACTGCCCCAGTGTGATCAAGGCGTTCGGGAACCTCGTAGCAGTATTCGCGCGGGATGAGCGGCGGCGGAAGTTCCGGCTGAAGTGCATAGAGGACGGGGCGATGCTGCCACCCGATAAAGAGCAAATCGCGAAAGCCCTGCGTTGTGATGAGAGCAGATTTTGCACCCTTGCGTTCCAGAATGGCATTGGTGGCAACGGTCGTGCCGTGCGCGATGCGGGTGAAGGCTTCCAGCCCTGCGGGGCTGACCGCGCGCAGTCCTGCCAGCATCGCCTGAGATGGATCGCCGGGGGTGCTGAGCAATTTGTGAATGGAAAGCTGCCCGTTTGAACTCAGGACAAGATCGGTAAACGTGCCGCCAATATCGACACCAACAAACATAGAGTCTGCCTTCGGGTACAAGGAAAATTTAACCACAGAGGACACAGAAGTAAACGCGGGTAAATAACTTTCGTAAGTGACTGTATACCCCCTCTATCCCCGACCCTTTCTCCCACGCAAGCGGGGAGAAAGGGAGAAAACAGAAACAGCGTGGGTTTACGAAAGAAACTTACTCGACTCTACTGAGACCACAGAGAAAAGCGAAAGCCCATTCGGATTTCTCTGTAGGTTATGTATCCCTATGCAGCGAAAGATTGCTGATCAAGCGCCAAGTATAGCGTGAATTATGCGCCTTCAATCAACCAGAGCGTAAAATCGTTGGCATTCCAGAAAGCGATCTGGTCGCCATCGGGTGAAACTGACCAATCCCCGTTAGCGACGAGAAATGGCTGATCGGTGAGCGTGCGGTCATCGCCGCTGGCAAGGTCGTAGAAGTGCAGGCTTTGCGATGGCTGCGCCGGGTCGAAGGGGAGATAGTAAAGTGAGTCAGCGTCGCGCCAGCGCCATGCGCCGAAAAAGGGCAGATGCTTCGGCTGTGCGTCAGGCTGAATGTCGAGTGTATAAATCCCATCGTTGACCGGATCATCCTGAAAGACCAGATAGAACGTCAAACGAGCGCCGCCCGGCGCAAGGCTGACTCCGCGCAGCCAATCCCACGACCCAAGGGTAAACTCGCTGTCATCGGCAGTATCTTTGACCGAAAGCGTCGTGCTTTGCTTTTCGCGCTGGCTGATGAGCAGGCGTGAGCCGTCGAGCCAGCGCGCCGAGATTCCTGGCTCCGCCAAAACCTGACGCGCATTGAGGCCGTTCGAATCGCTGACCCAGATTTCGGTTGTCGGCTGGGTCTGGCCGGGATCAGGGCGCGGATGGCTGATTTGCCAAAGCAGTCGGCTGTTATCAGCACTGAATGCGGGAAGCGTGTTGGCGGTATCGACCGTCCAGTGACTACCATCTGCCAGCCGCGTGATAACAATCTGTTGATTGACGCGCTCAACTTTAAGCGATCCATCCGGCGAGAGCAGCGGCGGCGGTGCTTGCCCGACCAGATTTACCATACTTCCGGCGTCAGTGTCCCATTCGAAAATGGCGGCGCGCTGATTAGGCGAACCATCGATGACGAACAGGCGGTTCGTGCTGGCAGCGTCCCACCAAGCGCCCGCGCAGCAGCCATCGTATGCCAGACGGCGCAGTTGCCAACGAGCGGGCAGCGGATTGACGGTATGCGCAAGCGGCGGATTGACGGCAGGCAGCCCGATTCCGTAGTCGGGATAAGGCGCGGCGTAGTCGTTGAGCGGCTTGCCCCAGAAATGGACTTCCGGCTGATCGTCCAGGCTCATCCACTGACGGGCATTGTCGAGATCCTGCTCAAACAGGGGCGAGCTGTACGAGCCAATCGCCGCCAGCGCAGGCCAGTTGGCGTCGATGTAGAGGACGGGATTGTAGGTCGTGTAGTAGTCCATCGAACGGACTTCGAAGTGCATGTGGGGGCGCGAGATGCAGGTTCCTTCGGGATCGCCGGAATAGGCGACGACATCGCCCTGTTTCACCATCGTGCCGGGTTCGAGCGTCGGGGTATCGAGCAGATGCCCGTAAAGCGTCGTCAGCCCTAACTGCGCATGAATCAGGATAAGATTGTGCGGAGCCGAGCCAAAACTCAGGTCATCGACATACCCGACCTGCCCATCAGCGACGGCGACCAGCGGCGTCCCGCAAGGCATCGAAAAATCGAGGCCGAAATGAAGCCGCTGTCCCGCTTCGTACTGATTCTTGCCAGTGAGAAATGCGCCAACGGTATTGCCATACGGTTGACCAAGCAGCCAGGTTGTCGCGCCGGGGGGACTGGCAACGGGGAGAACAAACGGTTTGGCTGCCGTCTGAGCATCCACCAGACGGATACCTGTCAGCAGCAAGAACAGCACTAAAAATCTTCGCATCAACGTTTCCAATCCTGCACCAAAATCACGATACACCACTGCTTCGATCATACAAAAGCATACAAAAATGCGGCGCGTCTGAAAACCACTGGAATCCTGCTCATGACAACCCTGTTCAGGTTGCACGAAAAACGCACCCTGTTTGTTTGCAATTTTTGATTCTGCGCAGATGTGTTATTTTGCGGTATAGCTCACATTGTCTTAAACTATTTCGCGTGATTCGATTGACGAAGGAGAAATCTCTATGCGTAAAAGTTTCGTCGTGTTTTTGCTAATGATTTTGGCGCTCAGCGTCGTGATTATTCCGGCGGTGGCAGCCCAGGACGCCACGCTGGGAACCCAGGACAACCCGATTATCTGGGCGTTCGTCCCATCGTCGGACTCGGAGACGGTGCTGGCGGGCGCGTCTGAACTGACGGATCTGGTACAGAAGGATACGGGCATCTACATCACCCCTATCGTCGCGACAGACTACAGCGCGGTTGTCGAAGCCATTTGCAATGGCAAGGCGCAGATGGCGGCACTCAACACCTTTGGCTACATTCTGGCGAGCAGCCGGGGCTGCGCCAACGTCGGCGTGGTTTCGACCCGTTTCGGCTCGGCTTACTACAGCGGGCAGATCATCGTCAAGGCTGGCAGCGACATCAAGACGCTGGCAGACCTGAAGGGCAAGACCTTCTGCCGCCCGGATGCGATCAGCACCTCCGGCTGGATTGTGCCGAGCATCACCCTGCGCGCCAACGGGATTGACCCGGACACCGACCTGAAGATTGTCGATGCTGGTGGACACCCGCAGGTCGTGACCGCCGTGATCAACGGCGACTGCGATGCTGGCGCGACGTTTGTCGATGCCCGCACCGACGAGCAAAAGCCGGAAACCGAAGTCATCGCCACGACTTCGCAGATTCCTAACGACACCATCAGCTTCGAGTCGCACATTGATCCCGATCTCCAGGCGAAGATCGTCGCCTCGCTGCTCAAGATCGCCGAAAACCCGGACAATGCTCAGCTTCTGAGCGACACCTACAACTGGGGCGGTCTGGCAGAAGCGAAGGACGCCTTCTTTGACGACTTCCGCCAGCAGTTGGACGCGGCGGGGATCAAGATTGACGAACTCATGCCGACGCCTGAACCGACGGAAGAAATGACGCCGGAAATGACAATGGAAGCGACGGCTGAGTCATAGCCAATTACCGTTTGTAATTCGTGGAGGCGCGGCGTGCCGCGCCCCTACTTGAAAATCCGTCCAGACGAGTTGGGAGGCGACCAGCCTGTCCCTACTCCATGAACCTCAAAAGACAACCCATGCTGCGAGTCGTCAACCTCTCCAAAGTCTATGCAAATGGCACCGTCGCCCTGAAGAACGTCAGTTTCGAGGTTCAGAACGGCGAATTTCTAGCGGTCATCGGCCTGAGTGGTTCGGGCAAATCGACCCTGCTGCGCTGCATCAATCGCCTGATCGACCCCACCAGCGGCGAAATCTGGCTGGACGACACCAATGTCACCGCTGTTCAGGGACGTGAACTGCGGGCGACGCGCCGTCGGATCGGCATGATTTTCCAGCAGTTCAACCTGGTCAAGCGTTCCAGCGTGATCACCAACGTGCTGACCGGACGGCTCGGCTACACGCCGCCGATTTGGAGTCTGGGCAACCACTTCTCCAAGTCCGATTATCAGCGCGCGCTCGATGCGCTGAAGCGCGTTGGCATTCAGGACAAAGCCAATATCCGCGCCGACGAATTGAGCGGCGGACAGCAGCAGCGCGTCGGCATCGCACGGGCGCTGATGCAAGACCCCCAATTGATCCTCGCCGACGAACCGGTTGCCAGTCTCGACCCGGTGCTAGCGCACTCGATCATGGGCTACCTTGAAGAACTCAACCGCAAGGACGGACGCACCGTCATTTGCAGTTTGCATCATCTCGACCTGGTGCAGCGCTACGCCGACCGCGTGATTGGTCTGCGCGGCGGAGAAATCGTCTACGAAGGCGACCGTGAACAGATTCGGCGGCTGAGCGATGCGGAATTTGCCGAAATCTACGGGGAAGAAGCCGTCCGACTCGGCAGTATCACGGGGGATCTATGAGCGCAGGTGCCGCAGTTCGCGAACAGGCTCCCTCCAACGACCCGCGCAAACCGATTCGGCGCAGCCCCCTGATCGCCGGGCTGCTGGCGCTGATTCCAGGCCTGGGACATTTCTACGTACGCTCACGGACGCGCGGAATCGCCCTGCTTTTATTGCTGCCTGCGCTGACAATCATGACCTTCTGGCGGCTGGAAGTCGTCGGCGTCGATGCGCTGGCTGTCCTGCGCGGCGATCAGTTGACCTCCAGCCTGAGCAGCACTGCCCGAACGCACATCGGTATGGCGATTGTGCTGCTGGTGCTGCTGGCGCTGATTTATCTGTGGAGCATCTGGGACGCCTACAGCAGCGCGGGTGGCAGAATCCTCGCGCCTGGGCTGCCCTTCTTCATGTTGTTCGTCGTGGCCTTCGCGATTGGCTGGGATGTAACGCAGATCAACATCTACAAAGCCATCACCGAAATCAACGACATTGTGCCGCGCCTATCGCAAATTGCCTGGCCCTGGGATCAGGCTTTTGTGACGGGTGAAGTCAACATCGAAGCAGAAGCGACCTGGGAAACGCCCTGCACCAACACCGCGCCGAATCCGCCAGACGAAATTTCGGGCGAGCCATACATTCGCATCGAGCCGACCTGCGGCGAGATTTCCGGCGAAGTTCAGCTCGACGGCACGCGCAAACTGGGGACAGAAATCACGGTAGTGGGGCGCGGCTTCAAACCGGGCGAGAATGCGACGCTCTGGTGGGCACCGCAAAGCATCCCTGAATTTCGCCCGCGTGCGAACGGCGCACCCGTCGTCCTGCAACCTGATGACACGGGCGCGTTCCGCTTTACCTTCAATGCACCGAACTTCACGATTCCGCCACAGGCTGTCGGCACGATCTCGAATACGGTTATCGTCCGGCAGGTGGAATCGCAGGGGGATTTGCGCCCCAGTTCCGACCTGCTGCTGGCGCTGAGCCTGATGGTCGAGACGATTTACCTCGGCCTGATGGCAACGTTCTTCGGCATGGTTTTCGCGGTTCCGCTGAGCTTCATCGCCGCGCGCAACCTGATGTCGGAAAACCGCATCACGCTGGCGATTTACTACGCGACACGCACGATGCTGAATGTCGTCCGCTCGATTGAGCCGCTGATCTGGGCGATTATCGCGGCGGCCTGGGTCGGTCTCGGCCCGTTTGCGGGAACCATCGCGCTGACGCTGCACTCGATTGCTTCACTGGGCAAGCTGTATTCAGAAGCGATTGAGAGCATCGAAGACGGGCCGATTGAAGCGCTTCAAGCCAGCGGCGCGAACCGATTGCAAATCATCATTTACGCGGTGCTGCCGCAAGTGATCCCGCCGTTCGTTTCGTTTACCGTCTACCGCTGGGACGTGAATGTACGCATGTCCACCATCATCGGCGCGGTCGGCGGCGGCGGCATTGGCTTCATCCTGATTCAGTGGATTCGGCTGGGGAATTTCGACTCGGCAGGCATCGCCGTGTGGCTGATTGCGATTGCGGTATCGGTGCTGGATTACGTCAGCGCGCAAATCCGCGAGGCGTATGTGTAATCACCCCTCACCCTCGTTCCCTCTCCCACGCAAGCGGGGAGAGGGATGAAAAACGACGGCTAGGTAACGCTCAATTGAGCGAGGCGTTCCTCGTACTCAACACGCGTGACGGCGTGCAGCGGCGCTTTGAGCGCGCGGCGCAAAATCGCTTCGTCGTAGTCCTGCGAGTAAAAGAGGCGGAACATTTCCAGCGCGGACATGGTTTCGCCGGAATAGCGCTCCACCGTGACCGGATCGCCGACGGTGACAGAGCCAATCTCCAGCACGCGGCAGTAGAGGCCGAAACGCTCGGCTTTGGCAAACTTCTTGACAAACTGTGGATCGCCCATGCGCGTCGCCAGCGTGACACAGGGTACGCGCGGCGAGGTAACTTCGAGCAGCACAGCGCCCACCTGAAAGCGATCCCCGATGTTGTAGTCGGCGCTGACGAGTTCGGTCAGGGTCAGGTTTTCGCCGAAGGTTCCCGGCGCGAGTTCACGCTGGAGTTCGCTCGACCACCATTCATAATCGGGTGTGCCGAAAATGTAGACGGCCTGATCGATGCCGCCGTGATTCTCCACATCGATGATGGCATCGTTGGCGAGGCCAAGCTGAGTGACGCGCACGGGAGCGCTTTGCGGCTGTTTATAGATGCCGGTCATGCCACTTTTGGCCTTGATTGGCTGGGGTTTGCCGACATTGACGCTGATTAACTGCATTGTGCAAATCCTCTTTTTTTCGGCTTCGGATGGATGCGGAAGCGGAGAACCGAATCTTGAGGGACGCGCTTCCCTTCCGGTTATTCTTCCCTCATGCGATCCGGTGTTCCCTTCCGGGGTGATCCGGTCGCGTGGCGAGGGGAAGATTACGCAACCGGATATACAACACAAATCGCACGACCATGATAAAGCAGATTTTAGCAAATTGGTCGGACAACGGATGCGCCCTTACAAGTTCATCCTGTGGGGGCAGGTCTAAGACCTGCCCCATAGACACCAAGATAAGGTGTCTGCCTCGCACCCCTCACCCCCGCCACCCCGCGCGAACAAGTTCGCGTTACGCAAGCGGGGAGAGGGGAGAAAGACGTGATTTGTAATCATATTTCTATCTAATTTCCCGACAAACCGAGCGCGAGTCTGCTTAAGTTGGTGCGTAGGGCAGGTCTGAGACCTGCCCCTACAGGCGATTCCCGAAGGATACGATTACAATGCCTTTTCGAGAATTTCGGTTAGTTCGTCGGCAGTCAGCACGATGGGGTTGCCCTTCATGCTGCTGGAATGGGCGGCCTTTTCGACAATCGTCGGAAAAGCCTCGGATTTGATGCCGTAAGTGCCGAGCGGCGGGATACCCAGCGCTCCGACAATGCTTGAAATCGTATCAACAGCATACTCAGGGGGTTCTCCGTAATCCGCTCCGCCAGCGACAAATAGGATTTCACTATAGCGTTGCAATGCCGGATTATTGGGTTCGCGCAATTTCAGCGCCCGAACATTAATTTCCATCACGAATGGAAGCAGCGAAGCACATATCGCGCCATGCGGCGCATCGTACATGCCCCCAATCACGCCCGCGAAACCATGAACTCCCCCTAGCTTGGCGTTTGCCAATGCCAGTCCTCCGAACAGACTCGCCAATGCCATATCGTGACGCGCTTCGGAATCTTCGCCCTCGTGGTAGGCATCCGTCAGCGAGTTTATAGCTAGGCGTATCCCCTTCGCAGAAATGGCATCCGTAAGCGGATTCGCGGCACTAGATACGAACGGTTCGATACACTGCGTGAGCGCGTCCATGCCTGTATAGGCGGTGATTTCTTTGGGCAAGCCGTACGTCAGTTCGGGATCGACCAGCGCGACGCGCGGCAGCATCAAGGGGCTGCGCAGGCTGACCTTAACCTTGTGTTCGGGCGAGGCGATGACAGCGTTGCGCGTGACTTCCGAACCGGTTCCGGCGGTTGTGGGGATGGCGACAAAGGGCAGCGGCGGGTTGGCGAGTTTCTGCCCCTTGCCGATGACTTCGAGATAGTCAAGCGGCTCGCCGGGATTGGTCGCTAACGCGGCAATCGCCTTGCCCGCGTCGATGGCGCTGCCGCCGCCGAACGCGATGACCATGTGCGCGTCGAAGGCTTTGGCCTGTTCTGTCCCTGCTTTGACCGAGGGAATCGAGGGTTCGCCGCTGACGCTGAAGGTGCTGACTTCGATTTTGGCGCTGTCAAGCAGATCAAAGAGCGGCTTGGCGCGCTCGACGCTGCCGCAGACGACCAGCGCTCGACTGCCAAACTCCGGCGCAATCGCCGCGATTTCCTTCAGCTTACCTTCGCCAAATATAATGCGTGTGGCGGTTGCAAATTCAAAAGCCATTTGAAGATACCCCCTCTCCCCCACCCCTCTCCCCCACAGTCGCTTCGCTTCGGGGAGAGGGGAGAAAACTCGAATATTCAACGCGTGGGCATGGCAGCGCCATGCCCCTACAAAAACCCACTTATCCTACTTGATTGCCTACTCAATTCTCAGACCTGCTGATGAAGCTCGTAAGGCCGTATCTCGATCTGCGCTGCGTAGCGCTCAATATCGGGCAAGGAACACTCCGCCGTACCTTCAGTAGTGACGACAGCGGTCGCCGCCGCGAAGCCCAGACGCAAGCCGTCTTCGAGCGGCTGACCGCGCACAATCGAGGCGGCTAAGCCCGCGAGAACAGCGTCGCCTGCCCCGGCAGCGTTGACCACCGGAACCCTGAGCGGCAGGATGCGGTAGGCGCGATCCGGCAGGACGGCGAGACCGCCCTCATCGCCCAACGAAATGATCGGGATCGTGCCGTAGCGTTCCAGCAGCAGACGCCCGGCGGCAAAGGCTTCTTCGACACTCTGGACGGGGTGATCGACAAACTGCGACAGTTCGTCGCGGTTGGGCTTGACGTAAGTCGGGTGCGAAGCCAGCCCCGCGCTGAGATTCGGCTCAACGGCGTCGAAAATCACGGGGATGTTGCGCTGACGGGCTAAGGCGATCAGGTCGGTGTAAAATTCGGGCTTCATGCCTTTGGGCAGCGTCCCGCCGAGGACAACCAGTTCACAGCCGTCAAGGGCAGCAATGTATTTTTCGCGCAACGCGGCGACATGCGCCTCGGAAACAATCAGCGAAGATGAGGTAATTGGGGTATGCCCTGTGCCATCTTCCGCAGCGATGATTAAATTCCGGCGCGAGTCCCCATCCACCGCAACAAAATCGGTGCTGATGCCGCGCGAGGCCATCATCTGCTTGACGATTTCGCCGGTCATGCCCGCCGCGAAACCGAGCGCCAAGCTGGTGATGCCCATCTCCGCGAGAATCCACGAACAGTCGGCAGGTTTGCCGCTCATCCCCTGAACAACGTGACTGGCGCGGAGCGTCTTGCCCATTTCCCATTTCGGAATGAAGTAGATGTAATCAAGCCCTGTGTTGGCAGTAACAGTGACAATCATTCGTGCCACTCATCTGCCCAATGCTCGACTTCGGCATTGAGGTTGGCACGCTGCTTCGCCATCAGATCGGTTGCGCCGAAGGACTGCGCCGCCATCATGAGGATATAGGCGTTGGTGTCGAAGCGCTCGACCGCATCAAAGGCAGCGTCGATGTCCTTGCCGATCAGAAAAACGCCGTGCCAGGGGGCAATAATGCCCGCTGCCTGCTTGCGGATACGATCTTCCTGCCCGGCGAGCGCCTGACGGATGTTTTCGGCCAGAATCGGGCTGTGGGCGGGCGCATAATCAATGCACTTGACGACGCCGAATTTGAGCGTGGCTTCGAGGACGGGCGGCATCGACTTGCCCATTGCCGCGAAGACGAGCAGATTACGCGGATGGGCGTGGATTACGCCCGTGCCGTGCTGCCCGAACTCGCGGTGCATCATGAAGTGGACATGCGCCTCGCGGGTGATTTTGCCCTCGCCTTCGAGGATGTTGCCGTCGAGGTCAACGACGAGCACGTCTTCGGGCTGCAACTGCCACTGGCGCTTCGAGCCGCTGTAGCTCGGCGACATGCAGACGAGATCGCCCACACGCGCACTCATGTTTCCGCCAGCGGCGTCGGTGAGGTGACGATCAAAGAGCATCCCGCCCAAGGTGGCGATTTTGGCGCGCATATGATCGATGGCGGTACGGTCGGTTATTGAGTGCATGAGGTTGTCTTTCGTAAAGCGTCGAAATATTTATACACATTATAGCGCAGGCGGCGCAGGATGCTTGATTCGGGCGAGAAGAAAAAGGGCGTTTAACCACAGAGGACACAGAGGACACAGAGGAAAAAATTTATCTCACCCCTGCTGACCAAGAGCGGGTCAGCTTCCCCTCGCCACGTAGTGGTATACGGGACGACAGCTTTAATGAACGAGTCGGATTTTGCCGCCAGGGGTTGAAACCCCTGGCTAGCGGTTCGGTCGGGAAGTCCCCTGAAGGGGACTCTGACCCGACCGGAAAACTGCGCTCTGGCACGACAATCCATAAAAAGTGTCGTCCCGTGAACCGTTCGTGAGGGGAGAAAACGGAGATGTTGGGCTACGACGAGTTTTCAATACCCTGCTTCGATAATGACGCTACTCGAAAGTCGCCTTGAGGCCGCGCCCGCGCAGAATGATCCAGATGACGATGGGCGCACCGATCAGCGCGGTGACGGCGTTGAGCGGCAGCACCAACTGGCTGCCGGGAAGCTGGGCAATCAGGTCAGCGACGACGGCGACAATGCCGCCCATCAAAATAGTCGCAGGAATGAGGATACGGTGATCCGAGGTGTTGAAGATCGTGCGGCAGATGTGCGGCACCGCGATGCCGAGAAAGCCAATTGGCCCGCAAAAGGCTGTCACAGTTCCGGCGAGGAGTGCGGTGCTGACAATGATCCAGCGGCGCGAGCGCTGAACGTTCATGCCCATGCTGCGGGCATAGGTTTCGCCGAGAAGGAGTGCATTCAACGATTTGGAGAGGAGAAAGGCAATCGCCAGCCCGATCAGAATCGCGGGGGCGAAGACAATCATCTGGTTCCATGTGACCGCGCCAAACGAGCCGAATGTCCAGTTGATATACGCCTGAATCCGCTGTGAAATGCTGAAGTAGAGCAGCAGACTCACGAGCGCGCTGACGCCGTAGCCGAACATCAGGCCGAGGATTAAGAGGGTGACACTGCTGGTCACGCGACGAGCGACAAGCAGGACGATCCCCAGCACTGCCGCGCTGCCGAGACTGGCAGCGACGGCGAGGCTGAGATCGCCAAAGAAGGTTACCCCCGCCAACAGCAGCGTCCCGGTTGTGCCGATGGTCAGCACGACCAACGCCACGCCAAGACTCGCGCCGGAACTGATGCCGAGCACGAAGGGATCAGCGAGGGGATTGCGAAAGAGCGTCTGCATCTGCAAGCCGCCGATGCCAAGCGCCGCTCCCGCCAGGAGCGCTGTCAGGGCTTTGGGCAGGCGAAATTTAAGGATTATGCTCGTCCAGGCGTCACGGCTGGCCTGACCGCCGAAGAGCACGCGAATGATGTCGTCAAGCGGAATAGCGATAGAGCCAAGCGCGAGGCTGAGCAGAAAGACGGCGATCAGCAAGGCAAGCAGCACGATCAGCAGCCAGGATCGCGGGCGAGTGGCAGGAGGTGCAGCAATTGAGACGGTTGTTTCGTTGTTCAAAGTCACATCGATTCACCGATTAGGGCGAGGCAGTGCCTCGCCCCTACAGTAAAATTTCCTGCTAGTTGGTGGCGGGCGGGAGCTGGCGGAAATAGATCAGGGTATGATCCGGCAGCAGGTCGGGATGGAAAATCTTAATCAGGTCGGCAAGCACATCCTGAGGGTTGGCGACGCCAGTCTCGAAATAGTCATTGCCGCCGTTGGCGTTTTCACGCGCGTCATAGTTGTAAACCTGATCACTCTTGACAGCCGCAAAATCAGCGTAGCGCGCATCCTGCGCCACCAAATCGCCGAGGATGCTGACACCAAAGACGCCTGGCATCCAAATATCGGCATTCAGTCCAGCGGCGTAGACCGCCTCAAAATCGAAGGGCAGCGCGTTGTTGTTGCCTTGCAGTTCCGGGCTGTCGCCGAGGACAAGTTTTCCACCTGCGTCGCGCACATAATTGGCGGCAAAACTCTCGCTGCCGGGGATGAACCAGTTATTGCTGTAGCTGGAATAGCTGTTCCAGAGGACAAGCGGCTGATCGGTCACGCCTTTGGTGAGTTCAACCAATTGGGCGTAGGCGTCGGCTTTTTCGCCGAAAACCTGGTTCGCAACAGCCTCTTTGTCATAGAACATGGAGGTGAATTTGATCCATTCGGCCTGACCCAGCGGCGTCTGCTCGACGTAATCGGAGGCGACAACGACGGGAGCGCCTGCCTGAATGAGCGCAGGGTGAGCATCGTAATCGGGCGAGCCGCTGCCGAAGGTCAGAATCAGGCCGGGGTCGGCGTTGAGCACCGCTTCGACGTTGACGCTCGACCCGCTGCCAACGGCGATCAGTTTGTTGGCGGCGATCATATCCACGACTGCGGGCGTGTTGAAGAAGTCAAAGCTGTCCACACCGATCAGATCATCGAGGACACCCAGTTCATTCAACTGGGGGATATAACTTGTGCCGAGGGCAATCACCTTGCCCGCCGGAATTTCGATGAACTCTGCGCCGTCATAGCCTTCGGGCTTCGGCGTGCCACATTCGACCAGAATATAGCGGAACGCATCGCTGGCAGCGGCTCCGGGCCAGGGGGTGGTCACATCGACCACTTTATAGTTGTTGTGGTATTCGACTGTCCAGCCCTTCGAGTAGTCTGGCTCGACTTTATCCGGGAAATAATCGACGGTGGCATCATAATTGCTGACGCAGGCGGGCGCAGCCGCGACCGCAGCTTCGGATGTGGCGTCCTGCGCCAACACAGGCAGCCCCAGCAACATTACGAGAACGAGACTAAACAGCAGACGATAATGACGATTCATTCCTGACCCCTTTTCAGTGTACGTAAGCGAGAACCCTCGGTTGGGGGCGGAGGCAGCGGATGACAACTCGTCATCGAATGAAACAAAAATCCCGCCGGGTGGCGGGAATCAAGCGGAAATAGAATTTCCACGCTCGCTCCCCTTTTGACCTCGAAGGTGATGCACGAGCAAAAATGATGGCGGGTAGTCGGGCTGGGTTGATTGGCTAACGCCAATGACCTTACCGTTGCGGGACAGCGCCGGACTGTGTTCCTGACGGAACCTTCACCGGTCTTCCCCCAGGTGAAAACGAGTTTCACCTGTGCTGCGCATCCGGGCGCAGACACACCAACACTTTAGCTGTTGAATTGTGTTGATGAGGATAGCATCAGCGAGAAGCGGAGTCAAGCGCTCAAAAGACAGGACTGAGGAAATGTATGTAAAGGAAATTATTACGCTTATCCGGCCCCCCTCTCCCCCGACCCCTCTCCCACGCAAGCGCTGAGGGGGCGACAGTAGAAAATAAAAGGTTCCTCTGTCAAACTCAAAGGTGACCAAACCGAATGAGCAGGGACAGAGGAACCTTGAGACAACTATATCAGTGGGTGAAGCGGGAGA
>DAOUCB010000007.1:0-9383 GCA_034432495.1 Anaerolineae bacterium | reverse complement strand
GAAAATGCCCTAACAGGTGCAGAAATTGAGCGTACAATGGCTTTGAGCCTCTTGTTTAGGATAGGTGTGGTAACCGTTATCCTAAAACAAAAGGCTCTTTTGTTAAAACTGTCCTGTCCTCAACCCTCAGGGAGAGGTACTTAAAAACCATCTCCCCATCTTTCACCCCTTCTCCCGTCACTTCGCTTATGGAGAAGGGGCAGGGGGATGAGGGCTATAAAACGTTGATGCGATAGCTCTGGCTCGTCTCTTTATTTTTGCGTCGTCGCCTGATGTTCGCGCAGGAGTTCGACCAGCAGCGTCACGTTATCAACTTCGGGCAGCGGCAGCGCATACCAGACCGCACCCGATTTATCGAGCAGCGCCAGCCGATGCCCGCCGACCTGATAGCCGCCGTAATCTTCCCAGAGCAGCGCGCGCGCCGCCTCGTGCAGCCCATCTGCCTTGACGGTGAGCGTATCGCCAAAGGCAACGGCGTTCCCGTCGGCGATCTTCTGCGCGATCTGCGGTTGCAGCACCCGGTTGATCTGATCTGTCAGCTTCGTACCCAGTTCATCGACGCGGTTGTAGAGGTTGGTAATTGTGAAGCGCTCTTCTTCGGTGGTCGTCACGGTGAAGCGATAGATGCCGCGCTTGAGCAGGCCGCCGAAATAGGCCAGTCGTTCGGCGCGCAAACGGATACTGGCGATTTCGTTGTAGCGGAAAAAGACGGTCTTTGAGCCTTCGCGATAGCTGAAGCCGCGTTCGTAGAGGATGATCTCGCGGTTCCAGCCGTGCAGGATATACCAACCGAGGATGAGCACCACCAGCGCCATTACGATGACCGTCACGACTGGCCCCCACCAGTCGGTGACCTGAGCCGTCGTCAGGCCCAGCACAAGCGCAATCGGCCAGCCAATCACGCCTGCGATGATCATCGGTCGCAGGCGGTTGCTGGGAAAGTGGGCGAGGGGCTGCCCCAGTATCGGATCAGGGTCGATCAACTGCATCGGACGATTACTTGGCGACAGCGTTGGCAACCGTCAGGTTGTCAAAGATGATGCGTGTACCGGCGCGGTTGGCGGAACTCGCCGCCAGCCCGACCTGCCCGCTGTTATAGGTATCGTCGGTCGCGTCTCCCACAAAGGTGTCGTTGATGTAGAACGCCAGATATGTCCCGGCGCAAATCGCTCGCAGATGATTGCTGGATGCGCCCTGCTTGATGGCGTCGGAGCTTGTCCAATCGACCAGCGGCTTCAGGTTGCGACCGCTGGCACGCATAATCGCGAAGGTGCCGCCGCCCTGAATCAGGAACAGATAGCCGTTGCCTTCGGGGGCAGCGGCGAGCGTTGGCGATGCGGTCGGCGTCAGTTCCGGCAGGGTGAGCACCGCTTCGGTGGTTGCTTCAGCGGTTGCTTCTGGGGTGCTGGCAGCTTCGACGGTCGGTTCGGCGGTGCTATCCTGAAGCACTGCTGCCAGCGCCGGGTCGATGGGCTGCTGCTGACCTACTGTGCCCTGCACCCGGCACATGATGCCGTAGGCATTCTCGTTGGCTTCGCTGCGCTGCGCAGTATCGACGTCGATGACGGTATCCTTGTACGTATCGCCCCACTGCCCCCACCACAGGACGTTATCGCCCTGCGTGACTTCAATCTGATAGATGCCGTTGGTGATCTGAAGAGATGCCCCGTCATAGGCGCCTGTTTCGAAGGAACCTGCGCCGGTAAAATCGTAGGTGGCGAGCACATCGCCCTTAACGAACTCATGCAGTGGCGCGGCTGACTGGCAGCCAGCGACCAGCAGCACCGCAATAAGTCCAACCATCCAACGTTGTTTCACGATGAAAATCCCTTCAGGCGGGAGGCTGTTTGCCTCAACTCTACCACAAAAGCCAGTGAGAATATCGCAATGCTTACATTACGTCGGCTTGCAAGGTTCAAAATAGTATTATCGTGTGTGAACGCGAAAGCCTGCATTAAAGCTGAATCAGAGTTCCCCCGCTTCCGACTTCCTCTTATGGGCTTCAACGACATAAAGTGAACGCAAGCATTCGGCTTTCAAGCGAAGTATGCCCGCGCGTGCTAAAATCCAAAAAACGTTAGGAAGGAAGAATCATGTCCACGTCTCAGGCATTTCAGGCACAGGCAGTTCACGAAGCGACCTTACTGGCGAAGGCCAACGTTGTCGGCGTCGCGGTCGGCTTCAAAAATTCCAAAGGCTCGGCGACGGGTGATGTCTCGGTCATCGTGTTGGTGGAGCAGAAAAAACCGCTGGCGGCGCTCTCTGCTCAGGACGTTATCCCGCCTGAACTGGAAGGCATGAAAACCGACGTGTATGAAGTCGGCTATCTGCGCGCACAGCAGTCTCCGCTGCAAGACCCGAAAGGCCGCTTCCGTCCGACGATTCCACCGGGCGTGAGCATCGGTCACTTCAAGGTCACTGCCGGGACGTTCGGCTATCTCGTCACCGACAAGACGAGCGGTGAAAAACTGATTCTTTCCAACAACCACGTCCTCGCCAACAGCAACGACTCGGTTATCGGCGATGCGATTTTGCAGCCCGGTGCGATTGACGGCGGGCAAAATCCCGGCGACATCGTGGCGACGCTGGAACGCTTTATCCCGCTGCATTACACCGACGAACCCAGTTCACCGCCGCCCACCAACCCGCCAACGCCGAATCCGAACCCTACACCGCCCGGCGGTACGACCAACGGCTGCGATATTGTCGATACGATTGTCGCCATTTCCAACGCGGCGGCGGCGCTGTTTGGCTCACAGAAGCGTGTGACCTCGACGGCTGCCGGATCGCAGAGTGCGGCATCACAGGCGGTTGATACGGCTCCGGCAGCGCCCGCCGATACCGCTGCACAGGATGTGCCGACCAATCTGGTGGACTGCGCGCTCGCCAAGCCGACCCACCCCGAAATGTTCAGCGACGAAATCCTCCAGATTGGCAAAGTGAGCGGCACGAAACCCGCCGCGCTGGGGATGCGCGTGCGCAAATACGGGCGCACCACCAGCTACACCGAAGGCAACATCACCCTGCTCAACGCGACGGTCAACATTGCCTACAACACCATCGCGGGGCAGAAAAACGCTCGTTTCACCGGCACGGTCGTTACCGAGTCCATGAGTGCAGGGGGCGACTCCGGCTCGTTGATTGTGGACGCCAGCGAGAACAAAGCGGTCGGGCTGTTGTTTGCCGGGTCGAACCTGGCGACGATCTTCATCCCGATTGAAAACGTGCTGTCGGCGCTCAACATCACGATTTAAGTTACGCTTATTTGGTGACCTTTGTCCATGTGATTGGCGCTAGGATGATGCTAAGAGCGGCAGTGTTGAGCCGGATGCGCACGTTTTCAACCGAGTAACCGAGTATCCATTTTAGCGAGGAGACAATCATGGCTTCTCAGGAAGAAATCAACCAGCAGGTGCGCAAAGCCTCTGAAGTTCAGGCTAAGTACGCCAGTGAACTGATGAGCAAACCGCATGTCGTCGGCGTTGCAGTCGGGTATACGTCTCAAAAAGGGGTCAGGTCTTCCAATGTCGGCGTGATCGTCATGGTCGATCAGAAAGTGCCCGCTGCCCAGCTTGCGCCCGGCGATCTCGTTCCCAAAGAGCTGGAGGGCGTGCCCGTCGACGTTCAGGAAACCGGCGGCTTCTCTGCGTTATAGCTACGGCTACGCTCAGGAGTCGCGCAAACGGCGTTGATGCGCTAGAGTTGACCGCGCAAACCGAACGTTGAGGAGTATGACTGGTATGCGCTTACGCTCGCCTCATCGGCGTTGGTTGATCGCTCTGTTGATTTTGATGACGGGCTGCACGCTCAACAACGTGTCTGCCCCGAACGAGACCATCAGCGGCGCACCGACCGTGCGCATTCTCGCACCACAGCCGAACGCGACCTATATGGAAGGGGTCGCGGTCAATCTTCAGGCCACGATCTCGAACGCGGGCAAAGACATTGACCGCGTCGAAATTGTCATCGACGGCGCGACAGTCGCCACGCTGAATCAACCCAACCCCAGCGCGGCTGCCGCTTTTAATGTGACACATGGCTGGTCAGCTACCGGGGTGGGCGCGCACAGTATCAACGTCACCGCCTTTCGCGCGGACGGGTCGAGCAGCAGCCCGGCGACCGTCGAGATTACTGTCGTCGCTGGCAATGGGCAGTCAACGAACCCGACGCAGTCGTCCGCCAACACGACGGCTGCCACGCAGCAGACGAGCGGGCAGCCGACTCAGCAGTCGCAAACCGTGCCGACGCAAAGCAGCGGACAATCCGCGACCACCGTGCCGCCCACGACCGCTGCTTCGACGGCAGTTCCGGCGACGCCTTCCAAGCCCACCGCGACCTTCGCACAGGGTATCAACGTGCGCAGCGGCCCCAGCACCGCATTCAATCCGCCGATTGGCGCGTTTATCGCCGGACAGTCCACCGAAATTCTCGCCATCAACACCGATGGCACCTGGTACAAGGTGCAGTATGGCAGCGGCGTCGGCTGGGTCTATGCTGCACTGGCGCAGCCCTCCGGCGATATTGCTTCGCTCCCGCGCGACCCCGGCCCGCCGATTCCGACTGCCGCGCCGACTGCTGTTCCGGCGACCCCGGTTCCCGCCGCACCAGCGACCAGTGCCAATCTGGTTGCCGGAATTGTCGAACTCAATCCGGGGCAGCCATCCTGCGCTCAAACCTTCAACATCGGCCTTGATGTGGCGAATCTCGGCAGTGAGGCGACTTCGGGCAGTGGCACGGTCTCGGTCAATGACGTTCGCTCTGCCGACGGCTCGTCGCAGCAGACGACGCTCGGCGGCTTCCCGGTCTTGCAGCCGAATCAGACCTTCCGCGTCAATATGCCGCTGACGGTTTCGACCTGGTACAACGAGCAGCACACGATTATCCTGATCATCGACCCGGATAATCAGGTTCCCGAAACCAACGAAGGCGATAACCGTCGCGAAGTTCAGTACACGCTGCAAAAGGGGAACTGCCCGTAAGTGCAGGGCTGAGTGCTGAGGACTGAGTCAAAGATTCAACGCAAAGAAAAAGGTGGAGGGGCGAACCTGTGTGTTCGCCCTTTTGCATCATTTTGAGGGTTCTGGTGTGCCCTCATCCCCTACCCCCTTCTCCCTCAGGGAGAAGGGGAATCCCGTTTCCGTGTTTTTAAAGTCCCGCTCTCTCAGAGAGCGGGATTTAGGGTGAGGGCCTATCCTGATGTCCAGGGGCGAACCTGTGTGTTCGCCCTTTTTGGTTTTGTAAAGCCCTACATCTCTGCCTGTTTCGCCGCCTCGACCCCGGCGATGAAGGCGCGGATTAAGCGCTGAAAGCTCTCATCCCGGTCGAGCGCCATGCCGAACCCCCCCGAAATTTCCAGATCGACGAAGCCATGCAAAAGGCTACGCAGGGCGCGAATCGTGTGCAGGGTATCGTCGGTCGTCAGGTCGTAAGGGCGCAGCGCCGCAAACAGCAGGTCGAGCGTTTCCTGCGCCGCCGCGACCAGTTCGGTTTCGCCGGGGTCAGCCGCGCGCAGGGTCAGGCGGTAGACGCCGGGATGGGCGTGGGCGAACTCGCGGTAGGCGAGTGCCATGCTGGAGATGGCGTCGGCTCCGGCGTTGCCGACCGCCGCCCGCCGCAGTCGATCCTCCAATTCACGCACCGCCCAGAGACTCATGAGTGAACGCAGCCCCGCCAGTCCATCGACGTGGTTGTAGAGCGACGGAATGCGAATGCCGAGCTGTTCAGCGACTGCCGCCAGCGTCACCGCGTCATAGCCATTGGCATCCGCCAGTTCGACGGCGGTTTTGACGACCAGCGCCTGATCGATTTTGCGTCGCGGTGGCATGATCAGGCTTCTCCCAGTTTTTGCCTGGCTTCGGCAATGGCCTGTTTCATCGCCGGGACGGGATTATCCAGCACTTTGCCGTGTCCGGTTGCCAGCCGTGCAGGGTTGAGCGCGACCAGTGCTTCGGCGCTGTGCAGGGTTGTCCGTTTGCTCCAGGTCGCCATCGCGTGGAAGGGGAACAGCAGCCGCAGCGTCCCGCCCGTGACAATACCCGCCTGTGTGTTGTAGGTATCGCCCACAATCAGCGTGTTGTCGCGGCGGTCGAGGAAACTGATATGCCCCGGCGTATGTCCCGGCGTCGCCAGCACTTCCAGCGACCCAACTGTATCGCCCGCGTTGAGCAGGCGGTCAGGCATTGTCTTGACGACCGTATAGCCGCCGACCAGCTTGTCCTGCGGTTCGCCGGGGTCAAGGCTCATATCGCCGTGTAGAAAACGAGCATCTCGCGCCGAGATCGAGACTTCAACGTTGGGCAAAAGCTCGTGCAGCGCGTCAAGCGAGCCGACGTGATCGCTGTGGGCGTGGGTCAGCGTAATCCGCTTGATGTCGCTGCCGAATTTCTGCGCCGCCGCCAGAATCCCTTTGGCGCTGTAGATAGCGGTATCGACCAGCGTGAAGCCGTCAGCCTCGCGCACGAGATAGCAGTTGCAGGGGAAATACCACATGCTCAACTGGATTAGATTGTCGCCGTGTGTTTGAATTCGCATCGTTGCACCTCACAAAACTAACATGATTAGACTATAAACTAATCATGTTAGTTTTGTCAAGAGGTCGATTCAAAAATGTCGGTGAAAATGGGCGCGTGACGATCAGGTAATAAATTCTGCGAAATGATCGTCAGAGCAAAGCACGATCAGACACGCCGGAATCCACGTTCGAAATGGATTCCGCCGACATAAAGAGGACAGCAATGGTCAAAATCAGTATCCTGTACCCGAATGGGGAAGGGCGGCGCTTCGACATGGACTACTACCTCAATCAGCACATGCCCCTGTCGATCAAGCTGCTGAGCGCCTATCCCGGCTATCAGGGCGTTTCGGTCGAACGCGGACTGGGCGGCGGCGCGCCCGATACTCCGCCCGCCTACGTTGCCATGTGCCACTATCTGTTCGACTCCGCCGAAAGTTTTCTGGCGGCGTTTCTGCCCAGCGCGCCCGTCTTACAGGGCGACATGGCGAATTACACCGACATCGAAACGGTGATTCAGTTCAGCGAGGTCGCTATTTCACAAGTGGCCTGACGGTGGACAGTTTCTCAAGTCTGTGATGACACGCGGCAGCGTGAATGAGGTGACCCGCAGGGGGTTCAAAACCCCCAGCTACGAAACCCAAGCCCCCTGAAGGGGACTCTTTGCAGCCTCCTTCAGGGGGTTTCTTTCTTCCCCTAGTCAGAGGTTTTGAGCCTCTGGTGGTACTACAAATCGCGTGATAAAACTTTAAACGGTAATGCTCTCAGCACTTCTTTTTCAGTACGGCCCGTAAGCACTGCCGGTATCCGTCCCAATCAGGATGAAGGTTTGCCCGGCGGTTTCGTCGCGAATCAACGCGCCGTGATCGAAGCGCTGAATCGCCAGCGAGGCCGATTGTTCGTCGAGGCGGGCGAAGCCCATCGTCTGGCGCACGCCATCGACCGCTTTCCAGACCGAGCCAAAACCCTGCTGCGGCATCTTGAGGCCGCTCGGCGGCGGCACTGTCCAGCCCTGATCGGGCGGCGCTTGCTGCACATACCAGAATTTGCCGTCGATGCCACCGCTCGGCGCAATCGACCAGATTTCGCCGCTCGGTATCCAGTACATCACGCCATGCTCGAAGATTTCCTGAGTGCCCACGTATGGCGTCGAAGGTTCGCCTGCACAGCCGAGATCCGAGACGGCAGAGGTGTTACTCGTCCAGGCCGTCCCAAACACCTGATCGACCGGATAGGCGCAGCCTTCCGCCGCCAGCGTCGGGAAGGGGGTGGTCACGAGGTTCTGAAGCTGCGTCGGCGCGATGATCGGCACGCCGCTGTCGATCCCGCCTGCATCGCCGACGAACACACCGATGTAAGGCGTCGGCGCGGGCGTATCGGTGGGCGCGGCGGTGGGGGGCACCGAGCGCACCGCTAAGCGAGTCGCTTCCTGTTCCTGATCGTTGGGCGTCGGCGACATAAACAGCGTTGCCAGCAGCTTGGCCTGCACCACTGGCGTGGCGATGTCGGAACTGCTTTGCGTTGGGTTCAGCGACGAGCAGGCCGCGAACAGCAGCGCAGCAATCAGCAGGATCGCGCTGCGCCAGTAACGCGATTTCGGAGGGGCGCACGGCTGTGCGCCCTCTGAGCGCGGCGACTCGGATTGTCTGGGTTGTGTCGGCATCATCCACACTCCACCGGCAGGGTATAGGCGACCACATTGTTGAACGATCCATCGGCGCGCTGCTCGTACAGCCCGTAGCTGATTGCGCTCGAAGCGGGTAATTCAGGCAGCGTATATACGTCGCGCACCACCTCATCGGCGACCCAGGTTGTCAGCGGTCGCCAGCCGTAGACGGGCGCGCTGTGATCATCCTGTGCGATCACGCTTCCGCCGGCGTCCAGCAGATGAACAAACACACTCAAATCCTGCGTCGGCACTTGATCGGTATGCCAATCGACGCGCACAATCAGCTTTCCCATCATACAGTCGATTCGGTGCGCAATCGCAACCACTCCGGCGGCCTCATCGGGATTGTTTTCCAGTTCCGGCGCGGTATCGATCTGCACCAGATCCGGCGCGACCGCCCGCAGATAGACGGGTGCGCCAATTTGCTGCTCCCACCAGCTTACCGGTTCATTGTAAAACGTATAGTCGGCGGTGACCAGCGGCCCCTCTGTCAGCAGGCTTTTGTAGTCTGCTTTGTGGTCAACCAGCCGCACCCCCGGCAGCAGACCAAGCACGTCGCGCGCGAAACCCGCCGCGAAATAACGCGGCCCCCAGGCCAGCATCAACGTCGAACCGGGCGGCGCGTGCTGCGCCAGCTTGATCGTTTGCAGCCCGGTTGGGTCGGACGTCAGTTCGCCAATAAAGGGCGCGTTGAAGTTGTACTGCGCAATGCCGAAGATCACACCGATCACGATCAGAAGCACAGTAGCGTAGGGGCGCGCTGTTTTGACGACCTCCGGCGGGCGCATCGAGATTGAAGGCTTGGTCACCTGCTGGTGCGCCAGCAAATCGGACGGCTCTGGTTCAGGCACGGCTGCGGGGTCAGCCGTTTCGCCGCGCCAGTGGAGCAGTCCGTCCGACAGAAACAGCCAGCCAAAGGCCAGACTAAGCGTCGCCGCCAGAATCAGCGGCGATAGAATGTCGTCGTAGAGAAAACAGTGGAACAGATAAGCCACCGCGCCGCTCAGGATCAGCACCAGCGCGGCACGGCGATGCGTGAACAGGCCGACGACCAGACCTGCCAGCCCGATCAGAGCGCCGGGAATGGTCACGTCGGTGATGATCACGCTGTTGACGAGGTTGATGTTGGCGATCAGCGCGTCAAGCGACCCCGGCAGCCCCATGAAGTGATCGGCTTCCTTGCCCATGAACTGATCCATCAGC
>DAOUCB010000006.1:0-9586 GCA_034432495.1 Anaerolineae bacterium | reverse complement strand
TGATGTGCATTCGGGGAAATTTCTCGCTCGACCCCACCCCCCGACCCCCTCCCCGAATTCAAGGAGGGGGCGAAAAACAAAACCGTTCACGGGAAGATTTTTGGCATTTTACAAAGGTGTCCTCTCCTCAGCCCACGAAAGCGGGGAGAGGGAGGAAAAACGGTTTGTGAGCGACAATTCGTTCAAAGCATCGTTCGATAGTGCGTTGATGCGACAAGAGGTGAGGTCAGAGCAGCAGTGATTAACCGTAACTGACACACATCAGGAAGGAAAACATCTTATGGCAAAATTTACTTTTCCCGATTCGTTTCTGTGGGGCGTGGCGGGCGCGGCGCATCAGGTTGAGGGCGGCAACGTCAACAGCGATTCATGGGTGCTGGAACACGTCCCCGGTTCGCCGTTCGCCGAACCGTCCGGCGACGCCTGCGATCACTATCACCGCTATGCCGACGACATCGCGCTGATTGCCTCGCTCGGCTTCACCGCCTACCGCTTCTCGATTGAGTGGGCGCGCATCGAGCCGGAGGAAGGCGAATTCTCGCTCGCGGCGCTCGAACACTACCGCCGGATGCTGGCGGCCTGTCACGAACACGGCCTGACGCCGATTGTGACCTACCATCACTTTACCTCGCCGCGCTGGTTCGCCGCGAAGGGCGGCTGGGAAGTCCTCGCCAACGCCGACTATTTTGCGCGCTACTGCGAACGCGCCACCGCTCACCTCGGCGACCTGATCGGCGCGGCCTGCACGCTCAACGAACTGAATTTGGGGCTGATGCTTCAGCATTGGGGTTACATGCCGCCGGATGCCGTAATCGCCGCCGCGCCCTGGCGTGCCGCCGCTGCCAAAGCCGTCGGCAGCGACCAGTTTTCGGCTTTCCCCAACTGCCAGCACGCCCCTGCCCGTGATACGTTCCTCAAGGCGCACCCCATGGCGGTCAGCGCCATCAAAGGCGAACGCGGTGATTTTCCGGTGGGCATGACGCTCGCCCTGAGCGATCATCAGGCCGTCCCCGGCGGCGAAGCGCAGCGCGACCGGATTCGCCGCGAAGTTGATGACATCTTTCTGGAATTGGCGAAGGCGGATGATTTTATTGGCGTGCAGACCTACAGCCGCGACCGTTTCGACGCCAACGGTCATATGCCGCCCGAAGAAGGCGTCGAGCGCACGCAGATGGGCTACGAGTTCTGGCCGGAAGCGCTCGAAGCAACGATACGCTACGCCGCAGCCTACACGAAACGCCCCGTGCTCGTCACCGAGAACGGCATCGGCACGGAGGACGACACACGCCGTCTGGAATTTGTCCGCCGCGCCCTCGAAGGCGTTCAGCGCTGCTTGCAGGATGGCATCGACGTGCAGGGCTACTGCTACTGGTCGGTCTTTGATAATTTCGAGTGGGGCATGGGCTATCGCCCGAAATTCGGCCTGATCGCGGTGGATCGTACCACGCAGACGCGCACGCTCAAGCCGAGCGCCGAATATCTGGGCAGGATCGCGCGCGCCAAGTCGCTGCCGTAAAAAAAAATAAAAGCACACAGCCGACATTCGCGCGGAATGTCGGCTGCCTGCTCATCTTATGGGTACTGCGGAACTGCCGCTGATCGCCCATGATGATGGGCAGCTTGGGGACTGAACCAACGCCGACGCGGTCATCTTCACACGCCTGAGCGCTGCTCAGGTTAACTCCCCCTTACACTCTTAGATTACAACTGATGGGCGCTGCGTTCGACTGCCAGATGGCGTAATTGTGGTTCGCCAGGTGGAGAGTAGATTCCCCGTCCAGATGACCAGGTTAATCCGCTTCGAAGCGATATTCCGTGAAATCGCCGACGGCCTGGTAGCCGATGACCTGATAGATGTGGTTGGAGGTGGGGTTGCGCAGGTCGGTGAACAGAAAGCAGAACTGATAGCCCGCGTCGAGCAGAACCTGGCTCATGCCAGCGACACAACCGCTGGCATAGCCGCGTCCGCGCTGGTCGGGCGGCGTATAGACCGGGCCGATGCGAATTCCGTGTGGGGTTGGCCCTTTATAAGCCGCATACGAAACCGCGCCGCCGTCATCCCAGACGAAGATGCCGCGCACGGCGGCGTCCGCAACCAGCGCCGCGTCGATGCTCCGCGCTGCATCAGCGGGGTCGTGCGTATCGTCGGGGAAGGCTTCACACATGAAGGCGTATTCCCACTGCACGAGCAAATCGCGGTCGTGCACTTGTGCGCGGCGCAAATGCCCGGAAACACCCGTCACCGGGTTGACCTTTTCCAGCTTGAAGGTGCGCATCGGCGTGTTAATTCGCGCTGTGCAGCCTTTCAGGCGCGCCCATGTTTCGGTAAACATGCGAATTTCGTCGGGCATCCCTTGCGCCCCGCGCAGCGTGACGCCGGACGATGCCAGATTGGCTGCCAGCAGGGCAACTACCTCGGCGGACTGTGCCCGCGACAAGATCAGGTTGTGCTCAGGATCGGTTTGCAGCGCGACCATCTGAATCGCGCCGCCGTCCTCAACCAGCGCCATTATCGCTTCCGTGAAACGCGACGGAGCCAGCCGGATGTTGCTCATCAGGCCGAAAATCAAGTTATGCTCAGCTTCACGCGGCAGCAGATACGGCTCGACCCGCGCGTAAAATGCTTCGACATCCCCGAAACGCACGATATTCATCAGCAGATGCCCTTATTTTTAACATTCCTCTTTGCCACAAATATCGGATTTTGTAGGGGCAGACACGCGTGTCTGCCCTTTTGAGGGCGCAGACACAGGTGCGCCCCTACATAGGCATACCCCTTGCAACAGAGCAACTTTTAACTTTTTGCTAAATGGACAGCGGCACATCCAGCCGCAGCCACGTCCGCCCGATGCGAAACAGGGTTCCCGGTCGCAGGCTGGTGCGCCCGCGCAGCGGTTCTTTCTCGCGCTCGATGTAGGTTCCGTTACGGCTGCGCATGTCTTCCAGCCAGAACGACAGAATGAACGGCTCGGTCACGGAATCGCTGGCTGTCACCGGGTTCGAGACGCAGCCCAGCCGCGCGTGCAGGCGCGATACCTGATTATCGAAAGGCAGGTGAATGTCGCAGCCTTCGCGCCGCCCAATGTTCAGCACCGTTTCGTCGCCCACGTCCGGCTGCTCGAAGCGCTCCGTTTTGCCGTCATACGGCCCGCTCATGTAAGTGATTGATAATTCCCGTTCCATCGCCAATCCTCAATTTCCGTAAATCTCCCCTCGATCTTGCGGAAGGGATGACCGTAATTTTTTGCTCCACATCCATGGCAGAGGCGTAACATGAGCGCTGCTTGTGCGGGCGAGGCGTGCCTCGCCCCTACAAAGCCAGAATGCGAAAGTGATTATCGCGCTCGATCCGGCAAGGGCAGGCGCGATTACTTTTCCTCAGAGCATGTTTGTAAAAGCGAACATTACAGCCCTCACCCTAAATCCCTCTCCCTGAGGGAGAGGGACTTTCTCGCTTCGCTTATGGAGAAGGGATGGGGATGAGAGCAAAATAGCTCAAATTATTCATTTGGAAACACGCTCTCAGTCCTGTTGTGACTCTTCTTCCTCGTCCAACAAATCCTTGCACTGCTGCAACTTGCGGCGCGACGGCTCATGCGTGGGATCGAGCGCCAGCGCCGTCTGGAACGCCTCAATCGCCCGTTTATAACTGCCTATCGCCATCCAGGCGTCGCCGAAATTGTGCCAGAACCAGACGTCACTCGTATTGTACTTCACCGCCTGCTGATGGCAATCCAGCGCGTCTGACCACTGATTGAGCGCGGCGTGCGCCAGTCCGCAGCCATTCCACGCCCAGGCATAGGTCGGGTCGAAATCGAGCGCATGGTGATAACTCTCGACGGCCTCCGGGTAGCGACTCAGCCGCCGCAGCACCTGACCACGCCGCGCCCAGGCCGTCGCGTTGTTCGGCAGTGCCGCAATTGCCCGGTCAATCACTTCCAGCGCGTCGAGCTTGCGTCCCATCTCCAGCAGCAGATCGACCATATTGGTGTAATACCAGACGACCGAACCGTCTTCTTGCAGGGCGCGCTCGTAGCTGGCGTAGGCTTCCTCACGACGACCGAGCGCTTCGAGCGCCAGCCCGCGCCCATTCCACGCCCAGGCGTAATGTTCATTGAGCGCCAGCGCGCAATCATAGGCCGGGAGCGCGTCGGCATGACGGTCGATACGCCGGTACGCCTGCCCCAGTTTGGCCCAGCTTTCCGAGTGATTCGGGTCGAGCTTGACGGCATGTTCCAGCGCCTCGCTCGCCGCCTGAAAATGCCCCAGTGCCACCAGCGCGTCGCCCTGGTTGTACCAGTACCAGACGTCTTCCGGGTCAAGTTCCATCGCCCGCCGGAAACATTCCAGCGCCTCATCGTAGCGCTCAAACGAGGAGAGCGTCAGCCCGCGCCCGTTCCAGGCCCAAGCGTAATTCGGGTCGAGTTCGACCGCCCGCGTGTAGGCGCGCAGCGCATCCATCGGGCGATCCAGCCGCCGCAGCACCTGACCCATCTTCGCCCAGGTGCGCGGGTTGCGATTGTCCAGCTTGAGCGAGCGTTCCAGCAGTTCGAGCGCCTGATCGAAATGGTTGAGCGAGATCAGCATGTCCGCCTGCCCGAAGATATAAGTCGCATCATCCGGCGCGGCTTCGCTGGCACGGCGATACGCTTGCAGCGCCTTGTCGTACTGGCGCTGCGCCTCCAGTGTGATCCCCTGCTCATTCCACGCCCAGGCATAAGTGGGTTCCAGTGAGGTTGCCCGTTCGTAGGCGCTCAAGGCTTCGTCGTAGCGCTTGAGCTGGCGCAGCACATTGCCGAGGCGCGCCCAACTGCGCGCGTGCTTCGGGTTGGCTTCGATGGCGTTTTGCAGCGCGGGCAGCGCTTCGTCATAGCGACCGAGCAGCGCCAGCACGTTACCCTGGTTGTACCAGTGCCAGACATCCGCCTGCGCGACCTGTGCCGCCAGACGATAATTTTGCAGCGCTTCTTCGTAACGCTGAAGCTGTTCCAGCACGATCCCGCGCCCATTGATCGCCCAGGCGTATTTCGGATCCAGGTCTACGGCGTGATTGTAGGCGTCGAGCGCTTCCTCGTAGCGATGCAAATAGCGCAGCACCTGACCGAGCTTCGCCCAGCTAAAGGCGTGCTTGTTATCGACGCGCACCGCCTGTTGCGCGGGCTGCAAGGCGTCTTCATACTGGCGCAGTTCGACCAGCATTTCGGTCACGTTGTACCAGTGCCAGACTTCGTCCGGCTGGTAGCGCGCCGCCTTCTTGAACGAGAGCAGCGCCTCTTTGAAGTTGCCTATCGCCTTCAGCACCAGCCCGTAACCGTTGTGCGCCCATGAGTAAGTCGGGTCGAGCCGGATCGCCTGTTCGTAGGCGTACAGCGCCTGCATGTGATTGCCCTGCACGCGGTAGATTTGCCCCAGTTTCGCCCAGCTATTCGGGTGCGCGGGATCGACTTCCAGCGCGCGATTGAGCGCCGTGATCGCTTCCTCGGCTCGACCGAGACTGTGCAGCGCATCGGCCTGGTTATACCAGTTCCACACGTCGAGCGGGTCGATCTCGGCGGCGATGTTGTAACATTGCAGCGCATCCGCGACGCGATCCAGCCGTTCGAGGATCATGCCTCGACCCTTCCACGCCCAGGCATAGCGCGGCTGAATGCGCAGCGCTTCGTCGTAGCTTTCGAGCGCTTCCTCATAGTGATTGAGCAGGCGCAGCGTGCGCCCCTTGCGCGCCCACGCCCAAGCATAATCGGGCTGCAAGCCAATCGCCCGGTCGTAGGCTTCGACCGCTTCGCCGTAGCGACCGAGTTCGGTCAGCGAGTAGCCTTTGTCCATCAGTTCGCGCGCTTCCAGCGCTGGCCCAGTGATCTCCAGCATGGGCGGCGCGCCCGTGATGTCCTCGTAGAGTTCGATGAGCGCGTCGGCAATTTCGCCCCACGACTGCGGGCGATCCGCCGGATTCTTCGCCAGACATTTCAGCGTGAGTTCGCAGAGCGCGGGCGGCAGCGCCGCCGCATCGAGCGCCGAAAAAGCGGGTTGTTCGGTCAAATGAGCGTTGACCCACGCCTCGAACTTGCGCACCTGAAAGACATGCTTTCCGGTCAGCATTTCGTAGAGCAGGCAGCCGAACGAGTAAATGTCCGAGCGCACATCGACATCCGCCGAACGGCACTGCTCCGGCGAGATGTAGGGCGCGGTTCCCAGAATCGCCCCCACCCGTGTCAGCCGCTCGCTGGCATCGACTTCGCCGGGGTTTTCAACCATATCCTCGATGGTTTCCTGCACGTCGAGCGAACGCACCAGCCCGAAATCCGTCACTTTGGCGATGCCGTCGTGCGTGACGAGAATGTTGGCAGGTTTCAAATCGCGGTGAACCAGCCCCGGTACGCGGCGCGTCGCGTGCTGCATCCCCAGCGAAATGTGCAGCCCGAACTCAATCGAGAGCGGCAGCGTCATGCGCTTGTGTTCGATCCAACTGCGCAGGTCTGGCTCCAAGCCTTCCGGCCCGCTGATGTGTTCGAGCATGATGTACGGTCGCCCGCCGATGTTCTGCACCAGGCGCGCCTGTACAATGTAGCGATGTTTCTCCAGCCGAATCCAGGTCACGGCTTCCTGCACGAAGCGCGCCACCGCTCGCTCGTTATTCAGGAAGCGGCTCTGAAAACTCTTGAGCGCCACGGCTTCGCGCTGTTCGTGGTCGTAGCACAGGTAGACGACGCCCATTCCGCCGCGACGCACATCGGCGACTTCGAAGCGGCCCTCAATTCGGTCGCCGACCTTGAATTCATCCTTCACCTTGTCCGTGTCTGAATCAGACTCGGTCGAGCGCGCCCGCGCCCGTTCTGGCAGAATCGTCAGATTCGAGGCCGATTCAAACAGCGACGACTCGTCGCGTTCTTCCGAAGGCAGCCCGATTTTCTCAAAGCGCGTGTCGCTGAGCAGGTCTTCGTCCGAAACGGGGGTCTGCCCTAACAGTTCAAAATTGGTCGCTGCTGATTCGCTTTGAAAGATGCTGCTGTCCATGTCAGCGACCGTGTAGTCGTCGGATCGGCTGGCTGCGCCGCGATAGAGTTCGGTCAGTTCGCGAATTTGGATCTCACTCGCCTCGTAATCTTCTTCTGCCAGCGCCCAGAGCGCGACCGCGACGTTGCGCCGTGTCGGATAGAGGCGCACCATCGACACCAGCCAGTTGAGGTAAGCGACCGTCGCGCTTTCCGCCTGCGTTCGGTCAACCGAACTCGCTGCGTCTTCCCGCGCCCGTCGATACGCGATCAGCGTTTTGCCGACGTAAAACACCAGCAGCCGAGCGCTGTCTGTGCCGTCTTTGCCGTCTTCGGTCAGTGACAGCCGCGCGCACAGATCGCCCAACCCGAACAGATCGTTGACATCACTGCGGCGCAGCGCCAGCCGTCCAAGCGTGCGCACGTCGGTATTCGGGTCTGTCGCAAAGGGATCGCGTTGATCGAGGGGATGCACCGTGCGTAAGGCATCGCGCGTTTGCGTCGGCGACAGTTCGATGGGCTGCCGCCCGGTTTGTGGCACTTCAGGGTTCAAGTAGCACGCTCTCACAATTCCCAACAGGGATGCGTCTCGCATCAGCCCTTCAACGACCCACTTATGCGAGGCTCGACGATATTTTACCTACTATTATCGAAATCTGTGAATATTGTGGATGTTGAACGCATAAGAAACGTCGTAGAATTTCGCGCTGCGTGGAAAATTGGATTGCTTTGTTACGCGATGGCACACTCAGGGATATAATCGACTTTTATCAATATAGCTGCACTGCTTCAACAATCGTCCAAAAGCGTGCTACTTATTAAAGGAACCTTCCATGCGCCTCAGAATTTTTGCCTGCTGCTTGCTGCTTATGCTGATCACTGCTCCCGTGCTGGCACAGAACGACACCGCGCCGGGCATCGAATACACCTCGTGCTGGATGGAACTCCCGGACGGCTTCGTCGAAGGGAAGGATGTCGATTGTGGCTATCTGACCGTCCCTGAAGACCGCACCAACGACTCGGGCGCGACGATTCAACTGGCCTTTGCGATTTTGTATGCCCACGCCGATACCGTGAAGCCGGATCCGATGATCTATCTGGCAGGCGGCCCCGGTGGCAACGCCGTCGGTGACCTCTCATCGTGGGTCGATACGCCCTACCTGCAAGACCGCAATCTGATCCTGCTCGACCAGCGCGGCACGGGCTATTCGCTGCCCAGCCTCAACTGCCCGGAGAAGGAAGACAACGCGGATGATGCCACGCAAGCCTGCCATGATCGACTGGTCAGCGAAGGGATTGATCTTCAGGCGTACAACAGCGCCGAGAACGCGGCGGATGTGGCAGACCTGCGCAGCGCGCTGGGCTACGACGAATGGAATCTGTACGGTGTTTCCTACGGCACACGGCTCGCGCTCACCATCATGCGCGATCATCCCGAAGGCATTCGCAGCGTCGTGATTGACTCGGTCTACCCGCCGGAAGTCAGTTCGTGGGAAGAATACGGGCAGAACACAGCAGACGAATTCGCGAAGTTTTTTCAGGGCTGCGCCAGTGACGCGGGTTGCAACGGCGCTTACCCTGATCTGGAGCAAAGCTTTTACAGCACGGTCGAGCAGTTGAACAATCAACCCGCTTCCTACACAGGGACGGACGCCGACGGCAACTCGGTGGACAGAGAAATGAGCGGCGACGAGTATATCGACCGCATTTTCCAGTTGCTCTATTCGAGCGAGAGCATCCCCTCGATTCCGAAGGTGATGACGGAGGTTGCCGACGGGAACTATACCGCGCTTGACGATCTGGAATCGGGCGCACCGAGCGATGCGGGCTTCCGTCAGTCACCGACTGACGCTGATGTTTCTGACAGTGAAGGGATGAATCTCTCGGTGGACTGTCAGGAAGAAGTCGATTTTATGGACGAAGCAAAAGCCATTGCCAATGTCCCCGCCGAACCTGCGCCGCTGCACGACAACAGCGTGAGTGCGATTCAGAGCACATTCAGCGACTGCCAGATTTGGGGCGTCAAGACGGCTGACCCGATTGAGACTCAGCCCGTGACCAGTGATATTCCCACGCTGGTCGTCGCAGGCGAATATGACCCGATCACCCCGGCAAAATGGGCGGAAAGCGCCGCCAGTCACCTGCCGAACAGCTTTTATTTTCTGTTCCCCGGCGGCGGGCATGGGGTGATTGATTTGAACGAATGTACGCAGGGAATCATGCAGGAATTTCTCGATGATCCCACGCAGGAGCCGGATGGAAGCTGTGTTGCGCAGATCGGCGAACCGCAGTGGGTGCTGCCGTAAGTACAATCACAGAAACGGTGTAGGGTATTTTCATGGGGGCGAGGGGTGCCTCGCCCGGTTTACCCAATATTTTCCACAGGGGCACGCGATGAGCGTGTCTAAAAAGCCCTCACCCTAAATCCCTCTCCCTCAAGGGCTGAGGAGAGGACAGGTTTTACACGATGATGTGCATTCGGGGAAATTTCTCGCTCGACCCCACCCCCCGACCCCCTCCCCGAATTCAAGGAGGGGGCGAAAAACAAAACCGTTCACGGGAAGATTTTTGGCATTTTACAAAGGTGTCCTCTC
>DAOUCB010000005.1:0-19243 GCA_034432495.1 Anaerolineae bacterium | reverse complement strand
ACTAAATCATCGTCGCAGACTGAATCAGCCGGGTGAGCGTAGGCCAATCGTTAGCAGATTACATTCAATATTGGGTACAATGACTGTAGATTGTTGTATTTTGTCGCACCTTATCTCCAAATCTTCAGGAGGAATCGCATGAAACGTTCGTTCGCGCTGCTGCTAATGCTGGTGCTGGCGATGCCTTTTATCGTCTACGCCCAGACGCCGACGACGCCGCCGAACCCTAACGCTAATGTCTCATGGCCGCCGCCGGTTTACGTCGTTCGAGGACAATTCCAGATTCGTGGAACGGCCAACCTGCCGAACATGACGAATTATTTTATTGAATTCCGCCCGATTAATGATGACCTTAGCCCACAGGTCGGCGCAGACGTGTGGTTCCCGGCAATTCTGCCGAGCCAGGCTGCCGTTCAGGATGGCGTGCTCGGCACGTGGGATACGACGCTGATTGCTGACGGACTGTATCAACTGCGGCTGACGGTCAACGTCAACCAGGGCAATCCGGTGTTCGCGATTGTGTCACCGCTGCGCATCATGAATACGCCGTCGCCGTTCGAAGCGACGCCCACGCCTGTCTTCACCTTCACACCGATTCCGCCACCCGCGACGGCGGTTCCCACACAGGACACGACGCCTAAAGTGACGATCACCTCCAGCCCGGCAGGGAACGTGCGCCAGGGTGACAGCATTTTCTACAACATTCTCATCTCCGTGCCGAACGGGACAACCGCGCGCATCCTCGGTATCAGCAATCGGGGTTCCGGCTGGTATCAGGTTCAGTTGGATAATGGGCAGGTTGGCTGGGTCGCGCCGAGTATTGTCAGCACCTCCGGCGATCTGACCGGGCTGCCGCGCATTCAACCGCCGCCCCCGCCCCCGCCGACTGCTACACCGATTCCGACCGCTATCCCGGCGACCCCTGTCCCGGTTTCGCAGGCCAATCTGGTCGCTGGCATTGTCGAACTGAACCCCGGCACGCCGACCTGCGCGCAGACCTTTACCGTCGGCTTTGACGTTGCCAACCTCGGCTCCGAGCCGACTGCCTTCAGCGGCACGGTTTCGCTGGTCGATACCCGCGCTGCCGATGGCTCGCAGCAGGGCAACACGACGGGTGGCTTCCCGATTTTGCAGCCGAACCAGACGTTCCGTGTCAACATGCCGCTGACCATCAGCACCTGGTACAACGAGCAGCACAACATTACGCTGATCATCGACCCCGGCAACCAGATTCCTGAAACGGTTGAAGGCGATAATGTTCGCACCATCAGCTACACCCTGCAAAAGGGCGGTTGCTAATCAAGTGCAGGACAGAGGACTGAGAATGGAGGACTGAGATTGCTCTCAGTCCTTCGTCACCTGAGTATCAGTCCTCGGCGACCAAAGATCGCGCGTCCTCGAACTTCAGTCCACAATGTTTTAAGGAGCTTTTTATGCGTCGAATTTCGCTGATTGTCTTTCTTCTGCTCGTCGCCTTTCCGGTGTTCGCGCAGGATGCCAATGTTCAAATCACCTCACCGCAGGCGAACGCCAGTCTTTCGGGAATTGTCGAAATCACGGGTACGGTGAGTTCGCCCGACCTTCAGAACTACTTTTTCGAGGTCGCCGATGCGACGGTTGACCCGAATACCGCCACCTGGACACCGATCACGCTGCCGAGCAAGACCCCTGTCACCAACGGGACGCTGGCACAATTGAATACCTCGATTGTCGCCGATGGCAGTTATACGCTGCGTCTGCGTGTCTTTCATACTTCGGGCGATCCGACGGTGGTAACGGTTGGCCCGCTGACGTTCACCAATAACGGGCAGATCGTGGCGGCCTCGACGCCGACGCCGACTGGCCCGGTGCTCATCCCGCGACCGCAGGTGACCAACACGCTGCCAATCCCGGTCGGTGGACAGTTGGATAACTTCGACGAAAATGCCGCGACACTGATGCAGCAGGCGGGCATGACCTGGGTCAAGTGGCAGATTCCGTTCACCGTAGGCGATGCCTCGCTGGTGGACGTGGCGCGTGACCGCATCAACTGGTCACACGAACACGGTTTCTTCGCGTTCCTGAGCATCAAGGGCAACAAGGACGAACTGGCGGCCCAGGGCGACGCGGCTTACGACCCGCTGTACGCGGAATTCGTCGGCAAGGTCGCGGCGCTCCAGCCGGACGCGATTCAGGTCTGGAACGAAATGAACCTCGACCGCGAATGGCCTGAAGGCAAGATTGACCCGCGCTCGTATGTGTCGCTGCTGCAAGCGGCGCACGACGCCATCAAGGCGGTCGATCCCTCGATTCAGGTGATCACGGGCGCACCGTCACCGACGGGTGCGGAAGGAGCCTTTGGTCTGGATAAAGTCTGGAACGACGACCGCTATTATCTGGGGATGGCGAACGCAGGCGCGGCGCAGTATGCCGACTGCCTGGGCATTCACTATAACGAAGGCGTGATCGCGCCGGATCAAACCAGCGGAGATCCACGACCGAGCTATCCGACGTATTATTTCCAGTCGATGATGCAGCGCGCGCTGGCTCCGTTTGCGATTACCAGTATTCCGCTGTGCTTCAGCGAAATGGGCTATCTCTCGCCGGAGGGCTATGGTTCACTCCCTGCTGGCTTCGCCTGGGGCGCGAATACGACGGTCGCCGATCAGGCGCAGTGGATCGCGCAGGCGGTGCAAATCGCCGCGCAGACCGGCAAGGTCAAGCTGATTATCATCTTCAACGTCAACTTCACGCAGTTTGTCGATAACGATCCGCAGGGCGGGTATGCGATCATCCGGCCTGATGGTTCATGCCCCGCGTGCCAGAGCCTGGCTGCACTGCGCAGTTCCTAACAACACCGATTTGCTGCCAAAGCAGTGGGGTGCGTTTTTCGCACCCCGCTGTTACATCGGCTACAATTTATTTACGTTTTTCAAAAGCAAGCAAAATTTCACATGTTTGTGCCAGGGTCATTTAGGGTGGAATTCTGCTATCCGTTTGTCACACGCATCAAGCGATTTGAATATAGGCGCGAGCAGGAACGTTGCAAACAGAAACAGAGCCTCTAGCGTTGTTTGACGACATCGCCGATGGTTATTACCAGACGGATTTGCATGGGCGTTTGACGATTGTCAACCGTCCCCTGTGCTGCATTCTCGGCTGTGGCGACATCTCGAAATTACTGGGGACGGATGCCTTGCGCTTCTTTGATGCCGAGGCGGTTCAGCGCTTGCAGCCTGTCTTTGCAGAGATTTTGAAGACGGGTACAGCGGTGCGGGCTATCGAAAGCGCGATCACGCGGCTGGATGGCGAGCGGAGCACCGTGGAATTTTCCACAGCGCTGCGCCGAAACGCTGGTGGCGAGCCGATTGGCTACTGCGGCATCGTCCGCGATGTGACCGAGCGCACCCGCGCTGCTGATTCGCTCAACCAGCGCTTCAGCGAACTGGCATTGCTTCAGCAGGTGGACGTTGAACTGAATCAGACGCTGGCGCTCGATTCTGTGCTGGCGGTTGCGCTCAACGCGGCGCTGCTGTTGAGCGGCGCGGAGGCCGGGTTCATCGGCCTGATTGAACACGAGAAGCTGCGGCTGGCGCGTTCGGTCGGTGGCTTTGAGGAAGCGTGGATGTCGCTGGACACCGGAATCATCGCCCGCGCCATGCAAACGCAGCACGCCGAATATGTCCTCGATGTGATGAGCGACCCCGATTATTATGCTGACCTGCCGACCACCCGCGCTGAGATTGCCGTTCCCCTGATCGCGCGCAATAAGGTGGTTGGCGTCCTCAACCTGGAAACAGCCATGCCCGTGCTGTTCACGCCGGACGTGTTCGAGTTTACGCAGCTCGTCTGCTCGCGGATTTCCGCCGCTGTCGAAAATGCGCGCCTGTACGAAACCCTTCAGGCGCAGCTTGCCGAACTGCGCGGCCTGTATACCCAGGTAAGCGACCTGGAGCAGTTGAAAACCCACATGATTCGCGTGGCGGCGCACGACCTGCGCGGGCCGCTGGCAATCGTTGCCAGCTATATTGAACTGCTGGACGAAGACCTCGCCGTGCATTACAACGATATGGATCAGATGTACGTCAACTCCATTCGCACGTCGGTGACGCGCATGACGCAGATGACGACCGATATTCTCTCGCTGGAGCGTCTGGACGAGCATCGTGAAGTTACGCTGATGCGGGTGTCGCTGGGAGCGCTGCTGGAACGCGCGGTTGAGGAATATGCCGAGCAAAGCCGCCGCTGTGAACTCGACGTTCGGGTGAACATCGAGCCGCTGGCGGTCTATGGCGATTCGGCAGAACTGCATGAGGCGATTGCCAACCTGATTGGCAACGCGATCAAGTACACCCCATCAGGGGGTACGATTGAAGCCCGGCTTCAGCGCGACGGCGAATTCGCGCTGCTGGAGATTATCGACAGCGGCTTCGGCATCCCCGAAGATCAGCAGCAGGAGTTGTTCCAGCCGTTCCGGCGCATCAAGACGCGCGAAACCTACGCGATTGAAGGGACGGGGCTGGGGCTGTATCTGGTCAAACGGATCGTCGAACGGCACGGCGGCACGATCTGTTTTGAGAGCGAGCATGGTAAAGGCAGCACCTTTGGCTTCCGCCTGCCACTGGCTAAATCGAACGAACAGCCCGAATAAACGCCTATGGATGACAAACCGAATCTTGACCTGATTGCGATGGTGCAGAAGGCGCGCATGGAACATGATGCGCAGGCCAAACCGTCGCAGGTTTCAGCCGTCTACTGGATTGAAGCCAGACGCCAGAACGGCGGCGCGGCTCCGACGGCTCGCGCCGGTCACTGGCTGATAAGCACGAGCGTCGCGGACGTTGATGCCGCCTGGGCGAAAATCCGGCAGGCGACCGAAGCGGGAGCGCTCGGCTACAAATCGAAGGTAGCGACGGTTGCCCTGCATCAACTGGACGAGCGCTCGATCTGGGTGATGACCTACGACGCGGACGACGCCGTCGATGTGGAACAGGTGCGTGCCGCGCTGCGTGGTCTCGGCTTCGCGGGCGATCTGGTCTACGAACGCGGCGATGCGCCTCAACCCCGTTGACTATTCAAAAATCCAATTCCCCGGCACCGATTTTCGCAAGGATGTCTTCCCGCACCAACGCTGCGCCCAGTTCAAGCGCCGAGGCGAAGGCGCTTGGCGGCAAGGTCGCTTCCAGCTTGTCGATCAGGCTTTGATCTTTCGGGTCCTCATAGTCACGGTGAGCGCGCACGAACGCCAGCAGCTTGAGCGCCGGACGGGGACGGTTCTGTGCCATGAGCAGTTCCGCGACCGCTTGAATCCCCGCTAGGACGTCCGCGTCCAGATGATATTCGGCGCAGAAGGTCAGCGCCTGCTGACAGAGCGCGAGGGCGTCGGTGTAACGCTGCGTTTCCCGCGCGACATCACCCAGGCGCAGCGTCGAAAGAATGATTCCCCGGCGATCCTGAATCTCGCGCCGTATATCGAGCGACTGCTGAAAATAACTGAGCGCGGCATCGTAGTCGTGCAGCTTGAACGAAACATCCCCTAACGAGACGAGATAAGCAGCAATCGCGAAGCGTTCGCCGATTTGGCGCGCCAGCCGCAGTGATTTTTCAAACAGGCTGCGCGCCTCGCCGTAGTTTTCGAGATCGAGTTCCAGCGTCGCCAGGTTGCCCGTGCTGTAGGCCATTCCCTGCACATCGTGAAGGCGCTCGCGAATTTCCAGCGCCTGCTGGTGATACTGGCGCGCCTGCGTTTTATCGCCGAGCATATCGAGAATCAGGCCATAGTTGTTGAACGCCCGCGAAAGATCGCGCTCCGTGCCGCCCTTGCGCATCCATTCCAGGCAGAGCTTGAACAATTCGTGCGCATTCTGGAAGTGCGAACGCTCGGCTTCGATCACGCCGAGATTCATATAGTCGTAGGCGATTTCGCGCGCCACCCCCAGCTCCATGCGAATGGCCTGTGACTGTTTGAATTTGGCTTCGGCTTCGTCGAGCAGTCCCTGACGCATGTCGGCTTCACCCAGTCCGCTGATGTTGTCGGCAATCCCCTTGCGATCACCCACCGACTCCGCGAGCGTCAGCCCTGCCTGATAATGCTCGCGAGCGGCGTCGTACTCGCCCATGTTGTGCAGCGCGTGACCGAGTTGATAGCGAATCCAGCTCTGTGACTCAACCGGATCAGCCTCGAACTCGAAAGCACGAATTTCGAGCGCGCGGGCATAAAGGTCGCGCATGTGCGGATACATCCCCTGCTCGTAAGCCTGATAGCCCGCGATCAGCAGGTAATGACTTTCCTTCTCATGGTCGCCCGCCGCGCGCCAGTGACCGACCAGCGCCAGCGCATAGCGGTCGAGCGTGCTGGCGTAGACCGCTTCAATCGCTGCGGCGGCTTCACGGTGATAGGCTTGGCTTTCATCCGGTTTGAGCGCGTCGAGCAGGGCTTCGCGCAGCTTGTCGTGCGCGAAACGCCAGCCGCCTTCGTAGGCTTCAAAGACAGCGCGGTTGGCGCAGGTTGTCAGCCAGTCTTCCAGATCGAGATCGTTTGGATGGAGTGAGGCATTAACGCTGAAAGCGAGCACGTGGCGCAGCAAGGCGAGGTCGAGATCACGCCCAATGACCGCTGCCAGCTTGAGCAGCCCGTGTGCTGACCCAGGCACGCGGTTGATGCGCCGCCAGACGACCTGCTGCATCCCGCCGGTAAACAGACGTGCGGGCAGGGTTTCATGCCCGACCGCGCTCAGGCTGCCTGCTTCTTCTGCCAGCGCCCGCACGGTCTCGACCAGAAAGAAGGCGTTGCCTTCGGTTTCGCGCTGTAAAAACTCGACCAGGTCCTGATTGGTGCGGGCGCTGCCAAGCATTGATCCGGTCAGTCTGGCGATTTCTTCCGCTGCCAGTCGATGCAGGCTCAGAACGCGCGCCTGTGGCAGGTCTTCGGGCAGGCGCGGGCGTTCGTCGTCGCGGAAACTGCCGACAATCAGCAGTGGCAGATCTGCGACGAAAGCCGCCAGCCGTTTGAGAACTTCCAGGCTTTCGGTTGCCCACTGCAAATCCTCGAACAGCAGGACAATCGGCTTGGTTTGGCGGCGAAACAGGTCAATAATGACGCGGCTGAGGCGCTGCGCACTATCACCACCCGTGAACGGCGGCACGTCGTCAAACAGGGCGTGAATGTCCGGCAGAATGGTTGATAAAACGCTGGCTTCGTCCGGGCTGATCTGTGCCGACAGGATCAAACGGCGCAGCGGGTCGCGCCAGAGGCCATACGGCAGGCCGCCTGATGAAACCGTCTGCCCGCGCAGCGTCAGCACCCCTTCGATCAGGGCGCGGGTACGCAGTTCCTCGATTAAGCGCGATTTGCCGACGCCGCTTTCCCCGCCAATCAGCCATAGGCTGCCCTTGCCGTCAATCGCATCCGCCATCGCGCCGCGAAGCTGGCGAAGTTCGGCTTCACGCCCGACGAAACGCGCGGCTTGCAGAAAACTTTCGCGGATGGCGTCGCTTTCCTGCGGAATGGGAATGTCAACGGCTGCGCACAGTTCGGTGATGACGGTGCTGGCATCGCGATAGCGGTCGATGGGGTGCTTGGCGAGTAAGCGGGCGACGATTTCCGTCAGCGTGCGGCGCGGGGGAGCGCCGGAGAAGTCGATCACGATTTCGCCGACTTCCGGCAGCGGCAGGACGTTCAGCAGCGCGCTCAGGTCAGGCTCGGTTTTCAGCACCTTCTTGATCATTTCGATGTTGTTGCCAGACGCGAACGGATGCACGCCGACCAGCATTTCGTAGGCGATCACGCCGACAGCATACAGGTCGCTGGCTTCGGTCGCGTAGTCGCCCTGCAAGACTTCGGGAGCCATATACGCCAGTGTTCCAGCGGCATCGCTGCCGCCTCCCGCGTTGAGATATTCCGGCGTGAGCGCCAGCCCAAAATCGAGGACACGGACGCGATTCGCGCCATTTTCACGCACGACGGCGACATTATCCGGCTTGAGGTCGCGATGAATCACGCTGCGGCGGTGCAGATAGGCCAGCGCTTGCAGCATTTGCACCAGCAGGTTAATTTTGGTTTCGAGCGGCGCGTTTTCTCCAGCTTGCAGCAGGGTGCGCGGCGCGCGGAGCAAATCCATCGTCAGATAGGGGAGGCGCTCATCGTCAAAGCCGTAATCGAGCACGCGGATAATATTGGGATGGTGCAGCGAGGCCAGCGTATGAAATTCCTGTGCCAGCGCAATGCGTAAGACGCCGCTGGTTGAGGCTGCGCTGTCGTTCGACTGTCGCGAAGCAAACTGTAAGTTTGTCGTCGATGTCATAACGCGCTTGAGGGCAACGCTTTCCCCGCTCAGGCGGTCATACGCGCGGTAGACCGCGCCCATCCCTCCGCGCCCAAGCTGCTCCTCAAGCTGATAGCGATTGCCGATCTGCGCAGAAAGTTGGTCGGCTTGCATCTCGATGTTCCTGTTTCACAGCCTATTTTTAAAGCCTTAATCATACCGTTTATCGTTTGCGACAGCGACCTACGACTTGCTGTTTTCGATGACAGGTTCTTAATGCAAGATAGCGGATTTATTCTTAACCTTGACTTGCACCATCACATTAATGAATCGGTTTGGGGTTGATGAGCCTGCATCAGCCTGTGCATTAGGCCCTGTTTCTCGTAGGACTTCAGTTCAATCTTGCTGGCGGTCACTTGCTCGGCACGCTAAACTGTTTCTGGTATCGACTGACTCCGACGCCTCTCCACCGATTTCTCATGGGGAAAAGCCGCTGTATCGCCGTTACAATGATTGTGGAATCATTGAGGTCATTCGTCGTTTATGTCTAGTTTTGTCAGCCTCAGCCAGAATATAGCCCTCGTCTTTTCGCTCACCTTTGTCTACGGCCTGCTTCAGCCGCGCCTGGAGCGTTTTTCTCGCCAGCGCCAGCAGCTTACGAAAGGACTGCTATTCGGCCTTTTTGGGTTGATCAGCATGACGATGCCGATTCAAATCGCGCCCGGTCTGTTTTATGATGCGCGCACGATTGTCATCTGCATTGCAGCGATTTATGCTGGCACACTCCCCGTGCTGATGACGGCGTTGATGGTCGCCATTTTCCGCATCGTGATTGGGGGCATTGGTGTCCCCGGCGCGCTTGTCAGCATCATCACCGCCACTGTAATCGGCTTGCTGGTTCGGCGTGATCGGCAGCGCTATGGGACAAATCCGCGCGCCCTGCTGCTGCTCGGCATTGGCCTGACGCTGGCGCTGCTCGGCAGCTTGTGGTCAATTGTGTTTTCGCGGGTTGACCCCGGCATCATCGGGCAAATGCTTCCAACCACGCTCATTCTTTATCCGCTGAGTATGCTGCTGCTCGGTCAACTGATTGACAGCCAGGAACGCAGTCAGGCCGATAAGCGCCAACTGCGTGAAAGCGAACATCGTTTCCATGCCATTTTCAACAGCTCGTTTCAGTTTATGGGGCTGCTCAATCCCAATGGTACGGTGCTTGATCTGAACCAGACATCGCTGGGGGGGCGTGAAGCGAAGGCAGCATCCTTTGTGGGCAAGCCGCTGTGGGAAACGAATTGGGGCAGTTCTCCAGAGCGCAAGCTGCTGCTTCAGGATTTCGTCAAGCGCGCTGTGCAGGGCGAATTGGTTCATCAGGAAATGAGTTCAACGCTTCCCAACCAAGGGCAGGCGACGGTTGATTTTACGCTTAAACCGCTGCGCGACGAGAATGGCGTGGTCAGTCTGCTGCTCGCCGAAGCACACGACATTACGGCGGTCAAGGAACTGGAGCAGCAGAAGCTTGATCTGGCGCTGGAACGCGAACGCGCCAGCCTGCTCAAGTCCTTCATCGCTGACGTTTCGCACGATTTTCGCACGCCGCTCTCGGTCATGCGCCTGAACCTTGAACTGCTGCGCCGCATGAGCGAGTCGCCCAAGCAGCAGCAGCGCATCGACGTGGTGGCGGCACAGGAGCAGCACCTGACGCGCCTGCTGACCGATATGACGATTATGCTCAGCCTGGACGAATATCAGGGGACGTTCAATTTCAAGCCGCTCGACCTGAACAGCGTCACACAGGGGGTGTGCGAAACGCAGCGTGGTGTTTCAGAGCGCAAACAGCAAAAGCTGATTTTCAATCAGGCGTCAGAGCCGCTGGCTGTGCAGGTTGATCAGGTAGAAATCGAGCGGGCGCTGGGGAAAGTGCTGGTCAATGCGCTCAATTACACGCCCGCCGAGGGCTGCATCACGGTCAACGTGCTGAAACAGGATCACAGCGCGGTGGTCGAAATCATCGACACCGGCATCGGCATCGCGCCGGACGATTTGCCCAATATTTTTCAGCGCGGCTTTCGCGCCGACGGCGCGCGTTCGATGGACACCGGCGGCACGGGCCTGGGGCTGCCGATTGCGCGCAAAATCATTGAAATTCACGGGGGTAGGATCGATGTCGAAAGTACGCCCGCTGTAGGCAGCACCTTTCGCGTACTGCTGCCGCTGCCCGCTGCTGAAACGGACGATGCTCACATCGATCCCTTGGTGAAGCGAGGCTGAGCCTGACGGCGCGTCAGGGCAGAATCTTGTTGATCAGCTTGCTGATCAGGTTGCCAAAGACCAGCGAGAGAATGAGCTTGGCGATCCACTGAAACATGGTTCTAGTCCTTTTATCGAAACCTCTGTATCTCTGTACGACCAATTCGCAGGTGGAGTTGCAGCATCCCCCCGTTTCGGCGTTACAATCATAGTCTACCGCGTTATTTTGTGTACTTAGGAGTACGTTTCATGGCTGATTCACCAGAAGTTCGCGATTATGTCGCGTTGAATACACGCAGTCGCACGCTCGTTGAAGGCCCGGATCGTGCAGGCGCTCGTGCGATGCTCAAGGCGATTGGGCTGAACGACGACGACCTCAACAAGCCGCTGATTGGTATCGCCAATACCTGGATCGAGGTTGGGCCGTGCAACTTCAATCTGCGTCTGCTGTCGGCGAAGGTTCGCGAAGGCATCATCAAGGCGGGTGGCACGCCGCTCGAATTCAACACCGTCAGCATCAGCGACGGCATCACGATGGGGACGGAAGGCATGAAAGCCTCGCTCATCAGCCGCGAAGTCATCGCCGACTCGATTGAGCTGGTCTCACGCGCCAACTACTTCGACGCCGTGTTCACACTGGCGGCCTGCGACAAGACCATGCCCGGCACCATCATGTCGCTCATCCGCCTCGACGTGCCGTCGATCATGCTCTACGGCGGGTCGATTTTGCCGGGGAACTATAAAGGCCGGGATATTACCGTCGGCACGGTTTACGAGGCAATTGGCGAGTACAGTTCGGGCAAAATCACGCTCGACGACCTGCACGACATGGAAAACGTCGCCTGCCCCGGCCCCGGCTCGTGCGGCGGTCAGTTCACCGCCAACACGATGGCGATGGTCGCGGAAATCCTCGGTATCTGCCCGATGGGTCTGGCGGACATCCCGGCGACCGACGCCAAGAAAGACGGCGCATCGCGCAACGCAGGCGAACTGATCCTCAGGATGATTGAGATGGATTTGCGCGCCAGTAAGCTGATCACCGAAACGTCGATCCGCAACGCGGTCGCGGCGATTGCGGCGAGCGGCGGCAGCACCAATGGCGTGCTGCATACGCTGGCCTTCGCCCGCGAAGCCGGGATCGACTTCACGATTGACGACATCGAGCGCATCAGCAAAGCGACGCCGCTGGTCTGCGACCTGACGCCGACGGGCAAGTACAACGCCGTCGATATGTATAAGGCGGGCGGCGTGCGTTTGCTGGCGAAGCGCATGATTGACGCGGGCTACCTCGATGGCTCTGCCATGACCTGCACCGGTCTGACGCTGGCGGAAGAAGCCGCCAGCGCGGTCGAAACCCCCGGTCAGGACGTGATTCGCTCCTTCGACAAGCCGATCAGCGTGCATGGTGGTCTGCACATTCTCAAGGGCAATATCGCGGCGGACGGCGCGGTCGTCAAGTTCAAGGTTGACCCGACCAAGCCCGCGCCGCATTTCCGAGGGACGGCGCGTGTCTTCGACCGCGAGGACGATGCCTTCGCAGCCGTCGAGGCGGGTCAAATCAAGGCGGGCGATGTGGTCGTGATTCGCTACGAAGGCCCGGTCGGTGGCCCCGGTATGCGCGAGATGCTGCAAGTCACGGCGGCGATTGTCGGTCAGGGGCTGGGCGCGGACGTGGCGCTGGTCACCGATGGTCGTTTCTCTGGTGCGACGCGCGGCCTGATGATCGGTCACGTTGCGCCTGAAGCGGCGGTTGGCGGCGGCATCGCGCTGATCAACGATGGCGACATCATCGACATCGACCTCGAAACCAACAGCCTGAACGTCGAAGTCAGCGACGAGGACATGGCGAAACGCAAAGCAGCATGGCAGCCGCACGCCCCCAACTATACGCGCGGCGTGATGGCGAAATACGCCCGTCTGGTCGCGCAGGCCGATCAGGGCGCGGTCACCAACTCCGCCAGCGGCCTCGTCCGCCAGTAAACCAGAATTGATTTCGTAGGGGCGCACGGCTGTGCGCCCCTACTCCCGTAGTGGCATGGTGTCGCCATGCCACAGAATGTCCCCTCGCATAAAACCGCATCCCCAATATCGAACGTTTCTTCGATCAAGTGTGCAATCCGTAAAGTACGCGAACCCGCATGTCCGTGCTAAAATCTATTGACAGTGAATGGAATGGACTCCCCTTACCGATGCGTAAATTCATCCTGATCGGGCTGCTTTTACTGGTATGTGTCAATCTTGTTCACGCGCAGGCTCCGGTCATCACATTGACTCTTCAGGCGGGGTTTGACGGGCATTTCCGCGACTCGCAGTGGCTGCCGATTGAAATCCACGCCAGCAACGACGGCGATGCTGTCAGCGGGCGGCTGGTCGTGCGCCCGGAGACTTCCGGCACGGGCGTGCTCAACACCTTCAGCACGCCGATTACACTCCCGACAGGCGCGCGCCAGACCGCCTTTCTCTACGTCACCGCGCGTTCCTTCACCTCCACCCTGCGCGTCGAACTGATCGACGATGCGGGCGAAGTCGTCGCCTCGAAGGAAGCGCCTGTCAGCGCGATTCAGCCGGAAGATCGCCTGAATGTCGTCATCAGTGACTCACCCATCGGCGCGGTCGATCTGACGGGCGCGCATGTCAGCGGCGCGAACAGCTATCAGGCGGATTGGAAAATCGCTGATTTGCCCGTGCAGGCGCTCGACTCGATTGACCTGATCATGTTCTCGGACATCGACACCGGGACGCTCAGCAGCCCTCAGAAGCAGGCGCTCAGCGATTGGATTTCAACGGGTGGGCATCTGATCGTCACGGGCGGGCAGAACTGGCAGGCGACTGCCGCCGGATTGGGCGATCTGCTGCCGTTAACCCCCAGCGGCAGCCAGCAGGTCGATGGGCTGCAAGGGTTAAGCAGTTGGATGCGTGTGGACACGAAGCTGGACGCGCAGACCGTCATCGCCACCGGGACGCCAACAGCCGACGCGCAGGTTTTCGCCGCGCTGGACGATGGCACGCCGCTGCTGCTGCGGCGCACGCTCGGCGCAGGCGCAGTTGACTATCTCGCGGCAGACCCGAATAATGCGCCCTTGCGCGGCTGGTCGGGGCTGTCCGCGCTCTGGTTCGCGCTGATCACCGACGGCAGCCCGCAGCCCGGTTGGGCGAACGGTTTCGTCGATTGGGAGTCGGCGGCGCGTTCGGCGGAAATTCTCCCCGGCTACGATCCGCTCCCCGATATTCTGCCGCTGTGCGGTTTCCTCGGCATCTACATCGCCCTGATCGGCCCCCTCAACTACATCGTCCTCAACCGCATCAACCGCCGTGAATGGGCGTGGGTCACCATCCCGATCTTCATTCTGGCTTTTAGCGTGCTGTCGTATGTGCTGGGCTTCAACCTGCGCGGGAATGAGGCGACGCTCAACCGCCTCGCCGTCGTCCAGACCTGGGACGACACCGACCGCGCCCACGTCGATGAACTGGTCGGCCTGCTGTCGCCGCGTCGTTCGCAGTACACCATGACCGCCGCTGTTGACGACACGCTGCGCCCGATTCCCCGCCCGCTGCAAAGCACGGGCATTCTCACGCGCAATACCCAGTCGAGCGTCGATATTCGTGAGAGCGATCAGTTCGCCGCGCAGGATTTCAACGTCGATGCCAGCTTTATCGCGGGTTTTCACCTGAGCGGGATGATCGAGAAGCCCAACATCAGCGGGCAGGCGTCGATTGCCGACGATCCGGCGGTCGCGGGGCAGCAGGTGGTACGCGGCTCGGTGCGCAACGACAGCAGCCTGACCCTGACCGATCCGGTCGTGCTGGCACGCGGCGTCGCTTACCAACTGGCACAGCCGCTCGCGCCCGGAGACATTGCCGACTTCGATTTGACGCTGACCGGAGATAACGCGCCCGCGCCGATGCTCCGTACGCCTGTGACGGTCAATCCCTATTTCAGCTATCGCGCCAACACCTCCGCCGACAAACAGAGCGTGATCGACATTCTCGGCACCGACCGTTACAGCAGCAATATCTCGCGTATTCTGCCGAACGATTCGTTCGCGCAGCAGGTCAATCGCCGCCGTCAGTACTTCCTGACCTCGTTTGTCAGCGACTTTTACAATTCCAGCGGGCGCGGCGATCACGTCTACGTCGCCGGATGGTCAGAGAATACGCCGCTGGCGACCGACATCAGCGGCGCGAACTGGAACACACAGGACACGACCATTTACCTCATCGAACTGGACAGCCAGCGCGTGCTGCCGCCGTCGGGCAGCAAAGTGACCATTTCGCCCGATCAATTTACCTGGGTGGTCGCTTCCTATACGGGCTTGTCCGATGTCACGCCCGTCAACATGCAGTTGCAGCCGGGCGAGGAAGCCGTTTTCCGTTACACGCCGCTGCCGAGCGCGCTGCTCAAGCAGGTGGACAGCCTGATCGTCAATGCCAACGACACCAATACCGGCGGGCGCAGCATTCCGTTTTATCTGTGGAACTGGGAAACAAGCGATTGGGAAAGCATCAATGTGCTGGATGAAGTAGCGACCATCAACGATCCGGCGCGCTTCCTCGGCCCGCAGAACGCGGTGCAGGTGCGCCTCGTCGCCGATGAGATCGGCGGTTACGTGCGCCTCGGCAAAGTCAGCGTCGAACAAACCGGGACGTTCTGAGGAATAAAGATGACTTATCAGAGTTGGGATGCACGAGAAGAGCTGATGTAGGGGCGAGGCACGCCTCGCCCGTCTTTCTCCCCTCGCCCCGCTTGCGTGGGAGAGGGGTCGAGGGAGAGGGGTAGGTCAGTCTACCCATTTATTGAACATAAAACGCTGGTGGTGACTATACTATCTATAAGTGAAACAGGGTTAAGGCGGCGAGGGTACGATGGCTGATTTGATTATCGAGACGCGCGATCTGGTCAAGAAGTTCGGCAAGTTTACTGCCGTCAACGGGCTGTCGCTCGAAGTGCCTGCCGGGTCGATCTACGGCTTCGTCGGGCCGAACGGCGCGGGCAAGACCACCACCATGCGCATGTTGACGACGCTCACGCGCCCGACCAGCGGACAGGCCTGGGTCGGCGGGCATTCGGTCAGCAATGAGCCGCGTGCCGTCCGACGCGCCATCGGCTACATGCCCGACGAGTTCGGCGTCTACGACGATATGCGCGTCTGGGAATACCTCGATTTTTTCGCGGCCTGCTACGACATCCCCGAAAGCGAGCGCCGCCGCTTAATTGAAGACCTGCTCGAACTGGTCGATCTGACCCACCGCCGCGACGATATGGTCGATAAGCTCAGTCGCGGTATGAAGCAGCGCCTCTCGCTAGCACGCACGCTGGCGCACGATCCGTCGGTGCTGATCCTCGACGAGCCTGCCTCCGGCCTCGACCCGCGTGCCCGTGTCGAAATCCGCGAGCTGCTGGTTGAACTGGCGAAGATGGGCAAGACGATCTTCTTCTCGACGCACATTCTGGCGGACGTCAGCGAAATCTGCACCCACATCGGCATTGTCGAAGCGGGGCAGATGATCGCGCAGGGCAGCATGGAAGCCATGCGCGCTCAGCTTCAGCCGCACCGTGAGATCACCGTCACCCTGCGCGATCAGGAGTCGGTGGCGGCAGTCAAGGAAGCGGTTGGCGGCGCGCCGGATGTGGTCGGCGTGACCGAACTGGAGCCGAAGGGCGGTCGTTTCCGCGTGCGCATCGACTTCGCGGGCGATGATAATGGCGTTGCTGACCTGAATGCCCGCATCATCCGCGCCAATATCGCCATTCTCGGCTTCGCGGAAGAAACCAAAGACCTTGAAGCGATGTTCATGCGCGTGACGAAAGGAATCGTTTCATAACCGCTGCAAACCCAGCCTCAATAATCAGACCGCGAAGCCTGTGGATCGGTTTCGCGGTTTTATGCGTCTCTATGCTGGTCGATCTGGGCATTTATCTGGTCAATCACCATTCAGCCGCTTTGCTGGCGCTGGCGGAGATCGCCCTTGTGTTGACGCTGACCGGAATCGTAGCAAGTTGGGCTGTCACCTTCCGGCTGACTCCGACGGGGCTGACAGCGCTGCGGCGGCGGTTGGCGCGCTGGCGAGGTCTGTATCTGGTTGTAACCCTGCTGATTTTATGGAGTTTTGGTGTGGGGATGCGCCCCGAATGGGTCTACGCGCACATGGGTCTGACGCTGGCGAGCGCAGCCGTCCTCATCTACGATCTGCTTTACGCGGATGCGTTCCCTCTGAAGCGCACAGGGGTCATCGCTGCTGCGGTCGCTGCCGTCGTGGTGACACTGCTGCGCATCGGCAGCCTTTCAATTTACCCCATCCCCAACCTGAACGACGAACCCTGGGTTTTGGGGTGGGCGCTGAGTTATGTCCGGCATGGCACGCTCAGTGACACGATTTTGTTTTACGGCGGTCAGGATGTTCAGCGTTTTATCCTGCTAGTGGCCTGGTGGATGCGTATTTTCGGGCCGGGCTTCTGGCAAACCCGTTTATGCTTCTTTCTGATGATTTTTCCGCTGATTGGGCTGACGGCGCTGGCGGCGCGCAATCTGTATGGCAGCGGCTGGATTGCCGCGCTGGTCATGTTTAGCAGCGCGGTGGTGATGGGCGGCGCGCGCATCCGCGACGACATCGGCTTGGCGGTCGCGGTTGCAGCCTGCCTCTGGCTCTACAGCGTAGCGCTCAAACGGAGTCAGGCGCGGTTTCATTTTCTGGCTGGGCTGGCGATTGGACTGGGCTGGTTTGCGCACTACCATGCGATTGGCTATGGAGCGGCGCTGGCAATCGCGCTCTATTTGCCTGACACCGTCGAGCGCTGGCGGCAGGGCAAACGACTCCCCGAAAGGAGCTTCTGGCTGTTCGTGCTCGGCGGGCTGCTCGGCGCAGCGCTGGTCTTCACGCTGCAAATTCTGCCTGACTGGGCCGGTTTTCTCGCAGGCCGCCAGTTCCGCAATCCACATTCCCTCATTCAGTTGGCACAGGTATTTTTCCAGCACTGGGGAAATATCATCCTGGCTTCGCAGTTCGAATTTTTGTTGATTCTGATCGCCGTCGCGGCGGCGCTCATGCGTCACCGGCGCACGGATGTGAAGCTGGTTCTGGTGCTGCTGCTGATGCACCTCGCCCTGGCGCTGCAAGCAGGCGAAGCGTATCCGCAGTACGTGCTGCAAATCAGTCCGGTTTATGGTCTCTTGCTGACCGGGTTGTTCGCACATGGGCTGCGTGCTGACAAAATCGCCTATGGTGGAACCGCCGCCGCCCTGTTCATGTTCATCAATCTGGGCATGACGCTGCAAGTGCCGGTGCAGCATTTCGTGCAGGGTCAACCGCTGCAACTGCCAACGCCGCCTGTCGCTGCCTGGATCAGAGCGCATGTCAGCCCAACCGAGCGAGTCGTCACCGAGCATTGGTATTATCTATGGCTGACCGACTACAATTTTGTGTCGCCCCTCTCGCCCTTCTACGCGCCGCTTTCCAAACGGCTGGCGACCAAAGCCGCTATGTGGGATCAGATTTCGCCGGATGTGGTCGTGATCGACCGCAATCTATCTACCTGCTGCGTCCAGGAGCCGATTTACGATCTGGACTATCTTCAATCGCGTGGGTATCAGCAAGCTGCTGAAATCCCTGGCGACAAATATCCGATTCTTGTTTACGAAAAGGCTGCCCAATGATTAAAAACTCGACTCTCGACACCATTGGTGGAACGCCCGTTGTTCGGCTCAACAAAATTGTCCCGCCCGATAGCGCGGACGTGCTGGTCAAGCTGGAATACTTCAACCCGACTGGATCGTACAAGGATCGCATGGCAAAGTCGATGATCGAGAATGCCGAACAGCGCGGCACACTCAAGCCAGGGATGACGGTCATCGAATACACGGGCGGCAGCACCGGCTCGTCGCTGGCCTTCGTCTGCGCGGTCAAAGGCTATCATTTCAAAGTCGTCTCGTCTGATGCGTTCGCGTTAGAGAAGCTCAAGACGATGCAGGCTTTCGGGGCGGAACTCATCATCGAACCCAGTGTCGGCGGCTTGATCACCCCTGACCTGATCCCGCGCATGATCGAAGTGGCGCGTAAGCTTGCCGCTGAGCCGAACACCTACTGGACAGATCAGTTCAACAACAAGGATATGCTGACAGGCTACGCCTCGCTTGCCAACGAACTTGCCGCGCAGGTCGATAAGAAAATCGATGTGTTCTGCGGGATGTTTGGCACTGCCGGGATGCTGATGGGCGTTGGGCGTCCGCTCAAAGAGGGGCAGGATGGCACGCGCATCGTCGGCTTTGAGCCGGGAACGTCGCCGCGCATTTCGAAAGGGACTGCCGGGACGCACCACGTCGAAGGAACGGGGGTAAGCTTCGTGCCGCCGCTCTTTGACGCCAGTGTGGTCGATGAAGTCCGCCCTATTGACGAGACCGAAGGCCGGGCGATGGCGCGCCGCTTGGCGCGCGAGGAAGGCATCTTCACCGGAACGTCGAGCGGCCTGAACGTTCTCGGCGCGCTCCAGATCGCTCAGGAGCTTGGCAAAGGCCACACCGTCGTCACCGTCGCCGTAGACAGCGGCCTCAAATATCTGGCAGGCGACTTGTACGAGTTCTAGAGTGCTGAGTGCTGAGTGCGTGTTTGTAAAAGGCAATGTTACAGCCCTCACCCTAAATCCCTCTCCCTGAGGGTTGAGGACAGGACAGTTTTAACAAAAGAGCCTTTTGTTTTAGGATAACGGTTACCACACCTATCCTAAACAAGAGGCTCAAAGCCATTGTACGCTCAATTTC
>DAOUCB010000004.1:0-66433 GCA_034432495.1 Anaerolineae bacterium | reverse complement strand
AGATGATGTGCATTCGGGGAAATTTCTCGCTCGACCCCACCCCCCGACCCCCTCCCCGAATTCAAGGAGGGGGAGAAAAACAAAACCGTTCACGGGAAGATTTTTGGCATTTTACAAAGATGTCCTCTCCTCAGCCCACGCAAGCGGGGCGAGGGACAAAACACGAATTTTCACCCTTTCTCGCCGTTTGCGTGGGAGAAAGGGGCGGGGATAGAAGGGCTTATTTTCAGATAGCATCTAGAATTATGCCTCCACTTCAGCAGCCGCGCGAAAGAGGTAAGGTTCTATTCTGTATGAGCGTCTGGCTATTATTCAGGCCAAATGATTGACAAGTCTGCCTGCATTTCGTACACTTGCGTTATTCGAAGACACGAGAAGAATTATCGTGCAAATCTGCTTATGTTGTTGCTGTCGTGAAGGGGGCGTTTAGCATCTTCTGACGGCATAGAAAACCAGAACCACCAGAGCCGAGAGTAACGAAGGCGCGACGCCCCGGTCGAAATGACCGGAGAAGGTTCGCGTCTTTTTTGTTGCTGTCGGCTTTTTTTCTGCCCGCTGTAAGACGAGCACATTGGAAAACGAGACCAGAAACGAATGACACTCACAATCGATCATCAGCCAGCCCTGAATACAGGCACTGACCTGGAAAGCCTGATCGGCAACACGCCGCTGCTGAAATTCCGCCGCATCACGGCGCACCTGCCGGAGAACGTGGCGCTCTACGCCAAAGCCGAGTGGACGAACCCCGGTGGCAGCGTCAAGGATCGCGCGGCAGCGAATATCATCCGGCAGGCCGAGCTTGATGGCAGCCTGCGCCCCGGCAAGGTGATTCTCGACAGCACCAGCGGCAATACGGGGATCGCTTATGCCATGCTCGGCGCGGCGAAAGGCTACCGCGTTAAGCTGTTCCTGCCCGCCAACGCCAGCCCGGAACGCATCGCCATTCTGACGGCCTATGGGGCAGAACTGGTGCTGACCGACCCGCTCGAAGGCTCGGACGGCGCGATTCGCGCGGTGCGCGCGCTGGTCGCCGCCGAACCAGAGCGCTATTTCTACGCGGATCAATACAACAACCCCGCCAACTGGCAGGCACATTATCAAACGACTGGCGAGGAAATCTGGCAGCAGACCAACGGCACGGTCACGCATTTTCTGGCGGGACTGGGCACGAGCGGCACGCTCATGGGGACAGGTCGCCGCCTGAAAGACTACAACCCCGACGTGGAAATCGTCGCCGCCCAGCCGGACTCGGCTTTTCATGGTTTGGAAGGACTGAAACACATGCCCTCCGCCATCAAGCCGGGGATATACGACGAGTTCTTCGCGGATCGCCAGATGAGCCTGAGTACCGAAGGCACCTATGACATGCTGCGCCGTCTCGCCCGTGAAGAAGGCTATCTGGTCGGCATTAGCTCCGCCGCCGCCATGCTCGGTGCGCTTCAAATCGCCGACGAACTCGCCGCTGCCGGACGTCCCGGTGTCGTCGTCACGCTCTTCCCGGATAACGCCTATAAATACCTCAGCGAAAAACATATCTGGGGCGCGTAGCACGCTCAGACCCCAACAATCCTGTTGGCAGCGCCAGCCGAATTCGGCTGGCGCTGTTTGTTTCAGGCGCTTGAACAGAGAGGATAGGAATGATCTCCTACTGCTCTGTCTTTATTTACGCTGGACGGCTACCCTCGGTCTCTAAAGAAATTTTTCATAATCCCAGTTCAAAAACCCCAACGATTCCTACATTATTCCATGTTAAAGTATTTGAGTATTTCTGCGCCATTTTGGCCTAGTAATATCGATAAACTATTTTTTCTTAAGCGATCTCGCGGTCGCCGCAGAAAATCAACCAAGCCGATTCAATCGCCAAACGGCGAATTAGACCCAGGAGCCGCATTACCCTATGTCAACCTTCTCATCGCCTCTTGCGAAAGCTGGAGTTGAAGAAACTCCACCTGCGCCCTCTCTGCTGCGGAAAGTGTGGGATTTACTCACCGAGCCGAACCCTCAAATTCAGGAGGCCGACAAACGACAGCAGGCGCGTTTTATTTCTGCGATGCTGTTCACCATCTTTGCAGGAACCGCCATCCTGGTCTGCAACGCTGTCTTTTTCGCGACGACGCCATCACCGGTACCCAAGCCCGTCTTTATCATCCTGGTGGTAATACTTGCAGCGCTGTACGGTTTCAGTCGGAGCAAACATTCCGAGCTTGCTATCATCTTATTCGTGGTCATCAGCACCTCCAACCTGTTCGCAATTTACGTCCTCAATCCCGAAGGCCCCACCGTCTTCTATTATCTGATGGTTGAGGTGTTTATCTCTGGCATCTTGCTTTCTGTCCGAATCACTGCTGCATTGGTCGCTGTGATTATCGTGGGAATGCTGCTGCTCTCGCATCTGCTCTCGAACGCGGTAGACGCCAGTTCGGTCGTCAACTACGTCGTCTTGCTCTCGTGCATCGTGCTCGTCTTCGTTCAGTTCAGAAACACGCTGGAAAACACCCGTAAAAAGCAGATCACCGACGCCTTGCAGGAAGTCGAAACCCTCAACAGCACGCTCTCGCAGACCAACGCCGAACTCGTGAAGGCCAACGCCGTCGCCAAAGAAGCTGCCCGCCTCAAGTCGGAATTCATGGCAACCATGTCGCACGAACTGCGCACGCCGCTCAACGCCATGCTCGGTTTCAGCGGCATCCTGCTCGAAGGCATGGGCGGTGAATTCGATGCTGAAGCCGGTCACATGATCGAGCGGATTCAGCAGAATTCCAGCCGCCTGCTCAACCTGATCAATGACGTGCTCGACATCGCCAAGATCGAAGCCGGACGGATGGATCTCGTCTCGGTGCCGATTAGCCCGCGCAAAATGGCGGAAGGCTGGCGCTCGCAGATGAGCGTTCTCGCCGAACAGAAGCAGTTGGAGTTCATCACCGAAATCGATCCTGAACTGCCCGATCAGATTTTTGGCGACTCCGACCGCATCAGCCAGATTGTCATCAACCTGCTCTCCAACGCCTTCAAATTCACGGAATCCGGTTCGGTTACGCTGACCATGCAGTGTAAAAATAACGCCTGGCAAATGCAGGTAATCGATACCGGAATCGGCATTCCGCCGCACGCCATCAACTACATCTTCGACGAATTCCGCCAGATCGACGGTACGTCGAAGCGTGCCTACGGCGGTACAGGTCTGGGACTCGCCATCGTACGCAACCTCTGCCGCATGATGGAAGGCACCGTTCAGGTCACCAGCAAATTGAATGAAGGCAGTATTTTCACCGTCACGCTTCCCTTACGACCGGTTCACACAACCGAACAAGCACCCATCGCTGAGGTTTCGTAATGACTATCCCACGCACAATATTGCAAGGTTGGAACGTACTGGTCGTTGATGATGAGCCAGATAGTCTGGAAGTCGCCAGCCGTCTGCTGCGCCACTATGGCGCAACCGTCGCCCTGGCGACCAATGGACAGGAAGCGCTCGACAGCATCAAGCTGCACCCGCCCACGCTGGTGATTTCCGACCTGTCGATGCCGGTGCTCGACGGCTGGGGTTTGATCTACGAACTCAAGCAGAACCGCGCCACCATCGACCTGCCGGTGATCGCCTTGACCGCTCACGCGATGGTCGGAGATCGTCAGCGCGCCATCAGCGCTGGCTTCCACAACTATCTGGTCAAGCCCTTGACTCCTTCGACTTTTATGAAAGACTTGCTGCACCTGCTGGTTGAAATTCCTGGCTTTGCGGAAACGCTCAAGGAGTACACCAATGTCTGATTGGCACGTTCTGGTCGTGGAAGACGATCCCGATGGTCAGGAAGTCGTGACGCGCATCCTGCGTCATCACCGCATTACCGCCGATGTTGCTGGAACCGCCGAAGATGCGCTGAAAAAGCTTTCGGCAACGCATTACGATCTCGCCGTGATCGATCTCGCGCTGCCGACCATGAATGGTTGGGCGCTGCTGCAAGCGATTAAGGCAAGTTCGACGCTGTCAGGCTTGCCCTGTGTCGCCGTGACCGCCTTCCATTCAGCGGAAGTCGCCGTCGAAGCGATTCAGGCGGGCTTCGCCGCTTACTTCCCCAAGCCGCTCGAAGCGACTTCGTTCGTGCGCGAACTCCAGCGCATCGGGGCATAGTATGGTTAAAATGAGAGGCGATCCGCTTGGATCGCCTCTCATTTTAAAACTTTTTTTGTTCTTATAAGCAAAGCAGCATCTTTTTTGGTTAAATATCTTTGACTATTCGCTTCCAAAAACGACTACGCAATCCCTTTTTCCTTCAACCACGCCATGATGCAATCTGCCGCCTGCTGCCAGTGTGCTTCGAGCATCACGTCGTGGGCGGTGTCCGGCAGAATGGTGACCGGAGCATTATAGGTCTTGCCCAGCGCCTCGATCTCCTGCTGCGGGAAAATCTGATCGTTCGCGCCGCCAATAATGAGCGTCGGAATATTGCGCGCAAGAATGTCACGCGTATTCGGCAGCGAAAACGCCAGAAAATCGAGATAGGCGCGGAACGAATCCTCCTGAAGGCGGGCGAAATGGCGTTCCACTTCTTCATGCGGCATCGTGCTGGAAAAAAAAGCCGCCTGCGCCCGCTCGATGCTGTTGACCAGCGCGTAGGGCGATAACGTGACCCCCGCTTTGAGATAGGCTCCCGGCATCGTGCGCAGCATTCGCCAGCTAAACGAAAACCCGCCGCGTGCTGGCGCGGGAGCGATCAGCACGGCGGCGGGTGTCTCATAAAATTCCAGATAGCGCTGAAGGACGAAGCCCCCCAGCGAATGGGCGACGATCACGGGCGGCGCGGGCAGCGACTTGACGACTTGCAGCAGATCCGTCACGTAATCTTCAATCGACGTCCAGCGAATCTTGTCGCGGCCTTCACTCATCCCATGTGACCGCAGGCTCATCGCATGAGCGGCGTAGCCCTTCTGCGCGAAGTAGGGCAGGAAGTTGTCTTCCCAGCACCAGGCTCCGTGCCAGGCTCCGTGCAGAAAAAGAATCGGTGTCTGCTGTGTCGGCGTCTGCGGGACATGGGAGATGAGTTCAAGGCGCATTAAGTTCCTCCAGTATAAGTATCGAGTGCATCCAGCACACTTTGAATCAGATCGCTCGTAAACGGCAGCGGGGTATCGCCCGGCTCGGCAGTCGTCTCCGGCGTCGCCACTGTGATCACCTTGTCCTGATTGCTGGCGATGAAATTGCGCAGCGTCGGCACATCCCATTCGCTGACCATCGCGGCGGTTGCGCCTTCTGCCACAACCAGACGAATCATGTTGCGCAGCAGATGCGGTTCCAACGCCGCGACCAATCTCGCATCGAGCGCGCCGGACACATCGACTTCTGCTGGCGTCGGCACGTCGGGCGTGTAGTTCAGCACACCCGCCGGAACTTCTTTCAGGACTTGCAGCGCCGCCGCGTCCGCATCGGCTATCGGTTGATTCCCACCCCAGTCACCATTGGCATTCAGCGCCGCATCGAGCGGCACACGCGCCGCGAAACCCGCCGGGATGACCTTATCGGTGTCGCCCACCTGCGCCGCGCCATCGACCACGCCGCACGACATCGAACTGTTCGGGGTCGAGCGGAAAATCGCCGTCGAACCGAGCTTGATGTCTGCGCCGTTCACGCGCATATTGACGGTGATGTCCTTCGGCCCCTGAATAATCAGCGACGACTCTGGCGCGTCACTGCATTTGGTACTGCCAATCCCAGTCGTGAAGTAGACGGCCTGCATCGGCTTGAGATCGTCCCCTTGAGTGACGCCAGTCTCCACATGCACATCGCCTAACAGCAGAAACGTCACCGCCTGCCCCGGCAAAGCGTCTGGCAGATTGGCCTGCGCTTTCATGACCGCGATCCCCCACTGCGAGGTCGTCAAATCCAGCGGGGCAGTCGTGATCGTCTGCAAATCCGCCAGCCCAACCCGGTCATTCGGGTGCGTGAATGCATCCGGCGCAAGCGCAGCAGAGAACGTCGCGCTGACGCTGTTGTAGCCATAGCAGGCGCTGTTGCGCGGCAGGTCGCCGCAGTTGCTGCTGAGCGCCGCCAGCGCCTGGTTCACAAAATCGGAACACGTACCCTGTGCAGCCACCCCCGCCACAACCGCCAGGCTGAGGACGACGAATGCCAAGAAAATCACAAACCGATGCATAACTGCGCTCCAGGTGAATAGATTGCTGCCAACTCAGGTTTCTCTCAATACAGTCGGCAATCGTATGACGAAGAGGTCGTTCTCATTTGGTCTTTTTACTTTAACATGGATTGTCATTTCAGGCGCACCACAAGATAACCAGTTTTGGTTCGCCGCTGGCTTGCTGCCTCCATCGGCACAGGGTATGCTACGCTTTAATTCTGCCTGTCTCGGAATATGGAGCCGCGATGACCGATTCCGCTGCTTTCCAGCAGTTTTCCCCGAACACCCTCGCTGATGTCCTCAGCCGTGACCGCGTAATGGACATCGGTATCCGTCCGCTCTGGACGGGGATGCCGCGCATCGCCGGACCAGCCTATCCCGTGCGCTGCGCTCCCGGCGATAACCTGATGCTCCACGCCGCCATCCACCGCGCCCCGCCCGGTTCGGTGATCGTCGTGCAAGCGGGCGATGTCGATTACGCCGTCGCGGGTGGCAACGTCTGCGCTGTCGCTCAGAAGAACGGCATCGCCGCCTTCGTGATCGACGGCGTCATCCGCGATCTCGCTGAAATCCGCGAACATCGCTTTCCGGTCTTCGCGCGCGGCGTGATTCCCATCCCCGGCGGCAAGGCTGTGCTTGACCTGATCAACGCCCCGGTGACCTGCGGCGGAGTGTATGTTTCCCCGGGCGACACTGTGATCGCCGACGAGGAGGGGATTGTCGTCGTGCCTGTCGGGCAGCTTGATGTGGTGTTTCAGGCGGCTCAGGCACGCGCCGCCAAAGACGCCGCCCAGACGCTCGCAGCGTGGGAAGCCGCGCACATCGCCCGCATCGACGCCATTCTGCGCCAAAAAGGCTTCACAGATTAAGTGTTTCCTTTGCGGCTTTGCGTGAAATCTTTTTCTGTTGTTATTCTCTACATCCTCTGTGATCTCTGTGGTAAGGAATCTTCCAATGCCGATTGAAGCAGTCATCTTTGATATGGACGGCGTGATTGTCGACAGTGAGGAATACTGGTGGCAGTCGCGTGTCGCCTTTGCCGAAAAGCGCGGCCTCGTCTGGTCATTCGAGGATCAGAAGGTGGCAATGGGGCGCAGCACGATTGAATGGGCGCGCGTCATGCAGCAAATCCTCGCCCTTGATGCGCTGTCGCTCGACGACATCATGCACGAAGTGATCACCGGGGTCAACGCCCGTCTCGAAGTCCGCCTGCCCGTCCTCCCCGGTGCGATTGAAGCCGTCAAAGCGTCGGGCGCGGCTTATCCGGTCGCGCTCGCATCCGGCTCACCCACACAGGTCATTCAGGAAGTCATGAAGCTGACGAAACTGGATCAGGTTTTCCGCTTCGTCGTCTACGGCGACGATATGACACACGGCAAACCCGACCCTGAAATCTACCTGAAAACTGCCGCGCTGCTCGGCGTCAACCCTGCCAACTGCGTCGGCATTGAAGACTCTGGCAACGGCCTGCGTGCGCTCAAAGCCGCCGGGATGCGCGCGATTGCCGTGCCGAGTCCTGGCTTCCCGCTCAGCGACGAACTACTCGCACTGGCGGATGTCGTCCTCGGCTCGCTGACCGAATTTTCGATGGATCTTGTCAGCCAGCTCGGCGAATAACAGTACCATTGTCTCCCCTCAGCCCTGAAGCTGGCTGAGGGGAGACGAACGGCCTCATAGGAATGGCTTTCGAAAGTAACATGCCCTAGATCACCTCTGTTTTAAACGGAGAAGAATTAACGTTCTTTCTCACAAGATACGAAACTTGAAGACCGACTCAGGATTTATAATGAAAATGTGATTCGGTTTTTGAGAGATACAGATGCCCAACGCGAGTCCAGAGATTGTCGCCAACCCCGAACGTCTTGCCAGTCTGCGCCAGCTTTGCCTGCTCGATACCCCGGCTGATCCCGCTTTCGACCGTTTGACGCGCCTGGCAAGTCGCATCCTGAACGCGCCGATTTCGACGGTCACGCTGGTGGACGATCACCGCCAGTTTTTCAAGAGTCAGGTCGGTCTCGGCGATCCCTGGGCGACAAAGCGCGAAATGCCGCTCGAATATTCCTATTGCCAGCACGTCGTCGCTACTTCCAGCCCGTTGATTGTTGAAGATTCGCGGGTTCATCCGCTGCTGTTCGACAATCTCTCGACTTTGCAGGAAGGATTGGTCGCTTATGCCGGGATGCCGCTGATCACGTCGAGCGGCGATACGCTGGGGTCGTTCTGCGTCATCGACAAGAAACGTCGCATCTGGACAGACGAAGAACTCGAAATCCTGACCGACCTTTCGGCGGCAGTGATGACGGAAATCGAACTGCGCAGTGAACTGATTGAGCGCGAGCGTGCTGAAGCGGCGCTGCGCCAAAGCGAACAAAATTTGCAGGCCGTCATCAGCAGCGCCCCGGTGATCGTCTATACCGTCGATCAGGCTGGCCTGATTACCATGACGGAAGGCAAAGGGCTGGAAGCCATCAAGGTCGCGCCGAATCGACTGGTCGGTCAGTCGGTTTTCGAGGTCTACCACGATAAGCCCGAAGTGATCAACGCTGTCGGTAAAGCGCTTGACGGCATTCCTTCAACAATCCAGACAACGCAGGATTTTCCGCAGGGACGTGTTCACTACGAAGCCGCGATTTCACCGCTCTATGATGGAGAGGGTCATGCCATCGGTGCGATTGGCGTGCTGGTCGATGTGACAGATAGGGTGCTGGCTGAACAGACACTGGAACGGTCGGTGCAGCGGCTGACCCTGCTGCGGCGCGTTGACGGTGAACTCGGCGAAACGCTTGACCCGGACAGTGTGCTGACCATCGCAATGGATACGGCACTGCGCGCGTCACGGGCGGAACACGGCTTCATCGGGCTGATCGAAGGCGATAAGCTGCGTGTCTTACATTCTGCGGGAAGCTATGAAACTGGCACCGTGTGGGATAGCAACATCGGTGTAGTAGGGCGCGCGCTGCAAATGCTTAAGCCCCAGCTTGTCCTCAACCCGGATGCTGACCCGGATTTTGTGCAGGATATTCCAGGGGTGCGTGGGCAGATGGCAATTCCGCTGGTGCATCGTGATCATCTGATCGGCGTATTGAATTTAAAGACACGCAAACCGGAATTGTTCACCCGTGAAGCCTTCGAATTCCTGGGCTTAATCGCCAGCCGCGTGACGGTTGCGATGGACAACGCACAGTTATATCAGGTTTCGCAGCAGCAGCTTGAAGAACTGCATAAGCTGTACATGCGCGTCAGCGAACTGGAACAGCTAAAAACCGACATGATCCGCATTGCGGCGCACGACCTGCGCAACCCGCTGGGAGTGATTACCGGGTATGCGGATTTACTGTTGATGTCCGGCAATTCTCTGAGCGAAGAAGATACCTCGTTTGTCGAAGCGATCAGCAAATCGGCGCAGAAGACCTCTAAAATTATCACAGACATTCTTTCGCTTCAGCGAATTGAAGCGATGCAGAACCTGAGCCACGATAATGTGAACCTGAACGAAATGGTCAATGACCTGTTTCATGCGAATGAGACACGCGCGCGCCAGAAAAACCAGACTTACGACCTGAACCTGGACGCGATAACACTGCAAGTCAATGCTGACGCCGCGCAGCTCCGCGAAGCCATTGATAATCTGATCGGCAACGCGATCAAGTACACGCCAGATGCAGGCTCGGTGACAGTCCGCCTAGAGATGGAGACGGATCGCGCCGTTTTTGAGGTTCGGGATACTGGACTCGGCATCCCGCAAGACCAGCAGGAACGCTTATTTCAGCCATTCTTCCGCGCCAGCAATGCCAAAGCCTCGGCGATTGAAGGTACGGGGCTGGGGCTGCATCTGGTCAAGAACATCATCGAGCGGCATGGTGGGAAGATGCGCTTCCAGAGCGCGCTTGGCGAGGGCAGCATGTTCGGGTTTGAACTGCCGCTGTGCAGCGTTTCATAAGCTGTTTTAGGAGAGGCTGCTTTCGCTTTCCGGCTGTGCGATCAGGCGATAGGCCGCGTCAATACTGGTCACGCAGCAGGTTTTCAGCCCCATTTTGCCGCCAAACGCGGTTTGGAAAATGGTCACCATGCGCTGAATGAGAGTGCTGGTCGAAACGATCACCAGCAGCCCCCAGTTATCCGGCATGTTGCTGAGCGCGCTGCGGGCGTGGGTGATGGCACCGCCGAGCGGCAGGCTGCGCGACTGGCGAAAGTCCGCCAGAAAATGAACGGTGTGCGGGACGCTGTTCATCATGGCGATGGCTGCCGCGTTCGCCTCATAAAAATCACTCCACGTCCAGCGTTCAGTATAGGTGATGCGAATGATGGTTTTTTCGGGGTTATCCCATTCGACCTGAAGGTTCATAAAAAATTTCTCTATTCCTAAACAAACCCAACAAAATACCCTGTTTATGAGCATAAACCGGATTGCTCAGATTTTTGGTGGAGACTTTGAGCATTGATCCTCACATCGAACCCGATAATCGTCAGAGCATTTCTCCCTGGGGGCGCGGTTTTTCATTGATCAGGCGATAAGCCTCCTCAACCGACGAGACGGTATGCAAACGTTTGCCTAAATCGGCGCGGAAAGTCGATTGGAAGATGCTGCCGAGACGCTGAATCAACAGGTTGCGCGTCAGCAGAATGCGCATATCGCAGTTGGGCGGGTAAGCGCCGAGAATGTTACGGGCGTGAGTGATGACGCCGCCCATTGGGACACGATTGATGTGGGTGGTATCGAGGAGGAGATGCACGGTCTGATCGGTGCTTTTCATCATCTCGATAATCGCTTTATTAACTTCGTAAAGTTCAGACCAGTTCCAGCCCTCGTGGAGCGTGAGGCGAATGACCGTGTGTTCCGGGTTGTCCCAGCCAATTTCAAGATTGCTCATCCACAGACCTTAGCTCTGCATAACAATAAAGGGTGATTCAGGCGCAGCACAACCCTCATCATAATGGCACCACGTCCATGAATCTCTTAATACTCTTATTTTTTACAAAAATCATTTTCTTATTACAATTTTTATGCTCTCCTTCGTGTGGGGAGAACGTGCTATAGTTGATTGTGCTGATTTTCGCAGTCGAGTAAGAAAGTAAGTGAGGGAAAGAAAATCTATGACCTCTGCACTGGCTACTGCTGCCAATCCGCTCCGCGTGGCTATCATCGGGTCAGGGCCGTCGGCTTTTTACGCCGCTGACTATTTGCAGAAACAAACGGGTCTGGTTGTGCAGATCGATATGTATGACCGCCTGCCGACACCGTATGGGCTGGTGCGCGGCGGCGTCGCGCCCGATCACCCCAAAATCAAGACGGTGACGAAAGTGTACGAGCGCACCGCGCAGGCACCGGGTTTCCGTTTTTTCGGGAATGTCGAATATGGTAAGGATATTTCGCACGACGACCTGACCACGCATTATCACGCGATCATATTCGCGGTGGGCGCGCCAAGCGACCGTAAAATGGGCATCCCCGGCGAAGATTTAGCAGGCAGCTTCCCGGCGACGGAATTCGTCGGCTGGTACAACGGACATCCTGATCACTGCGATCTGAGCTTCGATTTGTCGCATGAACAGGTAGCGGTCATTGGCAATGGCAACGTGGCGATGGACGTGGCGCGTATTCTCGCCAGCAGCTACGAGGAACTGGCGGCGACGGATATTGCCGATTACGCGCTGGAAGCGCTCAAGGAAAGCAAAGTTACCGATATTTACATGCTGGGTCGGCGTGGCCCGGCGCAGGCCGCTTTCACCAATCCCGAACTGAAGGAATTCGGCGAACTGGCAGAAGCGGAATGCGTGGTTCGCCCGGAAGATATTGAACTCGATTCGCTGAGCAACCAGTACATCCTGTCTGGCGAAGACCGGAATGCCGAGCGCAACATGCAAACCCTGATCCGCTATTCGACGCAGGGTGATTTGGGCAAAAAGAAGCGGATTCACATGCGCTTTCTGGTGTCGCCGGTGCGCCTGATTGGGACAGATCGTGTGGAAGCAGTCGAAATTGTTCACAACGAACTGTATCAATCCGACGACGGGTCGCTGCGCCCGCGCGCAACCGACAGGACGGAAATTCTGCCGATAGGACTGATCTTCCGTTCGATTGGCTACAAAGGCGTTCCTGTTGCCGACGTGCCGTTCGATGCGCGCGCAGCGGTGATCCCGAACGATCACGGGCGCGTGCTCGACCCGGCTGACCCATCAAAGGTGATGGGCGAGTATGTGGTTGGCTGGATCAAGCGCGGCCCGACCGGGATCATTGGCACCAATAAGCCGGATGCGCAGGAGAGCGTCGATCAACTGCTGGCAGATTTGCAGGCAGACGCGCTGCTGTCGCCCGCCCATCCCGCGCAGGAAGCGATCAATGCGCTGCTCAAAGCGAAGCAGATTGAGTACGTGACGTTCGCGGACTGGCTCAAACTCGACCAGATCGAGCAGGAACGCGGCGCGGCCCTGAATCGCCCGCGCGTGAAGTTCCCGCGAGTTGAGGAGATGCTGGCGGCGCTGCACGAAGCCGAAACACACAAGGATGTGGCGTCGGATTAAGCCCCGCTGAATGTGTGCTGGCAGCGCAACTTTCCCCCTAAATTGACGTAATATAAAATGTGAATCAATGAAGGGGGAAGCAGAACATGGCAACCTATGATGACAAACCAAAACGCGGCGTGATTGACTTCGAGCTGGCGGATTTAGGCACGCGCCTGATTGCGCTGATTATCGACGGCGTGATTCTCGGCCTGATTACAGGGCTGCTGTTCGCAGGAGCGCGGAATGCGGGCGGATTCCTCGGCTTCGTGATCGGCGTGCTCTATCAGTGGTATTTCCTGACGCAGCAGAACGGACAGACTCCCGGCAAGCGCGTCATGGGGATTCGCGTGATCAAGGTCAACGGCGCGCCGCTGCAAGCCGCCGACGTGATCGTGCGCTACATTGGCTATTACATCAACAGCATTGTGTTCGGGTTGGGCTGGATTTGGGCGCTGTTCGACAAAGATAAGCAGGGTTGGCACGATAAGCTGGCCGGGACATATGTCGTCAAGGCGTAAACCCACCCCTCACCCCGGCTGATCGTGCGCATGTGCAACCAACGACGATTCGCGGGAGCAGCCTGCGCACGGTCATCCATTCGCACAATCCGTCAGGGTGAGGAGCAGCTTCAGGCGCGCATTTACTGCTTGAGCGGCAGCACCAGTTCTTTATGGAAATCCGTCAGGCTGACCAGCGTGCCGCTGGCATCGACATAGCACAGGTCTTCAATCCGCATTCCGTAGCCCTTTTCGGGATAATACAGCCCCGGCTCGATGCTGATCACGTTGCCGACCTGAAGCGTATCTTTCGACAGATGACTGATGCTGGGGCGCTCGTGAATGTTCAGACCGACGCCATGCCCCAGACTATGCACGTAGCCGACGGGCGTTGAGGGATTGCTGCGCGTCGTCGCATGGCCTTTGCTCTCGAAGTAATCCTGAACCGCCTCTTGCAGCATCGCCGATGGCATGTTGACGCGGAAATTATCGACCGCCACGTCGAAAGCGTCCATCACCTGATCATACGCTTCCTGAACTTCCGGCGTCGCGTAGCCAATCGACCAGGTGCGTGTGCTGTCGTGATAGTAGCCGCCACCCAATTCGCGCGGGAACAGGTCAAAGACAATCGCCTGCCCCAACATCAGCGGCATATCGGCTTCGCCCCGGCTGTGCGGGAAACCGCCGTCGCGCCCTTCGGCGAAGATCATCGAGTCATCTTCCAGGTCGCGGTCGAGCAGTTCGCGCCGCACGAAGCGCTTGACCTCGCCAATCGTCAGCGGAGAACCATCCGCCTTGACGACCGTTTCGCCATCCGCCTTGTGTCCCGCGATGAAATCCCAGGTCGCCTGCCAGACCGCGCTCGTCCGCGCCGCCACCGACTTGATCCGTTCGATTTCATCCGGGTCTTTGGTCACGTAGGCTTCGTCGAACAGCGTCAAGCCCGTTTCGCCCACCAGTTGGTATTCAGGCGAGGCCGCCTGCACCTGCCGGATCAGTTCGAGATACTGGTTAATCGTCCCTGTGCCGTAAATGCCGACGATGCCGCTCTCGACCTCGATTTTTTGCAGCAGCCGCTTCCAGAAGGCGACCGTCGCTTTGGCGATGTCGCCGTCCAACGTTTTGAGCAATCCCCCCCAGTCAAAATCATTGAACGAGTAGACCTTCAGCCCACTTTTCGCGGCTTCCTCGATTTCCATCGGGTTGACGACCATGATCGGATCGCCGCCGCGCTTCTTCAGCACGTAGCCGCCTGTCACCGCCGCGCCGTTGCTCAGGTAATTGCGCATCGGGTTGCCGTGTTCGTCACCCACAACCATAAAGGCGTCGAGGCCGCGCCTTGCCATCAGTGAGTCGAGATCAGATTTCATGAGTTCTCCTTTTGAATTTGAATCTGTGCTGGCAGCCAGCACAGATTGTACGCATCCTGACCGGGCGGCACAGCGAAAACGAGGTGGGCATCGCTGCCATCCGCATTCATCACATACAGTTGATAATGCTCACTCGCGTCAAGTGAACTATAGCTGATCAGCGAGCCATCGGGTGACCAGCGCGGGTCCACATTTTGCTGATGATCCTCGGTCAGACGGGTCAGATTCGAGCCATCCGTCTCCAGCGTATAGATGTCAAACCGCCCGTGCTGCCACATCTGAAACGCGATCCGTTTGCCATCCGGCGACCACGAAAGCTGTCCGAGATTGTTTTCCACGCGATATATCGTCCTGAACATACCCGTCCCGGCACCCAAATCCAGAATGACAATCCCGTACTGCTGCGGGCCGCCCATGCTCAGGATAACATTCAGGGCGATTTCGTCGCTATCTGGCGACCACGCCAGCGCACCCGCAAACGTCGAATTATACGTCAGCGCCGATAGGTTGGATCCATCAGCATTGGCAATAAATAAGCCGCGACCTCTGCCATGAACGTCCGTGAAAGCAAAACGTTGACCATCCGGCGACCAGGCCAGCGCCAGCACCAGATGGGAATCGGCACTCACCTGGCGAAGCGCGTTGCTCCGAATATCCAGATGATACAGATATTCCGCCGATACCATCAGCGCCTGATCAACAGGTGAGCAATCCAGATCGTCGATCAGGCGCTTCGGGAAAGCGCGCTCGGTGTCCAGCAGGGTATCGAACTGTTCACCCAGAAGCAAGTTCGCTGGTCGAACCCAATTGATGTCGAGTTTATTCTGGTATCCCTGCGGGTCGGGGTTGGGATAGCTCAGCGCATAGACAATCGTCCCAATTTCATCGGGGAAGCTGCGCCGCTGGCTGAATGCGATCAACGCCAGCAACCCGGCAAAACAAATGCTCAATATCAAGCTGGTCGCGATCAGTCGCTTCAAAGGCTGTCTTCTCGCCGCTCAGTCTGCCAAAAACATGCGTCGGAATTTGAGGGTCGCATCATTCAAGACTATACGCCGTTTTGCGCAGAACACGCTGCACAGACTTTATAAATCCATCGGACGATACCGACCTATGGTCGGCTTAGGGGCTGCCAGTACACGGTTAGGCCGCGCTCATGACAGGTTCAGCCAGCACTGATTAAAGACGTCTTCATTTTCAATCGTCGGAAACACCATGTAAGGGTGGCTGCCATCGGCGTCCATGACGTAGAGCTTGAAATGCTCGCCCGGAGCGCGTGAACTGTAGCTGATCAGGCTGCCATCGGGCGACCAGCGCGGCACAATTTGTTCGCCGCTGTCGCGCGTCAGACGCTGAAGCGGCGCGCCGTCCAGCCCGATGGTGTAAATGGCGGTTTGACCGTTTTGCAGCATATCGAAGGCGATCTGTCTGCCATCAGGCGACCAAGAAGCATCGCCAATCCGCGCCACCGCTTCGAACAGCGGCGTCGTCTGGCGACTGTTGACATCGACCACGCCCAATCCCTGCTGGCTGCCGCGTGTATAGGTGTAGGCAATCTGCTGCCCGTCCGGCGACCAGGTGAGCGACGTTTCCTGATTGTCGTTGTGGGTGATCTGCACGCGATTCGAACCGTCGGCGTCAATCAGCAGAATTTCGCGCGGCTGCCGATCAAGCACGTTGTCGATGTAGGCGATGCGCGTCCCGTCCGGTGACCAGACCGACTGCTGGCTCAAGCCCTGTCCCAGCACAATCTGAGTCAGACGCTCATCCGTCAGGTCAAGCCGGTAGAGATAGATATACCAGAAAATCAGCGAGCGGCTGTCCGGCGCGCAGTCCACACCCGTCACATAACGGTCGTCAAAAACGTGGTTGGGCATAAAGAGCGTGTGGAAGTTGCTGCCGAAGCCGCTGTCCGGCTGGACGGCATACAGATTATAGCTGTCGTGTCCCATCGAAAAAACCAGCGAGGCGGCATTGGGGAAGCTGCGCCGCTGACCGAGGACAATTGCCGTCGTCAGCGCGGCAAAGAGCAGCAGCAGCCCCAGGCAGAATGCCAGCAGCCGGGTCACGGGGGTCAGCGCTGCGCCAGCGCGCTATTCGTCGTACTGCTCATTGGGGATTTCCCGCGAGCGCAGGAAAAGTTCGATGACGATAAAAGCCAGCGCCAGAAAGAACATAATCGGCAGGGTCAGCACGCGCGGGATTTGCAGCCACGCACAGGTGACCACAAACAGCCCGAACCAGACCGCCTGGCGCACGATCACGCCGCTGGGCGGAACGGTGCGCGTCACTGGCGTCAGGCGCACATTGATATAGCGCAGGAACGGCATCACTGTCCCCGCGACGGCGATTTGCACCAGCACGAAGAAGAGCCAGCGCTGCCCCACGCGAGGAATTTGGGTCGTCACCAGATAATAGAGACCGCCCCAGCCCGCGACCATCATCACAGCGGCGGCGATGATCATGCCCGTGTGATCGGGCGGCGTTTTGTTAATGTCAACAGTTTGTTGTGCCATGATCAAATTATAGCGCTGGTCGCGAAAATCGTGCTACCATGCGCAGTATGCCGCTGACACGCCTTTTTTCGCGCCTGCTCCTGAGCCTGATCCCGCTGCTGGTTGTGCTGTGCGCGGGCATTCCGGCGCTCGGCGGGCGCTCCCTGAGCCACAATGATACCTGGCAGCAGTTTGGCTTCTCGGTATGTGAACTGCCCTGCTTTGGCGGAATCACGCCGGGACGAACCCCTTTCAATGAAATGCCAAGTCTGCTGCGCCGCTCAATCCCGCTGATCGGCAACCGCCTGTTCAACGCCGGAACTGCCATCAATTTCTGGGCGTCGCTGCCGGAAAAAGCGGCAGCCAGCGAGTTATCCGGCTGGGCGCGCAACAATTCGGGTCTCGTCGCTGAAATCCGACTGACGGCGCGGCTGCCTTTCGATCATCTGCTGCTGGAACTGGGCACCCCCGATTGTGTGCTGGCGAGCAGCCAGCAATCGACCGTCGTCATCTGGAGTCGCAAGTCGAACTCGATTGGGGCGGTGTTGAGCGCCAATGAATCCACTTTCGACCTGAACAGCCGGGTTTCGACGCTCTGGACGCGCAGCGTTGAACCGGACGACTGCTGGGTATCGGGCGCGCGGGCATGGCACGGTTTCGCGCGCGTGGCGGATTATGCACAGTAATTCGCGCGAAGCCGCCATCATCGCTGGAACGTTCGTGTTCGCCATGCGAAAAGCGAAATCATGCTGCTGACCGCCGTGCTGCGACTCGGCGCACGCTTGCTGATCGTCTGCCTCGCGATCAGCGTCGCGCTGACCCTCGTCGGCGGACGTTCCCCGACAGCGGATGAGTCCTGGCAGCATTTCGGCTTCGACTTCTGCGCGCTGCCCTGTTTCGCCGGAATCACGCCGGGGCAGACCCCTTTCGATAACGTATCGGGGCTGTTGATTCGCCACGTTCAATCGGTCGATCCGCGTATGATTGCCGGGGGCGCGTCGATCAACTTTTGGGCGCAGTCGAAAAGTCAGCAGTTGGGCGGGCTGGTACGCTATGCCGATGGTTTGGTCGGAGAAATGCGCTTTAACGTTGTGCTGCCGCTCGCAGAACTGATCAGCGAACTGGAAACACCGGACTGTTTACTCGCCAATACGAGCAGCGAAGCCAAGCCGGTCATCGTGATCTTCTGGGAGCGAGAACGGGTTTCCATTGCAGCGGTCGTCAACGCTGATGCACAGGGGATCAATCTGGACGCCGATACTGTTGCGCTCTGGCTAAACGCAGTTCAGGCAAATGACTGTTCACGCAGCGGCGCAGTCCGCTGGCACGGTTTCGCGCCGCTGTGGGATTATGTGCGCGTAAACGCGCCGCCGGGTTAGCGGCGCGAGTCCGCGATCTGTTCGTAGAGTTCGCGCGTTTCGCGCGCGGGTGCGATTCGCAGTGTATCGCTCAGAATCTGTTCCAGCTTGCGATACTGCATCAGCGCGTCGTCGGGCATCCCCATCTTCAGGTACAGGTTCATCACCTGACGATGAATGTCCTCGCGTTCCGGCGTCTCTTTGAGCGCGCGGGTGAAAAAGCCAATCGCCCGCTGATCTTCGCCGTGACGGTTGTAAATCCGCGCCATTCCAATCAACGCCTGCGCGTACATCTGGCGCAGATTGTCGCGGCGCTCAACCACCCACTTCATCTCAATCGTTTGCAGGAACGGTGCTTTGTAGATGTCGATGGCGCGCGACAACAGGGCGACTTCTTCTTTTTCGCTGCCCGCCACCAAGGCTTTATCGACCGCTTCCTGAAAATCGCCCACATCGTAATGACGGACGACTTTATCACTCGGCATATAGAAACCGCTGTTGTACTGGGTCAGTTCGTAATTGCCATCGTCGGTGATTTTCATGCTGATGCGCTCAGTAATTTTGCGCTTGGTCACATGAAAAACATTGGTCGCTTCCTTGACGGACAAATCCGGCCAGAAGGTTTCAAAAATCTCGTCACGGGTGACGAGCGGGTGATCCATGAAGAAGAAGAATAAATTACGGGGCAGCGCGCCGTCCCAGTTGGTGATCGGCAGGCCGTTCGCCAGCGCGTGACCACGACCAAAAGCGTACACCTCAAGCTGAGGTTTGGGCTGCGCTTCGACGGTGAACATCATATCGTCTTTGCGCTGGTCGGTGCCGAGAACTATCGCCTCGCCGCGCGCAACCATGTCATACCAGGGTTGATACGTCAAAAGGCGGCTCGAAAAAGCAATTTGCACATTTTCAGGCAGCGCGCCCACCAGCGCGCGAATGAACTGGTTAAAATCGGCGTCCATGGCGACGCGGTCAAGCTCATCAATAAACAGGATCAGCGGTTCGCTGCTGGCAACTTTCAAATCGGCGGCGAGCGCCTCGCCAATCCGCGCCGGTTTGCCATCCGCCAATGCCTGTTGTAGATTACTGCCGAATTCGCCCAGCACCGAGCGAAATTCTTCCATCAACCCCGTCAGCCAATCATTCAGGGCAACCTGATTATCGCTGACGCGGTAATAAAGCAACCCTTCCTGCGCATTGGATAAGAAGTAGGTGAGAAATAAATTTCTGTAATGTGTCCAGGGGTAAATTAGGACGATCTTCTTACCCGCGCTGCGCTGCCGGAAAGAGTCTAGACTAACGTGGGTAACGTCGTGAACAAGCATTCAAACCTCACTGGACAATACAACGACGAGTAGGCGGTCAAGAAGGCGACGAAGCGAAAACGACGTCGGTAAAATACAAAAATACGCGCGCGTATGATTTTAAACTACTACTAGGATCATTTACAAGTTAATTTAAGATAATTTAAGCTTGTGTTAGGAGAGTGAATTGTTTGAGTTTCTTAACAATTGCACGATGGGGAAAATCAATGAAACAGTTTGCAAGGGCAATCCTGTGGGTCGAGCCGCTGCTGCTCGCCATTGTGGTTGCATCCTTCTGGTTTCCAGATGCCAATCGCGTCAATATCCTGGTGCTGCTCATTCCTCCTGCCCTGGCCCGGCTGATTCTGTACCGCCGCCTGTGGGTCAACACGCCGCTTAACCTCTTTTTCTATATCTTTCTCATTTTATGCATCGTCAATACCTACGTCGCCACCTCTCATCCCGGCGCAATCCCCTATACGTGGGGCTGGTACGAACTGGGCAGGCCGATCATGGGCGTCGCGCTGGCCTTGAGCATCATCAGCATTGCTCACGAACGCCAGCGCATCGATGGCGCGCTGATCGTCGTGCTGCTGGTGGCGCTGCTCGTCGGCGTCCTCGGCCTGGTCAGCGCACAGTATATCGGCAAATCGGATCAGCTCCAGTTCCTGATCGACCTCGTGCCTAAATATACGGATTTTCCCGGCGCGGTTGGCGGCTTCAATGTCAACGAAATCGGCGGGGCAATGGCTTTCTTCGCCCCGTTTGCGGCAGGCATCGCCCTCTACGACTGGCGCAAACGCCGCGCGCCGTTCCGCCTCGTGCTGGCAACCGCTGCCTTCGCGGTGCTGGCGCTGGCGTTAGCGCTGGGGCAGAGCCGCTTCGCCATAATCGGGGTTCTGCTCACGATTGGCGTGCTGATCTTCCTGTTGATCCCCACCCCGCGCTGGAAATATGCGACGCTTGCTGTCTGGTTGGTCGTCTGCCTGCTCGAAGTTGGCCTGGTCATGCAGGTCTTTGTCCCCGCAGCGAGTTCCCCGGAAGCCGCCGCCGCCACCGTCCGTGACGAATCGAGCCTCGCCCAGCGCCCGGTCATCTGGGGCGCGGCGCTCGATATTATCCGTGATCATCCGCTTACGGGCGTGGGACTGAACGAGTTTCGCTCGCGCACTGTGCGCGCCCAGTATCCCGTGCCGAATTTCGCCATGACCGTCGTCCCCCATGCCCACAATGAACTGCTGCAAGTCGGCACGGATGTCGGCATTCCGGGCATGATTCTGTATATCGGCTGGCACATCGCGCTGGCCTGGATGGTCTGGCGCGCCTGGCGCAAAGGCGATCTGCTGCTGAGGGTTGTCGCCGTCTCGGCTGCCGCCGGGCTGATTGCCCACGCGATTTTTGGCCTCGGCGATGCCATTACCATGTACGACCGCTTTGCTTTTGCCTACTGGTTATTCGTCGGCATGGTGGGCGGCGCTTACGTGCTCGCCTGCCAGCCGCCTGAGACCGATACCATGCTCGCCTGAGTTGGCAATTTAACAATTAACTGCTATAAACCAGAATCAAAGTAGCCAACAAGCATGAGTTCGCGCATCAATGAGCAGTACAAACCCAGAACTGGGTTCGAGGGTCACTGAGCTAAGAACGCTGCATCCCCGTCTGTTATTCTGGATCAGACTGCTGCTCGCATTACTGACGTTTGTCGCCCTCGTGCTCACGCTCCACGTCGTCGCCGGGCTGCTGCTGATCGCCCTGATTGTCCTGCTCCTGCTCCCTTTTGAAACCCCGGAAACCGAAGTCGCTGCCGCTGCGCCGCCCCCGCATCTGCCGCTGATTGAACAAGTCACGCGCGAATTGTCGAGTTCGCTCAGCATTGGTCAGGTCGCCAACGTCCTTCTGAAAGCGGCGCTGCGTGCCACCCATGCCGAAATTGCGACGCTGGCGCTGCCTGTCGAAGTCGATCATTTTATGACGATCCAGCTTCAGCAGGGTCAGGAGAACGTCGAAATCATCCAGCGCAGTCATACGGGCGAGTCGCTGATTGAGCAGGTACTGCAAAATGGGCAGACGGCCTTCAACCGCGACCGCACCGCGCTGGCGGTGGTGCTGCGCCATGAATATCTCGTCGTCGGTGCGCTTTCGGTTGAAGCACCGCAGCAGATATTCACACAGGCCGAAGCCGATCTCCTGAGCGAAGTCGCCGTTCCTGCCGCCATCAGCCTGCATAATGCACATCTGCTCGACGAACAGCAGTATCAGATTGAAACGCTCAGCCACAATCAGGCGCTGACGCTGCGCCTCGCCGGGGCGGTAGACAGCAACGCGGTGATCGAAGCGGTGCTGGAAACCACGCGCGACGTTCTCGGCGTGCAGGAAGTGGCGCTTTATCGCACCAAAGAAAGCGGTGTGGAAGCGCTGGTCAGCCTCCATCGCGACCGCTTCAGCCGCCTTTCGTATGAAAAGCGCCTGACGATCACGATTGCGGTCAAAGCCGCCGAGACCGGACAAATCGAGGCGACCAGCCAGCCCGTGACCTGCATCGCCATCCCCATCGAGCGGCGCGGCACGGTCAAAGAAGTCATCGCCGTCGCTTTCATAGAAAATCACGTCCTGCGCCACCGCGATTTGCATACGTTGGGACTGATCGCTATCCAGACTGCCGCGCATCTCAACACCGTCGAACTGCATGAACAGGTGCGCGCCGTCAGCGAACGGCTGCGCGTCACCATCAATTCGGCGCGCGACGGCGTACTGCTGTTCGACAGCGAGGGCAAGCTGATCGAGTGTAATCCTTCGGCGGAGCGCCTGCTTGGCATCGACAAAGAGACCTTCATCGGCAAACATTTTGTTGCCATGCTCTTCGATATGATGGACTCCAACGAAATGAACGGCCTCGGCTATTCGCGCGGTCAACTGACCGAACTGGCGCGCCAGCTTCGGCTGGAACCGAACTCGATCACGCGCCGCCAGTTCGAACAGACCAACGAGGGTCAGATGCTGTTCATCGAAGAAATCGGCTCGCCCGTCATCGACGCCGACAATAAAATTGTCGGTCGGCTGCTGGTGCTGCGCGATATGACCGAGCAAAAGCAGCTTGCCGACTTTCGCGACGAGATTACGCATATGGCGGTTCACGATTTGCGCGGCCCGCTGACCGCCATCATTAACGGCATCGACATGACACTCAGGCTGGGGCTGAGCGAATACCCTGACGACAGCGAACGTGTCCTGCGGCTGTCCCTGAGCAGCGCGCAAAGCCTGATGCGGCTGATCAACAGCCTGCTCGACATTGCCAAGCTGGAGAGCCGCCGAATGCCGATCAACGCGCAGCCCGTCCCCGCAGCGCAGCTTGTGGAGAACGCGCGCAGTGCGCTGGAAACGTCTATCGACGAAGCGCATATTCAAGTCGAAATCGCGCTCGCCGAAGACCTGCCTACACTCCACGTCGATGAGGATTTGATCCGGCGCGTGTTGATCAACCTGATTGACAATGCGATCCGCTTCACGCCCGAAGGTGCGGTCGTCCGCATCGCTTCGCAGCCGGTCGTGGATCAGCGTGTTATACTCAGCGTCGCCGACAGTGGGAAGGGGATTCCACCCGAAGAACGTGACCAGATTTTCGAGCAGTATCGCCAGAGCGAGCAGAACCAACCCCTGCGCGGCAGCAAAGGCACCGGCCTCGGTTTGACCTTCTGCAAGCTCGCAGTGGAAGCGCATGGCGGGCGAATTTGGGTCGAGGGGGCGGAAACCCTGCCGGGAGCCTGTTTCTTGATCAGTCTTCCGGTTGAATCCTGATATACTGCGCTATAGTAAAAACAGCATATGAACGAAAGAAGACGGGGCAGCGCGTGTCGACAATGCGGCAGCCGCTCAAAATTGTGATCAGCAGCGCGCTGGGGATTGCCGCGCTGCTGTTACTGATTACAAACCTGCCTGATCAGGTGAGCGGCATTCTCATCTTTTACGGCCTGATGATCGCGTTGACGCTCAATTTCAACGCCTTCATTCCTGATCTTGAACTGAACCCGGCGCACGGCATCGGCATGATGCTGCTGCTCTCGCTGCCGCTGGCCTCGCTCCCGGCGAGCCTGTGGACGATCACACTGGGCACGATTGCCGGCGAAGCGGTCTGCGTGCTGCGGAGCAAACGCCCGCTGGTGAGCGCGCACACGCTGTTCGTCGTCGCCCAGATGACGATCAGTTTTTACCTGAGCGCCCAACTCTACAACAGCGCGCTCCCTCTGAGCGACCTGGTCGATGGCAGCGTCTCGGCAGTCGTGGTCTACGGCCTCGCCTACAGCACCCTCTTCTTCCTGTTTTTCCTGTTCGAAATGGCGCTGGATGGCAAATCATTCCGCCTGCTGCGCGCGTATGTGCCAGAACTTCTGCTGGTGCTGCTCCTGCCGATTCCGCTGGCGGCGCTCGGCACGCTGATTATCACCCGGCTTTCGCTGCTGGCCTTCGCGATTTACGCGATCAGCCTGATTTTGATTCTGCTGCGTCAGATGGAAATTACCCGCTTGCAGCGCCGCCAGATCGAAGAACTCCACTCCATCGGCGAAATGAGCAAAGCCATCAGCGCGAACCTTGACCTCGATGCGCTGCTGGCGGTCGTTTATAGTCAGGTGAATACCCTGCTCAACGTCAGCAGTATCACCGTCGCGATTTACGATGGCACGAAACTCCAGTTTCCGCTCAATCTTCGCGATGGCATGACTCTGCCCGAAACCGATCAGGATGAAGTCAAAACCACGCTGATCAATCGCGTGCTGCAAAACCAGCAGCCGCAGCGCTTCACCGAAAGCGACGGGCGTTCCTGGCTGGGTGTGCCGCTGTTGTCAGGCGGACATCTGCTCGGCGCACTGGTGATCACCGATGCGCGCCATTTCAACGACGACGCTTTGCGCCAGTTGAATATCATCGCCTCGACAACCGGCGTCGCGCTCGAAAACACGCAGTTTTATCGCCAGCAAAAAGAGCGCCTCACCCAGTTAGCGACGCTCAACAGTATCGTCGCGCTGCTGACCGATACCCTCTCGCCCGATACGGTGATCGATACGATCATTTCCTCCGCCTCGACGATTGCCGAGGCATCCGCCGTCGCTGTTTATCTGTTTGGCGAAGACAGCACCCCCTCGCTGACGCTGGCGCGCTGCGCCGGACTCAGCGAAACGTTTGTAGAGTCCCCGCCCGATCCGCTGATCGAAGGCGCAGACCAGCCCGGTGCATCGCCGCAGCCTGTTGTCATCACCAATGCCGCGCGCGACCCGCGTGCCGCCGCCCTGCGCGACCTGATGCAGCACGAGGGCAAAGCTGCCTGGATCGAACTGCCGCTGTCGCTGCAAGGCGTCCCGATTGGCCTGCTGGTGATCTATTACAATCAGGCGCACGAATTCGACCCGGAAATTATCGAACTGCTGCGCACCTTCGCCAACCAGTGCGCGCAGGCTATCAGCAATGCGCGCCTGTATGCCATCACCGATGAAGCGTTAGAACAGCGCGTCGGTCAGCTTCTGGCGCTGGCGAACATCGGTCATCATCTGACGGCAGCGCTCGAAGTCCGTGCAATTTGCGATCTGGTGGCGGATTACGCCCGCAAAACAACCAACTCCAGAGCCTGTGCCGTCCTGCTGCTCAACAGCACAGGCGATGTTGAATATTGGTCAGCCAGCGGCTACCCGCCCGAAACCTTCAGCATAAACCGCAGGCCGAGCGAAAACGGCGCGATTGCCCGCTCGATTCAGCTTAAGGACACGGTGCTGGTCAACGACAGCGAAAAAGCCGCGCTGTCCGTTGCCCACCTGCCGGGAACACGCTCGCAAATCGCCGCGCCGCTGCTCTGGAACGAAAGCGTTACCGGCGTGATTCTGCTGGACAGCGCGAAGCCCAACGCCTTCAGCGAAGAAGACAGCTACTTCGTCAACCAGCTTGCCAACCAGGCCGTCATCGCCATCGAAAACGCGCGCCTGTTCCGCAAAGTCTCAGAAGCGCGCGACCGGATGCAGGTCATCCTCAACACCGTCAAGGAAGGTCTGATCCTCATCAGCACCGAGGGCGAAGTCATTCTGGCGAACCCGCGCGTCGCCCTGATGGGCTTGCAGCCCGAAACCCTGATCGGCAAGACACTGGCTGAACTGCTTGAGCAGGATGACCTCGGTCTGGCGGAGCGGCTCGGCTTCCGCACGGGGGGTGAACTGCTGCGTGTCGTCAACGAACTGCGCGCCCCGAACGGCCTCGCCGCGCGTGAACCCAACGCCTATACCGTCGAAGATGAAGACAGCGTGGTTCACGTCGAACAGCAGATTTTCCCCGTCTCCGACGAAACCGATCAGCCGCTCGGCGTGCTGCTGGTCTTCTACGACGAGACCGAGGAACGCAAGCTCGCCCGCACGCGTGAAGAAGTCTCGCAAATGCTCATCCACGATCTGCGCAGCCCACTGACGGCAGTCACGACCAGCCTGAAGCTGCTGACCGATCTGACGCCGAAGGACAGCAGTCTGCGCCCGATTGTTGAAACGACCACCGACGGCGGACGACGTGCCATTCAGAAACTGCTGGGGCGGGTTGATTCGCTGCTGGACGTGTCCAAGATGGAAAATGGCTTCCTGGCGCTCGACGCCAAACCCAGCGAACTGGCGACGCTGGTCGATAACGTCTGCGTCGAATTGAGTCCGCTGGCGCAGGAACTCGGCGTGATCATCAAGCCAGAGATCAGCGCTGAACTGCCGCTGCTGGAAATCGACGCCGATAAAGTCGAGCGGATGCTGCTCAATCTGGTCGATAACGCGCTCAAATTCAGTCCGGCGGACTCAACGGTGCTCGTGCGCGCGCACGAACCGGGTGCGGAAGGTGCAGCGCCGGGCTTCGTCCGCATCGACGTGCTGGACTCTGGCCCCGGCGTGCCGGACGAATACAAACTGATGCTGTTTGATCGCTACGTGCAGGTGCGCGGGCGCAAAGGCGCGCGGCGCGGAACGGGGTTAGGGCTGACCTTCTGCCGCCTCGTCGCCGAAACGCACGGCGGTCAAATCTGGATTGACGACAACCCGATGGGCGGCAGCATTTTCTCGTTTACGCTGCCGGTCGCGGGCTAAGCCTTCGCTCACGGAAACGAAATGGTTCCCCGCTTGACGGGCGCATCCGGCACCATGAAAATCGACTGGTAGGCTTTATTCCCGGTCGGGACGAGTGCCGGGCCAATCGCCTTCTGGAACTCATCCAGCGGAATCCGGCGCATCGCGCCGCGCGCTCGCTCGCTGCCCCACCAGTCCGGGTCATTGACGTAAACGCTGTCCTCGTCGTAGCCGAGTACCGTCCAGAAGTGGCTGCCGTCGAAATCGTCCTGATTGCCCGATACCATGCCATAGCGCAGCAGCGAAATCACGGGGCGCGTCGCTTCCAGTTCCTTGCGAATCACGTCCCAGGTCGCGGGGTAGTTGTATTTGAGCTTGAGGCCAACGGCATCCCCCGCCTTGATAACTTCAGGGAAATCGTAGCTGTGCCGTCCAATCGGCAGGTTGGCCTTGCGAATCATGTCGTCGGGGGTGGTTTTGATGCCCTTCCACAGAGCGCACATACAGGCCGCGACAATGCCGCAATCGCCGCGCGAGAGCTTCGCCGTGTCATCCCATTGGCTGACGTAAGGCACATACATCGCAATCACTGCTGTTCCCCCCATGCCCTTTGCCCCGCTTATGACGCCGTTTCGTTATTCATTATCGTGCGCAAGCAGCCATTCCGTCAAAAAGATTGGCCTCAAGGCATAAAATCCACCTCTCTCTCCTTCCTTATCTTTGCTTTTACTCAGTCCTCAGAGCGTGTTTGTGAATGTTTTTATGACACTCAAATCGCGCCAATCTCTGCCCAGTCTTTAGCAACTGAAGCAAATTTCGAGTTGCTTTTCTCCCCTCTCCCCGCTTGCGTAACGCGAACTTGTTCGCGCGAGAGGGGTCGGGGGAGAGGGGTGTAACAAAACTTTAAACAGTATTCCTCTCAGTCCTCATAGATGACCTAAATCGATACGGTCTAATCTGTAGGGGCAGACCCGTGTGTCTGCCCTGGTTCTTGTAGGGGCGCAGCGTGCTGCGCCCTGTTTCCAAGCCACCAAAATCAGCCAGTGTCTATATCGGTTATCTATCAGTCCTCACTCCTCAGTCCTTCTTTTCTCCTTGACACACCCGGCTAAATTCAGTAAATTTTCCTCACACGTTCAACAAAATTTAAAAGGGAGTCGGCATGAAGATTCTGGTGATCGGCGGGACGCGCTTTGTCGGGCGGCATTTCGTGGACGCAGCGCTGGCGAATGGACATGAAATCACCCTCTTCAACCGAGGGCAAAGCAACGCCGACCTGTACCCGAACGTCGAAAATATTCAGGGTGACCGCACCGTCGATGCCGACCTGGCGGCGCTGAAAGGCAAACACTGGGACGCGGTCGTCGATACCTGCGGCTACGTGCCTAAAGATGTGCGCAAGACTGCCGAACTGCTCAAGGATGCCGTCGATATTTACCTGTTCATCTCGACGATCTCGGTTTACGACGGGCCGATGACTCTGCACGACAACGAGGACGCCAAGCTGCAAACGCTGGCAGACCCAACCGTTGAAGAAGTCACCAACGAAAGCTACGGCGGCCTGAAAGTCCTGTGCGAGCAGGTCGTCAACGACCTTTATGGCGAGCGCGCGCTTCAGGTGCGCCCCGGCATGATCGTCGGCCCGTATGACCCAACCGACCGCTACACCTACTGGGACGTGCGCGCGGCCTACGGCGGCGAAATCCTCGCGCCCGGCGTTCCCGACCGCCCGGTGCAGATGATCGACGGGCGCGATCTGGGTAAATTCATGGTGCGTCTGCTCGAACAGAAAACGGTCGGCGTCTTCAACGCGACCGGACAAATCCTCACCTGGCAGGACTGGATGAATACCTTCAGCGCCGCCGGGGGCGTCCCGGCGCAATTTACGTGGGTGAGCGACGATTTTCTGAAGGAAAAAGACGTCAACGGCGGCGAACTGCCTTTCTGGGTTCCTTCGCCGTTCGAGAACATCTTCGCCGTGAGTGTGGATCGCGCTGTCGCCGCCGGGTTAACCTATCGCCCCGCGCTCGACATCGCCAAAGATACGCTGGCGTGGAAGGGCAAGCCCGCCATCAGCGACCTCAAGGCGGGGCTGAAGCCGGAGCGCGAAGCCGAACTGCTGGCAGCCTGGAAGCAGCAAAACGCCTGATTTTCTACCTGAACATAGAGGGCGTGCCACCTTAAATCGGTGCTGCGCCCTTTTTCTTTTCTCTGTGCCCTGTGTGTCCTGTGTGTCCTGTGTCCTCTGTAGTTAAATGTTCTTTTGTTCTGACTTTTCCCGTCAATTTCCTCCACGACTTTTACGGATCATTTGGAGAGTCGTAAGGATTCCCAAAGGTGCATTTTTTCACCAATGCGTGATTTGGGATAAGTTGGAATTTGAGGGAATCATATCCCAAGTTTTATCCCAAATTGATCAGATCGAATCACTTTTGGGATAAATCGCCGCTTGGGATAAAACACTGCTCGATTTGGGATAATTTATGCTAAAATGACCGTTACCTCTTGAGAGCTATTGAGCGCTAATAGGTAACCGATATGAGGCAAGTGATTCTGATCCCTGATGAGGAAGCTGGCGGTTACACGGTCGAAGTGCCGAGCTTGCCCGGATGCGTGACCGAGGGTGATACCGTTGACGAGGCACTGGCGAACGCACGCGAAGCCATTGAGAGCTTCGCGGAAAGCCTTCGACTCGACGGACTGCAATCCGGTCTATCCGTTGACGAATTTATCGACTTACTCTAAGGCGCGCTGAAAAGCGCGCTTTTAATTATTGAGCTGCCCTGTGTACTAACTTGCGCCCCAGAAATTCTCGCAGGTCGTGGTTTGATCATCGAGCAGCGCGTTGAATTCGGCGCTCAGGTTGGCCTGCCGCGCCGCCGCTGCATCCGCCAGCGCGCCGACGACATTATTCTGATCCTTGCGCACTTCCGCCCGCAGCAGAAACAGCAGCGGATAGCCCGGTTCGATGCTCAAGCCCTGCGTATAGGCGGTTTCCGCTTCCGGGTACTCGTGCAGATTGCAGTAAGCAAAGCCCTGCATCACGTAGAGGTCGCTGATGTGGCTGTCGAGCGCCAGCGCTGCCTGCGTATCGCGGACGACGTTCTGGTACTGCCCGATCACCTGATTGGTGAAAGCAGAATAGATCGGCCCCCATATCAGCGCGTTCTGGTCGCCGTAGATCGCTTCGATGATACGTGTCGCTGCCGTCGGATCGGGAAAATCGGTCAGGACAGTGTGCATATACTGGCGCGCGTCGCTGATGCGCCCCTCGCGCAGCGCGATCAGCGTGGCAATCGGATAGGGGAAATTGGCGTTGGGGTGCAGCGCAATCGCGCGGTCGAGATCAGTTTTGGCGTCGGCGTAATCGCCCTTCAGGTAGTACAGCCCGCCCCGAAACGTTGGCGGAAACCAGTCGTTCGGGCGGGCGTTGATGATGCGCGTGAAATCGGCAATCGCATCATCGTAATTGCCCTTCTGCACGGCGTCGTTGCCAAGCAGGTAGTAGGGGGATGTCCACGAACTGCCGCCGAGCTTCTGGGCGGTGCCGATGTCGCGCAGGGCGCTGGTTTCGTCGCCGAGGCGCTGATAGGCCGTCGCCCGAAACAGGTAGAGCAGCGGGTTCGCGCCGTCGAGGGTGACGGCGCTGTTGAGTTGGTTGATGGCCTGCTGCGGGTCGCTCAGGAATGATTGCAGCGCTTTATAGTTGAGCACCCCGGCGTTCGTGCCGACGATCTCGGCAGGTGGCGCGTCGATTTGCGAGAGAATCGTCAGCGTGCGCAGCAGTTCGAAAGCGTCGCCTTCGGCGTTGTGCAGCAGCGTCAGCACGGTCAGCACCATCGGCGCGACCGACTGCTGCCGTTCATCAGTCAGGTGAACGCGCATGGTCGCCAGCCTGTCCACCGGGTCACGCTCCATCTGCATGGCGAAGGCGGTCGTGACGCCGCTCTGCACCTGCAAATCAATTGCGCTGTCGGTGTAGCTGCCCCAGACGATCACGGTCGCACCATTCGTGCTGGCGGCGCTCTGCGCCTGATCAGCGGACGTGATAACACTGGGCAGATGACGGATGCGAATCGGCGACGAGGCGACGTTGTTCTGAAGCTGCTGCGTCAGGTCGTCGGCAATGAAGCGGCTGACGTCACGCGAGCTGGTGCGGACGGGTTCCAAGTCAGCGACGAGAATCATGTACTGGCCTGCCGCGACAGGTTCGACCGTGACCGGCGGCTGGTTCATGCGGGTCATGACGAACGCCCCGCCTGCAATCAGCAGGGCGATCAGCAGCGCCACCAGCAGCAGAATCAGCAGCAGCAGCGGACGGCGACTGCGCAGGCCGAAATGTCGGTGAATATGCTGTATCAGATGCCTGCTTTGCCCGTCGAGATCATCCTCGGTGAGCGTGAACGGCGTCAGATCCGCTAAGCCCTGCATACTCGGCGGCAGATCGGTCGGGAGCACAGCGCCGCCGACCAGCACCGGGATCATCAGAATGTGCGGGCGCTTGAGACCGGCTTCGACCTGAATCCGCACCGTATCTTTGGGATTGTCAATCGTGCGCCGCCCCGGCACCCCCGCCCACTGCGATCCGATCAGCACCAGCACCACATCGACCGAGCCGACCACATCATTCGCCAGCACGAAACGCGAAACCGTCCGGTCGGCGATGCGATCCACATCATGAACGACGTTGTTATCGCCGAAGGCCGCCGACAGCTTATCGACCAGCTTTGTCGCCAGATCGCCGCTGTCTTCACGGCGATACGCCACGAACACACGCGGCTCGGTCACGCGGCGCGCCACATTGGAGAGCGCGCTCGGCAGCGACGGCGAAGACTGGGGCAGCGGACTCATGGTCGTCGGCGTTGTCATCGGCAGCGGCGTGAAGCGCGATACCGCTGGCGTCTGATCGGCGTGCAGTTGGTTGAGGACGACTTCCAGTTCTGCGCCGACGGTGCGCGCGCTGGCAATGCGATTTTCGGCGGATTTCGTCAGCATCCCGTGAACGAGATCGCGCAGCTTCAGCGGCGTGTCCGGGCGAAAGTCGAGTAGGTCAGGAATGGGAATGTTGAGGATGGCGTTGAGCATCTCGGCGGCGGCTTTTTCTTCGGCAAAGGGATGCCGCCCCGCCAGCATCTCGTACATGATGATGCCGAAAGCCCAGATGTCGCTGCGTTCGTCGTGCGGCTTGCCTTCGCAGGCTTCCGGGCTGAGATACGCAATCGTGCCGATGATCGACCCGGCCTGCGTGAGTAGGGTCTGCCCGTCGCCGACGTGCGCGACGCCGAAATCGGTCAGGCGCGGCGATCCATCAGCGGCGAGCAGGACATTTCCCGGTTTGAGATCGCGGTGAATAATGCCGAGGCGATGGGTGCGCGTCAGCGCGTCGGCGAGGTCGAGGCCAATCTGGACGGCGCGCTCAAGCGGAAGCTGGCCTTCGCGGGCGATCAACTGCGCCAGCGAGCCGCCCGCCATATATTCCATGACGATGTAGTGGCGGTGGTTTTCTTCAAAGGTGTCGATGACGCGGACGATGTTCGGGTGGTTGAGCTTGCGCAGCGCGTTGGCTTCGCGCATGAAGCGATCCACCAGGGTGGAGTCCTGCGCAATCACCTGCGGCTTAAGAACTTTGACGGCGACGGTCGTCTGTGTCTGCGTATCGACTGCGCGGTAGACATCCCCCATACCGCCAGCGTCGATTTGCTCTTTCAGTTCGTACCGATCCGCAATCAAGCGCGTTTCGCTCATGCACCCTCCTCAGGGTGTCTTGCCTGAACTGTTTCGATTGTAGCATGGTCACTCGCTGCCGAGTCTACACTATCTTCACAGTCATCGATACGCCAACGCACGCGCTCGCGCTGACAGCCGGATGCGCAGCTTTCCAACGGATTTCAAACCTTAAGCATTGATGAAAACACGATTGAATTATGATCTAAAGCATTGTTCTTAATTCTTCATTCAGGGAGAACCCCACCCAATGCGCACGCTAACCTGCTCTCCGACCGTCGAAACCCTGGGCGCACCTATGCTATCTTTCATCGAGAATATGGAAGCAGAAACGATTTACCCCTATCTCGAACAATATGGGCTGACGCAAATTGCCCCTAATCAATGGTATCCCTTGCAGACCTGGCTGAATGTCCTCAACGATATGGCGCAAGGGACAAATCTCACCAGTAACCTCGTCGCCATTGGCCTGGAAATCATCGGGAATGTGGTGATGCCGCCGGAGTTGGAGCGAGCCAGTTTCCCAACGGTTTTGAATCAATGGGACGCAATCTATCAGATGCAGCACCGGGGCGGGGACATCGGTCATGTGGTGGTGGATAAAGTCAGCGAGACTCACTTCAAAACCACCCACAATCTCCCTTATCCCGACGATATGATTTACGGTGTCGGTTATGGAATGGCACGGCGCTACTTACCACGCGGGACGCAGTTCAAGGTGTATTACGACGAGAAAGAACCGCACCTCGATGAAGGCGGCAAGCGCACGGTCATTCACATCAAATGGTAGCCATCAGCGTCAGGAAGCGCAGGGCTGCTGCGCCCCTGACGCAGTTCCAAGTTGAGCGATGCATTTCCCATTCAGAAGCTGAAAGCGTTATCGCGCCGTAACTTCAACACTGTATTTCATCGGAGAACGGTCGCTGTGGCGCAGCTTCAAGTCGAACTGCGCACCGGGTTCGACGACGGTTGGCGTACACATCCAGAGCGGGTTTTCCCAGGATTTAGGGCGAGCGGGTGCATCATAGCGCGTCGTGAAGGTTATTTCCGGGGTGAGATCCGCTTCGAAGAACAGGAGCGCCCCATCGACTCTGCCACATTGGTTGATAGTCGCCAAAGCAGTCGTTTCAATCGATGTCGACTGAATATTCGTCATATCGATGTCGGTGAGCAAAACCGGATCGCTTAAATAGAGCCAGTCCTGAGCAAACCCTTGCTTGATCAGTCGGATCTGTTCATCCGGCTGCGCCGCCTGGGCGTCCAGCAAAGGTGAGAAGTCGAGCTGGTAACACGCTTTCCAGCGCTCGATGTTTTCCTGATTAAACCGTCGTTTTGACAACCGATTTTCCTGAACCTGAACCAGAATCGCGTACAGACGGGTGCGCTGAGGAATCAGGCGCGCTCCGGGTTTGAGCAGGCGCTGAGTGGCGTCGCGCGTCACCCGCAAAAGATCCTGACCGAAGAGGCCATTGCTGACAATTTCGCTGACCAGCACGTCGGCGCGCTCCGGCAGTTCGATCTCTGTTGACCAGCCTTCGATCAGTGTAATGCGGTCGGTTAACCCATTTTTCTCAAAGACCTGACGCGCGACTCTGACGATAGAATCGCCTTCAATCGCGTAGACGTGTTTCGCGCCGGCGAGGGCGGCACCTGCGGCTAAAATCCCCGAACCCGTGCCGATGTCCAGAACAATATCGGTGGGACGAACGACCTGACGCAGCGCGTCCAGATAGAGGTTCGTGCGTACTTCGTCGTCCAGCAGCAGGTGGTGAAGCGCGAGCGCCGCCCTAGAAACCAGCGGCGCTTCCTGTGCCTGCACATCATCCACTAGAATATCCAGACGGTTCAGGTTGAGGATAATATCCGTGAAATGAATCCAATCCTCGCGGGTACGAATGTATCCCTGAAGACGGCTCAACGCTTCGCTGATAGAGGCAGGTGTCTGGAAGACATTGAGTACCAGCAGCGTATCGAACGGCAGACTCAGACCTTCTGCCTGAGGCAGAATAGTAAGGCTGTTCGGCTGGAAGACGATCTTAATATTGAGAGCATGTTTCAAAATTTGCTGACCGCCGATGCTCATGCAGGTGACCCCTAAGGATGTTCAATAATGAGGAATTTGATTCATTTCATTCTATGAGAACGCCTGCGCCCTGTCAAAGGAAGGGATTACGAGGAGCGGCGTTTTTGGGCGTAGCGTGCCTCGCTGACCACGAACTCGACAGCGGCGGTAATCGTTGGGTCGGGGAGGGTGCGCCGGGGCAGTTCGTGGATTTCGTGGGCAATCAGCGCCCAGCCACCGATGCCTTTCGTCAACTGCGCCGCACCGATCTGCTGCGAACCGTCCAAAGCAGCAAGCGAAAGCCTAGCGCCGTCGAGATGGGTGTTTTCGGCAGACGACAACATAATCTGTAAGCTGTAGGGGCGACCTGGCAGGTCGCCCCTACGTTCTTCCGCTGTGATCAACACATCTTCGAACGCAAATGGGTGCGTATCATCGACCAGCGCCAGACGCACCCCTCCCCCCATTTTTTCAACCTTGCCCGCCGCGTCATCAACCCGCGCCGCGTCGTAACCCATGCCGTCGAGCACGACCAGCGTCGAGCGCCCGCCCGATACCTGACAGTGCCAGACATCCGGCGCGCAGTTGTCGCCCAAATCGAGCAGCAGCGTGCTCCCCGGCGGCTGTGCCGGATCGAGCGCGCAAAGCTGCACGACTTCTTCGCTGGCGTAGTAGGCTTTCAACTGGCGCAGGAAGGCATACAGGCGCGGCAGCGCGTCGAGGTCGCCGCGCAGGTTATGCGTGTAGAGGACGGTTAGCGGTGTTTCCACTGCGGCGGTCGCTTCTCGATAAAGGCGTTCATGCCCTCGGTTTTGTCTTCGGTACTGAAAGCCAGATAGAAGTTGCGCTTCTCGTAATCCAGCCCCGCGCTGAGCGGCAGTTCCTCGGCTTTGTTGACGGCATCCTTGATCAGCCGGACGGCGACGCGCGGCATGGCGGCAACTTTGCCCGCCAGCTTGACTGCCTCCTCCATGTACGATTCGAGCGGCGCGACGCGGTTGACCAGCCCGAAGGTCAGCGCCTCCTGCGCCGTCAGGTTGCGGCTGCCGAGCATGACTTCCAGCGCAATCGCCTTGCCGACGGCGCGCGTCAACCGCTGTGTGCCGCCCGCGCCGGGAATGATGCCGATGCCGACCTCCGGCTGACCGAATTTCGCCGTCTCTGAAGCGACGATCATGTCGCACATCATCGCCATTTCACAGCCGCCGCCGAGCGCGTAACCGCTGACCGCCGCGATGATCGGCTTGCTGATGCGCGTCAGCCGCGACCAGTCGGTGAAGTCGTCGCGCATCATGGCGACGGCATCCTGCGAGGCCATCTGCTTGATGTCCGCCCCGGCGGCGAAGGCTTTGTCGCTGCCCGTGAGGATCATGCAGCCGATCGAGTCGTCTTTATCGAAGGCTTCGAGCGCATCGAAGGCTTCGCGGGTCAGTTGATGGTTGAGCGCGTTGAGCGCCTGCGGTCGGTTGAAGCGGACGAGTCCGACGCCTTCAGCAGGCGTTTCGGTAAGGATCAATTCGTAAGGCATAGCTGCTCCACTGTGAAAAAATGAGCAATTACTAATGGGATAAAGATGTTAGTTATTTATCTTCTATCGTTTTATTTATCAATTTGCCAAGTAGTTCTATACCTTTATCAATTGCAGGAATTTTCTCGTTAGTATTAGGAAATCCTGCTCCTTCCATTATTTTTGAGGCAGCTTCAACAATTTCGGGATCAGCAGTCGAGAGCATTACAGCATAAGCTTCTCCATAAGCTTCTTCTCGGCTTTGCTCATTGGCGGATTGTGACCATTGAAGGTTACGGCGTGTACGGATAAGAGAGCCTTGGAGGCCAATTAAGCGTTCTAGACGTTCTTTCCGGCGAGCTTCTTTGCGTTCTTGAGCAGCATTTCTCGCTGTGACCAGATTAGATAGGGCAGCCCCAAGAATAGCTCCCACGAAACTCGCAACGCCAATAATGAGCGATATATCCATGATTCACCTCAATGGAATTGATGATTTGCAACCATACCAGTCCTCTCGCCTCAGTGATAAGCCTTTCGTCCATGCACCGAGATCATCGACGGGAAAGTTCAGTGGTGGGCGTTTGTGCGAAGCAGGTTTCGTTTGCAATACCGCGATCAACTGCTTCTGTTCTTCGGGCGTAAGCTGTTCGGCAAGTTCAAGCACATCTTCAAACCGGATGTCAGCCATTTGCTGCAAACCTCTCATTTCATGTTGATGTTTATTATACTGCCCCGCTCGGTTAGATCTTCCGTTCGCGCCTGACCTCAAAATTGAACACGTCGGGGCGCGAATAATGCCCGCTCACGTCGAGCGTCATGCTTTCGCGGATCGTCTCGCTTAAATCCAGATCTGCGTAGAGAATTGTTTCCTCGTCAAAGCACGGCCCCGCCAGATAGCGCATGTCCGGCGCAATGATGGCACTGCCGCCGCTCTGCACCAGATCGTCCGGCGCGATCCCCGGCTTGAGCAGTAATTCCGGCGGCAGATCATCGGCGCGCAGGATGCTCCCGGCAGTCAGCACAAAGCACCGCCCCTCGAAGGCATACTGGCGGCTGGCGACCTGATGGCGCGGATCGTTGACGGTCGGAAAGACCGAGACGTGAATCTGCTCGCCGGAGTCGTGGATCGCCTGACGTGCTAGCGGCATCCAGTGTTCCCAGCAGATCAACCCGCCGACCCGACCGACGCTCGTCTCGACCGCCTGCAAACCCGCGCCGTCACCCTGTCCCCAGACCAACCGCTCGCTGTAGGTCGGCATCAGCTTGCGATGGTGATTGCGGATCGCGCCCGTTTCGTCAATCGTCAGCAGCGTGTTGTAGAGCGTGTTGCGCACGCGCTCGTTGACGCTCAGCACAACCACGACGCCCAAACGCCGCGCCGCCTCGCAAAACTGGCTGATCTCTGCGCCGGGGACGCTGACGCTGTTCTCGTGCAGGCGCTGAAAGACCTGCTTGGTCGGCTCATGATCCCACAGAGCGATCTCGACACAGACATCCAGCCAGGCGGGATAACCGGGCAGCCACGTTTCGCCCAGGGTGATGACCTGCGCGCCGTGTGCTGCCGCTTCGCCGATGAGGGTGAGCGCCTTTTCGACGCTGGCGGCAAGGTCGTAGTAGACCGGACGCGCCTGAATGACCGCCGCCTTGACGATCACGGAAAGCGCTCGACAAAGGCGGCAATCGCCTCATCGACCGGTGCGGCGTCGAGGGTGGCGTCGAGATCAACTTCGGGCAGCAGCGCGACAATATTCGCCAGCCCGTCTTTCATCTCGTTGTAGGATTGGCGCGCCGTTGGCTCGTCGGCGATGAAGCGCGTATGATACGCCCAACCATAGATGATGCAGGTAATCGCGTAAGGCGCGCGCAGGCAGTCGCGTTCGAGCGTGATCCGCGCCCCGCCCTCGATCTGCTCGTCGTTGGCAATCGTGCCGCCTTCCGATCCCTTGATGCCAATCGTCCTGCCCTCCTCGAAGGGTGTCCAGCCTGTCATCAGACTATCCTCTACCGGTTCGATAAATTCGATGCGGTTGCCAAACGGATCGCGCGTTTCGAAGCGGTCGAAGCCGGGGATCGGCACCGACTCTGCGATGACCGCGCCGTGTTCCTCCAAGCGCGCCTGCCAGTAGCGCACGTCGCTGACTTCGTAGGCGATGTGCGCTTTGGTCGTCAGCCGATCAAAGCCGTTTTCCGTGCCAATGTGAATCTGCTGGTCGCCGATTTCCAGCCAGAGGCCGCCGCGTCCCGCCAGCGAAGCGGGCTTGGCGATTTCGGTCAGGCCGAGCACACCGCAGTAGAAAGCGCGTGCCTGATCTTCTGCGCCCGTCGGCACCGTGATCTGGACGTGATTGATACGGCGAATGTTCAGCGTTTGAGCATCCATCGCAGATAGCCTCCCCGAATGCCAAGATTGGTCATGCCCAGTTTTTGCAGGATGCGCGCCGAACCTGCGTTATCAGGCAGGCACTCCGCGTTAATCCGCTTCACGTCAGTATGCGAAAAGCCCCAGGCCACCAGCGCCGAGGCCGCCTCGAAGGTGTAGCCCTGACGCCGATAATCCGGCGCGATGCCGTAGCCGATTTCGATCACGCCGCGCTCGTCAGGTTTGCCCTTGAAACCCGCCGAGCCAAACACCACATGCTCGGCGGTGTGCATAATCAGCCACAGCCCCCAGCCGATCATGGTCGGGTCTTCGCGCAGTTGATAATCATAGTAGCTCAGCAGCCCACGCCCATCTTCATCCAGCCAGTCGTCGTCAACGCGCGCGCCCACCAGCGTTTCGAGCTGGCGCTTACCGCTGTTGGCGGCTCGTGCCACTTGCAGCGGGCAGGCGGTGAGGGTGAGCCGTTCGGTGATAATCTGAGGCGTCGTCATGGTCGTTCCTCGCTTTCGATCCCCGGTTAAACCGGGTGTACTGTAACGACGATATTTTAGTCCTGTCGCAAATCGTGTTACAAAAACTGCTCACAGCCGCGCCTGTGTGTCGCTGATGCAGTTATGGGCGCGGCGAATGTTCAGCGAGTCTATCTTTCCCACTAAAAACCCAGTCTGACCCCTTGACACTGCCCCCCATTCTTATGCTAAACTACGAACCAGATACGTTTATCAGGAGACTCGACCTTCTATGACAATCCTCATGCTGTCCGCTGTGTCCAACGGATGTGCGCTGGAGTGCGCCTGATCTTCAGTTGATGGAATACCCGTAGGGGCAGCCTGCCAGGCTGTGCCTGCGATCCTCTGCTTGCGATCCCTCACTCACACCGCGACGTCCCCGGTTTCGCGTTGATTTGATTCCAATTCAAACGATCAGTGTGCATCACTGACCAAACCTGTCTGTGAGGGACTTACCTTTATGCATTTGCGCAAATGGGACGCTTATCGCGTCTATCTGATTTTGAGCGGCGTTTCGTCGCTGCTGTTTTCGCTGATTTTCACGCTGAATCTGGTCTATCAGGCGCAGGTCGTCGGGCTGACCCCGCTTCAACTCGTGTTGGTCGGCACGACGCTCGAAACGTCGGCCTTTCTGTTCGAAATCCCCACCGGGATCGTTGCCGACCTGTACAGCCGACGCCTGTCGGTGATCATCGGCTTTTTTCTGATTGGCATCGGCTTCACCATCGAAGGATCGCTGCCCTTTTTCGCGGCGGTGCTGGCGAATCAGGTCATCTGGGGCATCGGCTCGACCTTCACCAGCGGCGCGCTCGAAGCCTGGATCGTCGATGAAGTCGGCGAGGAACGGATCGGGCCGGTCTTTCTGCGCGGGTCGCAGGCGGGGCAGGTCGGCGGCATCGCCGGGATTCTGATCAGCGTGGCGTTGGGCAGCATTGCGCTGGCGCTCCCGGTCGTGATCGGCGGGCTGGCCTTCGTCGTGCTGGCGATCTTCCTGCTGCTGGTCATGCCGGAAACAGGCTTCAAGCCAACGCCGCGCGGCGAGCGCACGCACCTACAGTCGATGTTCGACCCGCTGCGTGAGGGCATCCGGCTGGTACGGGTACGTCCCCTGCTGCTGACCTTTATGGCGATTGTGCTGGTCGGCGGGCTGTACAGCGAGGGCTTTGATCGGCTGCGTCAGGCGCACCTGCTGCGCAATTACACGCTGCCCGCGCTCGGTTCGCTCAACCCGGTGGTCTGGTTCGGCATTATCAGTATCGTCGGAATGCTGCTGACCGCAGGCGTGACCGAGATTATTCGCCGCCGCCTGAACACCGAGAACCAGCGGGCGGTCGCGCGGACGCTGATGGGCTTGTATGCGCTGCTGATCGTCGGGCTGCTCGGTTTCGCGCTGGCGGAGAACATCTGGATCGCGCTGATCGCGCTTTCCATCGCCAGCACCATGCGCGGCGTGACCGATCCGATTTTCTCAACCTGGGCGAACCGCTACATCGACTCCAACGTGCGCGCAACGGTCTTGTCCAGCTTTGGGCAGTTGAACGCGCTGGGGCAGATTGGCGGCGGCCCGCTGGTCGGCTTCATCGGAGATCGCTTTGGCATTCGTGCCGCGCTGAGCGCGTCAGCAGTCCTGCTCACGCCGATCTTGTGGCTGATCGCCCGCGCAGCACGCCATCCGGCGCTGGTCGAAGCGGAACCGGTGGTTGCGCCTGTGGAAACAAGCTAAGACAAGTTTACCCGTAAGGGCGCACCTGCAAACTCGTTTGCCTGGCTGCGCCCTTGCCCTCGTAGGGGCGCAGCGCACGGCGTCGTTGCGCCCCGTATGTCGTTCTCGTAGGGGCGAGGCACGCCTCGCCCGTTCTGATTCAGCTTGCTTATACACTTTTCCAAATTAAAACGGAGCTTAATCCTCTCCATCGCGCTGTTTTTCTCCCTTTCTCCCCGAACTTGTTCGGGCACCCGCATTGCGTAATGCGAACTTGTTCGCGCGAGAGGGGTCGGGGGTGAGGGGGGCGAGGCCGACACCTTATCTTGGTGGCTATGGGGCATGGCGTGCCGTGCCCCTACAAATGCGCGTTACTTCAACTGATCTTCCAGCCCAAAGCGATCAAAGTAAATGTTTTCGCCTGCGAATTTTTGCGCTGCCGGGTTCCAGGGGAAGTGAATAATAATGTGCAGCCGAACGGGCTTGCCCGTCGCTTCGATGCCCGCCCACGTTCCCCGATGCGTCCCCGTCATGATCGCGATTTCGATCACGCCCTGCGGCCCAATCACAATGTCCTGCAAATCGAAATGGACATCGGGGAACGCGCCCAGAAACGTCAGGTAAAACGTCCGCGCGCCCTCGTGACCTTCCCAGCGCTGCCCGGTCGGGACGACTTCATAAACGCAGTCCTCAGACAGCGTCGCGATTAACCCCGCCAGATCGCGCCCGTCTTCGGCTTTCGAGTGGCTGATCCACAGGCTGCGAATCGCGTGATAGAGGTCGGGTGTCACCTCCCAGCCGAGGCGCTGGCGAATGGTGGATTGAGCAGGTAAAGTCATTTTTTCGACTCCTGAATTTTCTGCCCAGTGTAACAACACGCTCCAATCGTTGCCATCGACGGTGACACCCGCCTGCTTCCGCTTAGTACGTCGGGATGATCAGCACCTGCCCCGGATAAATCAGGTTCGGGTTCATCAGCGGATTGGCCTGAAGCAGCGACCACACGCTGATGCCGTAGCGCTGCGCGATGCGCACCAGCCAGTCACCGCGCTGGACGACGTAGGTCGTCTGTGAGGGTGGCGGGTTGTAAACCTGCACGCAGATTGTCATGCCCCAGTAAATACGGTTCGGGTTGTAAATGCCATTGATGCTGGCGAGATACGTCCAGCTTGTGCCATAAGTGCGCGCGATCCGCGCCAGCGTATCGCCGGGGCGCACCGTGTAGTACAGCGAACAGTTGCCCCACGCCTGCGCGGGCAGGACTGCCGGAATCAACAGGGCGAGGGCGGCGAATACGATCAGCAGTTTGCGTTTCATAAAATTTCTCCCCTTATCATGATTGTGTTATCCTCACTGATCAATTGGACACTTTTTTGCCCGTCGAGGATGCGAGCTTCAGGTAGGTTTTTCGTTTGTTTTCTGAACGAAAAAGCAAACCCGAACCGACCCCGGCAGCCGCGCGGATCGTGCAGGCTGACAGTGAGGCGGGACTCCGGCGTCCCCGCTGAATTCCCTACGCGGCAGGGACTGACCGCTTTCAAAGCCGGACAATCGCGGTATAACTATAGGGGCATTTGCTTAATCTTTCTTGGAGTATGGCTTATGATGGCATCTAAACGGCGCTGGATCATGCTGCTGGTGCTGACAATCGTGCTGATGCTGCTGACAACCCCGCTGCTGCTACAGGTCAGCGCGCAGGACGGAAATCTACTGCAAGACCCCAGTTTTGAAGGGCCGTATGTCGGGCGCGGACGCCCGAACCTGAATACCCCTTCTGCCTGGCCGATCTGGCTTCAGGATGGGCCGCACAACTTTGACTGGCAGAACCGTGCTGATAAAGTCACGGCCTTCCCGCACAATAACGGGCCGGAAGTCCATTCGGGCGGTCACTCGCTCAACCTCGACGGCGGTTACGTTACCTACACGGCGGCGGTTTATCAGCAGGTATCGGTCACACCCGGCTCGAACCTGATCGGAAGCGCCTGGGTGCGCATCAAGACCTGCAATATTGGCGCGAATGCGGACAACTGCGGCTCGGCAGTGGAATCGGGCGCTTATGTCAAAGTCGGCATCGACCCGAATGGCGGCACCGACCCGAACAGCGCGTCGATTGTCTGGGGTGGGAACTTCGCCCCGCACGATACCTATATGCAGGGGACGGCCTCGGCAACGGCGGTCGGTTCGACCGCGACCCTGTTCATCTACACGACCCAGCAGTCGCCTGCGCAGTTGAACAAAGCCTGGATTGACGATGCCTATCTGGGGGTCGGCGGCTCAGGTGGCGCGGCAGCCGGTCAGGCGACCGTCGTGCCGACCGCTCCTCCCGTGCCGACAGCCTTTATCGCCTTCGTTCAGCCGCCGCGCGCCGATGGCTCGATTATCCACACCGTCATGGTCGGCGACACCCTGACCGGGATTTCGACGGCCTACAACGTCCCGATTGACAAGATCATGGAGTTGAACGGCCTGCGCAGTTCGCGCTACATCTTCGTCGGCCAGGAACTCCTGATCAAGCCTGCGCCGGGCGCGGCGGGCAGCACGACCGGAACCAGCGATACAGGTGCGCCACAGGGCGATCTGTTCTCGCAGTCCGACCTCGAATCGCTGAACACGACCCCTGGCCCGACGCCTGTCGGCTTCAGTTGGGGAACGACCAGCAACGGCGGTTAATCCCCTTTTCTGATACCTCACCACCCACCCCGCTGCACGACTCAAGGTCAGCAGCGGGGTGTTTTTGTTTGAGCAATTGTCTCTGGTTGCGAGTTCGTATTTCTCACTCAAAACCTCACCCCTGCCCCCTCTCTACGAAGTGCCTGAGGAGAGGACACCTTTGTAAAATGCCAAAAATCTTCCCGTGAACGATTTTGTTTTTCGCCCCCTCCTTGAATTCGGGGAGGGGGTCGGGGGGTGGGGTCGAGCGAGAAATTTCCCCGAATGCACATCATCGTGTAAAACGTGTCCTCTCCTCAGCTACGAAGTGGAGAGGGGGTTGGGGGTGAGGTAAAGCTTAAATATACCTCCACGCTATTCTACTCAGCTACCGGGCACGCCTCGCCCGCTGTCCTACGGATCAAAATCTTCAACGGGTACTTGAGCCTCCTTCAGGAGGCTTGTTTTCCCTAGCCAGACCTTTTGAAGGTCTGGCGGCGCAAACAGGTGTCGCCCCCTCTTCACTGCGTAGAGCTGAGAGGGCAACAGTAAATGTAGGGGCGAGGCACGCCTCGCCCTGCAAGAAGACCAGCAGGGTTGTTTTTCTCCCTTTCTCCCCGAACTTGTTCGGGCACCTGCATTGCGTGGGACGGCAAACTTGTTTGCACAGGGTCGGGGATAGAGGGGTTTTTTAAACATCCTCATACCTCGCCCCCACCATCAAAAGCAAATCATTCCCCATAGTTTGCGCTTATGCCCTAAAATGATCACAAGATAATTTTATGGAGCAAACGCCATGACTTCACAAATTATTACGATTGAGCGCCACATTTTTGAAAAGCAGAAGGACTTCCCGCAGGCGACTGGCGCGCTCACGGGACTGCTCTACGACATGGCGCTGGCAGCCAAGCTCATTGCCCGCGAGACCACCCGCGCCGGACTGGTGGATATTCTCGGCGCGACCGACAGCACCAACGTCTATGGCGAACGCCAGCAGAAGCTCGATATTTTCGCCGACGAGGTCATCTTCCGCATGAACGATCACACCGAGCGCCTCTGCGCGATGGCGTCGGAGGAGCACGAAGACATCCTCGAAATTCCGCCGCACTACGGCAAAGGCAAGTACGTCCTGCTGTTTGACCCGCTCGACGGCTCATCGAACATCGACGTCAACGTCTCAATTGGCACGATCTTCGCCATTCACCGCAAAATCTCGACCGGCAAACAGGGCGCGATGATCGACATGCTTCAGCCGGGCAAAAGTCTGGTCGCGGCGGGCTACGTGATTTACGGCTCCAGCACCATGATGGTCTACAGCACCGGGCAGGGCGTCGATGGCTTCACGCTCGACCCGACGCTGGGCGAATTTCTGCTCAGCCACCCGGATATTCGCACGCCGCCGCAGCCCATCTTTTACAGCGCCAATCAGGGCTATCAGCGGCAGTGGACGGACGGCGTCCAGCGCTATACCCGCTGGCTGCAAGGGCTGGACGACGAAGACCGCGAGCCGCTTTCGCACCGCTACATTGGCTCGATGATTTCAGACGTGCATCGCAATCTGCTGCAAGGCGGCGTCTACTACTACCCCGCCGATGCCCACAAGCCCAACGGCAAAATCCGGCTGCTGCTGGAAGCGCAGGCGCTGGCCTTCATCGCTGAGCAAGCCGGAGGCTATGCGTCGGACGGCATCGGCAGCATCCTCGACCTTCAGCCGCACCAGCTTCACCAGCGTGTCCCGTTCTTCATCGGCAATCGCGATCTGGTCGAAAAAGCTGAGCAGTTCATCCGCGAAAACGATCACGACTGGAACGCGAACTACAGCCGCTACCGCAATCAGCCCATCGCCCACCGGTCAGGAGGAACGTGATCATGCCCTTTGGAAAAAAACCATCATTCATAGAGTCGTTAAAGCAGCTTCAGGGCAAACGTGAGCGCTTTAACCTGATTATCGGCGGCTGGCCGACGCGCATCCGCAATGAGCAGGAAGGGCTGGCAGTCCGCAAATTGTGGGACGAAGCGCTCAGCGAGGCGCGCGCGCTGACGAAGCAGCAGCCAACCTCGCTCGAAGCGAAATTTGTGCTGGCGGATCTGCTGCGCATGGGGCACAACATCGACGTACCAGGGGCAGCGCAGGCCAGCTATACGCTGCTTCAGGAAATTATTCAGGCCAACCCTGACCATTTTGGCGCGCATAACAGTCTCGCGATCCTCTTTCTGGCGATCAATCCCCAGACCGCGCCGCAGGCCGAAACCCACTTCCTCAAAGCCGAAGCGCTGGCAGCGCCGCACGTTATCCCCGATATTTATCAGGGGCTGGGTTTTGCCTGTCTTTATCAGGATAAAACCCCTGAAGCAATTGCGTATTTTGAAAAATTTCTTCAGTACCGCGAAGACACACAAATCCAGAAAATGGTTGAGGCGCTCAAGGCGGATGTAAAGCCTCGCATTACCTATCAAGACCTGCCCGACAATTCCTGAACACCGCCAACAGATGCCTAAGTAGTTCTACGAGATTAACGCGGAATGTTTGTGTAGGGGCGCACCCACGTGTGCGCCCTGTTCTCGTAGGGGCGAGTCGTGCCTCGCCCAATTTTCATCCTACAGAACTGCTGTGCTTGTACTTAGTAGATGACCAAGTGAAATGAGGTGGGCGTTTTGTAGGGGCGCACCCACGTGTGCGCCCTTGCGGTCACCCTTCCTTGAAATCGGGGAGGGGAAGCTGTCCTGCTTTTGGACAGCCGGGGTGGGGTCTGTAGGGGCGAGGCACGCCTCGCCTGCTTTCAATTCCACATGACTTCCTTGATGATTGTCCTTAAATATATTCACAAAAAACGCGCGGGATGTTTGTGTAGGGGCGCACGGCGGTGCGCCCTGTTCTCGTAGGGGCGAGGCGTGCCTCGCCCGTTTTGACCCTACACAATTGGTGTGAATGTACTTAGTCATGCAGAGTCTGTTTCTTCAACTCACGGGAGAAATCCTCGAACGTTCGAACGTTCGAACACACGATTTCTTCCCTCATCTGTTCGATTTCGAACGTTCGTGTTCGAAAAATCAGCCCTGAATTTTCGCCTTTTTTTGCCTGTTTTAAGGGGAAAATCGCCCACCAGCCCCCTATACAAGAGTGGGGTAAACGCATCGAACATCGAACGTTCGATGTTCGATAATTTAATTTTTGCAAATTTATTTTATTTACAGTAGCGTATTAATATTATTAATAGCCTCTGTTCTCCACGATCCTTTCCCTCATCGTCGTGCAACCGTAGGCTAGCCCGGTTGACTCGCGAATGTGCCATGTTATAATGCCGCCCATCGGCGTGGGGGATTTTGACTTTTCCACGCCCCTTTTTTGTCAGTGAGTTGAGAGTTGAAAAAGACCTATGCAGCAGGGAATTCGCGTGCTGCTCCGCCTGATCCTCGTCACCTTCGCCCTCGTTTTCACCGGGCTGACCTCGGTAACACAAGCTCAGGATACCAATCTGCTGCGCGACGGCGGCTTTGAAGGCAGCTATACCAGTCGCGGGCGCGCCGACCTCAACATCCCGTCGGACTGGAGTATCTGGGTTGCCGATACCCCGCACACCGAAGACTGGATGAACCTGCCCGTCGTCGGCTATCCGCACAACGGGCCTGACCCGGTTCCGCACGGCGGCGCGCACTCGCTCAATTTAAACAAAGGCTACGCGACCTTTACCGCCGCCGTTTATCAGCAGGTCAGCGTTCCCGATGGCTCCAACGTCTCAGCGAGCGCCTGGGCCTTCATTCGCACCTGCAAAATCGACACCGGGCAGACGCAGTGTACTTCGACGCCCGATTCAAATGCCTTCACGCGCATCGGCATCGACCCCAACGGCGGCACGAACCCCTTTGACTCGGACGTAGTCTGGTCGTCCAATGCCGCCCCCCATGAAACCTGGCAGCAAATGAACGTCAGCGCGACGGCGACCGGCGCGACGGTGACGCTGTTCCTGTATGCGACCCAGCAGTGGCCGATGCAGTTAAACAATACCTACTGGGACGATGCCTCGCTCAGCGTCGGTGGATCAGGCGGCGTGGCAGCGGCGCAGCCCGGTGCAGCAACGCCCGCGCCGACCAGCGCCGCCGCTGCGCCTTACGTCAACGCGCAGGGTGAGCGCGCCGATGGCTCGGTCGTCCACACCGTCGAAGCAGGCGACACGCTCGACAGCATCGCCTTCGCTTACGGCGTCACCCGCGCCGATTTGCTGGCGCTCAACAACATCGCCGACCCACGCATCATCCAGATCGGGCAGCAGATCATCGTCAAGGCCGCGCCAACGCCAGTCGCGCCGACCGAAGAAGCCACGCCCGAAGTCACCGAGTCGTCATCCACCGACGAGGCCAGCCCCGCGACTCCGGCAGCGACGCCGACCGCCATGCCGCCCGACGAGGTGCGCTATGCGCCACCCGCGCCCGTCGTCTCGGTCGGAACTGCCGTCTACCCGATTGACCCGGCAGCCAACACGGCCTCGATTTGCGTGCTCTTCTTCGAGGATGACAACAACAACCGCATTCAGGATATGGGCGAAAGTACGCTCCCCGGCGGCGATATTCTGCTGACGAATAACGGTGCGCCCGCCGGACAGCACACGACCGACGACAAGCCTGACCCCTTCTGCTTCGATCAACTGGCGGCGGGCAGCTACAATGTGCAGGCGGCTGCGCCGGAAGGCTACGGCCTGACGACGCCCGATCAACTCAAGGTGCAGGCGTACCCCGGCGCGCAGATCAAGGTGGCGTTTGGCGCGGCGCAGGGCGTTCAGGCGGTCGTGCCGCCGCCTGCCGATAGCACCGTCAACGTCAGTGCGACCAACGGCAGCGAGACTGAACCCCGCTCCGGTAGCGGCAGTCTGCTGAGCAATAATCTGGGGCTGATCGTGTTTGGCGCGGCGGGATTAGTGCTGGTCGTCGGTATGAGCGTGTCGGTATTTTTGCGGCGGCGCTGACCTTTCAGGATTGGACTATCAGGGTAGGGGCGACCTGACAGGTCGCCCTCCCGAAATCCACATAACGTAAGCAAGACAGCACGGATGCAGACCATGATGAAGCGGCTCGTTTTCCTGACAATTGGCTTGATGATCGCCCTGCCCGTCTTCGCGCAGGACAACGGCGGGCAGTTCTGGGTGCAGGCCTTCGAGGATCGCAACGGCAACGGCCAGCTCGACGCCGGCGAACCGTTCCTGACGCACGGCGTCTCGGTCGATCTGCTCAATGCCGAAGGCATCGTCATGGCAAGCGGCACGCTCGATGACGCGCCCTACGCCAGCCGGGGCTACGTCGGTTTCCTCTATCTCGCACCGGGGAAATACAGCGCCGTCATCACCAGCGCCGATCTCACGCCGACCACGCCCGATCACGTCGATGTAGACATTACCGCCGGGGCAGCGCCGATCACCGCGATGTTTGGCGCGCAGAAAGCCGCAGCGGCAGATGCCAGTGAATCGAGCGCGACATCCTCCCTTTTGAACAGCGAACTGGCGCGGATCGCGCTCTCTGGCTTTGGCGCGCTCAGCGTGATTGGCGTCATGGTCATCATCGGCCTGCTGATTTATCTGCTGGTGCTGCGCCGCCGCGCTCCGGTCGATTTTGTCCGCACTTCAAGCGGGATTATGCGGGCGGTCAGCATCGACGAGACGGGCGAAATGCGCAAAACGGGCGAACGCAACCGATCTTAGCGCTTTGACACCGCAAAAGGTGACATTCATCACTGGTGACACATCTGCAATTGATCTCACGATGGAGTCATCGAGAGGGTGGAGGTGCAGCCATGCGCGTCAAAATCAACCGCAATGTCTGTTCGGCTCAATTAGCTTTTTGCGAACGCTGTTTAGGTCGTTTTCTGGAATATCCCCTGGGTTATGAGCGCCGCTGCTTCGAAGAACTTGAGGACGACGGCAAAGAAGACCTGACCCTCGAAATCCACACCGGAGATCGCGATGTCACGCTGGTACTCAACGAGGAGCAGCGCAAGCTGATGGCAGGCGAAGGTTGGGCTTATTTCGTCGATTTCGCCGTGCCGATGTACCGTGACGACGTTGTTCCCAACGCGCACGAGTAACAGCAGCGCATCAAGCATCGCGGGCGGGGCAGACCTGTAAATCTACCCCACCCTGAAATCCGATCAGAACCAGCGGCTCAGGTTTTGCCGAGCTTCGCCTCAATCATGGCGATGATCTGGGTCGCGTGTTTGGACTTGGCAAAGTCGAGCGGGGTTTCGCCGCTGTTCGACTTGAGCGTCAGGTTCGCCCCTGCGTCGATCAGCACCTGCGCGACACCTACGTTGTTCTGCCAGATGGCATCGTGGAGCGCGGTATAGCCGTTGTACGGCCCCTGTTTGTCAATCTCGATATGATGCTGCACCAGCAGCTTGGCGGCTTCGGTGCGTCCGGCGTAAGCAGCGGCGTGCAGCGCGGTCGCCTTCATGCCCGGATCGACGGCTTTGACATCCGCCCCGGCTTCAAGCAGCAGGCGCACGATCTCGTTGTGACCGAGGTAAGCCGCCATGACCAGCGGCGCATCGCCATTCGCTTCGAGTTCATCGACGTTCACGCCCTGCGCGATCAGCTTACGCACGGCTTCGGCATCATTGTGGTTGACGGCCTTCATCAGCGCGGTCATCAGCTTCCTCCCGGAATGAATCCCTGAAATATGGGGATGATTGTACCATCTTGCGTGACTTCTTCGGTCGGCACGAGCGTCGGCGTGATGGCGGCGAGGGCGGTCGCGGTCAGCAGATCGTCGGCGCTGCGCGTGACAACAAACGTCCCCTTGTGAATGCAGCGCCCGATGTCATTGCCGTAAACGCCGACTTTCCAGGTGTAATTGCCCGGCCCCGGCAGTTGATTCATCGGCAGTTCCAGGCCAAAAACCTGCCCACCTGCCAACTGAACGCCGAGATTCTCGCCCGTTTCGACCTGTGTCGCCAGAAAGCGCACCGTCAGCGCTACGGTTTGATGCGTCGCCGGATCGAAAACGCTCGTCAGCGAGGTTCCCGTGAACAGAATCAGGCTGTCGTTCCAGCCAAAAACGTGACCGTCGGCAAACTGCGCCTGAACGTTGAAGGAATCACAGAGCGCAGCCAGCCCCGGTACGGGTGTGGGTGTTGCGGTGGGCGTGATGGGAGTCGATGTGGGGGTGAGCGTTGCGGAAGGAGTCGGCGTCGCCGTCCAGGTGGACGGGAGTGTCGCACGGGTGACTGAGCCGGTATGGGTACTCAGGCGCGACGTTTCCGTCGCAGTGGGCGATGGCAGCGGCGCGGGAGTCGCTGGCGTGACCGATGGGCTGCACGCAGCGCAGACAATCAGCGCGGCGGCGCAGGCTGCCGCGAAGTGCCGCACAGGCCGCCGATCAGGCGCGTTCACCAAAGCGGCGTTCAGTCCCAGCCAGAATGCGTTGAATATTCTCGCGGAAGCGCATCAGAATCAGCGCGGTAATCGCCAGCGCGTAGAGCAGATACTCAAACGGAATGACGTGCTGGCTGATCATGTAGACCATCCAGACGACCGCCAGCCCGAACATAATCAGCACCGCCAGCGAAACATAGCGCGTGACGGCGATAATAAGTCCGGCGACGACCAGCAGCACGGCGATGAAATTGAGCGGGATAATCAGCAGCAGCGTACCGAAAACCGTCGCCGCGCCTTTGCCCCCGCGAATGGTTCCCGTGAGCAAGGTAGCGAACAGTGACCAGTTATGACCGATAATCGCGACAATCGCAGCGAGCACACTGGCAGCAACGGCGTTTCCCGGCAGCAGAATTTTGCTGGCGATCAGCATCGCCAGAATGCCCTTGCTGCTATCGAAAAACCACACCAGCAGACCCCAACCCAGTCCCCCGGTCGCCCGGACGACATTGGTCGCGCCCATGTTGCCGCTGCCTGTTTCGAAGATATTGACGTGGCGGAAGCGTCCCACTAAATAAGCGGTCGGTATCGACCCGAGTAGATAACTGACCACCACCACCACGATAATACGAGCAACCAAGCTGTCCATGATGCCCCAATCAATACTTCTATTATGAAGAGCTTCATCAGTTTAACAGAATTTAAAACCCCAGAGTCATCAGGTGGTGACGATTTGGGAAAAAACTGCCGATCTGTTGTTGCGAAATCGACCGTGCTAAAATACGCCCCTATGCGATTAAAGTTGATTTTGCTCTTGATGGGTCTTCTCGGGATGCTGGCACTCCCGGCGCAGGCGCAGGACAGCGGCGACCTGCTGGGACGCATTAACGCTTTGCGCGCGCAGCACGGACTGCCCGGTTATTCGATCAATGGGGCGCTGACGGTTGCCGCGCAGCAGCAGGCGCAGTGGATCGTCGATACCGGGACGATTGCCCACACCCACCCCGACGGTTCTGGCCCTCGCACCCGCGCGATTGCTGCCGGATACCCGTCGCTCCAGATTGGTGAAAATATCTATGGTGGCACCAACGCGACCGCCAATGACGCCTGGGTCTTCTGGATCAATTCGCCGATCCACTTTCAGGGGCTGGTCAATCCGGCCTATCAGGACGTGGGCATCGGCATCGCGCATGGCGGCTGGGGATCAGCTTTCGTGCTCGATTTCGGCGGGGCAGGCGCGCCGATTTCAGTGGGTAGCAGCGGCTCAAACAAAAACAGCAGCGGTGGCGGTTCGAATGCTGCCGCAGCCCCGCCTGCGTATATCGGCGGGAACGATGAGCACGGCAATATCAAGCACATTGTTCAACCCGGCGATACGCTCGGCGACATCGCCCTGATTTACGGCTATAGCTGGTCAGACCTGCCCTATATGATGCAGTTGAACGGCCTGAGCAACGTCCGCGACCTCGAAGTCGGCAGTGTCTTTCTCGTGCCGCCCAAAGCTGGAACCTATACCCCGACGCCCGACAACCGTCCGCCGACCGAAACGCCCGTACCGACCAGCGCTCCGGCGACGATTACGCCCTTTGTGTTGGCGACGGCAACATTGCCGCCCGAATTCTCGGAATTAACCGTCGTCGCTCCGCCCTTGATTGCGACAGCAGGCGGCAATATCGCGCCGCCGGATACGGGCGAAGTTGGCGCGCCAACCGAAATCGCGATGGTTCCTTCGCCGTCGCCAACGCCAACGCCAGAACGAGTCTCAGTTCAGACGACCCGCGCCAGCAGCAGCAGCGCGTCAAGCTGGATCGTGATCGCGGTCGGCGTACAGGCGGTGGTCGTGGTCGGCGCAGGCATCGAATTCATCCGCCGCACCCTTAAGAAACGAAAATAACCCTGCCATGCTGACAACCCTTCGCCGCTACCTTCGCGCCTTTGTGCTGGCGCTGCGCTTTACGCTGCGCGGCGAAAAACCACCGCTGTTGCAAGTCCGTGAACAGCAGCCGCAGTTGGTTGGCTGGTGGCAGCGCACGCTCACATTGATTGCTGAGATCGAAGCCGCCGCCGCCACGCAGGGGATCGACATGGCGACGATTAAGGTTCACGCTGACAAACGCGATGTCAGCATGAAAACGATCCTCGCAACCGTCCGTTTTCACGCTGAACGCGAATACCCTTATCTGATTGTTCAGAACGATCAGTACAGCCCGATGACGCTTCAGGCACTTAACCTCAATGATCGCTATCTGGTGATGCAGCTTGCGCAGCATGTAACAGCTTCACTAAGGAGAAGTGTTGAGGCCCTTAATGATCATCTGGGGATGCTGCCAGCGACAGACCCCTCAGAAGTGTAAAGAAACTTTCACAAAAATTTCACGTCTCAATGTTGCATCCAATTTAAGTTATGGTACTATGAATTCAATCTGGATTATCCAGTAGCCATCATTTTTTCTGAGGAGAAATCATCATGATGTACCAACCCCGTGAAGAAGGCCAAGGCCTGGTCGAATACGCTCTGATCCTGGTTCTGGTCGCCGTCGTCGTTATCGTCATCCTGGCCCTGCTTGGCCCGGCCATCGGTAACATTTTCTCCAACATCGTCAACACGCTCTAATTTCCAACGTACCAAAACAGACCCGACCCTTAACCAGTCGGGTTTTTTATTATCGTTTTGCATGTTGCACTCAGGAGATCATCCATCATGATGTACCAACCCCGTGAAGAAGGCCAAGGCCTGGTCGAATACGCTTTGATCCTGGTTCTGGTCGCCGTCGTCGTCATCGTCATTCTGGCCCTGCTTGGCCCGGCCATCGGCAACATTTTCTCCAACATCGTCAACACGCTCTAATTTCCAACCTGCCAAAACAAAAGCCCGATCCTGTGCTTACAGGATCGGGCTTTTATTTACGTCATCAAACATTGTGATTTCATAAAGCCTCAATTTTTATTCAATGATAAATCTATTATAATAAGGTCATTGAGGAGGAAACAATTTCTCTCTCTCAGCAGTAAAGTCCGATTCCCATTTCATTTGGATCGCATAAGAAATTCTCGAAATTTTCACGAAAACGCTACCACTTTGGCCCGATTTTGTGATAAAACTAGGGTAACGTTCTAGGTCTGGTTGTAAAACTCAATGGAAACACTACATACTGAACTTGAAGCGGCGATGGAAGCCGAAATCACACCGAAAGTCCTCGACATTCTGGTGGAGATCGCCAAAGAAGCGATCTATCACGACGACAAAACCTTTGCCGTCGAAATTCTCACCCTCGCCTTGCAGTACCCCATGCGCGTCGAAACTCTTCAGGAAGCGGAACAGTTGTATACCGACCTGGAGACCGAACTCTGCCCGCGCGTGATCTTTGACGCCCGCGAACAGGCCGAGCGGATCACCCTTGAGGACATGGTTTCGCGCATTCTGGCGCAAAACGCCGACTAGCTGTGCATACGAATTCGTAGGGGCAGACCTATGTGTCTGCCCACTTTTTTTAGGGCGCACACACGGGTGCGCCCCTACAAACAATATCGCCTATTCCTCGCTGGACGACGTATCGCCCCCGGTTGCCGCCTGCATCAATTCATACAAGCGTGACGCCATCGCCGCCGGGTCGGGGTGGATGCCGTCCTGAAGCAGTGCCGTCTCAAACACCTGCTCGACCACCGAATTAATCAGCGGATTCTCTGGCGTCTGCGCGATCAGGCCGCTCAGGTTGCGCAGCAGCGGATGGCGCGGGTTGAGTTCCAGAATTTTGACCGGCAGCTCGTAATCGCGATCCATCAGCCGGTTGATGCGGAACATATTCCGCTGCGGGTCGCTGTCCTTGCTCACCAGCCGCGCCGGGCTGTCCACCAGATTCTTACTCTCGCGCACTTCGACGACGTGATCGCCGAGCACATCGGCGAAGCGCTGGCGCACCGCCCCGAAATCCCCTTCGGACAGCGGTTCAGCTTTCTTTTCTTCTTCGGCTTCGTTCAGTTCGCCGACTTCGCTCAGATCAATGTCCGCCTGATCGGCGCTGCGCAGCTTGTGACCGTCGAACTCGTTCAGCCCCATCAGCATAATCGGATCGACCGGATCGGTGAAGTACAGCACTTCGATCCCGCGCTGGCGGAAGCTGTCGAGGTGCGGGCTGCGGCTGGCGCTGGCAAAGTCCTCGCCAATCACGTAGTAAATATCATCCTGCCCCTTGACGAAGCGGCTGACGTAATCCGCCAGCGTCGTCCACTCATCCTCGTTGGTCGAAATCGTGCTGGGGAACAGCAGCAGCGGTTCGAGTTCTTCTTTGTCCGCTGGCGTGATCACCACGCCCTGCTTGAGCGCGCGCCCGAACTCCGCGAAAATCTTGTGATAATCTTCCGGCTTGTTCTTGGCGAGCCGCTTGAGTTCGCTCAGCACCTTGTTGGTCAGCGTCTTCTTCAGATTGGCGATGATGCGGTTGGCCTGCACGCTCTCACGGTTGACGTTGAGCGGCAGGTCTTCGCTATCGACCACGCCCTGAATGAAGCCGAGATATTCCGGCAGCAGGTCAGTAGTGTATTCCTGAATCAGCACCTTGCGCGCGTAGAGCTTCAGTCCGGCTTCGCGCCGCTGGCTCAAGGGGCTGCGCTCGGCGTTCGACGGGATGTACAGCAGCGCGTAGAACTGGAACGGCACGTCCGCGCGCATGTAAATGCGGTAAGCCGGGTCTTCGAAGTCGAAGGTCAGCATCTTGTAGAATTCGTTGTACTGTTCGTCGGTAACGTCTTTAGCATCCTGCCGCCAGATCGCCGTCTGCTTGTTGACGGGTTCTTCGCTCTCGCCAACGTAAATCGGGAAGGCGATGTAGTCCGAATGTTTGCGGATGATGCTGTTGAGCGTCCAGCTTTGCAGGTAGTCCTTCGCGTCATCCTTGAGCGTGATAATCACGTCGGTGCCGCGTGTATCCTTTTCGGCAGGCTCGATGCTGTAATTGTCCGTCCCGCTTGATTCCCACGCCCACGCCGTTTCGTCGGGGTTCGCCGAGCGCGTCACAACGCGAACTTTGTCCGCCGCCATGAAAACCGAGTAGAAGCCAACGCCGAACTGCCCAATCAATTCCTGCGCCGACGCGCCTTCGGCCTGCCGCTCCTTGAGTGCTTCAATGAAGCTCTTCGCACCGCTGTGGGCAATCGTCCCCAGATTGTTGACCAGATCATCATGCGTCATGCCGATGCCCGTATCGCTGATCGTCAGCGTTCCGGCTTCCTCGTCCGGCTTGATCTCGATGTAAAGTTCCGAGTCGGGATCGAGGATGTTCTGGTTGGTCAACTGCTCGAATTGGACGCGGTTGAGCGCATCCGAGGCATTCGAGACCAGTTCGCGGATGAAAATTTCCCGATCCGTATACAGCGAGTGGATCAGAATATTGAGAAGCTGCTGAATCTCCGCTTTAAAAGCGTGTTGTTCATTGTGTTCATTCACTGCCATAGCTTTACCCTCGTGCGATCACGTGATTAGATCAGTTTTACCATGTGGGTGTTAGAAGAAAATAAAAATTGCGCACCCGATCAAATCGATCCGGTGCGCCTATTATAGCGTAGGGATGCTCAAAATCTTATGGTTTGCCCCTCTCCCCGCTTGCGTGGGAGAGGGGCAGGACGCGCCAGCGTCCGGGGTGAGGGGCGTACTAGAAGTAGCTGCTGATGATTTGCAGCACGCCCAAAATACTCTTGGGATCGCCCGACTGCACCTTCGTGTTGCTGGCGCGCGCCAGCGCATTCAGCGCATTGATGTCGGCGTCCGCGCCATAGGCGACCGGGATGAAGATCACCGGGTTGAGCGAGTTGTGGCTTTCCAGCAGCGAACTCACGGCATCGTTGAGCGTGTAGCCGTTGCTCCCCGTATCCGCGCCGTCGCTCAGCAGCACAATCGCGCGGATGCGATTGGCTTCAGTATCATCGTTGAGCGTCTTCGCCGTCTCGCTGACCGCCTGATACAGTTCCGTGCCGCCGCCCGCCCGCAGCGATTTGATATGCGAGGTCAACTGTAGCTGTGTCGATTCGAAGTTGCCCAGCGGCACGCGCACCTCGACCTGATCGTTGAAAATCGTCAGGCCGACGCGGTTGGTCGGCTCCATATTGTTGAGGAAGGCCAGCGCCGCCTCGCGCGCCTGATTGATCTTGTCGTCGTTGCCCATCGAGCCGGACACGTCGATCAGCAGCATAATGTCGGCCTGCTTCTTGACAAACGACCAGCTTTGCTGAATCGAGGCGATCACGTCCGGCGTTGGCGAATCGAGGATCGTCTTCGGCTGCGACGGATCGACACCGTTCTCGGCGACAAACGGGAAGGCCAGCGCCACATCCGGGTTCGCGGGGCGGAAGCCCTGTGCCATGATCGCCTGCTGCACCGATGGCGTCAGCACATAATCGACGAAGACTTTCGCGGCATCACGCTGCTCCTGCGTTGTCCAGTCGGCGTTGACGATCCCCATCGGGTGTTCGTGCCAGAAGGTGCCGTCCTTCGGGTAAAGCGCGACCAGTTTCTCCGGCGGCTTGTACTCGGTCAGCCCGCGATTGATGTAGATCAGGTCGTTTTCTTCCAGCGCCACGAAATCGACGTAATCCGGCCCCTGTGCGATATATTCTTTGAATTCAGTCGTGCGCGTCGAGTAGTGTCGAATCAGGTTTTCGATGTCGCGCACGCCGTTCTGGACGTTGGCGTCGCGCACCTCAGCGCTCGTCAGCCGCCGATCCGTGAAGCCGTTGCTGCGCGCGCTGGCGTAGAACTCGGCAATCAGCGTCGAGAGCGCCGTTGAACTCACCAGCGGATCGGTATGTCCGTAGAATACGCTGCGCCGCCCGTTGGCGATGCCGTAATCCTGCCAGCCGTTCGGGCTTTTCAGCACGTCGATCAAGTCCTGCCAGCCAACTTCTTCATGCCCAATCGTCTTCTGAATCGCCTGCAAGCGGCTCTGCCAGATCGCCATCACCACCGGAGCCAGCGCTGTCGCCTGCGTGTCGGTCAGGTCGAACAACTGCCGTCCACTCTGGAAATTCGCCAGCGCCAGCCAGTCCACGACCGACGGTTCAAAGATCACCGGCTTGGAGACGTTCGAGTTGTTGGGCGCAATGATTGCGTTGACGATTCCCTGCATGACTGTGCCGGACGATCCCGACACGCCCGTGATGCAGATCGGCTTTTCGCCGCTCGCCAGTGCCGCCCCCGTGACCGGGTTCTTGCCCTCCGTATAGGCGTGGTTGAAATCCTGCATCGCCTGCGGTAGATACTGTTCGGATTCCGGCGCGTAGATGATGTCGATCTGAATCGCGCCGCCCGCGCAGCCGGAAGCGCTCTGGGTGGCGTTCTGCGGGCTGCTGCCGAGATCGCAGGCTGCGAGCAGCACAAGGAGAATCGGGAATAAGAATTTCAATCGGCGCTGAATCATCAATTTTCTCCTGTATCTTCCCTGCGTTGGTGCATCGTTTCCTTTGTAGGGGCGTGATTTTGCCCTCATCCCCCGCCCCTACGGCTGCCTACCTTCACCCCGCCAGATCGATCACATAAATGGCGTTCTCTTCATCCGGCGCGAACAGCCCGCCCACCACAATCTGCTTGCCGTCGCTGGTGAACGCCAGCGATGTGGTCGGCACGACTTTGGTGGTGTCCGGCAGTTCGGCGAGTTTAGTCGCCTCGTTTGAAATCGCCGTGTCGATCAGGGAAATGCTGTTGTTCTCACGATCCGCCCACGCGAGTTGGGTGCCGTCCGGCGACGCCGCGAAACTGATACTGCCGCCGTCGAGCGTGCCCTGTTCGGTGCGCTTGGCAACATCCCACACATGCATTTTCTGGTCACCCTGATCAAAATAGGCCATCTGCTTGCTATCTGCCGAAAAGGCAAAGGCGCGAATCGCAAGCTGACCAAATTTCTCAGACGGCGGGCGTAGCGTGACTTCATTTCCACTCGCAATATCCCACAGCAAAACTTCGTCATTCTGCGTCGAAACCACCAGCTTTTGATCATCCGGCGACACCGCTGCGGCAGCAAATGTGATGTCGCCGCGTCCCGGAAACTGCGCATAGGTCTCGCTAAATGCCTGATAGCTGTCGATATGCCGCCCAAACAGATGCGTAATCGCGCCCGTTTCGGTGTCGAGCAGCCCGATCACCAACTCGCCCGCGCGATAGAGGACGGTTTTATCGTCGTTGAGAAACTGCACCCAGCTTCCGCCAATATTGTAGGTCGGGATCGTTTTGATCAGTGTTTTGGTCGTCATATCCCACAGCAGCACGTCGCCGTTGCGATGGAACGAAACCAGCTTGCTGCCATCGGCATTAAAGGCCACATCGGTCACCCAGTCCGAATACCCGCTCAGCGTGTCAATCGTGTCGCCCGATTCCAGGTCGATCAGCGTAATCGCCGTCAGGTCAGGCGTTGGCGCTTCGTCGTAGATGAGCGCGTTATTGAACACCGCCAGCGTGTGATCATCCGGCGACAATTTCATCATGCTGGTCTTGCTTGTGACCGGGATCGGTCTGATCGTCGCGTGCGTTTCCTGCGCCGCTGCCGCGCCGATTGAGGCCATCAGTATCATCACCAGCATCACCGCCAACAATATTCGTTTCATCAGACTATCCTCTCGATACGAATTCAGCGCACATCATGAAGAGGTTCATGGCTGCTTATTCGTTCCGGTATTCAAGCACCTCAACCGCCATTCCGGTTTTGATCGTTCCCCGGCTGCGATGCGCTGCATTCTGCCCAAACAGCGGCGATCCTTTCGGCCCCTGTCGATACATCGCCAGCGTGCGCAGCGGTTCTTTGCCGCGCTCTGCCGTCGCCTGATCAGTCGTCGTGATCGCGCAGCGGGCGCACGATTTCACCACGTCGAAAATCACCTCACCAACGCGGATCGTCTTCCAGTGATCTTCAGCATAAGCCTCGGTATCCTTCACCACAATATTGGGGCGAAAGCGGTTCATCGGCAGCGGCTCGTCCAGCCGCTCATTCAAATCCGCCAGCGATGCTTCACTAATAAACAGGAACGGGTAGGCATCGGCAAACCCCACCTGATCGCTCGCGCGCAGCGCGTAAGTCTGGTCAACCTGCCGCGTGTAGTCGTCGGCGAAGCGCACCAGCCGCACCCGCTGTTTGAGAGAGTCGCTCAGCCAACCCGCAATCGCATCCCCCTGATCAACCGCGCCGACGCCGCTGTCTTTCCAGATCGTCACCGCGACCCGTTCGCCATCCTGATCAACGGGCAGATCAAAGCCGCCGCTGTTCGGCGCGCTCAGGTGCAGGCATTCCGCATCCACCGCCGTCTTGATCAGCGCCATTTCCTTGATTTCGCGCTGCGTCAGAAAGCTCCAGTCCTCATCGACAACCAGCCAGCGCCGATCATTGACGAAGCCGCGCGCGCCAATCTCTGCCGCATCGAGCGAAATCCCCGCACACGACTTGATCGGGTAAATGTTGACCTGCGAAACGAGCATCTTTCCCCCTGAAGCTATTTTGTAGGGGCGCACGTGCAATCGAAGATTGCCTGGGTGCGCCCTGTCCCTGCTCATTCATTTGATGCTGAAATCCGCCCCGTACAGCACCGCGCCCAGCTTCTTCGCAATCGCCTGCGACGCCAGATTACTCCATGACGTACTGTAGAGCGGCTGCTTACCAATCGCCCGAACCTGCGCCGCCCAGCCGCGCACGGCTTCCGTTGCATAGCCGTGACCGCGTGAATTGGCCTCGGTAAAGACCCCCGCCTCACACACGCGCGCCGTAATCCGCGAGCAGAAGCACACCGCCACCGCCGCGCCATCGACCACTGCCGCCGAAACCGGCGCGTAATCCGCCAGCGTCGTTACCAGCCAGTCGAAATGCGTTTCCAGTACCGAAACATTCTCCTGTGTGATCGTCACCGCGTCGCTTGGCGTATCGTCTTGTGGCAGAAAATAGGCAGGGCCAGCGTATATCCCTGCAACAGGCGCGTGCGCTTCCAGCAGAGTCCGGTACGCGGATTCGTGGCGCGGCGCGGCCCGCAAATCACTTGCGACAGGCTCGGTTGAAGCCAGCCGCCCAAGTTCTGCAGCGAGTTCATCCGGCAGATCATAGCGCGTGCGCCACACGTTCCCGCCCGCGCTCCGTCCTAAAAAGAAGCGTGGCGCAGGGTTGATGTCCGGCTCGTTGATGCGCAGCAACCTGCCGCTGCCATCGTGAACAAACAGCGCGTCTACCTGCCAGCGCAGCAGATCGTAATCGCTGGTCTTCAGGGTCATCGCACCGCTGCCGCCCACACCAGCAGCCGCTGAGTCTCGGCGCGCGGCGGCGCTTGCAGTGCTAGCGACAAATCAGGCGCAAGCAAAACGCCGTAGCTTTCACCATCCGCGAACAGCTTCGCCGTTTGCGGCACGCTCCCGTTTGCCGGGCGCAGTCCGGCGCTTTCGGGGTGCTGCGTCAGCAGATATGCCCCAAAGGCCGCGACCGCCGCATTTTCGTCGTCGCTTAAGCCTTGCCAGCGCACCAGCGGAAAATCGAAGACAAAGGGATAGGTTGGATAGCTCAGCCGAATTGGGCTGCCGCCGCTGACAAGCTGCCCGCTCAGGTTATTCAGCCATTCGCTTTCGGGCAGCAGCGCAATATCACCGACCGAACTGCCGCGCGCCGCTAAGGTTTGCGCCACCGACGTGCCGAGCGTGTTATAGCTCGGCACGCTTTGTAAAATCGGCTCCATCCAATTCTGGTAATCACTGGCGACCACCGTCGATCCGCTGAGCGCCGCCTGTTTGCTGAAAGCTGCCGCGCCCGAAAACAACACCGCCAGCCCGCTCACCGAGCCGCTCGGTCGGCTGAAAGCCAGATTGATATTGCCCCACGAAGCGTTCGCGCCGGGGATGTTCGCCCACGTCCCGGCGACCGCCGCGCGTTCCACATCGTCCCAGTCGAGCGCGTGCGCGCCCTTGTCTGTCAGCGCATCGACGCGATCCCCGAAGCCGCCCCACATCAGCACCGTCTGCGCGACCGACGGCTGTACGTTTTCAAACGACAGACGGTTGGCGTAACCGACCGACGCGCTTGCGGCAGGAATCCATGCTGTCGGGTGATCGGTCAGCCATTGGCTTTGCCCCGCGTCCGACCAGACAGCCAGGTCGTCAATCGTCGTCACTTTCACCTGAACGCGCCGGGTGCCATTGACCAGCGTATTACTGGCGTTGAAATTGTTGGCGGCGCTGCTCACCCACGTTCCCGCCAGCGGACTGACCGCGACGGTGATCTCCAGCGGGGGCTGGGCGCGCATAAACTGGCTCGCGCCGATCACGGCAGCGACCACCAGAATGAAAATCAGGACAATGATTGGGCCACGTCTCATAGTTTCTCGTAGGGATTCTTCAACGTCATAAGCTTATTGTAACGACATTATCCGGGAATTTTCCCCCTAGCCATTGGGGTCAAGCATAACATACATCCACAGGCGAGGCTTGCCGCCACCGATCAAAACCCATAAAAATTTCGGCTGCGCTCCACCCCCAGCCAACGTTTTTTCCCCTCCTTGAAGTCGGGGAGGGGATGCTGAGCGCTTTTGCTCAGCAGGGGTGGGGTCGCTAAAATCACTCGCCCTTTTCCATCTGTTCGCGATAAAACCGGTACCACTGCTCGCGGAAATCAGTTAGCACCACATCCGGCCCGCTCGGCGGCAGCGCTGAAATTTCGACGGGCGGCAGGTCTTCGAGCGCCGTCTGCACAAAGTAGATCATCTCGTTGACCTGAAGCGCCGCGTCAAAGCGATGCCCGATCAGCGACAGGCCGAACAACAGCAGAATGATGATCGAAATCACCAGCCGAGGCCAGGGCATGTACACCACAATCGACGTGAAGAAAATCGGCACCAGCAGGCCGCTCAGCAGATACAGGATGTTGACGCGCGAATGCAGGCGTATGAAGGTAATTTCGTTATCGGGGCTGGAGAATTTGCCGAACACGACCGCCGCCACGCGCGTGCGATTGCGTTTGCCGCCCCAGAACAGGCGATTATCGCTCGTCAGCTTGAAGCCGTCCTGCTGCGGCTGAACGTAATAGCGCCGACCGTCCATAAACAGGTTGCGCAGATGCAGCCGATCCGCGCTTGGCTTGGCAGCCACCGCCAGCGTTTGCAGACATTTGCCCTGCGACGCGCGCACCACCAGCGCGACCGGGGGATGCAACTGCCAGAGCGCTTGCCAGCGCAAACGCTGGGGACGGGATCGTGGAACGGATTCAGACATGGGTTCGGTCAGGAGTCACTCGGTCAGCCAAAACAGCCCTATTATATGCTTTTATCGCTGCTACCGCGTCAATGGTCTAGATTTTCGAGGAGCCGCGAGATCTCGCGCAGGGGATCGCTTTCCCCAAGCGCCGCGTAAAGCTGTGCCGCCGCTTCCAGCGCCGCCCGCGCCCGTTCCGGCGCGCCCAGTTCCAGTTCGATTCCGCCCAGCGCCCGCAGCAGTTGCGCACTGCTGGCCTGATCCTCCATCGCGCGGGCAATTTCGAGTGTCTGCTGATAATAATCGCGTGCCTGCGCGAACTGCCCCAGCTTCGCCCGCCGGGACGCAGCGCTGCGCCCCAGCGAAGCATACAGGTTGCCGATCACGCCCAATCGCTGCGCCAGTGCCGCCTGATCGCCCAGGTCGCGGTAGATCGGCACGGCTTCGCTGAACAGCGGAATCGCCTGCGCATACGCGCCCATCGAAACGTGACTATTGCCCAGATTGCCCAGCCGAATCGCCAGCCCGCGCTGATCGTAGAGTTCGCGCGCCACGCTGATCGCGCTTTCGTGCAGGGGAATTGCCTGTTCCGGCTGGTTCAAATCATCGTAGACCAGTGCCAGATTACTCAGCCAGATGCCACGCCCGCGTATGTCGCCCACTTCCTGAGCGATTAGCAGCGCCTGATTGAGATACTGAATCGCATCGTCGTAGCGTCCGATCTCGCGCAGGATGTTGCCCATGTTGCCCAGCAGACCATCTTCGGTCAGGCGATCATTTTCTGCGCGCGCGGCTTCCAGCGCCTGCTCGAAGCAGGTCAGCGCATCCGCCGGTCGCCCCAACCGATGATAGATCAGTCCCAGGTTGCCGAGATGCCGCCCTTCCGACGCGCGATCTCCGGCGGCGTGGGCAGCCTGCGCCGCCTGTTCCAGCCCGTGAATCGCCGTTGGATAATCGCCATTTTGCAGGGCAACCCGCACCTGGCGCAGCACCTCGATGATCTCGGTCATTCGTCTCCATGCGAACGGGTGCGCGTCAGCGCAATCACCAGTGTCGTCACTACGCCCAGCGCCAGTAGTGCAGGCCAGATCCAGACCAGACTCGCCGGAAGGGGATGCAGTTCGAGCGAACCGGGGATCGGGTCGATGCGGACAATTGTGATTGTGTGCGAAATGTCCGGCAGGCTGCGCGCGTCCACCCGTTCACGAGCGCTCAGCCGCGCGATCAGCGGATCGTAGACAAAGGGGGCGATCCGCCGAAACAGATGCAGCACACGCAGCGCTTCGCCGGAATGGGTCACAACCGTCGCCTGCGCGCTGAACTGCTGCCGTCCTTGCTGCACCAGAACTTCCGGGCAGTCGGTCAGGTTCTGGAACCACTGCGGGCGTTCGCCCCAGGCGGAGTATAGGTAGATTTTGCTGCCGTGACGGCGGTACTCGACGGGGGTATAGCGTGTCAGGCCGCTTTTGCGCCCCCGCGTCCCCAGAATCATGATATGCGCCGCGTTCATCACGTCGCCCAGCCCAAGCCGATAGAACAGGATCGGCAGGCGCAGGAGCATCCGAATGATGCCACGCGGGATAGGAATGATGGGCTGCTGGTTCATGGAATCAACTGCTGATTGTGTGTATTTGTCGCTCATTCGGTCAGACATGCTCTCTCCGTATCTTACTCCCTTTACGGCGGAATGCCCAACCCGGTTGCTTATTTTTACCCGATTTCGTTTTCTCCCTCGGCCCACCAGCCTGCCTGTGAAGCGATGTGAAGCACACAGCACCGTCTCACCCGGCTGGCTTTGCAGCTTAGGGAGTTGTCTGCCTTGTGACCGCGACTTCGCGCTGTGTCGCTGCAAGTGGTGTGACCGGCTGCGGTTTGCCGCGCAGTGAATAGAGCAGGCGGCGCGCGATCAGCGTCGGGCGAAACATTGCCGTCAGCGGAGCCATCAGGTGCATCATCGCCAGAAAGGTGCTGGTGATGGCTGGTTCGGCGCAGCCCGCCTGAAAGAGCCAGTCGGCGTAGCGGTTGACCCGCATAATCAGCGCCGTCGCCGGAGCGCCATCGACCGGGTAGCGATAATCTTCGCCGGTTGCCATCTGCCAGGGCTGTTGATTGCTTTTCGCGAGCCGCTGCTGAAACCTCAGGCTGGCGAAACCGGCACGGTCGCGCAGACTGGCGTCGAGGACTTCCGCACCGAGCGCGGCGACAGTCATCCCCTGCCCATAGACCGGATTGAAAGCGCAGACCGCATCACCGATGATCGCTAATCCGTCGGGCAGGCGCTCAAGCTGCTCGTAATGGCGCAGACGATTGGCAGTATTGCGATAGCCGTAGATCGGCGAAATCGGCTCGGCGACCGCCAGGGCATCGTGCAGCGGTGGCGCGGGAATGCTCTGCGCGAAAGCGTACAGCCCGTCCGCGTCAGTGGGCGGGTAGTCACCTGCCGTCCCCGCGAGGGTCATCATCCACTTGCCGTCCTCGATCTGCTGAAAAACGCCGCCGCGCGGTCGTTCCGGCGTGGTCATGATCAACAGCGCTTTCCAGTCCGGTTGAACATCATCGGGCAGGCGATAGACTCGCGTTACGTAGCCCAGGTGAGCATCAACGACGGTTTCTGCGGGGGCATCGTAGCCAATCTCCTGAAGCCATTCGGGCAGATGTGAGCTGCGTCCGGTCGCATCGACCACCAGATCACCGCGCAGAATGTCGCTGCAATCGTCCACGCTGACGCCGATAATGCGCGTCTGGTCGGGGTTGGTCACCAGCCCGCAGGCAGCTTTACCCTCTTCGAAACTAACGTTCGGCAGAGCGGCGACGCGCTGGCGCAGCAGACTTTCCAGCAGCGCGCGGCTGGTCGCCCAGGTGACGATCCCGGACGGATAGCGCTGTGTCCAGCCTGCCGGAATCCATTGCAGCGTATCGATCATCCATTCGACGCGGGGCGCGCCGTGCGCCGCCAGTTCCGCCGTGAAGCCTGGAAACATCCGCTCGATCACCGTCAGGCCGCGCATCAGCAGGCCGTGTGCGTGCCGTGCCTGCGGCACGCCGCTGCGTGGGCTGGCATCGGTCGGCAGGTGGTCGCGCTCGACAATTGTCACGCGCGCAAAATGATCGCTCAGGACGCGCGCCGCCAGCAATCCGGCGATGCCGCTGCCCAGCACCAACACCTGATGGTGTTCCATCGCTTGAGTCATGTCAATCGCTTTCAACTGCGCTTTACGCCTGATTCCTATTATCGTCAGTTTTGTGAAAAAAGGTGCAAGTTCGATGGGTTTTGATGGTTATTTAGTCGCTTGCGGGTCGCTCATCGCGCCGTTGTAAAAATACTCTACAATCATTTTGTGGGTACGAGATTAGTTTCGAGGGCGATCACCATGTCCGGGAGACGTTTTATCCTGATCGCGTTCGCGCTGGTTCTGTTTGGCGTGGGCGTTCCGCTTTCGACCTCGGCGCAGCCAGCATCTGACGATGAAAATCTTCAGGTGGTTTTGCAGGCGTTTCGCACCGCCCGCCGTGAAGGCTATCACTTCCGCTCAAAGTCCCTCACCACCAATACCTATACGAAAGCGGATGGCTCAACTTTATTCTACTACTTCGCGCTGGATCAGGAGGGCGATGTC
>DAOUCB010000003.1:0-3919 GCA_034432495.1 Anaerolineae bacterium | reverse complement strand
ACACAAATCCAAAAAAGCATAGAGATTTCGAGGCAATCTCAGTGATCGCGGCTAAATAACTTTCGAAAGTGCCTGTATACCCCTCTCCCCCGACCCCTCTCGCGCGAACAAGTTCGCATTACGCAAGCGGGGAGAGGACACGTTTTACACGATGATGTGCATTCGGGGAAATTTCTCGCTCGACCCCCCCCCCCGCCCCCCTCCCCGAATTCAAGGAGGGGGCGAAAAACAAAACCGTTCACGGGAAGATTTTTGGCATTTTACAAAGGTGTCCTCTCCTCAGCACGCAAGCGGGGAGAGGGGAGAAAAGCACGTGCTAAATGCCTTCTTCATTACATCTAGCGTGCAGTGAATCCTGAGGGAGAGGGCTTCACTTGATGCCTATGGGCATGGCAGCGCCACACCCGTTCACGCAATGATCGGGTTAGGATTTCGCCAGCAGCCAGCGAAAGCTGTAGGGCGGCAGCGTGACGTATTCGCCGACTTCGGCAGTCGGGTCTAAAACATCGACCAGCGACTTCCATTCCAAGAGCGGAATGGTGTGCGTGCCATCACAAATGTTGTGCAGCGCGATCAGGTGTTGATCGCCTTCGCTGCGCACGAAGCAGAGCGTGCTTTTGGGCGTATCCGGCATCCAGCTCAGCGTGCCTTTCGCCAGCAAAGGCAGCGTTTTGCGGGTGGCAATCAACTTGCGGACGAAGTTGAGCAGCGAGCCGTCATCCGCCTGCTGCGAAGCGACGTTGACGGTCTGAAAGCCATAGGTTGGGTCACGAATCAGCGGCGCGTAGAGCGCGTCTGACTGGGTATTCGAGAAACCAGCGTGTTCGCTGTCTTCCCACTGCATCGGTGTGCGGACGCCATTGCGGTCGGCAAGCGATACGTCATCGCCCATGCCGATTTCGTCACCATAGTAGAGTACGGGCGCGCCGGGCAGTGTGAACAGCAGCGAATTCATGACTTCGAGTTTGGCACGGTCGTTGCCAAGCAGCGGTGCGAGGCGGCGGCGAATGCCGAGATTGAGGCGCTGACGATGATCCGGCGCGTAGAAATCCCACATGAACTCGCGTTCTTCCGGGGTGACCATTTCGAGGGTGAGTTCGTCGTGGTTGCGCAGAAACACCGCCCACTGGCAGTTATCGGGAATATCGGGGGTCATTTCGGATACATCGATCACCGGCGTGCGATCCCCTTTTGCCAGCGCCATGAACAGGCGCGGCATGATCGGGAAGTTGAAGCACATATGCAGTTCGTCGCCATTGCCGAAGTAGGGCTGAAGATCGTTGGGCCACTGGTTGGCTTCCGCCAGCAGAATGCGCCCCGGATAATTCTCATCGACAAATTTGCGCAGTTGCTTCAGGAAAACGTGCGTTTCGGGCAGATTTTCGCAGTTGGTGCCTTCCCGTTCGTAGAGATAGGGGACGGCATCGAGCCGGAAGCCATCGACGCCGAGGTCGAGCCAGAATTTGCAGGCGTCCATCATTTTCTGGCGCACGTCGGGATTATCGTAATTCAGGTCGGGCTGGCTGCTGTAGAAACGATGCCAGTAGTATTCGCCCGTGACACCGCTGTAAGCCCAGTTGGAGCGCTCACTGTCGGTGAAGATGATGCGGGCTTCCTTGTACTTTTCGGTATCGGTCGTCCAGACGTAGTAGTCGCGGAGGGGGGAGTCGGTTGAGCGGCGCGATTCCTGAAACCAGGGATGCTGATCCGACGTGTGGTTCATGACCATATCGAAGATCACCTTCATGCCCCGGCGGTGAATTTCATCGACGGTGATGCTGAAGTCTTCGAGCACGCCATAGGTCGGATGGATACCGTAGTAGCTGGCGACATCGTAGCCGTCATCCTTGAGGGGCGAGCCAAAGACGGGCAGCAGCCAGATGCAGTCCACACCCAGCCATTGCAAATAATCCAGCTTCTGGCGCAGCCCGGTAAAGTCGCCGTTGCCGTCGCCATTGCCATCGTTGAAGGCGCGCAGATAGAGTTCGTAAAAGATTGCGTTGTTATGCCAGTTCGGTGAAGTGCTCAAAACAAACGCTCCTTACTCGAAAATTGTGCCTAAAGGGACGCTACTATAGCTGCAAATGTTAAAAGTTAAAAGTTAAAAGGAAGACCCCAGAATCCACGAAGAAAACAATTTATCGGACAGACGAAGACCGGCCCAAAATGGCGTTTTAAGCGAAAACCAATCTGCTGCGGATATGCTGGGGATTGGGCAGTTTGTACCAAATTTTGTGGCGGCTCGGCTGGAACATAGAAATTTTACGTTTATGGTTACAATGCAAACTAACACGCTGAGGCGTAAAAGGAGTGAGTCAATGCGTAAATACTTTCTGCTCGCGCTCGTGCTGGGATTACTGGGACTCAGCCTTCCCGCCAGCGCCCAAGAAAGCAACGTGATCGTCAACGGCCTCAACAACCCGCGCGGTCTGTATTACGACGCGAACGGCGTCCTGTGGATTGCCGAAGCAGGCACCGGCGGCGATCAGATTGGGCAGGGGGCGCTGGGGCCGATCAAGTACGGCGGCACGTCGCAGATCGTCAAGGTGCTGCCGGGGAAAACCGAAATCACGCCCGTGCTCGGTGGGCTGCCGAGTGCGCCCAACTTCGACGACATGATCGGCGCGAACAGTGTTTATGTCGATGCCGATGGTCTGTGGCTGGTGACGGGAATTGGCCCGCTGGCAGCGCCGCTGGTGGAAGCGGCGCTCCAGCTCGACCCGAAAACGCTGCGCATCAAGCAGTTTATCGACCTTTACGCCTACGAAGATGCCAACAATCCCGATGAGGACGTGAAAATGTCCGACCCGATTGACGTCACCATCGGCGAGGACGGCACGACCTATCTGCTCGACGCCAGCGGCAACGATCTGCTGACGTGGACGGCAGCCGACGGCCTGAAGCTGTTCCACGTGTGGATGGATTTGCCTGTGCCGACCGCCGTCGATGTGGGGCCGAACGGTCATATTTATGTGGGCTTCCTGTCGCCCTTCCCGTATGATCCGGGGACGGCGCGGATCGAGGAATGGACAGCCGATGGAACGATGGTCGCCAGCTACGACAACCTGACCGCCGTCACCGATGTGGCGGTGGGCGATGATGGGACGATCTACGCGGTGCAGTTGGCAGACGGCTACGGCGATCTCGGCTTTAACCCGAATACGGGCAGCGTGATCAAGGTCTCGGCGGACGGAAAAACCCCGGTCGCGGAGGGGCTGAACTATCCCTATCGCATGGCAATCGCGGCGAACGGCGGCATCGCCGTCACGATTAACTCGACCTTCTCGGAGCCGAACAGCGGCGCGGTGATCGCTATCAGCGGCGAAATTCCAACGATGAGCGCCGACCAGTTCGGGACGCCGGTTTCGACGCCGGAAGTGGGATCGTAAGCACACGAATCCGGGGACAGCTTCAAACAGATGGTGCTGGTTTGTGGATCTAAGCGGATATTTGGGGTCTGTAGGGGCGACCTGGCAGGTCGCCCCTACGAGAAGATTGTGCGGGACGCACCGCCGTGCGCCCCTACCAGTGCCGAGAGTCGGAAACGTGGGCGAGAGAGAAAGGCAAGGGCGCACACGTGGGTGCGCCCCTACAAGAGCCGAGAGTCGGAAACGTGGGCGAGGCACGTCGCCCCTACGAGAAGATTGTGCGGGGCGCACCGCCGTGCGCCCCTACAGGGATGCGCCGACGGATGATCGCATGGGGCAGGAAATACAATTGTGAAATGGCCTCGTGCCTCGCCGCTACAACCCCTCTCCCTCATTCCCTCTCCCACGCAAGCGGGGCTGAGGAGAGGACACGTTTTACACGATGATGTGCATTCGGGGAAATTTCTCGCTCGACCCCACCCCCCGACCCCCTCCCCGAATTCAAGGAGGGGGCGAAAAACAAAACCGTTCACGGGAAGATTTTTGGCATT
>DAOUCB010000002.1:0-4021 GCA_034432495.1 Anaerolineae bacterium | reverse complement strand
AGGTCGAAATGTGGTCAGCGAAGTGGGGGAAGCGCCGCCGCGCTACCAGCGGCTTGCGCATGACTTCGTGCGCGCCGAGATATTCCATCACCACCAGCGACATTTCCGCGTCGTAGTCGTAGACCTGCGGTGCGAGTCCCGGTGTGAGATCGTTATAGACTTTGAGCGCCTGCGTCTCGAAGCGCACCCGTTCGCGGGTCAGGGGCCATGAATCGCCAGCGACGCGCAGGTACGGCAGCGCCTGCTTGAGAATCACCGCCTGCTTCGCATCAGCCACATGTTTGACGATGAAGACCTGATTCAGATTGCCATCGCCGACTTCCACTGCCGTCAGATGCTCGAAATCGCTGAGGACTTCGCCCAGCGCCGAGCGGCTTTTCAGATAATCAATGACCGTCTGGTTATTTAAAGGGGCATATTCCATAAAAGAAACCTTATTGGGAGAGATATAAATGGGCGAGGCACGCCTCGCCCCTACATTGCTATTTCTAACTGCAAATTTAGCCGGGATACCACACAATACGGGGATCGTCCGGCGCACGCTGATATTCCCACGCGGAGTCAATCAGTTTCGCCAGATCATATTGAGGCCGCCAGCCAAGCACAAATTTTGCTTTGGCATTGTCCAGCCAGACAGGATAAAGCGGCGTCACAATCTCGACGGTGGGCAGGCCGCGCGTTTTCGCCAGATAAGCGCCCATCTCGCGATAATCGACCGGTTCGTCCATGCAGATATTGAAGGTCTGCTGCTGAGCGCCAGGCGCATCCAGCGCCAGCAAAATCGCTGCCACCAGATCATCAACATGAACGAAATTGCGCTTGACTGACCGACCTGTCCGGTCAATCATCACCGGGACGGTTTGCGTGCGGATATATTCCGCTGCCTGTTCCGGCGTTACGAAATCCTTCCAGGGCGGCCCGCCGAACACATCGTCGCCGAACGACAGCGTATATTTGAAGTCGTCCTTCTCCATAATCCAGGGGGAGCGCAGACAGCAGCCGTTGAAGTCGTACTGAATGTAGTATTGTTCCAGCATGACTTCTTCGAGGACTTTCGAGAGCGCGTAGCAGCCCGGATAGGCCCTGTGCGGCTGTGTCTCAGTCACAGGAAGCGGTCGCGGATAAACACTGTGACCGACTGCCGCGTCCCCGCCGATGAGGATAAATTGCGTGAACGTCGGGCTGACGCGGCAGGCTTCCAGCAGCCAGAACATCCCCTTGACCGCCACATCCATGATCGATTCAGGGGTTTCCTTGACCGTTGCCAGATGCAGAACATGCGTCACATCGCGCATGGCATCCTCGACAAAAACACGATCATCCATCGAGCCGCGCACCGTTTCGAGCCGTTCCTGCTCCGGGAGCGTGCGATTGTGGAGCAGCGCCCGCACGACGAATTGATCATAGTTGGGGTCGCTGAGCAGGTGCCGGATAAACGCCTGACCGACCTTCCCTGATGCGCCCGTCACAAGAATACGTTTGGGCATGTTTCAAATCTCCGCAAACAATCGTTGAATAATTTTAGCCGAGCGAAAACGCCAGAACATTAGCGACAAGCGAGGCAATTTGCAAAGAATCACAGAAGTCTATATGATTTACATAATACGATTGTGAACGTTCACAACAATCGTGGGCGGGTGTGTTTTTAAAAATTAGAGTCTTGAAGGAGGTGCGGAGAAGTTCTCGCGGGCCAAACCAGAGAAAACACGCCCAGCCTTTAGTTTATTAGAGAATATAAGGAGATTTTTGCAATGGCTAAAAGAGGCTTAAGTCGTCGTCAATTCCTCGGAGGCAGCGTCCTCGCCGGATCAGGTCTGGTCGGAGCGAATTTCCTCGCCCTGCTCGACTATCGCCGCGCTCATGCTCAATCACAACCCCTCAATGCTGCCATGTCCAGCGCCGGACTCGCCGGAACCTGGAACGCGCAGGGCAAGGCCGCCGCTGAAAATATGTGCAAGCTCCTCGGCGTCAACCTGACCTGGTTCGACGGCGAGTTCGACCCCAGCAAGCAGCGCGCCAAATTCGACCAGATCGCCACCCAGAAGTGGGATTTCGTCGCCGTTCAGCCCAACAGCATCGGCACACTGGTCGAGCCGATTCAAGCGCTCACCTCGGCAGGCGTCCCGGTCATCGACATGGACACGCTGATCGCCCCGCTCGGTCAGCTCAAGGATATTGGCGTCCTCAGCTTCATCGCGCCGAACAACGTCTTTATGTCGGAGTCCGTTGTCGGCAAGCTGTTCGAGAAGATGGGCGGCAAAGGCAAAGTCGCACATACCTGGGGACAGCAAGGGCATACCGGCGCGCAGGGTCGCGCGCAGGGCTTCTACAACATGGTCAAGAAATTCCCCGACATTGAAGTCGTGGACGACGAATTCGGTGACTGGGACGTTGCCAAGACGGCGACCATCTGGGAATCGATCCTCAACAAATACCCGGACATCACCGGGGGCTTCTGCCACAACGACGATATGGCGCTCGCCGCCCGTAAAGTCGTCGAAGATGCTGGTCTCGGCGATCAGGTGACGATTGTCGGCATCGACGCCATGCCGCCAGCCATTCAGGCCGTCGCCGACGGCAAGCTGGCTGCCACCGCTCGCAATTCCGCCAACCGTATTCACGCCTGGGGCGTGGTTGCAGGCGTTTACGCGGCGACGGTTGGCCTCGACACGGCACGCGCCGACGGTGGGATTCCGGGATTCGTCCTGGCGGATGGCCCGGCGATCTTCCCCGACATCGACACCAACCCCGATGTCAAGCCGGAAGAACCCTGGAAGCTGAGTAACTACGGCCTGAGCACGGTTCCCGGTCAGCTCTGGCTCGAAGATCAGTTTCAGTTCTAAATCGTTTTGCAGCAACCGAATCACGCGTGGGGCGCGCGGCTGTGCGCCCCACTCAAAACACCGAACTTATTTCTTTTCCTCATTTCAGGGAGTTTATTCCCAGTGGCTTCTTCTCCTTCAATCCTCGAACTGAAGGGCATTTCCAAGAACTTTCGCGCCCTGCAAGCGCTCGATCACGTCGATTTCGATCTGCACCAGGGCGAGATTCACGCGCTGGTGGGTGAAAACGGCGCGGGCAAAAGCACATTGATGCGTATCCTCGCAGGCATCTATCCCGACTACGACGGCGACTACATCCTCGATGGACAGCCCGTGCAGTTGCAATCGCCGCGCGACGCCCTCGATCACGGCATCGGCATGATTCACCAGGAACTGAACGTCATGCCCGATTTATCCGTCGCGGAAAATCTCTTTCTTGGTCGCCAGCCCGTCAATCGTTGGGGCGCGATTGACTGGAAGAAAATGTATACCCTCGCGCAGGAGCAGTTAGCCTCGTTTGGTTTTGAGAACATAGATGTGCGTCGTGAACTCGGTCATTATTCACTTGGCACACAGCAGATTGTCGAAGTCCTGCGGGTGATCACCTCCGGCGCGCGCGTGCTGATTATGGACGAGCCGACTTCCGCCCTCTCCCCCGCCGAAATCGAGCGGCTGATGGCGTTGATTGCGACGCTGCGCGAAAGCAATCGCAGCGTGATCTATATTTCCCATTTTCTCGAAGAAGTCCTGAGCATCGCCGACCGGATTACCGTCCTGCGTGACGGTCTTAAAGTCGCCACGCTGGATCGCGCAAATACCAGCATGAACGAATTGATCGGCCTGATTCTGGGTCGCGAAGTCAATTCCAGCCTGCCCAGCGCTCTCCACAAAGAACATGAACGAGTCTCGCTCGAAGTGCGCCATCTGACAACCGATGTCTTTAAGGACATCAGCTTCAAACTCGGCTCTGGCGAAATCCTCGGCATTTATGGCGCGGTCGGCGCAGGCCATTTCGACCTCGCGCGCGCTATTTTTGGGATGTACACCATCGACAGCGGCTCGGTTAGCGTGGATGGTGAGAATTTCCCGACCAATTATTCATCCCGTTTCGCTATCGATCATGGGCTGGCCTACGCGACCGAGTCGCGTCGCAAAAGCCTGCTGCTGGACGATGCCAATTACAAGAACATCACTATGCC
>DAOUCB010000001.1:0-7482 GCA_034432495.1 Anaerolineae bacterium | reverse complement strand
TCACGGCGGCGCTGCACAGCCTCGGCACAGCGCCCGCAGCGACGCTCATGATTGGGGATCGTCTGGATACGGATATTCAGGGTGCGCAGGCTGCGGGCTTGCCAGCGGCGCTGGTATTCACGGGCGTGACCAGTCCGGCGATTCTCGCTGCAAGCGCTATTCAGCCGGAGGGCATCTATGACGATTTGCCTGCGCTGATGGCAGCATGGAGCTAGTTGCGTAGTGCGTAGTCAACGAAAAATATCCGGTAACGAGAAACGACTCCGAGGATGTGCTGTACTTCTCGGCGTATCTGCCGTGATAATTTTGGTAGCATATTTATGGGTATTTCAGCCCTGGCTCCCCTTCACTGAGCCAGAAATCCAACGAATACTTGAGGAACAATTCCCTAACTCTGGCAGTCGATTAAAAGGTTTTTATCAAGAAACTGAAAACTGCCGGATAGCGATGACGGATAGCGATAGTCTAGGTACGGTATATGTGTTGTTGCAGCGTGAAAACGATCACTGGGAGTACGTGGGTCATGCGTATGAAGCGGGTGGTCTTCCACCTATGATTGAATGTCCGCGCTGATGGCGGCATGGGTATAGGAAAGGGCATCATGTATGAACGAACTGCGCGACGAGGTGCAGGAATTTCAGGAGCGCTGGAACTCGATGGTGCTGGACATCACCGAAGACGGCGTGATCACCTGTGACGAGGCGCAGGCTGTTCACGGCTGGATCGCCAGCGAGCGCGACGCCTACACGACTTTGAAAGCGCAAATTGAGGATCGGCAGTCCAATTCGGCCTTGCTGCACCCAATCGACGAGCTTTTGCGCAAAGCCGAGGCGATGGATGCGCGCATGATGCACATTATTGCGCAGTGTGAGGGCAGCGATGAACGCTAGTCAGGCCAGGGGACGGAGCGGCTCTTGTAGCCGCCGCCCTTCGGCAGCCGATCTTCGAAGGCGCTGGCGGCAACTGCTGGATAGCCCCAGTCCCATAATGCCTTCAGCAGCCGCGTGACGATGGCGGCTTTAGTCTTGACGGGCGCATTATTCAGATACAGGTCAAGCGTGTAGCGGAAATAGATGAAGCCGTCGGGGAACTGACGGCTGCGCTTCGAATCATAATCCTCGTTTTTCAGCACATCGACGTGAAGCGTCACCTTGTCTTCCGCCACGAACAAGACCGGCGAAATCAAACCGATCAATTCGTTTTCGGAGACGTCGGCGTCGATGAAGACTTTGCAATCCGGCGCACGCAGGTCGCCATCATTTGTCATCATGGATTATTCGAATTTCCCGGCGGCATTGTGCGCGGCGCGGATTGGGTCGGGCAGGCGATATTTGCTCGTGCAGAGCATGACCAGCTTGAGCGAGGTTGGCAAATCCGCCAGATGCCCGACTGAGATAAAAACAGGTTTGACATTCGCGCGGGTACGCAGCACCGCACCAATCACTTCGCCCTTGTCGATCAAATCGCTAAAGTCGCCGCGCTCGTTGCCCGGCTCCTTGAACTTGCCGACAAACAGCGTTTTACCGCAGCCGATACTCGGTTTTTGCAGCCACAGTCCCATGTGCGAAGCGATCCCGATTCTGCGTGGGTGGGCGCGCCCCATGCCGTCGAAAATCAGGACGTCGGGTTCAGCTTGCAGCTTCGCGAAAGCCATTTCCAGCACTGGCCCTTCGCGGAATGACAGCAGGCCGGGGATGTAGGGGAAGGGCGTCGGCAGGGTCGCCAGCGACGTTTCGACGACCTGCATATCGGGGAAACTCAGCACGACCACCGCTGCCTGCGACATATCCTTGCCCGTTTCGGGATCAGGTTTGACACTCACATCCACCCCCGCGACCAGTTTGACTGCTTTGAGATCAATGGGGTGATGGAAGTCGATGTCAGCGACCATCTGCTTTTGCAGCGCAATCGCCTCAGATGCCGAAATATTCCATTCGTGCAGGTGTTTAATGTGCATGGTTGCCTCGGAAATTAGAACGCCTCATAAGGATAGCACGACGAGACGTAATGGCAACCGCAAGATTAGGCCTGTTCGATAGGGTGCTGAAGCTCTGTCAAATAGTCGAACGGATCGACGTGATGCATCGGCCCGCGATGATAGACGAAGCGCCAGGTTCCGCTTAGCTTGTAGCCATTTTCGACTGCCCAGCGCTGCAAAAAGAGATACTTTTCATTGAGCGATGGATAGTCGCCCTGATGGATGTAGGTGGCTGCGGTCTCAATCGCCGGAATTTCCCGAAGGATGAATGTCCCTGCCTCGCCAAGCGAAACAGTTGGCGTATGGGTGGAATCGACGGGGATAGTGATTTCCGAGTCGGTATATTCGCCGTGGAATTCATCTTCATACAGAATTTCTATCGGTGATGCCTGATCCCATTGGATTTTTCCGGCATAATCCGCTTTTTCGATGGCATGGCCGACAAATTCCCGCTCCTGCCGGTTCAAAAATTTGCGCCGCATCGTTAGCGCGTAAAATGGCTCAATCCGTTTGATAACAATGTCAACACTTCGCATCTGTCCTTCCATCTCAATTTGCCGCAAACGAAACTCGATTTTTGCCAGCCGTGTCTGCTCCTCGCGGATACGCTGTTCCACTTCGGCATGTTTCAACCGATACATGCCGCGTATCTGCTCCGGCGGGAGGTCGGCTTGCAGCAGCAGGGCGATTTCTTCGAGCGATAGCCCTAACTCCTTCAGCGCCATAATGCTGTGGATGCGGGGCAGTTGATCGAGCGTGTAGTAGCGATAGTCCGTGAATGGGTCGATCTGCGACGGCTTGAACAAATCAATTTCGTCATAGTAGCGCAGAGTTTTAACCGGAACCTGACTGAGCCGTGAAAATTCGCCGATTTTGAGCATCACAACCTCCGGCAAAATAAAAGTTTGAAAGCAGCTTTCATAAAACAGGATGCAGCTTCCAGCGACGGGAGAGTCAAGAGAGCAATTTGCGCAGAATGGCCTATGCGCGTTCGATGGGGTGTTGAAGCTCTGTCAGATATTCCGCAGGTTCGACAAAATGCATTGGACCACGATGATAGACGAAGCGCCAGGTTCCACCGAGCTTGTACCCATTTTCGACTGCCCAGCGCTGAAGCGACAAGTACTTCTCGTTGAGCGTTTCATAATCGCCTTGATGCATGTAAGTCGCCGCTGTTTCAATGGCAGGAAGTTCGCGCAGTTGCAGTGTTCCCTCTGTGCCCAGTGACACCGTTGGCGCATGGGTCGAGGCAACGGGGAGCGCGATTTCCCGGTCGAAATAATCGCCACGAAATTCTTCTTCATAAAATATATTCAGACCTGCGCCGACCATCTGGATTCTCCCTTGTCTTCCCGCTTCCATGATTGCCATGCCAACTGCGCCCACGCTGCCGTCCTGCCGGGTGGGGTAGTGACCTCGCAGCGTAAGCGCTTGGATCGGCTTAATCTGTTTGATGACAATATCGAGCGTTTGCAGGCTATTCTCGTTTTCAATCTGCCGCAACCGAAATTCGATTTGCGCCAGTCGTGCCTGTTCGTCACGGATGCGCTGCTGAGCTTCTGCCTGTTTCAGGAGAAACATGCCGCGCAATTCCTCTGGTGAAAGGTCATCGAGCAGGAGCTGACCAATTTCTTCAAGCGACAGCCCCAGTTCCTTGAGCGCCATGATGCTGTGAATATGGGGCAGTTGATCGAGCGTGTAGTAGCGATAATCTGTGAATTTATCTACTTGCGACGGTTTGAATAACCCGATGTCATCGTAGTGGTGGAGTGTTTTGACCGTTACTTGGCTGAGGCGGGAAAACTCACCAATTCTGAGCAGTTGCGGTTTCGTTGGCGTGTTCATCAGACTAGCTCCTGTGAACAAGGAAGAACGAGCGGTTTCGTGTCTCTGCCTTGTATTCATAACGCACAAATGCCACCAGCATCAACAGGCTTGTCAGCGTATAGAAGCTGTGCATCACCCAGATAGGGCCAAGCGGCAGGCTGCTGACATAGAGCCAGTAGATGACATTACCAACGTTGTTGAGAAGGATGTTGCTTAGGCTGTAGGAGCGAAGGTCACGCGTCTTGAAGGCTTTGAGCAGCATCGGCAGGTTACTGCTGATGAAAAAGAAAGATGAAATGCTCCCGGCAATGATCTGTACCGTTTGAATGTCCATCGTTTTTTTGCTCCACAGAAGTGATTCGACTGAATGATCACAGTGTGAAGCCTCCTGCGACCGGAGAGTCAACAGGGCAAAAAGGAGAAACAAATAGGGACTGGTCATTGACCAGTCCCTACAATAAACTGCGAAGCTTGCACCGATGCTTTAGAAGTCGTCGCCGCCAATGTCGCGGCTCATGCTCAGCAGGCCGCCTGTCGGAATCTTGGCCTGCGTTTTCTTTTCATCTTCCTTGCCGAAGCGCACGACTTCGCCGCCTTCGCCGATGGCTTCCACTGCGAGGCCGAGGCTTTGCAGTTCCTTCACCAGCACGCGGAACGAGGTCGGGATGCCCGGTTCTTCAATCGGCTCACCCTTGATGATCGCTTCGTAGGTCTTGACGCGCCCCTGCACGTCGTCGGACTTGACCGTCAGCATTTCTTGCAGGGTATACGCTGCGCCGTAGGCTTCCAGCGCCCACACTTCCATTTCACCGAAGCGCTGACCACCGAACTGCGCCTTGCCACCGAGCGGCTGCTGGGTGACGAGGCTGTAAGGGCCAGTCGAGCGGGCGTGTACCTTGTCTTCGACCAGATGCGCCAGCTTGAGCATGTGGATGAGGCCAACCGTAACCGCTTGATCGAATGGCTCGCCTGTGCGTCCATCGTAGAGAATCTGCTTGCCATAAACCGGAACCGCACGACCCGTCTCGAACATAACGCGGTCAGCGATCAACAGCAGTTCTTTGCCAATGGTGCCTTCAGGAACTTCAGTTTCGGGTGAAGCCCACTCGATCCACAGGCGCAGCGCCACATTATAGGCATTGGTGTCGCGGACGCGGCGCTCTTCAGCGGTCAAGCCGGTGGTGTCGAACAGGAGGATCTCATCCGGGTTGTAACCCTTTTCGCGCAGCCATTCCGCCAGGACGGCGCGGCGGGCATAAGCCTGATCGAGCAGCAGTTGGTCGGCATCGTAAGCCGGGTTTTCCCGCAGCCATTCATGAACGTAGAGGCGGCGCACTTCGTCGTCGTCTTCCAGTTCTTCCGGGTTGTACTCGAACTGCTGAATCCACTCCCAGGCGCGCTCGGTAATCACATTCCAGGCGCGGTCGATCAGCCAGGCGCGACCTTCTTCGGACTGGATTTCCCATTCCTTCGCGCCGTCGAACACCGGGGTGATAGCGCGGAAGCCGAGGCGATCCGCTGCCCAACCGAGGTGGATTTCCAGTACCTGACCGATGTTCATACGACCAGGAACACCGAGCGGGTTCAGGATGATTTCGCAGGTGCGACCATCCGACAGAAAGGGCATGTCCTCAATCGGGACAATTTTGGAAATCACGCCCTTGTTGCCGTGACGACCGGCCATCTTGTCGCCGACGGTCAGCTTACGCTTCTGGGCCACGCTGACGCGCACCATCTTCTCGACCCCTGCTGGCAGGTCGGGATGTTCGTCGCGCGTGAAGGTCTTCACATCGACGACTTTACCCTTTTCACCGTGCGGCAAACGCAGCGACGAGTCTTTCACTTCGCGCGCCTTCTCACCGAAAATCGCGCGCAGCAGTTTTTCTTCCGGGCTGAGTTCTTTTTCGCCCTTCGGGGTAATTTTGCCGACCAGAATGTCATTCGGGCCGACTTCCGCACCGATGCGGATGATACCGAACTCGTCGAGATCTTTCAGTGCGTCCTCGCCGACATTGGGAATATCGTAGGTGATTTCTTCCGGCCCCAGCTTGGTATCGCGCGCTTCGACTTCGTGCTTCTCGATGTGAATCGAGGTGAACTTGTCTTCGCGTAGCATGTCCTCGCTGATGAGCAGGGCGTCTTCGTAATTACCGCCGCTCCACGACAGGAACGCGCCCAGCACGTCGTGACCGAGTGCCAGACTGCCCAGATAGGTCGAGGAACTGTCGGCGATGACTTCACCTTTCTTGATCTGCTGCCCCTTGACCACAATCGGGCGCTGGTCAATGCAGGTCGATTGGTTCGAGCGGTTGTACTTGCGCAGACGATAGACGCGTTCGTCGCCAGCGGTAGTGTGAACGATAATCCGGTCGCCCTGAACGCTGACGACCTCGCCCTCAACATCCGCCACCAGAACCTGACCGCTGTCATAGGCAGCCTGGCTTTCCATGCCCGTCGAGACAATCGGCACATCGGGGCGCAGCAGGGGCACCGCCTGACGCTGCATGTTCGAACCCATCAGCGCGCGGTTGGCGTCGTCATGTTCGAGGAAGGGGATCAACGCGGCGCTGATGCCGACGATCTGGCGCGGCGCAATGTCGATGTAGTCGATCCGGCGCGCCGGTGACGACAGGAATTTCTGGTTGTGACGCGACGAGACACGGTCGTTGAGGAATTCACGGCGTGGCCCGACCTGCGCATTCGCCTGCGCGATCACGTAGTTGTCTTCCTGGTCGGCGGACATATAGATGATTTCCGTGCCGACAAAGGGCATCACCGGAACGCGATCCAGCCCGACAAACTTCTTCATCATCTTTTCGTCGATGATTGCGCCTTCTTCGGCGATCACTTTGCCGCTGGCGTCGGTCACGTCTTCACGTACTGCTCGCCCGATCAGGTCGGGATCGCTGGCGGCGAGGAACTTAATGACTTCGCGGTAAGGTGTTTCGACAAAGCCATATTCGTTGACCCGGGCGTAGCTAGCGAGGCGACCAATCAGACCGATGTTCGGGCCTTCTGGCGTCTCAATCGGGCAGATGCGTCCGTAGTGGCTGTGATGCACGTCACGCACGTCGAAACCGGCGCGCTCACGGCGCAGACCGCCAGGGCCGAGCGCCGACAGCGTGCGCTTGTGCGTCAGTTCGGCGAGCGGGTTGGTCTGCTCCATGAACTGCGACAACTGCGACGAGCCAAAGAATTCGCGGATGGCAGCGACCACTGGACGGATGTTGACCAGCGTCACCGGCGTCATGTTGTCCGACTCGCGGATCGACATACGTTCCTTGACGACGCGCTCGGTGCGGCGCAGGCCGACGCGCAGCTTGTTCTGGATCAGCTCGCCGACGGTCTTGACGCGACGGTTGCCCAGATGATCGATGTCGTCGGGGCGACCCTCGCCGTTGTTGATCTGAACAATGCGCTTGATGACCGCGATCAGATCATCGTTGGTAAGGATGCGCGTCTTGGCATCCATGTTGCTGATGTCAAGGCCCAGCCGGCGGTTGAGCTTGTAGCGACCAACCTTGCCCAGATCGTAGCGGCGCGCCGAGAAGAAGAGGTTCTGCACGAAATTCTGTGCGTTGTCCAGTGTGGGCGGGTCGCCTGGGCGCAGCTTCTTGTAGAACTCAAGCAGCGCGTCTTGCTCACCCTTTTTCGAGTCCGTGGTCGGGTTGCTGGTC